>CAWJRD010000038.1:0-32718 GCA_963845015.1 uncultured delta proteobacterium
ATCATTATGACGATAAAATAACCCCTATGTGTCAGATTCATTTTCAATCTCCTTTCAATAATAGTGCTCTATCAATTAAATGAGGCGCTTTTTAGCGATATCCATGATTTATTCCGAATCAGCGCTTCAATAGACATTAGATTCTGCCCATTAAGAGCAGGATCAAAAGGATAATCACTACCAGTCCGACCACGCCGCCGGGTGCATACCCCCACGACCGGCTATGCGGCCAGACAGGGATTACCCCCACAAGTGCCAGTATCAGAATAATGAGTAATATTGACATGATTCGTTCTCCTTTTTAAAATAGTGTGCCATCAAATAGACAGGCTTCAGTCGGTTCCTTACCGGAACAGCCGGCAACGAGCCGGCTGTTCCGGGTTGGGCTTGGACTCGGTTTACGGGGTGGTCATGTTGTTAACCACCTTCTTTACGCCGTGAACATCGCTCACGAGTTTGGTGGCCAGATCCTTTTCAGCCGCGTTCTTGGCTTTGCCCGCCAACGTGACCACGCCTTCTTTCGTCTCGACAGTGGTGTTCAGAGCACTGGTCGAGCGATGATACAGCAACGTCGTCTTGACCAGGGCGGTAATGGACGCGTCATCAACCGATTCGGTCATGGCATCCATTTTTTCGCCGGTCGTTTTTTCGCCCGGCTTCGTTCGGCAGTTACCACCGTCATCTCATTTTTAACGGCTTTGACGCCTTCCACATCCTTGGCGTATTCGGTCGTCAGGTCTTTTTGGACGAACTGTCGGCTTTGCCGCGCAAGGTGACAGTCCCATCTTTTGCCAGAACCTCAGTTTCGATGGCGCTCACGCTCCGATGAAACAAAAGTGTGGATTTCACTTTGGTAATGAGCCATGCATCCGAGTGCTCAGCAGGGACTTCCCCTTTTACCGCCAGCTTGTTGTCCACGCTTTTTACTCCGGGCAGGCTCACAACCGTCTCCCGGGCCAATGATTTGTGAGATTCCTCTGCGACAGTCCCGGTCAAGGCGACAACGCCATCCGTGGATTTGATTTTTATGTCATCGCCCTTGAGGTAGGTCTTGAACACATAAGACTGTTTTGCGGATGATTCGATGCGGTCATCCGTATCGGAGGCGAACGGATTGACATTGATTAAAAACAAAGAGGCCACAGTTACGAGTGATAAGCAAAACAGTGATTTTTTCATGGCATTTTCTTCCTTTCTTTGATGTAATTGTTTTTGCAGTTCAATGAAGTCTAAAATAGAATGATAGGCACATCAGTCTCCTTGACAGATGCTTCCTGTTCAGCTTCTTTCATAATTGCAGTCTTTGTGCCAGATTTCCAATACACAGCGTAATTTCACCCATCCTTTTGATATTTAAGATAATTAGTTAAAATAGTATTTGTGAGGCTCTCATTGACAGCTATATAAACAAGGTCATATTTAACCTGTGGTCATATATTACTTATTTTCGGTTTTTTTTAATATTATGGGTGGCAAATGATAAGGACGGATTGAAAATGAGAATCGATGTCTTGAGCCCTATATCTTCCGCTTATGTCACGGGATTATCCCAGGATGGCCTTCAAGTCCGCATCCGGGGTGGTAATGGGTTTGATGTCAAAGGTTTTTACCAGCGTATCCAGGACATTGGGCGTCAGAAAGGCCGGCAGCGACGGACCCAGGCGAATGCCCTTGATTCCCAGATGAAGCAGCGCCAGAAGGACGCATACCGCTTTTTGCTCATACCAGGAGATGATCAGGGACAGCGGCAGGTCATTGACGCCGACATTGAATGCCTGGGCAAGGGCGCCGGCAATCTGAACCGCCGAGTAGGCGTCATTGCACTGACCGACATCCAGGAGCCTCGGGATGCCGCCGATATCCCCAAGCTCTTTATCAAAGAAACGGTACTTGCCGCAGGCCAGGGTCAGCACCACGCAGTCCCTGGGGACTTTTTCCACGAATTCGGTGTAATAATTTCTTCCGGGTTTGGCCCCGTCACAGCCGGCCACCAGAAAAAAATGACGAATGGCGCCGGATTTGACCGCTTCAATGACCTTGTCCGCAACCCCCAGGACGGCATTTCGCGCAAAGCCCACGGTGACTTCCTTTCCGGTTTCATCTTCCGGAAAACCGGGCAGCTCCAGAGCCCTGTCGATCACCGGCTTGAAATTCAAATCGGAAATGTGCGGAAGTCCCGGCCAGCCGACCATGCCGCTGGTAAACAGATTGTCCTTGTATTCAGCCTTGGGCCGCTGAATACAGTTGGTTGTCATTAAAATGGCGCCGGGAAAATTCGGGAATTCCTGGATTTGATTTTGCCAGGCTGTTCCGAAATGTCCGTAGAAATGGGGATATTTTTTTAACTTCGGGTACCCATGGGTGGGAAGCATCTCCCCGTGGGTATAGATATAAATTCCCTTGCCTTCCGTCTGTTTCAAAAGCTCTTCAAGATCCATCAGATCATGCCCCGACACCAGAATCGCTTTTCCTTTTTTGTGTCCCAGCGGCACCCGGGTCGGCACCGGATGGCCGTAGGTTTCGGTGTTTCCGGCATCCAGAAGCTCCATGGCCTTAAGGCCGCTTCACCGCACCGCAGGGCCAGTTTCACCCAGTCATCCAGCCCCAGATCATTCCCCTGAATGGCGGCCAGCGCTTCATGGATGTATGAAAAGACTTTATCGTCTTCCTTTCCCAGAATCAGGGCATGGTCGGCATAGGCGCTGACGCCTTTGATGCCGAAAAGAACCGTGTGCTTCAAAGACAGAATATCGGGATTGTCCCCGGGATAGGATTTCAGGCCGACGCTCTGGCCCTGCTGGATCAGCCCATCGAGGGTGGATGAGGGCTGAAACGTGGCAGGTCCATCGGAAAAGCCGACATTCCCGCCCGCAGCCCTGACTTTTTCCTTGAGCTGGTCGCGTAAGGTTGCAGCCTTGCCAATCAGATCAACGAAACGGTCGGGGTCAAAATCCACGTTGGTCAGGGTCGAAAAAGCGGCCTTGACCGTAAAGATATTTGTTTCGCGGTCAATGACCGCCACTTTTCGTCCCTCGGTCGCCACCTGGGACAGCCCCATGAGCGTATAGAGAAGCAGATCCTGAAGCGCGGCCACTTCGGGCAGTTTGCCGCATACGCCCTGAACCGTGCATCCCGTGCCTTTTGCCGTCTGTTCGCATTGATAACAAAACATGGGTTTACTCCTTTTTTGTGGTGTATCGTTTATTATAATGTTCGGCCGAATCCGAAATGGAAACGGCGGTGGTTCTCGACTATCAGGCTTTTCGTATCTTCAGGTAGGTCAAACCGGAAGCAATCACCATCGGCACCACGCCCAGCGCAATCAGGACCACATGCGAGGGCATGCTCCACCATTCCAGCTGCCGGATCCGGTCCTGCCCGATGAATTCAAGGCTCCGCGCATGCCAGTAGCCATTTTCAAGCACATCCCATAACTGCAAAACACCTACGGGAAACAAGTTGGTGATCACCATCAGCGCAAGGCCGATGTTCAGGCCCCAGAAAGAAACCTTGATGAACTTTTCCGGCACCGCCCACTGCTCCTCCGTCAGCACATGGCGCAGGGTCAGCACCAGAAGCGCCATGCCCAGCATGCCGAAAGCCCCCAGCAAGGCGGCATGACCGTGGTTCAGCGTCAATACGGTGCCGGCTTCAAAATAGCTGACAACCGGCATGTTGATCAAAAACCCGAAGATGCCCGCGCCCACAAAATTCCAGAATCCAACCGCCATGAGAAAGTAAAAGGCCCATTTGTGCGGAATCGATTTTTCCGGCGCCCCGGTTATTTCCTTGGTCCCGGTCAATTTGATAAAATCCCAGGCATCCAGCGTCAACAGGGTGAGCGGAACCACTTCGAGGGCCGAAAACATGGCCGCCAATGCCATCGTGAAATTGGCCTGCCCCGTCCAGTACCAGTGGTGCGCCGTACCGATGATGCCGCCGGACAGAAAGAGGATGGCATCCATGTAAATGACCCGCACCACGTTGGTGCGGCGGACCACACCCAGTTGGTAGAAGGTGACGGCAACCAGAACGGTCACAAACAGTTCGAAAAACCCTTCCACCCACAGGTGGATGATCCAGAAACGCCAGGTATCCACGACCGTAAAATTGGTGGTGCTGCCGAAAAAAAAGGCCGGCAGGTAGAAAAAGGGAATGGCGGCGGCCCCTGCCATGAACAGCAGTGACGATTTCCCTGCGCTCGGGGTCCTTGAGGGCCGGCGCGATGGCCCGGTAGAGAAGCCATATCCAAAAGCTTAATCCGATCACCAGAACGATCTGCCAGAAACGCCCCAATTCAAGAAACTCCCAGCCCTGGTGGCCGAACCAGGACCATAACTTGCCGAAAAACTGGTGAATGCCGAGAATCTCACCCAGCATGCTGCCGGCAACCAGCACGACCAGCGCCCAGAACAGCACATGAATGCCGACCGCCTGCCCGCGGGGTTCATTCTGGCCCAATGAGGAAGCCAGCAGCAACCCGCCGGCGACATAGGCGGTGGCGATCCAGAAGAGGGCCAGTTGCAGGTGCCAGGTGCGCAGAATATTGCTCGGCAGATATTGGGCCAGATCGATGCCGTAAAAATTGCCGGGTTCCGCGCGATAGTGCGCCAGTGCCCCGCCGATCGAGACCTGAGCCAGAAAAAGCAGCGAAACAACCAGACAATACTTGATGATCGCCTTCTGGCCGTCGGTGGCGCCGCCCGGCAGCATGTGGGGATGAAAGTCCCGGCGCTCGCCTTTCCAGCCCAGGTAGTCGAATCTGCCGAATGTAAAGAGAACCAGCGCCAGCCCGGCCAGCAGCATGGCAACGCTCAGGGCGCTCCAGAGAAGGGCGTCGGCCGTAAGCCGGTTGCCGACCACCGGATCATAAGGGAAATTGTTGGTATACGAATAGGGTTTGTCCGGACGATTGGCGACACTGGCCCAGGCGGTCCAGGCAAAAAAAGCCGTCAGTTGGCGAATCTCCTCGGGGTCGTGGATGTATTTGATCGGCAGCCCCGCATTTGTCCTCCGGGTGGAGAAAATAATCGCTCCAGACCCTGAGCTGCCGCTGATACGAGACTTTTTCAGGATCAATGAAGGTCAATTCTTTGGATACGGGATCGTAGCGATTTTCCTTGAGAAGTCCGGCAACCCTGGCGTCTATCAGTGAATGCTGCTGTTCGGCGTTCAGCGACGATAAATCGATGCCTTCCTGTTCGGCAATCGCCTTGCCGGTATCGATGGATAGCCCGTGAAGGTACTGCGCGGAGAAATCCGGACCCAGATACGAACCATGGCCCCATATGGATCCGTTTTGCATCAGGGCGTATTTCAAAAAAACCTGCTGGCCGGCTTCGATGTCCGTTCCGCTGAAAATGATCTTGCCGGCGGTATCGACCACGTGTTTCGGAATCGGGGGCGCAAATCGGTAGGCTTGTACGGACATGAAGATTAACACCGCCATGCCGCAAACAAAAACGAATGCCACACTTCGGCGCCACCACGGGGAAAGGGCCAGTGTGTCGGATATGCTGTTCCTTCATTTTGATGCCTTTCATGTTTCGGGTTAATGGTTCCTGATCGATCTATCCGATGACAACTTCATAAAAATGGGGTGTCGGGTTGCCGTCAAATAATGGCATGACCCGCTCACCCGCCTTGTCATGGGCAGGACTGCCATGCATGGCCTGAAAGGCGGCTTGATTTTCAAATTCGACGATAGCGGCGTAGTTTCCTCCCTTCAGGGGTTTTAGAAGCCTTCTGCTTATAAAGCCGCTAAAATTGCGAAACGTCTGATTTGAAGAGACAAACCATTCTTGAAATTCAGCATCCCTGCCATCTTTAATGGGTGGAAAAGAAATTACAGCGATAAACATAGGGCACCTCCCTGTTGATTGTTCTTGTGTGACGTTGCTAATAGTATCGGATCAGTCTTCAGGGCTTCAGCCATGCCAGTCCGAAGCATAAGCTGCGCGGCGGATCGTGTCGCTAAGCTCCTTAAGCTGATAAGGTTTGCCCAGGAATGCATTGGGACGTTCGGTATGTTCGCCAGCCATAACCTGAGCTTCATCGTAGCCGCTGGATAGGATCAACCGGGATGGTCGGGCGAAAGCTTGCGCAGAGCCGTCAATGTCTCCCAGCCATCCATACGCGGCATAGTCAAATCGCAAATAACGCAGCGGATCTCATCCAAATGCTGCCGGAACACCTCCACGGCCTCTATACCATCCCTGGCTTCAAGTACCGTAAAGCCCAGGTGTATCAGCATCGTCTTGACCATGTCGCGCACATGTTCCTCGTCTTCAACCACCAGCACCGTTCCGCTTTCTTCCGTCTTCGGGGTTTGAACCGCTTTGTCCGGCTGTCGGGAAACTTCTTCAGCCGATACCGGAAAAAAGACCCGAAAGATACTGCCCTGTCCGGCTTGCTTTCCACCGTGACAGCCCCGTGGTGCGCCCGCACAATCCCGAGAACCACGGACAAGCCCAGGCCCCGTCCGGTGAACTTGGTGGAGAAAAACGGGTCAAAGATCTTCTCGAAGTCCTTTTCTGCGATGCCGCTGCCCGCATCCGCCACTTCCAGGCAGGCATAGGCGGAGTCGACAGGTTGCCAGTCGATGGGAAATCGCATTGTAGCGGGAATATTCGCCTGAGAAACCGTCTTGACGGTAAGGCCAATGCCTCGTCGGCTTTTGTCGGCGGACTCCCAGGCATTGGTGATTAGATTGGTCAGAACATGCTGTATCTGGTTTTTGTTTGCATAAATGACCGGACCGGAAGGGGGAAATTCGGCGTTAATGATCGTGCCTTTCGGGACAGCGGCCTGAAGCAGGGGCAGGCTTTGGCGGCAGGCTTCGGACAAGTCTATGGGCTCACTGTTTGCCGGGCGATTGCCCAAGATAGGTCAGCATCAGGGAACTCACCTCCGCTGCCTTTTGAGTTGCCTGCATTGCCGAGAGCAGGTTCTCTATCGGATTTACACCAAGTGGCAGGCCGTTCATGGCCATTTCCAGGTTCCCCATCACGACATGGAACTGGTTGTTGAAATGGTGGGCAATGGCCCCTGCCATGCGGCCCAGGCTTTCGGCCTTCTGGAGTTGCACGTTCTGAGCTTCGAGTTTTGCCTTTTCCGTTTCATCTCGCTTGCGGTCGGTGATGTCACGGACAACTCCAATACTTGCCAATGGCTGTCCGCTTGCATCCCTCATGATGGTGAATTGATTATGAAGCCAGATGTAATGGCCCTTCTTATGTCTGAAACGGTATTCCATGCGATACGCCGCGCCGGCATCGCCGGATTTGGACTCGGAAATTACGCGTTCGACTTCAGCCTGGTCGTCTGGATGGATCAACGCTTTCATGGTTTCAACAGATAATGTAGTCATCTCTTCCGGGGTATAGCCTGAAATCCGGGAGAAAACAGGGCTTAGATAATCATAAGATTTGGTTTGCAGATTGCGTTTGTAAGAGGCATCCAGCGAATTCTCCAGCACCTCCCGTAAGCGCGATTCGCTCTCTTGCAGGCGCCGTTCGGCTGCGTGCTTGTATAGCGCCATCTCGATCTGCGTGAGTAGTTCACGAGTTTCAAACGGCTTCATAATGAATCCGAACGCTTCCGCCTGCCGCGCGCGTTGGACCGTGCACTTATCGGAATGCGCCGAAAGAAACACCACCGGCAATTGACACTCCCGCCGGATTTCGTCCGCCGCTGTGATGCCGTCCATCGCCCCGGCCAGGCGGATATCCATCAGCACCAGGGACGGTCGCAACTGGCGGGCGAGTATGACCGCTTCCTCTCCGGTGTCTGTCGAGCCGACAACCTCGTAGCCCAGTCTTCGGAGCTTATTGGCGATGTCGGCGGAGATGATGGCTTCGTCTTCAACGATCAGAATGGCGGGATTGCTCATGATGGGATTCCTTTTACATTAAAGTTGATTTGGAACTCCGTGCCGGGACCGGGGCCGGTTTCCACTGTTCCTCGCATCTGTTTGGCCAGCATTTGCACCAGACGCAGGCCAAGCGAGTTTGATTGCCGCCAGTCCAGATCCGCGGGCAGACCGACGCCGTTGTCGCTCACTCGCAGGCTGACGGCTCCGGTAGCGGGATCGTGCTCAAGGGTCACGGTAACTTCACCGCCTCTGCCGTCGGGAAAGGCGTGTTTGATGGCGTTACTGGCCAGTTCGTTGAGGATCAACCCGCAATGCACCGCCGTACTCGACCGGCAAACATCAACGGTTCAATCGACAGGTTGAGACGCACCTTCTCGGTTGCAGCGCCATGGGCGCACCAGAGATAATTCAGCATTAGACTGTCGGCATATTCGGCAAAATCCAGTCGCGCCAGATCCTCCGTCTGATATAGTTTTTCGTGCACCAGCGCCATCGTTCGTACCCGGTCGCGCACATCGCTTAGCACCCACTGCAACTGCTTGTCGGTCAGGCAATCGGACTGAAGACTGATCAGGCTGGAAATGATCTGAAGGTTGTTCTTGACCCGATGATGGATTTCCTTCAGCAGCACTTCTTTCTCCGACAGCATGGCCCGAAGCATCTTTTCAGACTCCCGCAAGGATTCCTCGGGCCTGCTTGCGCTCGGTGATATCCTCACAGATAGCCACTGTTCGGATCGCTTGACTGTTTAAATCTCGAACAAAGGCGGCATTGAGCCTTACCCAGACAATACCGCCATCCTTGCGTATGTAGCGTTTTTCGTTATTATAGGCTGGCGTCTCACCGCGTGCTGCCCGGGAAAAGATTTCCCAGTCCCGCTGACGGTCTTCTGGATGGACAAGCTCAGAAAAGGAAATTTCCATCAATTCAGATAGCGAGTAGCCGGTTATCCGGCAATAGGTCTTATTACAGCGCAATATTCGACCAGTCATTGCATCAGCCTGGACTATGCCAACAGATGCGACTTCGAAAATTGTGCGGAACTGGGCCTCGCTTTTCAGAAGTTGCTCCTCAACCTGCTTGCGCTCGGTGATGTCGTGGACAATGGAATAGAGAAGGCCCTTTCCTGCGACCTCTATCTTGTTGCTGAACACCTCTACATCCCGGATGGAACCATCGGCTTTTCGATGTCGGAATTCAAACCTGGCAGACTCTGACGATGCGGCTTTCTCCATTTTGGCCTTTACGGTCTCAGGGGGAAGCATGTTGATCTGCTGAATGTGCATCTGCTTGAGTTCCTCAATCGCCCACCCATAAAACTGCTCCGCCGCTTCATTGGCGTCAATGATAGCCCCCGTCTCCGGATCAATGACCAGTTTGATCGCGGCGTGACTTTTAAACAGCTTTCGGAACCGTTCCTCGCTCTCCCTCAACGCATCCTCAGCCAGCTTGCGCTCGGTAACTTTCCAGACAGCTTCCATCAATAATGAAACCTGAAAGATGTCGGATTCCTCATAATCGGTTTCTTTATTCGCCAAGCCGATAACGCCGACAATGCTATCGTTTTTGAAGATCGGGACCGTCATGAACTTTAAGAGTTGGACATGGCCTTCGGGGTAGCCTTTTTTCAGTGGGTTGACGGCTTGGAAATCGTTGATGATAATAGGCCGGCGCTGCCGAACCGCCTCGCCCCAGATACCGGTCTTTTCCAACTCGTAACAGGTTGACGGATTGGCAATGGCGCATTCCGCCATTACTTCCTTGGACCACGTGTTCAGGACAAATTTCTTGCTACATTCATCGAAATGGTAAATATAGCCGATTTTGCTTTCGGTCAGTTGGATGGCTTGATCCAGCGCATAATCGAGAAAGTCCTGGATGGTCTCTGATGGGTGTTGCAGAATATCCAACAACTTTTTCAATCGAGATTCGTTACATTGAAGCTTCTTTTCGGCCTGCTTGTGCTCTGTGATGTCGCTCATCACGACACGGCACACGGGAGAACTGTCGGTATCTTGCACAGCGGTTATTTCCAGCCGCGCCCAGAATAGTGACCCGTTTTTTTTCACCATCCGCAGTTCACATGCCCGAGGAGCGCCGGCTTGCCCTGAGCTTGCCGAATAGGCATCAAAGAGATATTTTCGGAGTAGGAAGTAGGTGTCCTGGTCCTCTTTGAGGATGAACCGGGTGATCGGCTGATTGACCAGTGCGCCCCGGACCATGCCCAGCAGGGAGGATGCGGTGAGGTTGGCCTCCAGGATAAGCCCCTCTTTGCTGATAGTACAATAGCCCACCGGCGCCAGGTCGAACAGTTCAAAATATCGTTCCCGTGCAGAGTCCAATTCCGTCTGGGAGCCTCTCAACTCCTCGTTCTGCATCTCCAATTCAATCTGATGCACCCGCTGTTCATGGAGAATCTGCCGGATTTCGACCGGTGACAGCCCTTCCAAGTTTTCAGTCATCTTGGCGGCTTTTTCCTCTGCCTGCCGGCGCAGATTGTTCGCTTGGTTAGAAGAAGTCTCATTTTGAGACATTGTCTTTCTCCACTAATTGCCACTCCGCCAAAGTAATGGCATCCGATATTATGTATCGATAGAGAATAACGATAGAGGCAATTCGCACGGGTTTTGCTATACTGAACGTATCCAGAACATCATTTTCACAAGATGACTTTGACAACGTTGTTTTGAGTCCCGAAGCAGTTCGGACAAGTCCTTAAATTATCCGGGTCTTGAATCCATTCGCCATCAACCCAAAACTTGTATTCCATATTGCCGGGTGAAAGCATCTTGATTTTTGTCCATCTTCCGTTTTCATCCTTTTGCATCGGGTCTATATCAGGGTTCCAGTTGTTAAATTCTCCAACCAGAGAAACTTTCTTTGCCTCAACTGCTTCTAATGAAAACTGGATTTCTTTAGTTTTCTGTTTTGAGCTTTTCTTTTGCATAACGATCTTCCTTTGCTGATGGCAGTATTTTTGGTTTGCAAACACGAACTAAACGAAAGTTCTTAGAAAAAAATGGACAATAATCTAAAGACAGACTCACCTTCATCCCCACTCGCATGGGGGACACGGAACCATTTTTGTGAAAACTGATGGATCTGGCGGTTCATCCCCATGTGTTCGAGAAACATGGTCTGCATCAGGATTCCAGTTGTTAAATTCTCCAACCGGAGATACTTTCTTTGCATCAACTGCCCCTAATGAAAACTGGATCAAATTGGTTATTTGATTTGAGCTATTTTTTCGCATAACGATCCTCCTTTGATAATGCCGGTGGTTTTGACTGGAATATGCGCAATCCGGAAACAGGGTCCTTTCAGCAAATTAAATCGGCTCCTTTATCCGTTAATCGAAGGGTGGGGATGCTACCGTTCACTTTCTCAATCAGCCCTTTGCTAGCCAAATCGGACACAGCCCGATCAAAATGGCTTTTTTCCTGTGACGTCAGCATTTGCCAGTATTCTTCCAGCAGCCACTTTGGTGGAATGGTGTCATGATCATCCAACTGTGATCGAAATTTACTCAAAATATCCCGTTTGATTGCTTTTGGTGTTTTTAACATGTTTGTCTTCTCCAGATATCTTCTTTCAATGGTATTTCTTTGGCATGGGTAATATCATCTGTGGAGCCGCGGGCGATCAGGATAAACCTTGCCGGTCTTAAGCGCCGTCTCGTACCTTAAAAAGAAGGCGGCAGCGAGGCACTCAATGAGAACAATCTTTCCGTCGTTTACTAATAGCATTCTTTATGCCAGGTTTTTAATACGCGGCGTTATATCACCCATCATTTTGATATTTTTAAATAATTAGCCATGAAAGCATTGACTGGAATGTCATTAACAACCATAAAAAAAGGGTCATATTTTACCGGTGGTCACATATTACCTTTTTACAGTCTCCTTGGTGTGATGGGGGAAAATAAATAAAGGCGTATTGAAAAGGATAATCGATTTTTTTTGGCGCCTGCATCGAAAATGATTTTGAGAAAATCATCTGCTCTGCGCCGGCGGGGAAAGACTTGAACGTTCGGAGATGTTGGATGGGTTGAAAAATTATGGTTTTTGGATGCCCAGCTTACGCATACGAAAGCGCAAGGTGCTGCGGTCGAGCCCGAGGATTTCAGACGCGCTGTTTTTTCCGCCGACTTTCCAGTGGGTCTGTTCAAGTGTCTGGATAATGTGTTCGCGCTCAACCGCTTCCAGGGTTTTTGGGCTTGTGATAGAACCCTTGGACGGCTTCTTGAGTTCATCAACCAGGCGCAGCTTGGGACCCGACGAGTTGATCACCGCACGTTCAAGGACGTTTTCCAGCTCCCGCACATTTCCTGGCCAGTGGTAATCTTGTAAAACATTCATTACGCTCGCAGGAATGATTTCGATAGTCTTGCCCATTCGCTTGGAAATCTTTTTGACGTAAAAATCCACAAGAAGCGGGATGTCATCCATGCGATCCCGGAGCGGCGGCATGGTTATCGGAAAAATGTTTAACCGGTACCAGAGATCTTCACGGAAATGGCCCTTTCGGACTTCCTCTTCCAGATTGCGATTTGTGGCGGCAACTATCCGTACATTGACTTTGATGGTGCTGGAGCTGCCGAGCCTTTCAAACTCGCCGTCCTGGAGCACCCTGAGCAGCTTTGGCTGCAGTTCCAGCGGCAATTCGCCGATTTCATCCAGAAAAAGGGTGCCGCCGTTTGCAACCTCGAATCGCCCAAGGTGTCTGGATTGAGCACCGGTGTAAGCGCCTTTCTCATGACCGAACAATTCGCTTTCGATCAGATTTGAGGGCAGTGCGGCGCAATTGACTTTTACCAGTGCCCGATTTTTGCGAGTGCTCAACGCATGAATGGCCCGTGCGGCCAATTCCTTGCCGGTTCCCGTCTCGCCCAGAACCAATACGGTGGTATCGCTGCCGGCGATTTGTTCAGCTTTATAGAGCACGTATTTAAGGCCGTCACTTTGGCCGATAATGTTCTCGTGGTTGTTTTCCAGTTGAATTTCTTCCTGCAGATAAGCCCTTTCCGCTTCCAGTTGATCTTTTAACTTTTTGATTTCGGAAAGGGCGTTTTCGGCTATTTGTTTTCTCTTTTCCGCCTTTTCCATTGCAACGACAAGTTCGGCCGTCCGTTCAGCGACCTGCTGTTCGAGCTTTTCATGGGATTCTTGCAGTGCCTTCTCCGCTCGGTCACGTTCAGCCCGCAGCCTCAGCGATATGATTCCGAATGCAAGATTATCGGCCAGTTCAGTCAACAAAATGACCTCATCTTCACTAAAGGGATCCTGTTGTCTGCTATAAATATTGATGGCGCCAAAGCTTCGCCCCTCTGCCATCAAAGGCAGAACGATGGATGAGGCGTATCCGCGTTTGAGGGCTTCCTTGCGCCACGGGGCAAATTGGGGATCCGTCAGTATGTTTCGGCAAATGCTGATCCGTCCGGTGCGGATGGCTGTGCCCGTTGGGCCGCAACCGCGCTCGGTATCCGCGTAGGTGATATTCAGCGTCTCGAGGTATCCGGTCTCAAAACCGGCGCTGGCCATGGGGCGAACGGTCTTGTCGGCATCGTTCTCGGCGTAACAGATCCAGGCCATGGCGTGTCCACAGTCCTCCACGATGTTCTTGCAGATTTGCTGCAGATACGCCGTTTCCTCTGTGGCGCGCATCATGGCCACGCTGCTGTGGCTGAGAGCCTTGAGGGTCCGGTTGAGTTTCTGAAGTTTCTCCTCGCGGTTCTTTTGCTCGGTAATGTCGCGGATCGCGGTGGTGCGCCTGCCCGGAGAAAGAGGCCGGCCGTGCGCTTCGACGATGATCCGCGTGCCGTCCTTGCGCAGCATATCGTGTTCGGTCACCGACTCACGTTCCTGCTGAATATTCGCCATCACGCGGTCGCGGTCTTCAGGGGCGATCAGCGTGGCAATCTCCATTCCCCTCATCTCGGCCTCCGAATAGCCCGATATCCGGGCAAATTGCGCGTTGCAGTCCACAATCCGACCCGCTTCGATTTCGATAATTCCTTCAAAGGTCGCTGCCACAAGTGTTGCCAAGCGTGCCTGGCTTTCGCGCAGGCGCTGTTCGACGGCGTGTTTGTATAGTGCCATCTCAACCTGCGTATGCAGTTCGCGATCGTCGAACGGCTTCAGGATGTATCCGAACGCTTCCGCCTGCTTCGCGCGCTGGATCGTGGCCTTATCGGCATGCGCCGTCAGAAAAACCACCGGCGCCTGGCACTCCTGCCGGATCGCCTCCGCTGCCGTAATGCCGTCCATGGCCCCGGCCAGGCGGATATCCATCAGCACCAAGGATGGTCGCTGCCGGCGGGCGATCTCGATCGCTTCCTCGCCGGTGCCTGTTGAACCGGCTACCTCGTAGCCCAGTTTCCGGAGCTTGTTGGCAATGTCCGCGGAGACGATCTCTTCGTCTTCAACGATCAGAATGGCGGGATTGCTCATGATGGGATCCCTTTTACATTAAAGTTGATTTGGAACTCCGTGCCGGGACCGGGGCCGGTTTCCACCGTTCCTCGCATCTGTTTGGCCAGCATTTGCACCAGACGCAGGCCAAGCGAGTTTGTTTGCCGCCAGTCCAGATCCGCGGGCAGACCGACGCCGTTGTCGCGCACTCGCAGGCTGACGGCTCCGGTAGCGGGATCGTGCTCAAGGGTCACGGTAACTTCACCGCCTCTGCCGTCGGGAAAGGCGTGTTTGATGGCGTTACTGGCCAGTTCGTTGAGGATCAACCCGCAAAGCACTACTGTGCCGACCGGCAAAATTAATGGTGACAGCGACATGTTGAGACGCACGTTCCCGTTTGAAGCGCTATGGGAGTCCCAGATATATTTCAGTAAGCTGAGAGCATATTCGGCAAAGTCAAGTCGTGCCAGATCCTCCGTCTGATATAGTTTCTCGTGCACCAGCGCCATCGTTCGGACCCGGTCGCGCACATCGCCGAGCACCCCTTGCATCTGCTCATCTGCCAGGCTGTCGGCCTGCAGACTGATCAGGCTGGAGATGACCTGGAGGTTGTTCTTTACCCGGTGATGAATCTCCTTTAGCAGCACTTCCTTTTCAGCAAGCGATGCCCTGAGTTGCTCTTCGGCCTGCTTGATCCGGTTGATGTCGAGATTGATACCTGCCCAACTGATGATCTCGCCTTGCTCGTTCCTGACCGGCACGCCGCGTGCCAGCACGTGGTGCCATTGGCCGTCCGTGCCACGGAACCGGTGTTCGATGTCCCACGTGCCGCCCGTGCGGACACATTCCTGCCACGCAGTGATGGTGCGTTCGGCATCGTCCGGGTGAAGCACATTCCCCCAGCCGAAATTCGAACACTGCTCCTGCGTGATGCCCACCATCTTGAGGAAGCTCTCGCTGGCGTAAGTGTTCCTCCCATCGGGCGCACAGATCCACACGCCGTAGTCAATGGACTCGCCAATACTGCGGTACAACGCCTCACTCTCTCGCAGCGCCTGTTCGACGCGTTTCAGTTCGCTGATATCCGTGTTGGTCCCGAACCACTGCATTACGCGACCGGCGTTGTCCTTCAGCGGGATCACCCGCGTCAGGAATGGGCGAAAGACTCCGTCGGCGCCGCGCAGCGGAAATGTCATGTCGAATGGTTCACTCGTCGCAAGAGAAGCTTGCCACCTCTCCAGCACCTTCGGCAGTACGTTCGGGTCATGAACGTTCTGCCAGCCCCAACCCTCCATCTGTTCGGGGGCCGTGCCCGTGTAGTCATACCAGCGCTGGTTGTACCAGAAAATATAGCCGTCGGCCCTTGCAATCCACGCCAGTTGCGGTATCGCGTTGGCCATCGTGCGAAAGCGCAATTCGCTCTCCTGCAACTCCGCCTCTGCCTGCTTTCGATCCGTGATGTCGGTGTGCGCGGAAACCATCACTGTTCCGAATTCTGGGTGATTGAAGAGGGAGACATGGATATAACTCCAGAAATGTGTTCCGTTCTTCTTGATACTTTTTATTTCACCGTGCCATTCACCGGTCTGTCGAAGAATATCCACAATGGAGAGTCTGGTTTCCGTAGGAGTCTTTTCTGTAGGAGCATTGACCTTATCAACATGCATCCCGACCATTTCGCCTGGGCCATAACCGAATAGTTGTTCAAATTTGGAATTTGTCCATTTGATGATGTTGTCCTCCAGCCCAATGAGAAAGATGCCTTCTGCGACGGTCTCCATGATGGCCATATGCAGCCTGAGCATCTCCTCCGCCCGCTTGCGCTCGGTGATGTCAAAGTTTGTACCGAGCATGCGGACAGCGGTTCCTGCAGAATCCCGGATAACTATACCATTTGCCTTTATGTGCTTTATCGTTCCGTCTGGATGCAATACCCTGAAATCCGTATTCCACTCTTTTTCGCCTCTTACCGCAGCCTGACATTCTTCAATGGTCTTATCGCGGTCTTCAAGATGCAGGCCATTCTGCCACGCCTCGATTCCTCCCGGAAATGTTTCTCTGGTGAGACCATAAAGTTCAAGCATCTGGTCATCCCAGATCATTTTGTTACTGGTAAGGTCCCAGTCCCAAATCCCCAATTTGGCAGATGATGCGGCAAGCTTCAATCGTTGCGAAATTTCTTGCAACTCCTCATCTGCCCGTTTGCGTTCGGTGATATCCCGCAGGAAACAGACGCATCGCCCACCTTCCTCGGGGCGGAATTGAACACTGACTTCAATATCAAAAATGGTTCCATCTTTGCGGCGGTGTTTTGATTCAAAACGATCTGATCCCTTTGAGATAAGTATATCCATGTGTTTGGCCACAATTTGAGGGCTTTCAGAAGCCTCCAGATCACTAATATGCATCGTGAGAAGTTCATCTTGGCTGTAACCACTCATTTCACAATAGGCGTCATTGATTTCAAGCAGCCGCCCTTCAGTGTCAGTTAGCCAATATCCATCCATTGCCGTTTTTAGGATTGATCGGTGCCGCTTCTCGCTTTTTTCGATTTGTTTCCGGGTTTCAATCTCTTTAAGTTTTTTTAACCCACTTTCGGAGATGACAGCAATTAGCCCTTTAATGAAAAAAAGATAGCTGTCAAGTTGATCCTGAGTCCAGATCGGCACTTTTTTTACAGCCTCAAGATATGCTTCTTCGTCAAACCCATACTTTTTGGCTTGAGCGCTGAAAAATTCCATATCCGGTTTTTCCAGAAAGAACTGGCCGGTGAAAAAATTTCCATAATGGATGCCGTCAATGATGATGGGAGTGGCGTTATCCACCAGCCCGTGCGGACAACGGTAACTCACAGCGGGATTTGCCTCATGCAGATGGCTCTGGATGTATTGGTCACTCTTAATGCAAAGCAATTCAGTGTCTTTATTTTTCCTGTGGAACTGTGTGCAGATGTCCTGCCAGGCGGTGGCGGTCAGGATGTTGCCATCGTTGTCAATGATCGATGAAGGAAAGGAGTAGATTTCATTCAGCCTGTCCTGCAGGTTTTGGAAATGTTCCATATCAATCAGATCTTGCAGTCTATATTTCATGTTTGACTCCGAGTTCACTATCTTGACATTTTACACATTCAGAAGTTGCACATTCTTGCATATATCCTTGAGTCTGGCCATCATTGCGAATACAAAAGGCTGGTATTGTTGAGTTTAAGATTCCGGATGACGAACGGAAAATCTTCCGGCTTTATCTCGATAATTCACTTTCATCTTATGTTCATGTAGTTTCTTATGTCAAACGGAATTCAATGTGGATGATGCGGGTACCCTGGCGGTGAGTGTGACAATTTGTCATTCTCAAATCTCCTCATCTTAAATGTGTGAAAATCCCATATTTAAAAGCTGCTGGATCACTGGACTGGCAGGCTAAGGAAAGGATATTGGTGCTCAAAATAATGATGTAGGCAGAGCAGCGGCGGAATATTTTACGGAGCAGGAAAAAGACGACACCCGTGACAAACTCGGGGCCATGATAGGTGTGTCAGGGATGACCGAGAATTGATTCCCGGTTTTCCTGCAAGGACAGGAGGTGAGGGATATTTTCCCTTCAACCCAAAAAATTACCGTGAACAATTTGACCGTTTCCCTGTTGATCCATATGATCACAAGGGGCGAGGCATGATCGTTGATTATGGGCGATTCTGCGGGGCCGGATTTCGGATACGTGCCAATGGTAACATAAAAGTGGGGGAGAATCTCACTTTTAAACCGTACCCGGAACACCGGCGGAGAAATTCCACTGTTTGGTGGGAATTCAATTTTAAATCCGGAATGATGTCGGCTCATGGATAAGATGACCGGGCGCACCGGAGGGATGACGGGTATAGCATCGAAAAGGGAATCCCTTTAGCGGGATCATCAGTGGGGTACCGGAGGGATCATTTTCTTTTATCAGGAAAACATCCCCTTAACGATCCGTCAAAAGTGGCTGGATAATTTGTGGACCGGACGACCGGCAGGAAATCATTCCGGGAAATATTCGGGCAGGTCATGTGCACACCCATAAGTTGTAAAGGGGCCCCCGGCGGATAGGGGAGCCGAAAAGGACGGGTGCGGGGATAGAACTGACGAACCGCAATCAATATGGCTGGAACCGTCCAAAGCATTTAACGCAACCATCCCGAAGGGAAGATTTGAGATCGCTGTTCCTGCAATTCTACAGGAAGTCTCAACCATTAACTTTGATGTTTTTTTGATCTTGCAAGTCTTTGAATAGTTTGGTATCGAAATTTTGTGGGAACAGGATGGCATTTTCAACAGACACCCTTTTCCGAAAACAGTTGGTTTGACCAGAAATAGAATAAATGAATCATCCGGAAATTTTTGGCGGAATAAAAAGGTTATACAAAATTTTTTAGGGGTATTTAAAGGGGTATGGGGAAACAATTTGACTTATAAATTAATATTAATATACAGATAGTTATATCGACGATTTGCTTCCCATGCAGCCTGAACCCTCATTAAAACAGCCCTTCAGTGAGCTGATCGATCCGGGATAGGGACAGGGGCCGGATGACGGCCTTGCCGATACCTTCCGGCAGCACGAAAAGGATTTCACTCGCCTTCCCGCTTTTTGTCCTTTCGCATGGCAGCAAGAATGGTTTCCCGATGGCCGGTCAGTCGCGTGGGAAGTTTCATGCGGGACAGCAGGGCTTCGATGCGCGCTGCGTCGGTTTCGGACAGCAGTCCGCAGCGATGCGAAATGGCGGCTGCCGCAACCATCCCCATACTGACCGCTTCGCCGTGGGGAGCGCCCGTGGTTTTTTCAATGGCATGGCCGATCGTGTGACCAAAATTCAGAATCCGGCGCTCACCTTTTTCCGTTTCATCCCGGTTAACCACGCCTGCCTTGATAACAACCGAATCATGGACGAGTTTTTCGATCACGGCACTGTCCAGTTCCAGTGCCTGGGGCCACTGCCGCTCCAGATAGTCAAACATATCCGCATCGGCAATAACGGCATGTTTGACTATCTCGGCAAACCCGCACAACCGATCCCGCATCGAAAGGGTATGCAGCATATGCATGTCGCAGATCACAAACTCCGGCTGGTTGAACACCCCCACCATGTTCTTGAATCCGCCGAAATTGACGCCGTTTTTCCCGCCCACACTGGCATCGACCTGGGCCAGCAGGGTGGATGCGACAAACCCGAAGCTCACCCCGCGCATATAGGTGGATGCGACAAATCCCGTGATGTCGCAGACGATTCCGCCGCCGATTCCCACAATCACGGTGGAGCGGTCCGCTTCCAGGTCCACGAGCTGCCGGTAAATGCGGCTGACCGTATCCAGGGTCTTGATCGTTTCTCCGCAGCCGATGGTGATGACCGGATAGCGCGGAAACTCATTTCCGTAAAGATCCAGCAGATGCTGATCCGTGATGATCAGGGCCGGCCGGCCGGAAATGACGTGTTCAAGCTGCTGGAGGCGCTCTCCGACCAGAAGGGTCGATTTGCCGGTTTTCCCCTGAATATGCAGTGTTTTCATGCTGGCCTCCATAGGTTCCATCTCGATCGCATTCCGATGGGCATTGCAGACCGTGATTGTCATCGCACGTTGTCTTGGAGCTTTCATCTACCGTAGTCGGATTTAAGTGATTGTATTTATTTACAGTACCAATCAAGGAGATATTCGCTTAAAGTTGAAAAAGAATGCTTGACACCCTGTCTGACTTGCCATAAGAAATACAAATACGTAAAGGAATGTTTTGGCATGCGCAACAATATGATTCAGAATGACTTTTTTTTCGGACGCTTCTTTTTCTGCTTTAGAAGCGTTCATTCGGCGCATTAGCTTTTCCTGATCAATAACCGCCCCGAATGGACTACAACCTGTCCATTCGGGGTTTTTTTATTTTTAAGCCCCGAAGGTTTTTTGCCTTTGGGGCTTTTTTATTTCCGGCGTCGTTGCTGAAAAGCATCTGCCCATGTCCGATAAAAATGCACAACAAAGGAGATTCTCTCATGATTCTTGTACTCAACAAAGACATTACCGACGATCAGAAAAGCCATATCCGCAACACGCTCCTGGACAAGGGGTGTTTTGTGCGCGAGTCGGACGATGGCAACCAGAAGATAATCGGTGCTCTTGGCAAAAGCAATCTGGATGTAGCGTTGTTAAAAAATCTGCCCGGGGTGCAATCCGTTACCCCCATATCCACGCCATTCAAGCTGGTCAGCAGGCAGTGGCATGTCGGCGGACACGCTGGTGCCCATAGGGGATGTACTGGTTGGCGGAGAGCGCATCGTTATCATTGCCGGTCCCTGTGCGGTCGAAAGCCGCGATCAGGCGCTGACCATCGCACGGGAAGTGAAGCGTTACGGGGCTGTGGTTTTCCGGGGCGGCGCCTTCAAACCCCGGACATCCCCGTATTCGTTTCAGGGTCTTGAAGAAGACGGGCTTAAAATTCTGGCCGAAGTCAGGGAGCAAACCGGTCTTCCGGTTGTCACCGAGATCACATCGGTAGCCCAGGCCGATGTCATGATGAAATACGTGGATGCGGTGCAGATCGGCGCCCGGAACATGCAGAATTTCGAGCTGCTGAAATGCGTGGGCCGGATGGGAAAAACAGTAGTGCTCAAGCGGGGCCTTGCCTCCACCATAGAAGAATGGCTGATGTCGGCCGAATATATCATGTCCGAGGGAAACGAGCGGATCATTCTATGCGAGCGGGGCATTCGCACCTTTGAGCCCTATACCCGAAACACCCTGGATCTGTCGGCCATTCCCGTGCTGAAAAAGCTCACCCACCTGCCGGTATTGATCGATCCCAGCCATGCCACCGGTATTCGTGAAAAGGTCAGCCCCATGGCCCGGGCCGCCATTGCCGCTGGCGCCGACGCCTTGATGGTGGAGGTGCATCACGACCCGGACCACGCGCTTTCCGACGGTCCGCAAAGCCTTTATCCCAAGCAGTTCGGGCAGCTGGCCCGCGACATCTACGTCATCGCCCCAGTCGTCGGCAAGCAGCTCGACTTCGACTACCTGGACAAGGCAACCCGCACCGCCGGATGGCAGGAGACCAACGGCCGCAGCCCCCAGTCCATCGCTTTTCTGGGGGAGCTGGGCACCTTCAGCCACAAGGCATGTCTGCAGTATTTCGGCGAGAAGATGGATCCAGCGCCCAAACCCAATTTCCGGGCCATCTTCGAAGCAGTCAAGTCCGCAGAGGCGGCCTATGCCGTGATTCCTCTGGAAAACTCCCTTTCCGGAAGCATTCACGAAAACTATGATCTGCTCCTGGAATATGATCTGGAAATCGTGGGGGAGATCACCCTTCGCATCGTACACTATCTGATCGGACAACCGGGTACCCGCCTGGAGGACATCCGCCGGGTTATTTCGGCAGGACCGGCGGTTCAGCAGTGCCGGCAGTTCCTGGACCGCTTTCCCGGCTGGGAAGTTGTTACGGTGAACGCCACTGCCAGTGCGGTTCGGGAGATCACCCGCAGCACGGGCGTATCGGATGCAGCCATCGGCAGCAAGGAAGCGGCCGCGCTTTACGGCATGGATGTTATTGAAGAAGGAATTGAAACCAATCCGATGAACTTCACCCGGTTTGCCGTAATCGCCGCCGCGCCATCCGGGAACAGAGCGGCCGGCAAATCGTCCCTGGTCTACTCGGTTGGCAATCAGCCCGGATCCCTTTACGAAACCCTGAAGGTATTTCAGGAGAACCATATCAATCTGGTCAAGCTGGAATCCCGTCCGATCCACGGCAGACCCTGGCAGTACATGTTTTATGCGGATCTGGAGGCCGACGTCCGTTCCGCCGAATTCGTACCCATCCTCGAAGATCTGAAATCAAAAACCGATTTTTTTAAGGTTCTTGGCAGTTACTGAATCGTTTGACGAGAATTGGCGGCGGCATGTGGGCGGCAATGTTCCACGTGAAACAATGCCGCCCTGTCACCCAATGCCAGCAACCGAATCATATCGGCGGCTCATTGCCGCCGATCAGTCTCCGGATATTGTCCGTGTGCCGAACCCAGATCATGACCGCCATAAACAGGGCAGAGGCCGTCAACACCGGCGATCTTTCCGCGATCTGTACGGCAAACGGTAAAAACGTAGCGGATGCCAGGGATCCGACCGATGAACGGCGGGTCAGGTACACACATACAATATAAACCACGATCGCTGCGCCGGTAGCCGCAGGCGAGATCACCGCAAAACACCCCGCGGCCGTGGCAACGCCTTTACCGCCGTTTTTAAATCCCATGTAAAGCGGATACAGATGCCCCAAAAAAGCGCAGAGAGCTATCAGGGAAATTGCCCAGGCGTTCCAATTCCCGTATGATCGGGTGATCACATCCGCGATATATACCGGAACAGCGCCCTTGGCCGCATCCAAAAAAAGCGTGAGAAGTGCCGGCATCGTACCGGCAATGCGGCGGACATTGTTGGCTCCGATATTGCCACTGCCAGAGCTTAAAATATCGCCTGATTGCAACATCCGGGTGATAACCAGTCCCCAGGGAACCGAGCCCAGAAGATAACCGAGCCCGGCAAGGCCGGCTATTCTGATGGCTATCAGAAACGTCATAAGTGATCCCATGGAATATCCGGAAGATCGGTTTCTCGTTCCGCCACATCCCGAATCGATTCACCGCTTTCGTACGCTTTTCGTGCAATGTCAGCAGCCCTGTCATACCCGATGATCGGCGCCAGAAGTGTTGCCATATAAAGGCTTTTGTCCACGTTTGCCCTGCAAACGGAAGGGTTGGGGGAAATGCCGGCGATGCATTTTTCCGCAAACGCTTCAGCGGCATGTGGAAAGCAGCGTTATGGATTGCAGAAGATTGTAAATCATCACCGGCATCATAACATTCAACTGGAAATGACCGCCTTGACCGCAGTAAGTTATCGCTGCATCGTTTCCGATCACCTGAACCGCAACCTGAACCACCACTTCCGGAATGACGGGATTGATTTTCCCGGGCATGATGGAGGATCCGGGCTGAAGTTCGGGAAGATGAATCTCCCCCAATCCGCAGCGGGGGCCGGATGCCAGCCAGCGAATGTCGTTTGCGATTTTGATGAGGCTCACGGCAATGGATTTTAACGCGCCGCTGGCTTCCACCGAGGCATCCCGTGCAGCCTGGGCCTCAAAGTGATTCTTTGCCTCGATAAACGGAAGCTGCGTGGACTCGGCAATGCGGGAAATGACCCGTGCGGCAAAACCCGGATGGGCATTCAGACCCGTGCCCACGGCTGTGCCCCCCAGGGCCAGTTCACAGAGGCTGCTCTGAACAGAGACTGCGCGGCGGATTCCCAGTTCCACCTGTCTTGCAAATCCGGAAAACTCCTGCCCCAGTGTCATGGGGACGGCATCCTGAAGATGGGTTCGCCCCATTTTCAGTATATCCTTGAATTCGTCGGCCTTCCGGGACAATGCGGCCTGCAGCTTTTCCAGCGCGGGAATCAGCCGGCTCGGAGATCTCCATCAGGGCGGAGATGTTCATGGCCGACGGGAACACATCGTTGCTGGACTGTCCAAGATTGACATGGTCGTTGGGATGCACGGGAGATTTTCCGCCTCTTTTACCGGTCAGCATTTCATTTGCCCGCGATGCAATGACTTCATTGACGTTCATGTGGGTGGAGGTTCCGGAGCCGGTCTGAAACACATCGACCACAAAGGACGAATCCAGCCTGCCGTCCAGGATTTCCCGGGCAGCGTCACCAATGGCGGCAGCCAGCTTCACATCCAGAAGACCCAGTTCCGCATTAACCTCTGCGCAGCATTTTTTGATCAGGCCAAGCGCGCGCAACAGCGAAACCGGCAACGTGATGCCGCTGATGCGGAAATTGTCAACAGCCCTCTGGGTAGAGGCGCCATAATAGGCGTTTTCCGGAACCCTTACCATCCCCAAGCTGTCCGATTCTTCTCTGAATGCCATAACAGATCCCCCCGGTAACGAAACCATCGCCTTCAATCGTTTTGATATTTGAATTTGTATCGGATTTCGGATTTTACCCGCCCCGAATCGCCTTTCAGGCAAACAAATTATCAACTATGCTCTTGATCTTAAGCATTTGCATGATATGATAATCATAGAAATAGTCAACTGGAATGACTGCGCTATAAAATGATGCCGTTTTTTACAAATGTGTTTTCTTTACCTTAAACAGGATAACGAGCCCGGCCCATGAAACCCCATATCATCATCGACTCATCCGGCATTGAGCGGATATTGACCCGAATGGCCCATGAAATTCTTGAAGTGCACAAGGGAGCGGAGCGACTGACCCTGATCGGCATCCAAACCCGCGGCGTACATATGGCCCGGCGGCTTCAAAAACGCATTCAAGCGATCGAAGGCGTTGAGGTGCCCGTGGGCGTTCTGGACATCACCCTCTACCGGGATGACTGGACCCGCATCAGCCACCATCCGGTGATTCAGGCGACAGACATTTTATTTCCGGTGGA
Source organism: uncultured delta proteobacterium (assembly GCA_963845015.1). Classification (GTDB taxonomy): domain Bacteria; phylum Desulfobacterota; class Desulfobacteria; order Desulfobacterales; family Desulfatirhabdiaceae; genus RAAP-1. The sequence goes on from CAWJRD010000038.1 coordinate 24,772, forward strand.
TGGACGGGATATCCTCCTGATTGATGATGTCCTGTTTACCGGCAGAACCATTCGGGCGGCAATGGATGCGCTGATCGATTTCGGACGGCCCGAACGAATCGAGCTGGCGGTTCTGGTGGACCGCGGCCACCGGGAGCTGCCGATTCAGGCCAATTATGTGGGAAAATCAATGCCGACCCGGCGTGCGGAAACCGTAAATGTCATGCTTTCAGAAAGCGACGGCACGGATCAGGTCGTCCTTGAAGAGGGAAGGGAAGAAGATGGGAACTGAAGAGCATAAGGCGACCGCACCTAAGCATCTGAATATCGGCATTCTGTCGATTTCAACCACCCGTACCCTGGCAGAGGATAAAAGCGGTCACTGGATCAGCAAACATTCCAAAAAAGAAGGGCACCGGGTGGTGTATCACCAGGTGGTTCCGGATGACGCACCCGTCATCGCCCAGACAGTATCGGCGGTTCTCCGCGATCATTCTCCCCATGCACTCCTATTAACCGGCGGAACCGGCATCAGTCCGAAGGACGTCACCATCGAGGCCGTCCGGCCCCTGCTCTCCAAGGAATTGACCGCCTTTAGCATCCTGTTCAGCCAACTGAGCTTCGAGGAAATCGACTCTGCAGCGCTCCTGTCCCGGGCCATGGCAGGTGTCATTGACGGTGCGCTGGTATTTTGCATGCCCGGCAGCCTGAATGCCTGCAAACTGGCCTGCAATGCGCTGATATTTCCGGAACTCGGGCATCTGGTCCGACATCTGCAGGAAAACGGGTAATAAGCCATAGGCTATGGGCTAATTATCCTATTACCCATTACCTATAACCCATAATTCAAGGAGGAAATGCGATGGATAGAAGAGATTTTCTGAAACTGTCTTTCAGTCTGAGTGCCATGGCTTTTCTTGACGTTCCTGGCGACTGGTCAGTATCTCGCGCATCGGCAGCGGATTCGCCCGAAAGCCCGGCATCTCTGCCCTATGCCAAAGACGCCCTTGAACCCTATATCTCGGCGCGAACCTTTGAATTTCATTACGGCAAACACTACCAGGCGTATCTGGAAAATACCCGCAAACTGATCTCCGGAACCGGATATGCCGGGCTTCCATTGACGGAAATTATCCAGAAATCCAGTACAAACCCCGACCAGACAGCCATTTTCAACAATGCAGCCCAGTCCTTTAACCATGCGTTTTTCTGGAAAAGCATGAAACCGGGCGGCGGCGGCGAGCCAAAGGGGCGGATCGGCCAGGCCATTGAAAAATCATTCGGCGGCCGTGCGCAGTTTGAAAAAGCGTTCTCGGAAGCCGCCCTGACCCAGTTCGGAAGCGGATGGGCCTGGCTGGTTCAAGACGGCGGCGTTCTGAAAGTGGTCAAAACAGCCAATGCAGACACCCCGTTGACGCGGGGATGGATACCGCTTCTGACCCTTGATGTCTGGGAGCATGCCTACTATCTGGATTATCAGAACCGAAGGGGGGATTACATCCGGGCATATCTGGATCATCTGATCAACTGGGATTTTGCGGAAAGTAATCTATCAGGTTAACAAGTTCATGGTGGCGTCGTAATCCATTCCAGCGTTATTTTTTTTGAAAAATATCCGCAAACGGATTGTTGAACGGAGCCGGCTTTTCTTTTACGGGCCGTTGAACCCTTTTTTCCAATCGCGGGTTATCCCCGGTCCCGGAAAGGGGCTGGCGGGGTGAAGCCGCCGGCTCCGGTGCGGATTTCATGGAAAGCGATATCCGCTTTCGATCCAGATCAACTTGAAGCACCGTTACCTGCACTTTCTGGTTGACCTTGACCACATCCTGGGGATTCTTGACGAACCGGTCGGACAGCTCACTGACATGAACCAGGCCGTCCTGATGCACCCCGACATCCACAAATGCCCCGAATGCGGTGACATTGGTGACGATTCCGGCAAGTTTCATGCCGCTGCAAAGGTCTTCGATTTTTTCAACGCCGCCGGTAAACCCCGCTTCAAACGGCTCTCTGGGATCCCGTCCGGGCTTGGCCAGTTCATTTAAAATGTCTCTAAGGGTCGGCAGACCCACGGACGCAGTGACATACCGGGACATATCGATCCGGCTGCGAAGCTCGGGGGTTTTCATCAGATCCGTCACCGTGCAGCCCAGATCCAGTGCCATGGCATCCACGATCGGGTAGCTCTCCGGGTGGACGGCGCTGGCATCCAGTGGGTTCTTTCCCGCCTGAATCCTGAGAAAGCCTGCGGCCTGTTCAAAGGCTTTGGGTCCCAGCCGCTTGACTTTTTTTAGCGCCTGCCGGGAGTCAAACGGGCCGTTTTCATTGCGATGCTGAACGATGTTTCTGGCAAGCTGGGGACCCAGTCCGGATACATATGTCAAGAGCTGGGCACTGGCCTGATTGACATCCACGCCCACGTGATTGACGCAGTTGATCACCACATCATCCAGAGCCTGCTTCAAGGCCGATTGGTCCACATCATGCTGATACTGGCCGACACCGATGGATTTGGGATCGATTTTCACAAGCTCCGATAGCGGATCCATCAGGCGCCGGGCAATGGAAACAGCCCCGCGAACCGTCAGATCCAGATCGGGAAATTCTTCCCTGGCAACTTCCGAAGCCGAATAAATCGATGCCCCGCTTTCATTGACCATAATTACGGCCGGAAAATCCGGTGGCTGTCCGGAAAGCACCACGGAGCGAAGAAAGGCCTCGGTCTCCCTGCCGGCCGTGCCATTACCCACGGCAATGGCTTCGATGTGAAAGCGGCCGCATAACTCCTTGACCTTATCCGCGGCCTGGCGGGCTTGCTGCTCGGACAAATGCGGATAAATGGTGTCGTGGTAGAGCAGCTTACCCTGCCGGTCCAGGCACACCAGCTTGCAGCCGGTGCGAAATCCCGGATCCAGCCCCATCACCTGTTTTGCGCCCAGAGGTGGTGCCAGGAGCAGTTGCTTGAGGTTGTCGGCAAAAATGCGGATGGCATCGATGTCGGCCCGCTCTTTTGTCAAGAGGCGGATCTCGGTTTCCATGGACCGGGAAAGAAGCCGTTTGTACCCGTCCTGAACCGCCAGGCGCACCTGATTGGCATCATCGCCGCCGCCCTTTACAAACAGCGTTTCCAGAATCCGGATGGCGTCTGCTTCGGGCGGCAGCACCGACAGATTCAGGATGTCTTCATTTTCCCCCCGGCGCATGGCCAGGATGCGATGGGACGGGGCATGGGAAACCGGCTCGCTCCAGTCGAAATAATCCTTGTATTTGACGCCTTCTGCCTCCTTTCCGGCAGCCACCTTGCTGACAAATATCGCTTTTTCCGCGAACAACCGGCGAATGCAGGACCTGGCCTCAGGGTCTTCCGAAATTCTTTCTGCCAGAATATCGCGGGCCCCGGAAAGTGCTTCTTCCGGAGAGTTCACACCCTTTTCCGACGCCACATACGATGCCGCCGCCCGGACCGGATCGATGCCGCTTTGTTCCAGGAGCAGCAGAGCAAGGGGTTCAAGCCCTTTTTCCCTGGCCATGGTGGCCCGGGTCCGGCGTTTGGGACGATAGGGAAGGTAGATGTCCTCCAGTTCGGAAAGGCTCTGTGCGGCCAGGACGCTCTGGCTCAGGGCGTCGGTCAAATGACCGTGCTGCTCCAGAGAATTCAAAATGGCGGTTCTTCGGGAATCCAGATCCTGGAGCTGAGCCAGCCGGTCGCGGATGGATGCGATCACAACCTCATCGAGGCTTCCAGTAGCCTCTTTGCGGTATCTGGCGATAAAGGGAATGCTGGCATCCTCTGCCAGAAGCAAGGCAACGGCCTGAACCTGCTGAACTGTCAGGTGCAGTTCGTCGGTAACCAGTGAAACATGGGATAAGTTCATGAAGCCTCATCTGTCTGGATGGTTGAAACGGATTGGCATTGCCGGGCAAGGTATTCCAGGGCCAGAATATAGCCATCGCTGCCAAGCCCGGAAATCTGGCCGGTTGCAACGCCCGCAACCATTGAATGGTGACGGAAGGGCTCCCGCTTGTAGATATTGGAAAGATGCACCTCGACCACCGGAATGCTCAGCAGCAGCAGGGCGTCGCGGATCGCCACACTGGTGTGGGTGTAGGCGCCGGGATTGATGATCAGGCCCTGGTGGGAGTGCATGCTCTGCTGAATTTTATCCACAATGGCCCCTTCGTAATTGGATTGAAACGCATCAACGCTCACACCCAGGCGGTTTGCGGTTTCATCCAGGGATGCGTTGATGTCATCGAGCGTGGCCTTTCCATAGACTTCCGGTTCCCGTTTTCCCAGCATGTTCAAATTGGGGCCGTGAATCACCAGAATGGTTTTTTTTTCAGCCAGGGGTTTCATTGATCACCTCATTTTCCGGCAGGATGCCGGCTGATTATCTGCTTGAGCGTTGTAATGGTTTTTCGGTAGTCCGGACTTTCGAAAATGGCGGAGCCGGCCACAAAGGCATCCACACCTGCCTCGGAGATTTCCGAAATGGTGGTTTCATTCACCCCGCCGTCGATTTCAATCAACGTGGACAGGCTTTTGCTTAGAATCCATTGTCGCAGATCCCGTATTTTCTGAATGACGCTTTGAATAAACTTCTGGCCGCCAAAGCCCGGATTCACGCTCATGATGAGGACAAAATCCAGATCTTCCAGAATCCATTCCAGAGACGAGGCAGGGGTGGCCGGATTCAATACGGCACCGGGCCTGCAGCCGCATTCCCGGATCAGGTGAATCGTCCGGTGAAGGTGCAGACAGGTTTCCACCTGAACGGAAATCAGGGAAGCGCCGGCTGCGGCAAAATCCGGAATAAACCGGTCCGGGTGTTCAATCATCAAATGAACATCGATGGGAAGAGAGGTCACTTTTCGGACTGCTTTCACCACCAGCGGACCCATCGTGATGTTGGGAACAAAATGTCCGTCCATGACATCCACATGGATCCAGTCGGCGCCGGCCGCCTCGACCGCCTTGATTTCTTCTCCCAGCCGGGAAAAGTCGGCCGATAATATGGAAGGGGCAATGTATTTCATTCATTTCTCCTGTCTTATGAATTTCTTAGAATGTGATGGCTTCATAAACGGTCTTGGCGTGGAAAGGCTGCCAGCCCAAGATTTGAAAATCATCAGATACCGTCATTACGGCATTTGCCGGAGCGACGACGGCCGAATTTTTCAGTAGATCTCAAATTTGAGCAACCGTCCATCAAGTCCGCCGTTCTTTAAGGGAAGCTTCATGGACGGTTTCAGACCGATATGGGGTATCAGATCCCGATTTCCCGCATAGACATACGCAAGGGAATTCAGGCACCGTTGCTTCAGAAAATCACCGAACTGCTTGTACCACATCTCAAGCTCTGCGGGAGTGTCCAGGCGGATGCCGTAGGGAGGATTGCAGACAATGAGCCGGTTCTCAAGCCGCGAGATCTGCTGAAAATCCTTAACAACCACCGCAATACGGTCGCCATGGGGAAGCTCTCTGAGGTTTGCAAGGGTTGCGGCGACAGCCTTTTCCGAAATATCGCTGGCGGCGATCAGCCCTTGTGGAAGCTTTCGAATCTGCCGGTCCGCTGCAGCCTTGACCTGTTTCCAGGTTTTTCTGTCATAATCGGGCAGAAACTCAAACCCGAACCGTTTGCGCAGAAACCCTGCCGGAATGCGGCAATAGTGCATCAAGGCTTCTGCAACCAGGGTTCCGGAACCGCACATGGGATCATACAGGGGGCGTTCGCCGTTCCATGCGGAAATACGCATGATGGCAGCGGCCAGCGTTTCCTGAATCGGAGCTTTGACCGTCTGTTTCCGGTACCCCCTGCGGTGAAGCGATCCGCCGGAAGTATCGATGCCGATAACTGCCTGGTTGTTTTCGATATGAAGATTGATCCAGATGTCGGGATTGATTTTTTCAACCATCGGCCGGCTTCCGGAAAGGTTTCGGAAATAGTCCACAATGGCGTCTTTCAGACGAAGCGCGGCAAACTCCGAATGGTTGACGGCCGTGCTGTTCGAAACACTGGCAAATACGGCAAAGGAGTGATCTGCGGAAAAAAAATCTCGCCACTCGATGTCCGAGCCTTTGCGGTAAAGATGATCGGCGTTTCGGCAGGAAAAGATGCTGAGCGGCGCAATCACCCGCGTGATAAGGCGCGATTCGTAATTGACGCGATACATCACGGACCGAGCGGCATTAAAATAAACACCCCGATATGCAGGCCTGACATTTTCCGCCCCCAGCTTCGCCAGCTCTTCACATCCGATATCCAGAACATCGTCAGCAATCAGAGCAAAATATTCTTGATTCAGTTGATAGTCATGCATGGCTTCAGACAACCATCCCGGGTTGATCAAACATTGGCGAATTGCGATTAGCAGGTCATCACAGACAGTTCATCAATTTCATCAGAAATAAAGAATTCGGTTGATGCATTCATGAACTGATCGCCTTTTTTATTCCGATATCATGCGTTTTTTTCAAAAAAACCGCAACCCAAAACATATCTTGAATCAAATAATCGTTGACATGAGCAGCATTATTGATTAATTATCGAACGATTCATGGGGCTGTAGCTCAGCTGGGAGAGCGCATGACTGGCAGTCATGAGGTCAGGGGTTCGATCCCCCTCAGCTCCACCAAAAAATACAAATAATGACAAAGGGTTAGCCGCTGCATCGGTTAGCCCTTTTTCATTTGATTCTGTTCTGTGTGAGAATCCGTGTGAGACTTTTCTCTGGCTCGCTCGAAAGCGTCCATCGCATCACGTTCCATATCACCGATGCTGTGTAAATAAATTTCCGTTGTTTTCCTGTTTTCATGCCCCAGAATTCTCTGGATAGCACCGATCGGCACGTTGTTGCCATCCATGATGGAGGCTCCGGAATGCCTAAGCGGATGAAACCGGAAATATCGAACTCCTGCCTTCTCACAAAGACTTTTCATGAACTTCTTTCTGTCGCGATAAGGGGCGTCAAGAAATTTGCTGCTTTTTTTGTCCCAATATCGGTGCCAGAAACCCATGGTTTTTCTTTATCACGTCTATTGTAACGGTCCAGCAGAACCATATAAAGTTTTTCCGTCATTGGTATCTTACGCGGCGTCAAATGTCCTCCTGTCTTCTTCCTGGTATAAAGTATGACAAATCTCTTCGCCAGATTTATATCTTCCCACAAAAGCCTGTTGATTTCGCTCACGCGTCCCATTGTTTCCCTTATGGTCCAGAGGTAATCTTGGGTATCGAGGTCGGCAACGGATATGACCTTGTCAATGTCTTCGCTGGAAGGAACATGCTTCACCTTCTTTTCAACCGGAAAAAACTTTAAGCCTTCAGTGGGGTTGTTGGTTATTAGCTTTTGTCCGATACAGAAATTGAAGGTGGCTCGCAGATACTTTAAATCCTGATTTGCTGTATATGCCGAAACTTTACGTCGTTGAATGAGATGCTTTTGCACCATCGCAGTTGTGATTTCGCCGGACATTAATTGCCCCCACTGACGAACCCAACGCCGAGCCATATATAAATAAGAAGTGTAATGGCTGTCGGAATTGTAAGCCTTCACATGATCAAGCCGCAGATTGACCAGGTCCAATAAGACCATGTCGATTGGCATCTCCTGCACCGGTTTCGGATTGTTTATCTCCTTTCTTTTTTCGGCCTCTGCTCGATTGGCCTCGGTTTTCGTTTTGAACCAGGTTTCCGTATGCCTGGTCCCTTTGTGGGTGAAGTCGTACCTCCACCCCTTCCCTTTTACAAAATATACGCTCATAGAGGTCCTCCTTTGCTGGGAAAAACAGAGAGCCTCCGAGCTTCCCACCGCCCAGTTCCTTCCAGTGCTTGTAAACCCAGCTCACACTTTTTCTCAGGAACAGGGCAACATCCTCCGGTAGCATTTGCCCCACCGGCTCCCTTTCCTTGTCAATGTGAGTTGTTCTTTCCTGGGTGTTCATCATTTAGCTCCATGCCGTTCAAC
>CAWJRD010000039.1:0-141081 GCA_963845015.1 uncultured delta proteobacterium
GTCGTTATTTCGCAGATTCCGAGTTCCATGGCATTTTCAGGTAGTTCTTGATAATGCTCAATGGGTTATTGACTTCATGAACAATCTTACTCGGGGCCATGGATGCTGAAGCACTCATCGCTGCGATTGAATTTGTTTCAACTGGGACCGCCCGAGATGATGAACACGAATAGCGACCGCCGCTTGATCCGCCAGCATTTGCAGGAGTTTGATTTGAGATTCGAGGTTGGAAAACTCCACAGATCCAGACCCAGTACAATCACGCCTACTTTTTCGCCATAGGCGACCATGGGGATACAGGCGATGCCCTCCTTGTCTAAAAGCCGAATGATCTGTTTGTCCAATATGCCGGGCGCAGGTGCCTGTGGACCGGCTGAAGGAGTCGGTGATCGTTCGGGTTCGAAGACATTCGATCAACAGACTTTCTTCCATCTTCATCGGAACAATCATGTCTTTGATCATTAAGGATTTCGCGGCATCCGGAAGGGTAACCCCCCGAAGACCGTTATTCTCGGGGTCGTAGGCAAAGAAAAGAATCGAGGTGAGTTCAAAGAGGATCTGGAGCCCTTGAGAGGTTTCCCTCCATATCGCCGCTTCATCGGTTGCACCCAGACAGATTCTGGACGGTGTTCAGCAAAAGCGACCGATCCCGCACTTCTTTGGTCAGGAGATTTCCTTTTCACGATCATCTTCCGAATACTCAAAATCATTGGACTTGAATGGCTCTATCACAATGTTTAAAGATTCGGCCATTGTCTTGAGTTCATCATCGGCCCGGCGCAGGAATTCTTCAGCAACCGATTGCGTGAATCCGAATATTTTTTGAGACGCGGTTAAGCCTTCTCTGATTTTCTGACCGGAATCATTGCTCAACAAATTCGCCACAAAAATAAATTGGGCTAACGGGGGCGCGTTCAGCATACTGTACATGGAATGGTGGTGACAAAGAACCGCGTCGGCGATATCATGCTGAAAATTCCATTTATTCAGCAGCCAGGCGCCGATTTCAGCGTGATTGGCGCCCAACTGGGTTTCTCCGGCCAGGATCAAGTCGGGGTGGCCTTTTCGTTTTTCCAGAAGATCCGCATATTGCTCCGGAAAATTGATCCAAAGAATGATCTTGCCGAGGTCATGGAGCATTCCGAATAAGAAAGCTTCATCCGGATCATGGAATTTCTGTTTTTTTGCGATCGATTTTGCCAGGATCGCGCACCTCAACGAGTGCCACCAGAAGTGTTTTAAATTAAAACCGGATCTCGATTTGACTTTCTGGAAAACTTCGTGAACGGAACTGCAGATGGCAATATTCTTGATGGCATTCGTACCCAGAAAGATGACGGCGCCATCAACGCTGCCGATTCTGTTGATTTTTTGAATAATATGCAGAGTTCACCAGCCTCAGAATCCGGCTGGTAAGCGCCGGGTCTTTTTCGATGATTCTGGATATTTCCTTGAGGCTGCCACTGTCCGCGTTGCAGGTTTTGATCAGCTGCAGAAGAATATGGGGAAGCGTCGGAATATGCTTTAATCTGGTTAGTTTTGTCCAATAAAGACTTGTCGAAATGCATAAGGCGAGAACCCAATATGAAAGGTAACTGCAAGTGGTATTTTGCCGAAAGAAGAATCCAAGCATCAAATAATGTCGGCTTACGGCTAAAAATGAATATGCAATTGGCATACCGAAATATGCAATAAAATCAAATTTATCAGCAATACGCTGGAAAGCAACCATCTGCATATTTAAAAACAATTCAGAAGAATCATGCTGAATGGGTATTTATCTGCTGATTGCGTGTCATGTATCATCGTTTGTTTAAAGAGATTATTCCTAAAACACCAGGTGTAAAACAAGCGCCTTCGACAAAAATTGTAAAATTTCAAACGATATTTTGACAAATGAACGGGAGAAGAATTCAGCGCTATACTCGGAGGGAGAAGTTGCGGGGAAAACCCGGCATCGGCAAACCCTTGACAGAAATCTCTGCTAAGTTAGGCGTTTGATATTGACCATGGGCGAGCCTTGTTTGCCGACCGGTAACCGGCTCTACAAGCCCAGAGATGTCATCAATTCCCCAATTGTCGCTTGATCGTTGTCCAGAGCTTTCGCCTTCGGCTGTGTTCAAATTGCCATTGATCAATGATTTGTTGATAGGCTTCGGGGTTGAGCTCTTTGACCACCGCAAGCCAGCGGACATGCAGGTCGTAATTGGAACCGATCACGACAACGGGGCTTGGAACCATTTTGGGAGCATATTTCACCCAGCATTCCATAATAATCGGAAGATGGTTTGCACCCATCATTTTTTTAAGCCATTCCCGCCGGCTGCTGTTGTGGGATTTGTCGCCGATGATGCTTGCGGTGCATGCCTGGACCACTTGGGGAAAACGGGTTTTGATATCGGTCAGTTCCGCCATGTCCCGGGTCAGAACAAAAAAAGCCTGTTTCTGATCCATAAACGCCTTGGAATTGGCATGAATAAACATCAGCCATTCCTGCAGTTTTGATGAAAACCAGGGCTTTCCCTTGGAGGGTCCAGACCGGCTTCAATCAGCCAGTTTATCCAGCAGTCTGAGAGGTTTTTAACCTGTCCCGGTTTAAACCCCAGGGCAACAGAAAGGATGTGCTGCTGCCAGGCCTCCAGCAGGCGGGACACCGCGGGCAAACCGGTTTGGTGAACCAGTCCGGCCACGTTGTCCCAATCAAAGGGATTCCGGTAGGTGATCTGCTGAAACCGAACCACCTGGTTGCGCTCGACCCAGCCGATTTTTTCAGTAACATGGCTCCAGTCCTGGAGAATCGCTGAAATCGCTTCATCCGGAAAGTGATGAATGCCGCGTTTGACGGCTGCGGCCAGAAGGTGGGTTTCCGGATCCCAGGAAGCGATTTCCCCTTCCTGGGCAGCGTAATGTGTCACAATGAGATTGCAGACTTTTTCCGCCTCTTCCCACTGATTGTTTTTGATCAGGTTTTTTAGCGGCGGAACTCCATACAGCCAGTTTTCATTCATGAGTTTTAAACAGTTATCGAGATAAACCTGCGAGTCGAACCGGCGTGACAGACTCAGGTATATCTGATGCCAGAAAGAGTCCACATGGTTTAACCGGCTTTCCCACACCGGGTCCTCCCCATGCTGTTTGATATCATCAAAAATCTGTTTCTGGTGATCCTCGGGCAGGGATTCAAAGAAATAAATCATCCCCTGGCTGCTGAGCTGAATAATTTCCAGGCGTTCTTCCACAAGATTCAAGCGGTTGATGAATTGTTCCGGAGTCGGGGATGTCATCCATGTCCATTTCAAGATGCACTGGGTGGCAAATGTTCCGATCATGCATCCATTTTTTTCCAGGTCCATCCACTCCGGATATTCCTTCATGTTTGTTTTCGATCCCGACAATGGCATTCATGAAAATGTCGGGGTCCGCCACCTGAGGGGGGCAACATTTTCGATCAGGGGAAGAAGATATCGGCAGACTTCCTCCAGATCATCCGCAAACTGGGTATTGTTGAAAACCGGCGATTCCCATGTATGCTGGCGAAAGGCATATTCTCCGTCTTCATCACCGATTTTCGCGACGATACTGTTCCAGAGATCCCAGAGACGTTGCCATTGTTGAATGATTTTTGCTTCCGGAGAGATGGTTTTTTTGGATTTGGCGCGGTTTGGGGTGACCAGTCCGGCCACGGTATCCGCCGTGCCCCCGTCCAGGCGGGACAGCAACACTTCCAGATGGTCGGGATTGATGATGGAAAATGCAGCATCGAATACTTTTGCAAGCTCATCATACGTCAATGCTTCCAGCAGTCGATATCCAATCTTTCTTTTCATTCAACTTTCTCCGACAAACGATTTGCGGCTCGATCTTTTACCCCCAATCCCTGTTTACAGACTGATGACCGTTCCATTGCAGGCAAGGTCAATCAGTTCGGCTCCGGTGGCCATTCTTGCGCCTTTGATCAGGTCCTGCTCACTGATTTTGCGGGATATCGCACAAGGGGTGCAGACCAGAATCGGCACTTCATATTCCTGAAGGTAGGACAGATGATCATCCGCGGAATCGCCGGTGGCGGCCCGCAAATGCGCGGACATGCCTTCCTTGGCCAGATACACGCCTTCATCCAGAAGGAAGAGGGTCGTGTTTTTCCCCTGTTTTTTGGCGGTGGCGGCCAGAAAAAATGCCCGGGTTGCCCGGTTGGGATTGTCGGTTCCACATGAAAGTACAATTACAACATTGTCTGTCATTTGCTCTCTCCTATGTTTGCGGGTTATCGTCCAGGCCGAGGGTATCCCGTCTGGCGTTTTGAATGGAATTGTGATAAGATCAATTCATAATTTGGTTATTCCTATACCATCAAACCCGGGTCGAATCAATGGTATTCTCCATGATTCTGAACAGATACTTTAAGCTTTAGGCAAACATGATTCCCAAATACGATTTATACCCGGCCCATCTGGCTGGACAGTGACCATCAAACCTTGAAGGTAATCGATCAGAGGCTGCTTCCCCATACCGTCAGCGTGCTGAACCTGAAAACTGCCGATGATGTCATTATGGCCATCGGCGATATGGTGGTCAGGGGCGCGCCGCTGATTGGCGTTACGGCTGCCTATGGCGTTTATCTTTCCGTGGTGAACTCAAAAACGCAGGATGATCCGGAAAAATTTCTGATGCAGGAATGCAGCCGCATCAAGATCCAGCCGTCCGACAGCCGTAAATCTGGTTTGGGCCGTGGATCGCATGCTGGAAAGGCTTTCCGGGATAAAAACCCTTTCGGACAGAATCGAAGCCGCAAGAAAAGAGGCGGAACGCATCACGGAGGCCGAAGTTGAAAACTGCCGCCGGATCGGGATTCATGGGCTTTCGTTGCTTCAGGCGAATTGCAGCCGAAAAGCCGGGAAAGCCGCTTCAGGTTCTGACGCACTGCAATGCCGGATGGCTGGCCTGTGTGGAGCATGGAACCGCCACAGCCCCGATTTATGCCGCTTTTGAAGCCGGCATGGATATTCATGTGTGGGTGGATGAGACCCGGCCCCTCAACCAGGGCGCCCGGCTGACCGCATGGGAACTGGGGCAGCGCGGGGTCCGCCATACGGTGATTACGGATAATGCCGGGGGGCACCTCATGCAGCACGGCCTGGTGGATATGGTGATCGTCGGGTCGGATCGGGCGACCCGGACAGGGGATATCGCCAACAAAATCGGAACCTACCTTAAAGCGCTGGCGGCAAGGGACAACAACGTTCCGTTTTACGTGGCGCTGCCGTCCAGCACATTTGACTGGAACCTGACCAACGGGTTGATGGATATCCCCATTGAAGTCCGGGATCCGGATGAAGTCCGGTATGTTCAGGGACTGGCCGACAATACCCTTTCCCGGATTCTGATTCCGCCCGCGGACAGTCCGGCTGCCAATTATGCATTTGATGTGACGCCGGCAAGGCTCATTACCGGTCTGATTACCGAAAGAGGCATCTGCAGATCCGATGAGGCCGATATCCTGAGGCTTTTTCCCGAGCATTCTTAAAGCCAATGCGAAATGATGGTTCTGCTAGCGACGGGTTCCGCGGCTGGACTTTTTGCGAAGTCATCGGAAATAATCCTTGACATCTATTTGAAATATCATTTAAATCGCCCCATGCTGACAGATCTTGAAAAAAAAATCATCACCGCCATTCAGGACGACATTCCCATTACCGCTCGCCCGTATCAGGTTATTTCCGAAAACATCGGGATTTCTGAAACGGATTTTCTGAAAACCCTTCAGGATCTGTGCAACCGGGGCGTTATCCGCCGGCTGGGCGCCACCCTTCGCCATCAGAAATCCGGGTTTGAGGCCAATGCCATGACCGCCTGGCAGGTGGAAGAAGCGCGGGTGGAAGAAGTGGGACATAAAATGGCCTCGTTTCGGGAAGTCTCCCATTGCTACCGCCGAAATCCCAGCACCCGATGGCCGTATAATCTCTATACGATGATTCATGCCCGCGATGAAGCCGCCTGTGTGGAAATCGCCCGCGGCATCTCCCGCGCCACTGACGTCACTTCCTATAAACTGCTTTTCAGCCGCAGGGAATTAAAGAAAACATCCATGGAATATTTCCCGAACGGCAATGAAGATGGATAAGGATTTTTGCGGATCGGCCGCACTGCTTTGACATCTTCCGCCGCTCCCCACATTCTTCTGGTCAATCCCTGGATACACGATTTTGCCGCCTATGATTTCTGGGCCACTCCCCTGGGGCTGTTGACGCTTGGCGCCATGCTGCGGGATCATGGCGCCAGGGTATCTTACATGGATTGTCTCGACCGGTTCCATCCCCGGCTCGCCGGATTCCGATCCTTCTGCCCGGTTCGGCAGGGGGCCTTATCTGAAAACGCGCATTCCAAAGCCCGCCGGAATGGCGGATATTCCGAGAAACTACTGCCGGTACGGGATTCTGCCCGAATGGTTCCAGGCGGATCTGAAGTCCCTTCCCCGGCCGGACCTGGTGCTGGTCACCTCGATGATGACCTACTGGTATCCGGGGGTTCAGGAAGCCATAGCGATCGTCAAAGCGGTATTTCCCGAAGTGCCGGTGATTCTGGGAGGGATTTATGCCACGCTCTGCCGGGAGCACGCCATCCGGTTTTCCGGAGCGGATCTGGTCATTGCCGGTCCTGGTGAAACCCAGCTCTTTGCAGCGATTCAAAAGCTGATCGGATGGTCTGCAACTCCTGAAATGGATTCGGACGACCTGGATGCTTTCCCGTTTCCCGCAGCGGATCTTCAGCGAAAAATTCCTTTTATCGCCTTGATGACATCAACCGGATGCCCGTTTTCCTGCGCCTACTGCGCATCCGGGTATCTGAATTCCAGGCGGCGGCTGCGGTCTCCGGACCGGATTCTGGAAGAAATCCGGTTCTGGAATTCGCGCTACGGCGTCCGGGACATGGTGTTTTATGACGATGCCCTGCTGGTGGATTCCGAGAAGCCACGCCATTCCCCTGTTTGAAAAAATCATCGCCTGCCGGGCTCGCCAGGACGGTCCGTTTTCATACGCCCAATGCGGTTCATATCCGGGAAATCACGCAGACAACCGCCCGGCTCATGGCGGCGGCGGGCTTTCAGACACTCCGGCTCGGACTTGAGACGGCGGCAGGGGATCGCAGGGACATTGACCACAAAGTGACCGGCAACGAATTTCTTGCCGCGGTGGCATGCCTGAAATCCGCGGGATTTCGCGGGGACCAGGTCGGCGCCTATCTGCTGACAGGGCTGCCGGGTCAGTCCTGGGACTCGGTCGAGGCTTCTGTTGAAACAGTTCGAAAAGCCGGAATAACGCCGGTTCCGGCGCATTTTACGCCGATCCCGCATACGGCCCTGTGGCCGGCGGCCGTGGCCTCTTCCCGATACGACCTGGAATCCGATCCAATTTTCACCAATAACGCGATATTTCCCTGCCAGAAGGAATCTTTTTCATGGGAGCCGCTGATCCGATTGAAAAATCTGATCAAAACACCGGCTTTCCCGGCAGAATGACAGAATTCATTTGACTTGTTTCCGACAATTTCATATTCAATCGATGTTCCACATGCTCAAGCGGTTGCATATCATAACAATTAACCCAATTACCATTAACAAAGGAGGATACCACAAAATCATATATGAGCTGTAAAATCATCATTAATGCCATTGATCCCGCGGAATGCCGGATCGCCAAGGTACAAGACAGCAAACTCGAAGAATTCTATGTGGAAACCGCTTCCCGGGAATTTACCCAGGGAAACATTTACAAAGCCGTCATTACCCGCGTGGAGCCCAGTCTACAGGCGGTATTCGTGGATTATGGCGCGGAGCGGCACGGATTTCTTCAAAAAAGTGAAATTCACAGCGACTATTATCAGGATGTCTCCTCGGGAGACTATTCCATTCAAAATCTTGTCAAACGCGGTCAGGAGCTTCTGGTTCAGGTGATCAAGGAACCGTTCATGAAAAAAGGGGCCATGCTGACCACATTTATTTCACTTGCCGGCAGACATGTGGTGCTGATGCCCGGCAGCGAAAACCGCGGTATTTCCCGGAAAATCGAGGATGAAGAAGAGCGCCGGCGGCTCAAGGAAATCATTACCGGAATCAAACTGCCGGAAGGCTACGGCATCATTGTCCGCACCGCGGGGGTTGACTGCACCAAAACCGATATCACCAAGGATTTGAATTATCTGATGCGGCTCTGGAAAAATATCAAGGGCAATGTCATGAAGGAAAGAGCGCCGGCCCTTCTCTACAAGGAGCGCAATCTGGTACTGCGGTCCCTGCGGGATTATTTTACGCCGGACATCACGGAGATTCTCATCGACGAGCCCGGCGTCTATCGCGACGCCAAGGAATTTATCGAGATCATCTCTCCCAAACAGACCAAGATCGTCAAGCTCTACAAAGGCCCCAAGCCCATCTTTACCAAATGTGAGCTGGAAACCCAGATTGCATCGATTTTTGAAAGCCGGGTGAATTTAAAATCCGGTGGATCCATTGTCATCGATCAGACCGAAGCGCTGGTAGCCATTGACGTCAATTCCGGCAAGGCGACACAGAATAAATCCATCGAGCAGACCGCGCTGGTGACCAATCTTGAGGCAGCCGAAGAAATTGCCAGGCAATTGCGATTGCGGGATCTGGGGGGACTGCTTGTCCTGGATTTTATTGACATGCGGGATCAGAAACATAAGCTGGACATTGAAAAAGCCCTGAAAAACCATCTCAAGATCGACAAGGCCAAAACCAAACTCGGCAAAATATCCAAGTTCGGCCTTCTGGAAATGTCCCGCCAGCGCATCCGTCCTTCCATCGAATTCGGCAGCCACGAACCCTGCCGGTTCTGCAAGGGAAAAGGGGTGACGCCTTCCGCCGAAACCCTGGGACTGGGTTTTTTACGCCAGTTGAACCTTGAAACCCTTAAAGAAGATATTTCCGGTGTCAAGGGAATTGTCCCGTTAGAGGTCGCCTTCTTTTTACATAACCGCAAGCGCCGGGAAATTCTGGATCTGGAAGAAAGCAGGGGATTCAAGGTTACCATTGAAGCCGATCCGCTCATGGTCCCTGGGGACAGCCGAATCGTCTGTGACAGAAAGGTGGCACAGGAGGGCGTATAACGGTGTAAAAAGCGGCGCTTATCACACCGCGCGATTACGATCAGGTCAACCATTTCCAGTTTGATGGAAAAAAACAAGTGGATGCCTGCTGAGCCGTGAATTCGTGAAGATGTAATAGCGTGAAATGGTTCCCTCCTATCGATTCCACGCTCGCATTCCTATTCTTTTATTCGCAATGGCAGTGACGCCGTAGACGATGCTACAGGAAAAATTATGATCAAGCGTTATACCCGCAAACCCATGGGAGACATCTGGACCGAGGAGAATAAATACCGGACCTGGCTGAAAGTGGAAATCGCCGCCTGCCAGGCGATGGCGGAAGCCGGGAAAATCCCCCAGAGCGCCCTGGATGTCATTCGGACCAAAGCCGATTTTTCGGTTGACCGCATCGATGCCATTGAGGCCGAAACCCGGCATGATGTGATTGCATTTTTGACCAGCGTGGCTGAATTCGTGGGTCCGGATTCCCGTTATATCCACCTGGGTCTGACCTCATCGGATGTGCTGGATACGAGCATGGCCTGTCTTTTAAAGCATGCCGGTGAAATGATTCTGGAAGACTGCGACCGGCTGCTGTCCGCCATAAAAACCCGCGCCTTTGAACACAAGGATACGGTCATGATCGGCAGGTCCCACGGCATTCATGCCGAGCCCATCACTTTCGGCCTGAAACTTGCCGTCTGGTACGATGAGATGAAACGAAACCGCGGGCGGATGGAACGTGCGGTTGAAACCATCAGTGTCGGCAAGATTTCCGGGGCAGTGGGGACATTTGCCAATATTTCCCCGGCGGTGGAAGCCCGGGTCTGCCAGTTGCTCGATCTGAAGCCGGCTCCGGCATCCACCCAGATCATTCAACGGGACCGGTATGCGGAATATTTTACCACCCTGGCGATCATGGCCTCGTCCATTGAAAAAATGGCCATTGAAATCCGGCATCTTCAGCGTACCGAGGTTCTGGAGGCGGAGGAGTATTTTTCCAGCGGCCAGAAGGGATCTTCTTCCATGCCGCACAAGCGCAACCCCGTCGGTTCGGAAAATCTCTGCGGTCTGGCCCGGGTGATTCGTTCCAATGCCCTGGCGTCTCTTGAGAATGTCCCGCTGTGGCATGAGCGGGACATCAGTCATTCCTCCGTGGAACGGGTGATTGCGCCGGACAGCACCATTTTGATGGATTACATGCTGAACCGTTTAACGGGACTGATCGGCAATCTTCTCGTCTATCCCGAACGCATGAAAGAAAATCTGAACCGGATGAAGGGTCTGGTGTTTTCGCAGCAGATCCTGCTTGAACTTGCCCAAGCCGGCCTCAGCCGTGAAGACGCCTATCAACTGGTTCAGTTTCAGGCCATGAAAGTGTGGCGGGAAGATGTCGATTTTCAGTCCCTGATCCAGAATGATGCCAGGATTTCCGAGGCGCTCGGCCAGGAAAAGATCAAAGAAATATTTGACCTTAATTACCATTTAAAGTATATCAACGACATTTTTGATCGCGTGTTCGGATCATGAAATGGATTGTTTTTTATTTCCGCGTATTTCCTAAAATGGGAAACCATTTATCAGGTTTGGTTTCCATTCATTGTTCCGGCTGAAGTCCTGCCCATTGTGGATAATCGAGCCTTTTTTCGGTAAAACTGGTGATTACTCCCGTGTTCCGGGCAGTGCTGAAATGATGCGGCGGAAGGATTGCGGGCGAAGCGTCAAACTGGTTGTTTAGTTATCTCGACATTGGAATTTTGAATTTGTTTCGGATTTAGAATTTCGAATTTTGCCTGAACGAACTTTTCATTCAGGCACTCATTAATATTTCAAATTATCTGGAGGTTCTATCGTGGTGAATATGGCTTATGCTATGGGTATGGGAGGGGCGGCAAGTCCGGGGTCAGCCGGAGGATTGGCATCGTTTATACCGCTGGTCTTGATGTTTGTCATTTTTTATTTTCTGCTCATTCGGCCCCAGCAGAAAAAAACCAAGGAACATCGGGACATGGTTGCCGGCGTCAAAAAAGGCGACCGGATCATTACCAGTGGCGGCATTCACGGCCAGGTGACGGCAGTGGACGATACCACCCTCACCGTTGAAATATCCGATAAGGTTCGGATCAAGCTGAACCGGGCCAATATCGCCGCACTGGTTCAGGCTCCGTCGCAACCGGCCAAAAAAACAGTCGAACCCGAAAAAACCAAATAACCCGTCCACAGAGTGAAACACATTGCCGGCAGAGCTGTCCACGGCTTTGCCGGCAATGTCTGGTTAGATCAGTGAAAGGATTCGATCATTGAAGAATATTTCATGGAAACTGGTAGCCAGCGTACTGGTCGTTCTGGCTGCCGTTGTTTACACCATTCCCACATTCAAGTCAGAGATCTGGCCTTACAAGAAAATCAATCTGGGATTGGACCTTCAGGGCGGCATGCACCTGGTTCTGGAAGTCCAGACCGAAAAAGCCGTGGAAAGCACTATCGAGCGGCTGGCCCAGGACATGCGCATTTCCTTGAAGAAGGAACAGATCCGGGCAACGGGTCTGGACCAGATTCAGGGCTCTAAAATAACGGTCCGGATCGAGGGAAAGGATCAAATCGATAAATTTGATAAACTCCTGAATGATTCGTTTAAAGAGCTCAGAATCCAATCCCGGAATATCGAAAACGACAACTTATCCATTTCCCTGGATCTGCCGGACAAGGAATCCCTTCGAATCAAGAAAATGGCCGTGGAACAGGCCCTTGAAACCATCCGAAACCGGATCGACCAGTTCGGGGTCAGCGAGCCGGACATTCGCATTCAGGGAGAAAACCGCCTGCTTATTCAGCTTCCCGGGGTAAAAGACACGCAGCGCGCCAAAGACCTCATCGGCAAAACCGCGCTTCTGGAATTCAAGCTCGTGGATGAAACCCACGATGTGGATGCCGCGGTCAAAGGCACGGTGCCGCCGGGGTCTGAAGTTCTCTATGAAGTCCGGGAAGATCCCCAGACCCGAAGGGCCATCAAGACGCCTTATCTGTTGTTCAAACGGGCGATTCTGACCGGATCATATCTGACCGACGCCAAGGTTCAGATCGATTCTCAGTATAATGAACCCTATGTTTCGATCAAATTCGACAAAAAAGGCGCTCAGCTTTTTGAAAAGATCACCGAAGAAAACGTGAAAAAACGCCTGGCCATCGTTCTGGATAATAAAGTGTATTCCGCACCCGTGATACAGGAAAGAATCGGCGGGGGCGAGGCCCGGATCACCGGCCGTTTTTCTCCTGAAGAAGCCCGGGATCTGGCCATTGTTCTTCGCGCCGGAGCCCTGCCAGCGCCCGTGAAAATCCTCGAAGAACGCACGGTCGGGCCTTCCCTGGGCACGGACTCCATCCATAACGGTTTAATCGCCGGAATTGTCGGCGCAATTCTCGTTGTCTTGTTCATGGCCGTCTATTACAAAGGCGCCGGTGTCATTGCAGATTTTGCCCTGATGTTAAACGTCATCATGATATTCGGCGGACTGGCGG
Source organism: uncultured delta proteobacterium (assembly GCA_963845015.1). Classification (GTDB taxonomy): domain Bacteria; phylum Desulfobacterota; class Desulfobacteria; order Desulfobacterales; family Desulfatirhabdiaceae; genus RAAP-1. Next base: position 12,625 of record CAWJRD010000039.1, read on the forward strand.
CCTTTCAGGCAACCCTGACCATGCCGGGTATCGCCGGTATCGTGCTGACCATCGGTATGGCCGTTGATGCCAACGTGCTTATTTTCGAGCGCATCCGTGAGGAAGTTCGCCGCGGAAAAACGCCCCGGGCCGCGGTGGAAGCCGGTTTTGAAATGGCAGCCTGGACGATTCTGGACGCCAACATCACCACGCTCATTGCCGCTCTGGTGCTCTTTCAATTCGGCACCGGACCGGTCAAGGGGTTTGCCGTGACGCTGAGTCTGGGAGTCATATCCAGTGTTTTCTGCGCCATGGTTCTGACCCGCGTCATTTTCGATTATCTTGTTATCCAGCGCAAAATAAAACAGTTGAGCATCTAAAAGGATATTTTCATGGAGTTTATCAAACCCAATATCAATATCGATTTTGTCGGCAAACGAAAAATTGCCTACTGCGTGTCGCTTTCGATGATCCTGATCAGCATCCTCAGTCTTGTTTTCCATGGCGGCCCCAAATACGGCATTGATTTTGTCGGCGGCACGATAATTCAGATCAAGTTTCCGTCCACGGTCGCCATCAGCGACATCAAGACAGGCCTGTCGGAAATTGGGATGGAAAATTCAACCATTCAGACTTTCGGGAACGAAGCCGATCATGATTATCTGATTCGCACCGATTCACCGCTTCAGACCGATGATAATTTTTCCCAGAAAATCAAAGCCGCTGTTCAAAAGACAACGGGAGCCGAACCGGACATCCGCAGGGTGGAAATGGTCGGTCCCCAGGTGGGCAAGGACTTGCAGGAAAAGGCCATGTTCGCCATTTTTTATGCCATGCTTTTTATTGCCATTTATATTTCCGGCCGTTTTGAATTTAAATGGGTGGCCTGTGCCACCATTGCGGGCGTACTGATGGGAGGAATCTATCTGCTGAGTCTTCTGAGCATTACCATGGCGATTTTAATCCCCCTGGCCCTGATCATCACCATCGTTTTGTTCTGGTTGTTAAATCTCAAATATGCCATGGGTGCAATCATTTCATTGATCCATGACGTTATTATCACCGTGGGCTGTTTTTCGATTTTGGGAAAGGAATTCTCCCTCCCCATCATTGCCGCGGTGCTTTCGATCATGGGCTATTCCCTGAACGATACGATCATCGTCTATGACCGTATCCGGGAAAATTTGCGCAAACATCCCAAGAAGGCTTTTGGCGAGACCATTAACCGGAGTGTGAATGAAACCCTCAGCCGGACGATTTTGACATCCCTGGCTGCCATAATTACCGTACTTTCCTTGCTTATTCTGGGTGGAGGGACGATTCATGATTTTGCCTTAGCCATGCTGGTGGGGATTCTGACCGGGACATATTCCTCGGTTTATGTGGCCAGCCCCATCCTTCTGGCCTGGCAGGATGCCGCTAAAAAGAAGTGAGTGAATGGACGCCTATCTGCCATGGTTTACCCTGAAATATGTTCCGGGCATCGGCAATCATCTGTATAAACGGCTCATCGATCGGTTTGGATCTCCGGAACAAGTTTTTGACGCTTCAAAGGACCGGCTGCTTGAAGTTGAAGGCATTTCCCCCCGATTGATCTCCGCGCTCCGGCGGGCCAGCCTGCCGGCAGAAGCGCAAAAAGACCTGGATCTGGCAGCGCAAAAAGGATATTGCATCATTTGCCTCACCGATCCGGGATATCCCCCCCTGCTGCGGGAAATTCCCGATCCTCCTCCGATTTTATATGTTGCGGGAACCCTTGATCCGTCAGCACATATGCTGGCGGTTGTCGGTTCCCGGAATGCCACGGCTTATGGTCTGACCACGACCCGGCGGCTCTGCGGCGAACTGGTGGGAAAAGGGCTGGCAATTGTCAGCGGCATGGCAAGGGGAATCGATACGGCGGCCCATGAAGGAGCCCTGATGGGAAAAGGGCGCACCATTGCGGTTCTGGGAAGTGGGCTGGAGCAGATTTATCCGGCGGAAAACATGCATCTGTTTCAAAAAATCATTGAAAACGGCGCAGTGGTTTCAGAGTTTCCCCTCTCGGCACTGCCGGAAGCCCATCATTTCCCCCAGCGCAACCGCGTTATCAGTGGCATGTCCCTGGGGACCCTGGTGGTTGAGGCAAGCCGGAAAAGCGGCTCGCTGATCACCGCGCGCCTGGCAGCCGAACAAGGCCGGGAAGTGTTCGCCATTCCGGGGAGCATTCACTCATTCAAAAGCGCCGGGACCCATATTCTGATCAAGCAGGGCGCCAAGCTGGTGGAACATGTTCAGGATATTCTGGATGAGTTGAATCTTCAGAGCCAACCCTTGTTACCCGGCGGCAGTGCGTCGGAAGGAGCCAAAGTCCGGACCCTGCCGCCGCTTTCCGAATCAGAAGCCTGTGTTTTAAACGCATTGAGTCCTTATCCGGTCCATAGCGACGAGCTGGTCCGCAGGCTTTCCCTGACATCCGGAAAACTCATGGCGATCCTGCTTCAGCTTGAAGTCAAGGGGCTGGTGCAGCAGACGGCGGGCAATTATTTTTCAATCAAGGATGAAGGATGAAGACATAAAGAACCTTCATCATTCATCACGCGTCATTCAACAATAACATGATTAAAAAAGGACTATCTGTGTCAAAACCCCTGCTCATTGTCGAATCGCCGACAAAGGTTAAAACCCTTAAAAAATATCTTGGCGAACAATACGCCATTGCCGCCACTGTCGGCCATATTCGGGATCTGCCGGAAAAAGAAATGGGAATCGATGTCGAGGATGGTTTCAAAGCCACATACAGCACCATACCGGGCAAGCAGAAAGTGATTACGGCGTTGAAGCAGGCGGCCGGAGACACCGATCTGGTGTATCTGGCGCCTGACCCGGATCGCGAAGGCGAGGCCATTGCCTGGCATACCGCGGAAATCCTGAAGAAAAAAGGGCGGGTCTTTCAGCGCGTGCTCTTTCATGAACTGACCCGGAACGCCATCATCAAGGCCATGGAGTCGCCCATCGCGCTGGATCGCAATAAATTCGAGGCCCAGCAGGCCAGGCGCATTCTGGACCGGCTGGTCGGCTATCAGATATCCCCGCTGCTCTGGAGGAAGGTCAAGGGCGGCCTCAGCGCCGGCCGGGTCCAGTCGGTTGCGGTCCGCATGATCTGTGAACGGGAGCGGGCCATCCAGGCATTTGAAACCGAAGAATACTGGAGCATTACCGCCAGCCTTGAGGGCAGCGCTCCGCCGGTGTTTTCGGCCAAACTGATCAAGAATCACGGCAAAAAAATCAAGATTCCGGATGAATCGAGCGCGATGCGCATTCGGGACGAGTTGTCCGGGCAAGCCTTTGTGATCGAAAGTATCGTCAACAAGACCACCAAGCGGAATCCGCTGCCGCCCTTTATTACCAGCAAGCTTCAGCAGGAAGCCATTCGAAAGCTGCGGTTTTCCGCCAAAAAAACCATGTCGATCGCCCAGGAACTCTATGAAGGAATCGAGCTGGGATCGGGCGGGCCAGTCGGTCTGATCACCTATATGCGAACAGACTCCACGCGAATCTCGGCGGAAGCCGCCGGCGAGGCCCTCACCCTGATTCAGGAGCGGTTCGGCAAGGAATATGCCCCATCAAAACCCCGTTTTTTCAAAAATTCCAAAAAAGTTCAGGATGCCCATGAAGCCATTCGACCGGCGTCGGTTTTTGTAACACCCGAAAAAACAGCGCCCTATCTTTCAAAAGACCAGCAGGCGCTCTATACCCTGATCTGGAAACGGTTTGTTGCATCCCAGATGACCGAAGCCCTGATTGATGGCTGCACCATCACCATTCAGGCCGGGACCTATCAGCTCACTGCCACGGGTTCGGTGATTAAATTTCCCGGATTCATGGCCCTTTACCTGTCCGCGGATGATGAAATGGACAGTGAATCAAACCCTGGCAAAACGACGGCTTCCGGAACTTTCCAAAGGCGAGGCACTGATTCTCAAACAGCTTGAACCCAAGCAGCATTTTACCCAGCCGCCGCCCCGGTTTTCCGAGGCTTCCCTGGTAAAGGCACTTGAAGAAAACGGTATCGGCCGGCCCAGCACCTATGCCGCGATCCTGACCACCATTCGCGGGAAAGCCTATGTCGAGATGGTCAAAGGCTTTTTTATCCCCAGTGAACTGGGGTTTATCGTCAATGACCTGATTGTGGCAAGTTTTCCCGAGGTGTTCGACATCGAGTTTACGGCCAGAATGGAAGACCATCTGGATCAGATCGAAACGGCCGAAGCCGCCCCCCTTGAAGTGTTGACCCAGTTTTACGAGCCGTTCAAACAGCGGCTTGAAAATGCTTCAACCCAGATGATCAGCATGAAAGGGGTCGGATCTATAACCGATCTGGACTGCCCCGTCTGCAAAACCCGAAAACTGCATGTCAAGATGGGGAAAAATGGCCATTTTCTGGCGTGCAGCGGATATCCGGAGTGTAAATTCACCAGCAATTACACCCGCGATGAAAAAGGCCGGATTCTGACGACCGAGCCCCCCCCGGAGGCGACAACCGATCAGCTCTGCGGAAAATGCGGCCAGCCCATGGTCATGCGCCAGGGTAAGTTCGGCCCGTTTCTGGCCTGCAGCGGTTATCCGGAATGCAAGAACACCCAGTCCGTGACGCCGGCCGGATCTCCACAGGAAACAGGGATTTCCTGCCCGGAACCCGGATGCACCGGCATGCTGGTTCAGAAAATGTCCAAACGCGGAAAGGTGTTTTACGGATGCAACCGGTACCCTGACTGTTCTTTTGCCATGTGGGACAAACCGGTCAATCAGGAGTGCCCGCTCTGTCATGCAAAATTCATGGTGGAAAAAATATCCAAAAAAGAAGGCACGTTTTTAGCCTGCCTGAACAAGGACTGCGGATATAAATCTAAAGATTAGACGACAGAAGACGGATGGCAGATGGCGGTTTTTTCCGTTATCCGTCGTCTGTCGTCCGTCGTCTGTTGCGGTCAGGGATTAAGGATATGGAAAACGCCATAAAGACTCCGGTCTTCCGATATGATTTCACGGTATCTTCGGAAGCCATCGACGGCAACGGGCACGTGAACAATGTGGCCTATGTCCAGTGGATGCAGGATGTCGCGGTCCGGCATTCGGAAACGTCTGGCTGTACCCAGGCCGCCAGGGATGCCGGTGCCACCTGGGTCGTCCGGAAGCATACCGTCGAGTACCTGCGGCCCGCTTTTGAGGGAGACCCGATAACCGTTATGACCTGGGTAACCCATTTTCGCAGGGCGTTGTCGCTTCGCAAATACAAGTTTATCCGCACATCCGACAATACGGTTTTGTCCAGGGGCGAGACGGACTGGGTCTTTGTGGATACGGCTACCGGCCGTCCCCGGATCATTCCGCGGGAAGTAAAGGGCGCATTCGAGCTCGTTACGCAGGATCAGGAGCCTTAAGGCAGTTACTGTTTCCGTGTTGGCAAGTGATTGCATGCAACCTTCGGGGCCGCGGCCCGCCTCAAATTCTTGTCATATCCCAGGGACACCACCGCATACCGCCGTCAGTCATCCGTCCATCTGGCTTCCGCTTTTCTAAGCTTCCCTGAGCGCTGCGATGATGTTCATCCGGGATGCGCGAAAAGCCGGAAGCACGCCTCCGGCAAAGCCCATGATCAGTGAAAAAGAAATTGATTTGATCACGATGCCGGGGGTCAGGGCAAAGCTGAAGGCAAGCTCGGAAAAAGTTTGAAAATTGGTGGTGGATACGGTGAGAAGCTGCAGGAAAGATGCGAAAAAAAGTCCTGTAAATCCGCCGATAGCGCCAAGCAGCAGGGATTCCAGAAGGAATGCCGTTAAAATGGCGCTTTGCCGAAATCCCAGGGCGCGAAGGGTTCCGATTTCTCCGGTTCGCATGGCAACTGCCGCATACATGGTAATCATGGCCCCGACCACGGCGCCGATGGAAAATACGATGGTGAGCGACAGGCCCAGGATTCTTAAAAAAGTTGCCATGGCTTCAGACTGCTCTTTGTAGTAAACGGTTTCGCGCTTGGCCTCCAGGGTAAGCCGCGGATCATTCTGGATCCGGGATTGAACGGCTTCGAATTCGCCCGCATTTCTTAAATTGAACAAAATGGAAGAGTACACGGGCCTTCGAAAGGCCGGCATCAATTGATCCACATCTCCCCAGATTTCAGAGCTGTAGCCGGTGGATCCGGCATCAAATATGCCGGCTACCCGCCAGGACCGCTGGGCAAAAACCAGAGATTCTCCCAGTCCCGCGCCTTTGAACCTTTTTGCAATGCTTTTTCCCACCATGATGTCGGAGGAGCCGGTCCGGGGCAGCCGGCCGGCAATAATGTGAACCTGGGGCCTTAAAGCCAGCGATGCCTGCGATACACCGCGGATCACCACATTGGACCGGCTGGCGGATTCCTGCTTTTCCAGGGTGATCAGCACGACCATTTCCTTGGCAAGCAGTTGTTCGCCGTCCTGCCCCAGACTGATCTCCGGCTGGGTTTCGACAACGGATGCCTGAAGCCGGTCAATGCCGCTCTGGACTTCGGAGCCCGAGGATTTTCGAATGACCACCACGTTGTTGTAGGAGCCTGTATCGACCAGGGTTTTCTGAAGCCCTTCGGCCAGCATGATGATGGCCGCAAAAACGAATACCACAAGGGCCATGCCGAGCGCCGTAAGGGCCGTGGTCAGCCTTCGAGTAAGAAGGTTTCTCAGGCTGTAGAAAAACAGCAGGTTCATTTATCCGATTCTCCCCAGGCCGTCCGCGATGCGGACCTGAACGACCCGCCAGACCGGGATGGCGGCGGCCACTACGCCGACGATGGCTGCAGCGGCCATATCCATCAAAATGGTTTCATTGGAAACGCGAAATACCGGAAAAAACTGGCCAACCGCCTGGCCAAAGGCTCTGGCGGTCGGAAAGGTGAGGCCGATGCCAAGCAGCCCGCCAATGGCCGTCAGGGTCATGGATTCTCCCAGAATGAGGCCGGCAAGGTATCCCCTGCCGAATCCCAGGGTCTTGAAAACGGCATACTCGCCCATGCGCTCGCGCACCGACATGGCCATGGTATTTGCCACGACCGCCATGATAATGACGATGATCACATAGGAGACCAGCAGAATGACCGTGATAATGGCCTCGCTCATGGAGACAAAGCTCATCTGAAAGGCTTTTTCAGTTTCGGTAAGGGTTTCCGCGTAAGAATTCCGGAACAGTCCGTCCACGGCTTCAGCGGTTGCGGCGGCCTGATCCGGCCGTTTCAGGCCGATCATGTAAAATCCCACCTGATCCGCCCTGCGGGGCAAGGTTTTGCGGAGGGTTTCGTTCAGATAGTCCCAGTGGAAAAAAAACTGGTTTTCGTCGATGGTTTTGTCTTTCCCCTGGTAAATGCCGCGAAGGACAAAGTCCCAGTTGCCCGGAAAAATGGTTCCCCTCAGGGGGATGGTGTCACCGATTTTCCATCCGAAGCGCCGGGCCAGTTTCTGACCTGCCACGCAGGACTTTCTCTCCCGGAAGAACGCGGCGGATTCCTCGTCAGACAACAGAAATTCCGAATACAGGTTAAAATAGGATATGGGTTCAACGGCAAAGTTGGCAAAGAAATTTTTTTCTTCGATATAAATGCCCCCGAACCAGTTTCCGTAGGAAACAAGGCTGACACCCTCCACGCTGCGGATTTTTTCCTTGTAGGACAGGGGCAGGGGAAAGATCAGGGAGATGGCGTTTCGCGTGACCAGGCGGCTTGCGGACGATGCGTCAACGCCGGCGTACCAGGCGCTGATGACGGTGCGCAGCAGGCCAAAGGCCAGAATAGCCACGGCAATGCCTCCGATGGTCAGCAGGGTCCTCAGGCGGTGCCTAAAGGCATTCCGGAACAGCAATTTGAGGAGCATCGGTTAAAACGCCTTTTTCCAGGTATTTCAGGGTGTGGGCTTTTCGGGCGGCCCGGGGGTCATGCGTGACCATGACGATGGTTTTCCCCAGTTCCCTGCAGAGCTGGTCCATGAGGTGGAGGACATCTTCTGCGGAATGCCGGTCCAGGTCTCCCGTGGGTTCATCCGCCACCAGAAGGGTGGGATCCGTGACCACGGCCCGGGCGATGGCCACCCGCTGCTGCTGACCGCCCGAAAGTTGTCGGGGATAGTGATCCATCCGGTCCTGGAGGCTCACCAGTGAAAGGGCTGTGGCCACATGCGCTTTTCGCGCTTTTTTGGAAAGATTTGTCAGCATCAGGGGAAGTTCGACGTTTTCAAACGCGGTCAGCACCGGAATCAGATTGTAAAACTGAAAAATAAACCCCACATGGCCGGCGCGCCAGGCTGCCAGCTCGATTTCCGAAAGGCCCGTGATCTCCTGGCCGCCGACCCGGATGCTCCCGGAATCCACCTGATCCAGGCCGGCAATCAGGTTGAGCAGGGTGCTTTTCCCGGACCCCGAGGGGCCCATCAAGGCCAGAAATTCTCCTTCTTCGATGTTGAGGCTGAGGTGTTCCAGCACGGGTATGGACTGGCTGCCCCGGCGATAGGACTTGACCAGATCGGTGATTTCGATAACAGGGGGTTTACTGGGCAAGTTTGACCTTTGTTCCTTCAAAGATGTTTTCAGATGGTGAGGCCAGGATCTTGTCGCCGATGTTCAGGCCGGACAGGATTTCGATCATGCCGTCCATCCGCCTGCCCGGGGCCACCGGAGTGCCGGCCGCCCTGTCGCCGGAAATCCGGAACGCGACCGCCTGATTGTTTCGATAAACGATGGCCGAAGCGGGGACTGCCGTTACCGGCTGCATTTCCGCTTCCGTGATCTCCCGGAGTAAAAATGCCACCTTTGCGCTCATTTCCGGAAGGACTTTGGGGCTTAGCGCATCGAAGGCCACTTTTACCATGACCGAAGCCTTGGTGCGGTCCGCCGTGGGAACGATCATGTGAACCTTGCCGGGAAAGCGTTCGGAGGGCAGGGCATCCAGATGGATTTCACAGGGCTGATCCTTGAAGACTTTTTCGATATTGGATTCGGATACATCCACTTCCACTTTGAGAGAATCCATGTCCGCCACGTCCACAACCGACGCCTTGGCGTTGGCGGCGGCTCCCAGCGGGGTGACGATATCGCCGATATCGGCATTCTTGGTCAGCACGACGGCATCAAAAGGCGCCCGCAGGTTGGCATAATCCAGGGTGACTTCAGCCCCTTTGAGGGCGGCCTGGCTGTTTGATACCGCGGATTGATTTGCCTGAACCGCGGCCCTGGCCCGTTTAAGCCGGGCATCCGCCGAATCAAATTCGGACTTGGCGATATAACCGGCTGGATACAAGCTCCTTGCTGCGGTTATAGGATAATGTCGCATCGGTCAGTTCCGCCAGGGACTGTTCCAGTAGAAATTGGGCGGTTTTTACGCTTGCCAGCGCCTGATCTCTGACTGCCAGCGCATCTTCATTTTCAAGCCGGGCGATGATATCGCCTTTTTTAACCCGGCTTCCCTCCTCTACCGCCAGATACATCAGCCTGCCGGTGATTTTGGTTGCAACCGCGGCTTTGCGCTGAGCCACCACATATCCGCTGGCATTCAGGATTGTAAAGGTTTGTGAAGGGTAAATCTTCTGTACGCTGGCGGTCTGAACCGCGACGCAGGGGTCAGGAAGCCTTTCTTGTAAAGAAATCCGGCTGCGATGAGAAGCCCCATCAGGAAAACAAGAAGGATATAGCGCTTTTTTTTCAAAGACCGGTTCGGGATTCCGGATTTGTCTATGCGTAGCAGTGTGAGATCGTTTTCAGTCATGGCAGGTTCCGTTTCGTGCTTCCGTTATGGCGTTGCATGTGCTGTTGGTGGCAATTTGGCTGGTCTTTAAATAAATTATAGCATGGTTGAATGCGGTTGGAACAGAAATAATTGGTTTCCATTTTTTTCTTGTCATGCCGCCAAATTATTTATATGAAAGAAAACAGGAGTCGGAATGATGGTTTTTCAACGGCAAAAAGTCAGGCAAGGATGTGAAATATGAACAGTCCCGATCGCTCATTTGATAAATTCATTCAGGAGCTTGTTGAAAAATGGGGGAATACTGCCGAATGCGGACAGAAATCGCGACGCTTCCCGCATTACGGTGGTAACGGTTTCGTCGGAGCCCGGCAGCGGCGGCCAGGTGATTGCCAGAGGCATTGCCGAGAAAATGGGATACGATTTGTTCCAGCGGGACATTATCCGGGAGATCGCCGATCGGGCCGATATCGGTGCATCGGTGATTGAATCCATTGAAAAAGAGCGCCTTTCAGGGATCGAGGATTTTATTGCAACCCTTGTCAGCAGGCGTTACCTGTGGCCGGAAATGTATCTGGAACAGCTCATGAAGGTCATCAGCGTCATCGGCAAGCACGGCAGGGCGGTGATTGCCGGGCGGGGCGCCAATTTTATCCTTCCCCCGAACGAAAGACTCAGCATCCGGGTGGTGGCGCCCATGGACCTTCGCGTTCAAAACATTTCCAGGCTGCTGAGCATTTCCGAAGAGGAGGCCAGAAAACGGGTGATCATGAAAGAAGCCAAGCGCAAGGCCTTTATCCGAAAATCCTTTAATGCGGATATTGCGGATCCCATCAACTATGATCTGACGTTTAACACCGAATTCATCCGCTATGAAGCGGCAGTGGAGGCTGTTCGGCAAATACTGGAAGGCGGCGGCAAATCCGGGTGATCGCTTCCTCCCAGTATTTGATATCCCGCCTGCTGAATTTCTTCAAACACTTCCGCAATGTGGGGGGTTCCCCGGGTTTCAAGCTCCAGAGAGACGCTGGTGACAAAAAGCGGGACATTCATGACGTTCCGGTCATGAAAAATATGCAGTACATTGGCTTTTTGGCGGGCGACCAGCGTCAGGAGCCTTGCCAGCGATCCCGGCGTATCGTCCAGTTGGACCTGAATCCGCATGATGCGGCCGTTTTTTAACAGCCCTTGATGGAGAATTCTTCCCAGAAGCGGGCTGTCCACATTGCCGCCGCTGATCACCAGAACCAGTTTGCCGCCCCTGGGCGCTAAAACCGCTCCGTTCAGAAGGGCGGCAAGGGGGACGGCGCCGGCGCCCTCGGCCAGTATTTTTTTCCGCTCCAGAAGCATCAGGATGGCGCTGGCAATGCTGGCCTCATCCACCAGCGCGATTTGCTCCACGCAGGATCGAAGGACGTCAAAAGTCAGCTGCCCGATCTGCCGGACGCTGATGCCATCGGCAATGGACGGCTGGGCGCGTACGGTTTTGACATGGCCGCGGTGAAGGGCTTCCGCGGCGGATGGACAGACGTCGGCCTGAACCCCGATAATCTGAACGCCTGAAGACATGGCTTTTGCAGCCAGGGCAATTCCCGATATGAGTCCGCCCCCGCCGACGGGCGCAAGGATCATCCGCGTATCCGGAAGCTCCTCCAGGATTTCAAGCCCCAGCGTCCCCTGACCCGTAATGATATCGACATCATCAAAGGGATGGATAAAGGTTTTGCCCTGAGCTGCGATCTCTTTGGCTTTTTCAAGGCTTTCGCCGATGCTTTTGCCCCATAGAATCACCTGCCCGCCGTAATTGCAGGTGGCTTCCTGCTTGGAAATCGAAGCCCATTCCGGCATGACGATGGTTGCCGAAAGCCCTGCCCGGGATGCCGCCAGCGCAACCCCCTGGGCATGATTGCCGGCGGAGGCGGCCACCACGCCGCCGGAGAGAATCTCGTTTCTCCTTGAAAAGATTTTGTAAGCCGCGCCGCGGATCTTGAAAGACCCGGTTTTTTGCAGATTCTCCAGTTTCAGATAGATGTCGCTGTCAAACATCTGGCTGAGCGTGGGAGAGTGCACCAGCGGGGTGCGAATGATGTGGGGGCGGATCAGGGCGGCTGCCTGCTGGAACCGGTTCAGGGAAATGGCGGGGAAGAGATCGGATTTCATGGAGATTCCTTTATTTTGCTGTTATATTTCAGCAGGTTCTATCATAACGTTAAAATCATTGCAAGATAAGCGCATTTTATTTATAATAATAAGTTTTTAAAGGTAGATACTCAGGTTCTGAGATATTCCTCGCATCGCCTGATACGGCTTAAAATTCAATTGGAAAACCCTATGAAACCCGTTGTAGCCTTGTCGGCCGGCCCAATGTCGGAAAATCCACGTTGTTCAACCGCATCACCCGGACCAAAAACGCCCTGGTGGACAATCTGCCCGGCGTCACCCGGGACCGCCATTATGGCGATGCCGTCTGGGAAGAGGTGGCTTTTTCGGTTGTGGATACCGGCGGTTTTTTAACCAGCGACGGCGATGAATTTTCGCCCCTGGTTCGCGGCCAGGTCATGCAGGCCATTTCCGATGCCACGGTCATCGTCATGGTTCTGGATGGAAAGTCCGGCGTTTCCCCGTACGACCGGGATATTATCGAGCTCCTGCGCGATGTTTCCCAGCCGGTTTTTTATGTGGTGAATAAAATCGACGGGTTGGAGCGCGAGGTGAATCTTTTTGAGTTTTATTCCCTGGGAATCCAGGAATTGTATCCGGTTTCCGCCGAACACAATTACGGGGTTCCGGATTTCCTGGATGCGCTGATCCGGGCATTTCCCGCAGAGATCGAGGACCATCCCGGCCAGCTCTCCGAGGATGTCATAAAAATTGCGGTCGTCGGAAGGCCGAATGTGGGAAAATCCTCCCTGATCAACCGGCTTCTGGGAGAAGACCGGCTGGTTGTGAGCGAAATTCCCGGCACCACGCGCGATGCCATCGACACCCTGTGCCGTCGCGGCGACAAATCCTATCTTCTGATCGATACGGCCGGGATCCGCCGCAAATCCAAGGTTGATGAAAAAATTGAAAAATTCTCCATCATCAAATCCCTGAAAAGCATGGACAGATGCGATGTCGCCCTGATCGTTCTGGATGTTGAAGAAGGCATCACCGAGCAGGACATCCATGTGGCCGGTTATGCCTTTGAAAGAGGATGCGGCTGCATCTTCCTTCTCAATAAATGGGACCGGGTTGAAAAAGGCAAGAAAACCGCTGAAACGCTATATGGATGATCTGCGGTATAAAGCCAAATTCCTGAATTTTGCGCCGGTCATTACCATTTCCGCGCTGACAGGCCTGAGGGTGGCTTCGATATTCGGTCAGGTGGACGATGTCTATGGTCAGTACGCCACCCGGATCGGCACGGGCCAGCTCAACAAGCTCTTTGAGCAGGCAACAGGGGATAAGGAGCCTTCGATCTACAAGGGAAAACGCCTGAAATTCTATTATGCGACTCAGGTTTCCGCAAAACCCCCGACGTTTGTGGCCTTTGTCAATGTTCCTGAAGGGATTCACTTTTCCTACGAGCGTTACCTGATCAATCAGATCCGCGGGGCGTTCGGGCTGAAAAATACCCCGATCCGCATGATGTTCCGGGAACGCAGCAGCAGAAATCCCTAACCCATGAAACCGGATATTTTCGATCATCAGGCGCAAAAAGCAGCCGATGCCTCCCGTCCCCTGGCCGAACGCATGCGTCCCAGGACCCTGGATGAATTCTTCGGGCAGCAGGAGGTGGTGGGGGAGGGGACCCTGCTGCGGCACGCCATTTCCGGGGACCGGATCTTTTCCATGATCCTCTGGGGGCCTCCGGGATGCGGCAAGACCACCCTGGCCCGGATCGTGGCGCGGGAAACCCGCTGCCATTTCGTCCATTTTTCCGCAGTCCTTTCCGGGGTCAAGGACATTCGGGCCGTGATCGAGATCGCCACCGATCAGCAGCGGCTGTACCGGAAAAAAACCATTCTGTTCGTGGATGAGATTCACCGGTTCAACAAATCCCAGCAGGACGCCTTTTTGCCCCATGTGGAAAGCGGCCTGATCACCCTGATCGGTGCGACAACGGAAAATCCGTCTTTTGAGGTGATACCGGCATTGATGTCCCGCTGCCGGGTCGTCGTTTTAAAGATGCTGTCCGCGGAAGCCCTTGAAGCCATCATTCAAAACGCCCTGAACGATACCGAACGGGGCCTGGGGAAAACCGGGCTGAAGTTGTCTCCGGATGCCGTTTCCTGCCTGGTCCGCATGGCGGACGGGGATGCCAGAAGTGTTTTGAACAGCCTGGAAGTGGCGGCATCCCTGGCGGCGTCCGAACGGGTGTCATCTGAAACAGATCCGTCAGGCGCCGCAATCCAAAGGGAAATTACGGTTCGCGATATTGAAACCGCTGTCCAGAAAAAAGCCCTGCTCTACGATAAATCCGGCGAAGAACACTATAACCTGATTTCCGCGTTTCACAAAAGCCTGAGGGGAAGTGATCCGGATGCGGCCCTTTACTGGCTGGAGCGGATGATCGCCTCCGGAGAAGATCCGATTTATGTGGCCCGGCGCATGGTCCGGTTTGCCTCGGAAGACATCGGAAACGCCGATCCTTACGCGCTGGATATCACGCTCCGGGCCACCGAGGCGTTTCGCATGCTGGGGCATCCCGAAGGGGAACTGGCCCTGGCCCAGGCAGCGGTTTACCTGGCGACGGCGCCAAAGAGCAACAGCATTTATGCGGCGATGGGAAAGGTGAAGAAAGCGATCGGGGATACCGGGGCGCTTCCGGTTCCGTTTCATATCCGGAACGCGCCGACCCGGCTTATGAAGGACCTGGGATATGGTGACGGATACCAGTATGCCCATGATTTTCAGGATGCGTTCGTTGCCCAGGATTACCTGCCGGAGCCGCTTCAAAACAAGCGGTTTTATCTGCCGTCGAACAGGGGGTATGAAAAAACCATTCAGCAGCGGATGGAATACTGGCGGAAACAGAAGGCGGAAGGCAGAGGACAGAGGCAGAAGACAGGATCAGAGAAGGGAGCAGGAGTCAGGAATATAAGAAAATGATAAGAAAAGCCACATTAAAGGATATCAAGGCCATCCACGGCCTGCTGCAGTACTATGGCACGAAGGGAGATCTGCTCCCCAGGCCGCTTAGCGAACTGTATGACCATTTGAGGGATTTTTCGGTTTTTGTGACGCCGGAGGATGAAATCATCGGCTGCTGCGCGCTGCAATTCTGCTGGGAGGACCTGGCGGAAATCCGTTCCCTGGCCGTCATGCCGGAACATCTGAAAAAGGGGATCGGCTCCGAACTGGCCGAATTTGCCATATCCGAAGCCCGCAAGTACAACATCATCCATCTATTTACCCTGACGTACCGGCCCAATTTTTTCGAGCGTCTGGGCTTTGCCCGCATCGACCGTTCCCGGCTCCCGCTCAAGATCTGGGGGGGATGTCTGAACTGCGTCAAGTTCCCGGACTGTGATGAAATCGCATTGATGAAAGAGCTTACCTGCGAATCCCAATGATCGCTCATCTTTATCATTTCGATCCAATTTTTCCCGATAGCGGCAATCGCCCATGATTTCCATCGGCATGTCCGTAATGAAGCTGCCGGCGCCTGACACGAAAACCCGGAATACCTTTGCCTTGAAGGCGCTGGTGTTTTCCCTGGTGAGCGCAGCCTTTACCACGATCTATATCACCCAGCCCGTTCTGCCGGTGCTTCGGGCGGAATTCGGTGTAGATGAAGCCAGGGCATCCTGGACAATTGCCGCGGTTGTCCTTGGCATTGCACTTTCAAACCTGCCGTTTGGCATGCTTTCGGACCGGTACCCCATCCGGCCGATCATCCTGACCGGCGGAGTGATGGTTGCCGCCTGCGGTATCTTCTGCGCCATGACCGGAAGTCTGTTTCTTCTGGTCGTGGCCAGATTTGTTCAGGGGCTTTTCATCCCTTCACTGACGACCTGTCTGGCCGCTTACCTGGCAAGAAGCCTTCCCGTGGAATCCCTGAATGTGGTGATGGGCGCTTATGTATCCGCAACCGTCGCGGGCGGACTGGGGGGGCGCCTTCTGGGAGGATGGATTCATCCGCCGCTTCACTGGCGGTTTGCTTTTGTCAGCGCATCGATTCTGGTTCTGGCGGCAACCGTTGCGGCGGTCAGGTGGCTTCCGCAAAACGATCGCGCCCTTTCGGCGGATACCGGATCAATCGGCTTTATCCGGCTGCTGACAACGGCGGATTTTCTACGCACCTATCTGGTGGCTTTCGGGGCGTTTTTTGTCTTTTCATCGGTGTTCAATTACCTGCCTTTTTATCTTTCCAGCCCGCCGTTTCAGGCAAGCACCCAGCTCATCACCCTGATGTATCTGTCCTATGTGGTCGGAATCATCATCGGCCCTCTGGCGGGAAAACTCAGCAACCGCATCGGCAATGGCGCCACGATGGTCTTGGGCACTGCCGTTTTTGGCCTGTCCATCGGCTTGACGCTGATCCGCTCGATACCGGTCATTGTCGTCAGTCTGGTGGGAATTTGCGCCGGTTTCTTCGCCATTCATGCCTCGGCAGCCGGCGCGCTCAACCGCAGGCTGACTTCCAGCCGGGGCCGCGCAAACTCGCTTTACGTTCTTTTCTACTATATCGGCGGCGCTGTCGGGATTAATTTAAGCGGGTCAGCCTATGTTTTCTCCGGCTGGCATGGTGTTGTGGGGCTTGTCCTTGCAATGCTTGCGATTCCCCTTGCAATCGGTGTAACGGAAATCGTCATGGAAAAAAGGAATCGCGGAATGCTCTAAATTCTTGGAATCCGGAGCGTCAAAGAGGCGGGTTGTAACATGAACCGGGACCGGGCGTTTCTACCCGGTCCCGGGTGTCAAAGTCATATCACTAACAGCAACAACTGCTGGTATTACATCCACATGGATCAACGAAACACCCGCAAGGATCAACGTATCGCACACAGGGATCCACGACATAACAACAGGACTGCTCAGAACTGGATTCCGAGGTGTTGCTCTTTCCCTTATCGTCTTTTACTGTTTTTTCGTCGCTTTCCATACATATCACCTCCCTATAGATGAATTCTCGCGATTCGAATTTTCTGCTGAAATCCATCCGTATCCGCACCAAATCGAAAGCACCCACCGGCAGAAATCATCATTTGCCAAGTTAGCATGATGATTTGATGTTGAATAAATGATAAGTCTCAAAACCGGACAAGTCAATTGTCCGTTTCGGACCCGTAACAGGTTACAGGCATGAGAGCAATCGAGTTCCAACCTACAGTCGAAGTCTCCGACAGCCAGGCTTCTGTTATCTATTGTGTCTTCACGAAATGGGGCGGACTTGCTCGTCTCAAGGAGTCCTATTTCCGACTACCTCCGCACAGGCTCGTTGACAGAGATGTACTTGCTGAGGTGAAGTATGACTGCCACGTGAGCTATTAATACCAGAGCATCCAAAGCTGCGTTTTTGGTGCTGCAAGATCCATTTAAAGGGCATTTAAGGATCACATACGCTCAGAAAGACGTGGGGCTATCATCAGCATATGGTACTTTATAGATCCCCCACCCATACCCTCCTTTCCATCGTCCTGACCGTCCTACGTCCAGAGGTGGACGATCCGAACGACCTGGTCAATAAAAATCTAAACCAAATTATTCCTGACGTATCAGAACGCAGAAACCGAAAATAAAAGAAAGAATCGAGTCCTTGACACAGCAGACAATTAATGAGATTTGTTGCAAATCCCTCCCAGTTAGACCTTTACAATCTGAAAAAGGAGTCAATGATCATGAAAGTTATCGTTTATTTCCTTGGCTTTGTGTACATCGCCATCGGCTCTATCAGTATTCTCTATACCAAAGAATCCGTCGATGCTCTCAAGAAATTTATCCAGGAAATTCCACTCAAGGTTTTGTCAGCCCTCCCCGGAGTCTTCGGAATCCTATTTTTTATTTCAGCGTTGGCCACCACTTTTCCCTGGTTTTTCCGGGTAATCGGCATTATTGCAATTGTTGAGGCGGTTGTGGTTTTCACCAACCCATATAATATCTATAGCCGGTTGATGGACTGGTACTTCAATTTGTCTGACCAGACGCAAAGGCTGTTTGGGATCATGACAATAATTTTCGGCACCGCTATTCTTGCCTGGATAAAATAGCCCTACAACGATAATTGTTGATTTGACTCCTTTATCAACTTTCTTTTTCTGTGTGAAATATAGGCTCTGTGGTTTCTCAGTTGAATCCCTTTGATCAATTCGATAATTCCAATGGGGTTGAATTGTTTCATGGGCAGTACAATTCTAAGCAAAATCCGGATTTGCGACACTGTAACTGCTGGAGTTTTTTTCCCCCAATCTGACCTTTATGTGCCAGAGAAAAAAATGTGCCAACATGCATGTCATCATATGGTGAATCCACCCCGGCCACTTTCTCACCTCATAATGATCCATGCCAAGTTCAGTTTTAGCTTCTTCAAAGCATTGCTCTATCGCCCAGCGAATACCGCTTAGCCATACAAAACTTTTCAATCGTGTGCTTCCCATAGCATTGCTTATATAGTAGGAATAGATTGGATTTTCCCCCAAGGTTCTACGAACAATCAGCCAAACATTATCTTCGGGGTGACCATCTCGGGCCAACACAATTTGTCTTTTTGTGAATTCATATTCGATTGGGCCTTTTGTTCCCTCAGAAACTTTACGCCGGAACCAGAAAAAATTATTCAGGCTTTTGGCAAATGTATCGAATGTTATTGGGTCTTTTTCCGATGCTTTTAAAATCAGCTTTGTTTTTCGTAAACGACCATGTTTGTATTCTTTTTTTTCGGTGACCGGCCTCCTGAGCCAACATTGGGTGTTATCTGGCATGCCAACAAGATAGGCTACATTTGGTATGCTTTCAACCGCTTTACGGAATACCGGACTGTTCCCATAAACTGAATCCGCAACGACATATCGAAATTGTATTTGCCTGGGTTGTACAATTTCTTCCAATAATTCCGCTGCAATTTGGGGTTTTGTTTTAAATGTTAGATCGGCCGGGAATCGACAACGCTTTCTTCTTCCTGCGTATTCGTCAGAAAACCAGATTTCCGGCACATATAATCGGGATCCCAATAAACAATAGCCGTGCCGGGTTGCATAACCGACATAAACACCGACCTGACAATTTTCAACTTTACCAATGTTACCACAATACTGCCTGGCTACACCGGCAGATTCGTTTCCTTTTTTAACCATCCCGGATTCATCAATAATCAATACGCCATCCGGCTCTCCCATATCATCTTTAACCATACTACGATATTTTGATAAAATTTTATTGTCATCCCAAAATGCATCACTGACGAAAAACTGCATGGCACGAACCTTGGCATTTTCAATATTTAATGCAATCGGTTCAATGGACTTTCTTTCAAGGGGACTGAGCTGGCCCACCATATAGTAGTAAAAATTCTCTCTGGGTTCGCTTCTTAAAAAGCAGTCATTAAATTGCTCATGGAATCCCTTTAATTCATTAACAATACCCTCAAGATGATCAATGTCAGCGGCGGCGTGAAAATGTACCAAATGGGCGGTTTGAAAATGTGAGTCAAAAATGGGAGTAAAAGCAGTCATGAGGCTGTTTTCAGGTTCAGTGACTGCTTGATTCGACAGAGATTTCAGGTTTCGATTATTTCCTTCATTCGATAGCTTTTGCCCTCGATAACTATTGTTTCGGTATGGTGAAGAAGGCGATCGAGCAGGGCGGAAGTCAGCGTGCTGTCGTTGTTGAATATTTCGGGCCAATCTTTGAACGCTCGGTTTGTTGTAATAATCAAAGAGCCGTGTTCATAGCGGTGACTGATAATTTGAAAGAGCAAATCAGCACCGGTTTTATCGATGGGTAAATACCCAAGCTCGTCCAAGGACCAAAAGGTTCGGTTTGAGATATTTATTCAGCTCCTGTTTCAGACGTCCGGCGGATTGTGCAGCGATCAGGGTATTAATTGTGTCGATTGCAGTGGAAAACAGCACTGAATATCCCTTCGAGACACGCTTCATACCAAGAGCGGTGGCAAGATGTGTTTTTCCAAGACCCACGCCGCCAAGCAGTACCACATTGCTTTTATCTTCGATGAATTTGAGTCTGAAGAGGTTTTGCACCTGTTGCTGGTTGATTTTTTTAGGCCAGCTCCATTTGAACTGTTCCAGGGTTTTGATTTGGGGGAAACGTGCCTGGGATATCCGGCGTTCGATGGCGCGATCGTGGCGCTGATGCGTTTGTGCCTGGATCAATTCGCTCAGATATTGGACATGGGTCCACTGTTTTTGAGCCGCCTGTTTTGCCAGTGGTTCGTAATTTTCCCGGATAAATGGAGCTTCAGATAACCGAGCTGCTCATCGAGTTCTGCGACAGGGGTGATTCGGGTCATTGGGTGCCTCCATTGTTTTTCTAAAGCTTGTTGTAAATGGCCATATCCGGCTCATCGATCTCAAGCTCCAGCAGATCCTGTCTGCGTGTCAGGATCAGTGCGCCGGTTCGGGCAGTTTTCTGTTCCGCTGTTCCAGGATATTGGTGATGTACTCGGAGGAGAATGCCTGAAGATCAAATGCGTCC
Source organism: uncultured delta proteobacterium (assembly GCA_963845015.1). Classification (GTDB taxonomy): domain Bacteria; phylum Desulfobacterota; class Desulfobacteria; order Desulfobacterales; family Desulfatirhabdiaceae; genus RAAP-1. Next base: position 32,984 of record CAWJRD010000039.1, read on the forward strand.
TCAATGGCTCTTGCGACCGGCTCCGTGCCGTAGATTTCGCTTAAGCCGACGATTTTAATGATGTGATGGTGGGATTAGCGGCGCTGTTCCATTTGCTGATAATACATTTGGGCATTTGGAGAGAGCATCAAAAAACGCATGAAGATTTTTTGATCCCTTGCTTTTTTGCGCTGTGTGATCAGCTCTTTGGGATGATCCGGGTCTTCAATATCCTGACGACGATCATAGCTGCGGACATGACGGGCGATGAGCTTTTCCTGATGATAGATACAGAGCCTGTCGGGATAGGTTTTCAGGGACAGATTTTGTCCGGCATACTCAGCCGGCACCGAATAGCGGTTGGTATCTAGTGTAATTCGAAACTGTTTGCAGGCTCTGACCGGGGATATGGTTGCAATATCGTATGGGAAAGTTGAAGCTGGATGAGACTGTCTTTTTCCTCGGCGAACATATCAACCGGTTTTTTTCCGGTTTCCCCGTGAATGCGCACATTGGATATGGTATCCAGCCAGCGGATGGCGAAGGGTTGACGATACCAAAATCGGGTATTTCAAAGCCGGCCAGAAAGTTTTTTTTGACATAACCGACCCCATTTTCAACCCGGCCTTTTTCATTGCCTTTTCGGACAGCGCAAGGGGCGATGCGAAACCCGTAGTGATTGGCAAAATCAAGATATTTGGGATTAAAAATCGGCTCCTGGCCCAGAATGCGTTTGAGGACACCGGTTTTGAGATTGTCGATCATGATTTTTCCGGGAACCCCCAGTCGGTTAAATGCATTTTGATGACAGGCCAGAAAATGCTCCATGGTCTGCAAGACGGTAAATTCAACATACATCATGCGGCTGTAGCAAAGCACCATGACAAAAAAACTCAGTTTGCGCCGGGTGGCGCCCACATTGACAGAGCCATATGTTCCCCAGTCAACCTGTGCGCACTCACCCGGGGCAAAGGAGAGCTTAAGAAACGGCTCCACCCGTTTGGGCCTTATCTTTCGGACATATTCTTTGACGATGGTAAAACCGCCATCAAAGTTCTCATTCCTGGAGCCGCTGGAATATCTGGGTTGCCGAAAAGGGATAGTTTTCCAGAAGCTGGACGATATGGTCTTTGAACGGATCAAGCTTGCTGGTTTTCGGGTGAGGATTTTCGCGGCTATATCGGTTTTGATTGAGCCATTTTTGAACGGTACGCTCATCAATACCCAGCTTTCCGGCAATCTGTGGACAGGTCAATCTTTTGCATGTGCAGTTTTTGATTTGCATGAAGGTTTCATAATCAATCATGTGGCGCCTCCGATGTGCCTGTTTGAAGATATCCCCCAGAGACAGGGGCTTATCCATAACGATATCGGACGTGTGGCTGTTTGACAGATGTCTCCAGAGACAGAACCTGGTACAGCGGCTTCTGCCAGGCAATCAGGCCGATATGAATCAGATTTGTCTCTGGCTTTCCCCAAGGTGATACAATCCATGGAAAGCCGGTTCATGATCGAATCGTCTCCATAATAGCTCAGGCCTCTGGCATCACTGACGGTCACCAGAAACAGATACAGCGCCGCTGCCGGATGGCTGCACTGTTTGATATGATGGTCACGGACCAGACGGTGATCCAGCCAACTGAACTGTTTGGGTACCTGCCGGACCCGTTGCGGAAAAATGGGCTGTTTTGATACCATGTTTTTCTCCTTTGCTGTGTGTGGATGGATTGGCAATATCCAGCCCCAATTGTAGCAAACGACGAATGGTAATAGCCATGTCATCTTGTAACGCAATGCCGGTAATATTGGAGATTAACCCCAATAAAACAAGAGGTTGAGCGTTTATGATATCTTGTAACGCAACAGATCCCAATTTGGCTGTATCCGGTTTATTATCAATAGGGTTGTTGCTTTAAGATCTCTTGTAACGCAGTGATCATTTTTGGGGATTTTTCGCGCCAGTAGCCCGGGTGGATTTTTCGCCAATCCTGGACGCGTTCAACATTTTTTGGTCCGCGGAAATAATCCAGGTTTTCTGGCTTTTCAACCCAACGTTTTTGACTGTCTTTTTTACTTGCTTTGCGGCATTCCGGTGTTGCGACAGAAAATTCTGACGATTGCCGTTGCTAGAATCTGGCCGGAATAACTTTCTGCAATGACGGACATTTTTTCTTTTTCATCACATTGCCTTGAGTCTCCTAGGAAATGATAAGAATCAAATGAATTTGTGAGAGAATTTAGAGAAAGAATAGAGGGGAATAAAATCGAAGAAAATGGAAGAAGAATGTTTTAAATGAATTTTCATGAAGAAAATTCAGAAGAATAAAACAACATTTTCAAACCGCCGAATAAAATACAATTTCAGGTCGCCGCTGATATCAACCGTTATATCGAACTTTGGGATTAAATATGGATCATCGGCAATTCTACAATCAGGTAACATGTCTGCCTCCTTTCGATTTTGTTTTCGAAAATATAGCAGAATGTTTGCTATTCATCAATATTTATTTATCGTTGTAGGGATAGATCGGGCATCAGAAATGACACTGACGAAAAACGACATTACTGGAAGTATCAGGGACCAACTTGGCTTTCCCACCAATATACACATCCATTCAGAAAATTGACTGGCAGTTTATATATGACCAAAAATAAACCTATCCTTCTGAAGGCTGAGAAATTAACCTTTTTCGAGACATATAATGAGAAAAAAAGATAAAACCGGCATCCTCGATGATTATGAAAAACTGAAGGATGAAATCATCTTCGACAAAGTGAATGATGTATTCCGTTCCAAGCCCAAAAACTTCATCCCAGCCCTTGATGAAATTGGCTTTGAATATTGTGAAGATGAAGTCGATGAGGCAGAGATTGAAGAAAGGATTGCCAAACCTGAAAACCAGAACCAGCAGGATTTGGTTGATTATTTTGAAGGGGAACAGGATGTATCGGAATCAATCATGGCAATCTTTCTTGCAGAGAGGAATGCAGAGCATCCCAATTTCCCGTTGTTCAGAAAATATTTCAAAACAGCCAACCAGAATCTGAAGGCATTGCTCCTGTATTGCCTTGACCGATTTCCCACCCGAACTGATCTATTAGCCGATCTGGCTTATTTCCATGAATTTGAAAATATTTTGACCTTGCTCATCGAGTATTACATCCTGGCATGTGAAAAAGAGACGGACATGGAAAAATTTACAGAGCTTGCTCAGGATTTTTATTATTCCACAAGTCCTGACGGTTATGAAGCCTTGCTTGCACTTCAGGACATATTCGGACCGGGTACAGATAAACGGAAGATCGTTGATTATTTGATTACAGAAGAAGACGAAACGGATGATTCAATGATACCGATGTGATTGAACAGCAGGACATCGGAAAGAAATGCAGACTGGTAATCACCCGACATTTTAAATGGCGGCATGGGCAATAATAAAGCAGGGTGGGCAGAAACCTGTCCACCGGCGAGGTTATGATGCTGGATGCGAGATGGGCGATGACGTCGTTTAGATTTTCTGGTAAATTACGGGACAAGAATAATCGTGGGAGATAAAATTTATGTGGTCATTCCTTGATAAAATCCCATATGCAATTCTGATCATAATAGCCGTTTTAATGCTGCTGGCACCATTTAAGCCGATGCCGCATGTCGTTGAAAAACTCATAATGCTAAAAAATGGTGTGCTGACCAAACCGATAGATATTTTCGATTTGTTTTACCATTTGATTCCTACGATACTGTTGGCTATAAAAATTGTGAGGAATGTAAGAAATTGAAATAGCCCTTGAGGATAAATGTGAAAAAAATAACACCTCCAAAATCCGTTACTCATCCTATATCAGTAAAGATCATCGCTGGTCTTCGAAAAACCAACAGCAGGAAGGTTGTAGATATTTCTGAACTGCGGGATGCTAAAATAACTGCCGAAAATTTAAAAAAAACCGTAATCACGGAGAAACCGCATACAATACTTTATACCCCCCCATTCCCATCGTCCGCATCGTCCAGTGTGGAGCCGCATGATGAGGGAGTAAAACCACCGGCTACCCGATTAGAAAAATTTACTGGAACTACTGGGGTGTTTTAATAATTTCACCATGACGGTGAATAATCTTCCATCCCTCAGGCTCTTTTTGGCAGATAATCGTTGCTCGTATGTCAATTAGTGATTTTCCTGGAAAAATATATTGTTCAGTTTGAAGAATATAGGCTGAATCCCACGTGATTGCATTCTTTATAGGCTTATATGAATATGTACCATTTGCGGCCTGTTTGGCGACTGTCATTAGCCTCACCTCAACGTTATTCCATCCAGGTTTAACAAAACCACCATAGCACCAAAAATTGTGACATCATCACTATGTGACCATACAGTCCTTGTTACGTCTCCCACTATTCCTTTAGCAAACTCAGTGTTTTGAGGCGTGGACCATGTCAATGAATTTGCCCCATTCTTCAGAATCTATAACTGCTTCTTTTTGTATCATATATTTTCCTCTTTGCTTTTTCTTGATTCCAGAAGCACAGAACGTTTTCTAACTCTTCTAACCCCCATGCCGGGGGCGGGCACAATAAAGGTGAAAATGATTAACAATTATAGCTGTAATGCTGCCATTCATACAGGTTGTAATTTAATGCTGAAAAAAATCGGCAGCGTTTTTATAGGATATCTTTTCCAGGGATTCCCTGGAGATATCTGCCGCGTTCAATTCCTTGAGCTCCCTATCCCATGCATACGGGATGTTTGGAAAATCAGAACCATACATAATTCTGTCTGATCTGTAATCGGTTGAGATTAATTTTTCCCTCAATCGGAAAATAATCTGTAATGACCATAGTTGTGTCCAGCCAGAGATTGTCATATTTTTCGATCAGTTTTTTGTACGCCGATATCTCATCAAATCCAAGATGGGGGACACAGATTTTAATATCCGGAAAATATTTTAAAATATGTTCCAATTTTTCAGCACTGCAAAGCTGATAAGGATCGCAACGGTAGGCTGTAGCTTTTCGGCTCCCTGCCGATATGCATTACAATCGGTTTTCTATTTATCCGGCAGCATTCATACAGGCGATTCATATGTTCACTGTTCATATCGAAGCACTGTACATGAGCGTGCAGTTTCAGTCCTCCCAGTCCGGAATCAAATGCTTCCTGCAAGATTATTTCCGCATTTTCTTCGCCGGGGAATACGGTAGCCATGCCTGTAACCCGATTTGTCATATTCTCTGCATTTCTCAGACATATACTTATTCAGTTGTCTCGCGATTCCGGGCTTATGGGCATACTGGAGTGCGATGATATGTTTTATGCCGTGTGACAGCAGAAACTCAAATATCTCGGATGAGGTCATTTGATATCTGATGTGCCAAGCATTTTCATCAAACCATTTCCGGATTGCGGAGAAAATACTGCGGGGGAAAATATGGACATGGGCATCGATTACCGGAGGAAGACCATCAGGAACCATTGAACCTTCCGGATCATCGAATGATGGCATATTCGATCTCAACATTATTATATCAAACCGCTCCTTTTAAATGTTGTAGGTCAGATAACGTGCAGATCAGTGGCGACTGTCAAGCCGTCCGCTGGATTAGCTGGTTGGGTTCTTTTCCTCTGTTGTGCTTAACTTATTCAATATTCGAGGGAAAAATCTTCCTGTTCTTTCTGCATAGGCATGGTATTCGTTTTGAAATTTCTCGAACATTATTTTTTCTTCCCGTATGACAAGCTTGTGCCAGATCGGATGGATCAAAACCACAAAGAATAGGATGATCCATGAATTAAATAAAAGAGCTATAGCTGGTAAAATAAAGGTAATCCAAGCAGCGTACATCGGGTGACGAAACCACCTGTAAGGGCCTAATGTACATAGTTGATCTTCGACCCACCAATGTCGTAGTGTCCACATACTCCAGAAATGCAATCCCAATCCGATAGCGACAAGCCCCCAACCAACAACTCTTATTGATGAAGGATTTTCCAATATTGCCACATTTCTGAATAAGCGGTCCAACCAAACAGCTATTGTTAATAGTCCGAAACTGATAACCGCACCAATTGGACCGATGCCAAATAGTTTTTGCGATCTACCGATATCCATCAATATCATCAAATAATCTCAGTTGCTTATCGTCTATTTCTACTTTTTGATTTGACCGAGAGTTCATTTGAAAAATCGAAATCATTGATTTTTGCTCAAAAATGTTCACTTCCAAAAAGTGTAATAATTTGGATAGATTTTGTTCCAATCGATATCGTTCTTTCAAGATTGCGAGCAAAAGATATACAATCATGGCAACCCAGATTTGAGTCTTCACAGCGTTGGCAGAAGTGCCATAAAACGTTTTTACCCGGAGGTGCTGCTTTATCCATTTGAAGAACAGCTCGATTTCCCAGCGCGCCTTGTAGAGCGCTGAAATGGTTGCTGACGGGATATCGAAGTTATTGGTCAGGAAAACCAGGGTCCGTTTTCTGTCTTCGTCCCGGAAACTGATCCGTCTTAATCTTACTGGATAAAGCGATATTGATCGTTTTGTCGATAGCAATATTTCCTGATCGGAACGCAACCCAAGAGATTTGTCAACGGGATTCGAAATTACACGGGTCCATTTAATGGATGTCTTCAGCCTTGTGACAAAGAATGCACCGGCTTGGTTGATATACCACAACCAGCCAAAGTCCACGTAGCCACGATCTACAACGTAGATTCCATCAGCTTCGATGGGCACTTGTGGCGCGGCCTTGACATCGTGAACCTTTCCGTCAGTAATGGTCAGAAATGCCGGAATATTGCCCCGCAAATCGATCATTGTGTGCAACTTGATGGCACCCTTCGCCTTACGAAATTTTGCCCAAGGGTAAAGCGATAAAGTCAAGTCAATGACCGAAGCGTCCAGTGCATACACTGCATTGTTTACGTCAATGGCCAATTCGGTGTTTGCGTATTCCCGGCGTGCACGCTGCATCAGGGTTTTGGCAAAATCTTCAAAGATCCTGTAATCACGTTATTCATTGGCATCCGCCAATGTTGATTTTGGACATTGCTGGATGCCAGTGTGATAAAGCTTGCTGGCGTGTGCATTGAGCGAAACATCAATATCACGTAGACTTCTTTCTTGACGGATTTGAGCGAAAATCATGCATGCCAGCTGATCCCAACATTTAAAATGTTTGGTGCGGTAGTCCCCATTGTACTTGTTGACGATTCGCTGAAACTCGTAGCGGGGCAAGAGAGCCAAAAATTGACCCAGAATGAAAGAATTGCGGGGCATTGTATTGTTTGATCCGGCTGTATTGCAGCGTCATAATGCTGTCCGGTAAAAAATGGCGCCTATGGGAACAAGACATAGCAGAACCCCCCGATTTTGTGAAGAATGAAAATTTAATCCCAAAAAAAATTTGTCAATTATTATATGTTAATATAGTAAGTTACAACGTTTCTAAGAAAGTTAACCGGACAGCAGTGATCCCTCATAAATCCTTGTTAACTGATTTCAGTTACAGAGTGCCAAACAAGTAGTTAAGCCATTTCTGTATGTTCCCTGTTTTAAAGATCATGACTTCAGTCAAAGTTTCATGATCAGTGTTTATTTCCTACCGATTCACCCGCTCTTTCAGCTCTTTCCCTGTCTCGATTTCCTGGCGGCAATTACAGCATACAATCTTGGGTTTTTTCACTTCATTCTTCATAGTATCCATCAGCTTTTGCCAAATCCAAATATCTATTTCCTTTTTCAATCTCGTTTTTTTCTTTAATCAGCAGTTCTCCATAGGTATAGGCATGCGGTGCAGGCAGGCAGTTTGCTTCTTCAGTTTTTTTGAAATATACTTCAGCTTCAGCCACATCAATCTTTTCGAGGTATAAAATCGAAGCATACTCGGTATAGGCCAGCTCGGGACTTATCTCAACAGACTCAAGCAAAAGGAAGCACCTAAGTACAATATGACACCAACAGTCAAGGAAAGCCAGATGCCGATATGTTCGCACAACATGGCCACTGCAATGATATAGAGTATCCATGGGGGGACACCAAAGGCAAGATTTTTAGCATAACTGATCACTGATGCCTCCCCGCCAGCCTTATATATCAAAAAGAAAGTCAGGACAGTCAAGGAAGGGAACATACTGATTATGGCGGCTGTAAAACCTTGCCCCTTGGAACCGTAATACGTGGTTAAGCTGACCACTAATCCGCCAATGATAAAATACAATAAAAATTTCAAAATTGACTTCCCGTTAATCATCTGGTTCCTCACTGTTTTGAATGGGTTAGCTTCCCGAAATATCGAGGAACTATATTTGAAATGTCAGCAATTCTATTGGTATTGATAATATTTCCGGACCGCCCAAAAATCAAGAAGAGGATAACTATCATTTACCACAACAACAGCCACATCCTATACCGCTGGCCTTTTCAAAGGATTCTCTGCCCTCCCGAAAAGACAGCCAGGCCATGAAAATGGAGAATAGAGAATCCACCCACCCAATGCCGGTCAGTTCATAAATGAGGCTGGCTGCTAGCAGTACTCCGGAAAGGATCAAACAGATCCGGGTGCATTCCGCGTCTGCCAGAATAGCCTGGGAATTCAAGGCGGTTCCCACTTTGACCTTAAAATGAATAAGTGCCCACATGGACCCGATGGAAATCAGGGAAATAACAATCCCCCAGAAAGTGGACTCCGGATGGTGACCTGAATAGATATTGTGTACTGCTGTCACTGTCAGTCCTGCTGTCAGGATGTAAAATGCCGTACCTGTGATCTTCAATGCTCTCTGCTCGAAACGGTCTATTTTCCTATCCGTTGATTGCCAAAACCGGTGAATCATATGCCAGACCCCGATTCCCGAAATCACCTCGACAAACGAATCAACGCCGAACCCAAACAGTGAAAGGGTTTCATCCTGAAACCCGAAAAATACCGAAACCGAACCTTCAAGCAGGTTATAATAAATGGTGATCAATGCCAGCCAACTGGCCTTTTGATAGAGACGATTTTCCGATGAATCTTGAGCATCCACTATGAACTTCTCCTAAGTAGTGGCTGAACGGAAAGTCCGTTCAGGATAAATCCGTAGGCTCATCGCTGTATTGTATGGGTTAGTTACCCGAAATATCGAGGAGTCAATATCTGTTTGCAAACCAGACACGATAATGATGTATGTGGTGAGCATTATCTGATTTCTCATCAACAGCAGCAATATCAGCTAACGGAATATCAAATCTACTGTGCTCGGATTTGCATGAAACAATTACACCGTAATGATCATCAACAAGTTTGACACCTAAAATTCTGAGTTTGTCCCCCTGCCTGATAGGCGATTTTCCCTGATATTCCTCAACGACACTTTCAAAAGGGAATTTCATAATGTTTTTCCAGATAGTTTCCCCAGGTTTTCATAATCTCCCGATCGCTGCTGTCTTTTGCAGAATTGACAACTGCCTGAATTCTTTTACCCTCTTCTCCCACTCCGATCCATGCAAAGCGAATTTCTATCTCGTTTCGGATTTTATCGGTATCTTTTTTGGAGTCACGCTCATTTACCTGTTCGACATCTGATGGAAATAAATACATGGAAGCCCAGTCCAATCCGTCAGCCTCACATTTTACGATATACTCTTCCGACATTTCTTTGAGTGTGATACTGTCCCAGACTATGTCTATTATCGTCTCGCCGTTTTCATCTTCGCCGATGTCAATTATCCTTCCCTGCCATCCGCTGAGATCAAATTCCGGGTCATCAGGACACAGAATTCCTTTCTTTACCTTCACACTTTGACCTGTTTTCAGCTTCATTTTAACCTCACCTACCGATTCACCCGCTCTTTCAGCTCTTTCCCTGCTTTAAAAAACGGCAATTTCTTGGGTTTGATTTTTACCTTCTCGCCGGTTTTCGGATTTTTCCGGTGTAGTCCTTGTATTTCTTGACGTAAAAACTGCATAAGCCCCGGATTTCCACCCGATCTCCACGGGCAAGGACATCCGCCATATTGTCAAAAAAGAGATCAACGACTGTTGCGGCTTCAGCTTTTGATAGATCTGCTTGATTTTTCAGGGCAAATATCAATTCCAATTTGTTCACGGTTTCCTCCAATATGTATTTGATCTTCCTCAGTATCCATTTGACGGAACAATATCAATTTCAAAATCCAATTAAAGTAATCGGCTTTTTCTGCCCCAATTGTGGTCCTTACAGCCGTGAAAGCGGCTATTTCCACAGCCGGGATGAAGCAGAAACGGTTCTCGACTTGGGCGATTTCGGTCGCCTCTAACTCCATCAGCATCACTTTTATCAGGGCCTGGCCGGTTTCGGCTGGGCCTTTTTATTTTTCAATTGAAAGGAGAAACACCATGAACAGACAAATCCTCGAAAAACCCTTCAGCCCTGAACAAATCAAACAGCGTGAAGGCAACTTCGGCAAGAAGCTGGATTACATCGAAGGTCATGCCGTGATTCAGCGGCTCAACGATGCCTTTGATGCGGATTGGTCGTTCGCCATCATTCAACACGAAACCCTCAAGGAGACTGATGAGGTAATCGTTCAGGGCGAACTGAAAACCGGCAATGTGGTCAAAATGCAGTTCGGTTCGAGTCGGATTACCCGTGCCAGGGAGAGTGGCGATATCATTTCACTTGCAGATGATCTCAAAGCCGCCGCCACCGATGCCGTAACCAAAGTCGACTTCCCGCAACCTATCCGCAACCTACTAAAACAGAAAGGTCGTAACCCATAAGGATTACGACCTTTTCTCATTTATGGTGCCGAAGGCCGGATTTGAACCGGCACGCGCGTAGAGCGCTACCCCCTCAAGATAGTGTGTCTACCAATTCCACCACTTCGGCATGGGATAAGGCTGTTTTGCGAAGAGAAAAATACCGGCTGCGAAAAACAGCCTTGAGGCAATCATTTTTTCGGAGCACTTTCCGGCTGCTGCTGGGAAGGTGCTGCCGGTTTGGGGCGTGTTCTGCGCTGCGTCTGTTTTGGTTTCCGACGTCGCAGGCGCGGATACCGGAGCCGGCGTGTTCGTCATGATGGATTTACCGGTTCGGTTACTGGACATATAGGCCAGTGCGAGCGAGGTAATCATGAAAACGACTGCGGCTACGGTTGTCGCTTTGCTTAAAAACGTTGAAGCGCCGGTGCTGCCAAAAAGGGACTGGCTGGATCCGCCGCCGAAAGCCGCACCCATATCGGCGCCCTTGCCGGTCTGGAGCAGAACGATCATGATGAGCGCAACACACACAATAACATGAATAAAAATCAGTAAAACGGACATGAGATACCGTATTTTTTGGGTTAATGATGAAAATGGATGATGCTGTTGAATACTTTTGCCGAAAGACTGGCGCCGCCGACCAGCGCGCCGTCTACATCCGGCATATTCATGATTTCCGTAACATTATCAGGTTTAACACTGCCACCATACAGAATTCTAACTGTTTTGGCAAGCAGATTATCGAACCGTTTTTCAACCAGGGATCGCAGAAATGCATGAACCTCCTGAACCTGATCGATGGTTGCGGTTTTGCCCGTGCCAATCGCCCACACCGGCTCATAGGCAATGACAAGAATGCCCGAATAGCGCTTCAGGACGAAAAGCCTTCTAAACCCTTTGTGACCTGTTTGTCAAGAACAGAAAACGTTTCCCCGGCTTCCCGCTGTGTTTCGGTTTCTCCCACGCAAAAGACAGGGATCAGTTTATGTTCAAGCGCTGCCCGGATTTTGGCATTCACCGATTCATCGGTATCTCCAAAATACTGCCGCCGTTCGGAATGCCCGATGATTGCATATTGGCAGCCGATATCTGAAAGCATTACCGGCGATATTTCGCCGGTATAGGCGCCTTCGTTTTTCCAGAAAAGGTTCTGCGCGCCCAGAGCAACGGATGTTCCCTTGACGACTTCGGCAACCGGCGCCAGCGCGGTGAAGGGGGGTGCGATCATGACATCGACATTCACCGCGGCAGTGCACTGAACCAGTTCCCTGGCGGTTTCAACAGCCTCGCCACGGTTTTGTACATTTTCCAGTTTCCTGCAATAAGCGGCTTGCGAAGGGTCGGGTTCATCAGAGCTGTTCTCCTATCATGGCGGCAAGGTCAACCATTCGCGTGGAATATCCGGTTTCATTGTCATACCAGGACATGACTTTGACCATGTCTTGAACGACAAATGTCGAGATTGCGTCCACAATGGATGAATAGGCCGATCCATTGAAATCGGAGGATACCAGCGGAAGATCGCAATAGGACAGGATTCCGGAAAGGGATCCCTGAGCCGCTTCTTTAAGGGCGCCGTTGACATCCGCCACGGTAACGCCGGATTTTTCGATGGTTGCGACAAAATCCACGATGGAGACGTTGGGAGTCGGAACCCGAATGGCAAGGCCATTCAATTTGCCGGCCAATTCCGGAAGCACCAGAGAAACAGCCTTGGCGGCGCCGGTCGTGGTCGGAATCATGGACAGGGCCGCGGCTCTGGCTCTTCGCAGATCCTTGTGGGGGAAATCGAGCAGACGCTGATCCCCGGTATAGGAATGAATGGTTGTCATCAATCCGCAGCGGATGCCGAAGCTTTCCAGCAGCACTTTGGCTACCGGCGCCAGGCAGTTGGTCGTACAGGAGGCATTTGAGATAATATGGTGTTTGCGGGGATCGTAACTGTTGCCGTTAACGCCAAGAACAATGGTGATGTCCGGATTTTTCGCGGGTGCGGAAATGATGACTTTTTTCGCGCCGGCGGCAAGGTGTTTGGACGTGTTTTCCTTATCCGTGAAAAGCCCTGTGCATTCCGCGACAATATCAACACCCAGGTCCTTCCATTCCAGTTTGGCAGGATCCTTGATGCTGGTAACGGCAATGGTCTTTCCACCGACTTCGATCGCGCCGTCTTTGCCGGTAACCGTCACAGGCAGCTTGCCATGAACCGAATCATAAGCCAGAAGGTGCGCCATGGTCGCGGCATCGGTAAGATCATTGATGGCCACGACTTCTACATCGGAACGGTTCATTGCCGCTCTGAAAACCAGTCTTCCAATTCGACCAAAACCATTTATCCCCAACTTGATGCTCATAAAAAAACCTCCTTCAAAAGATTATCAAAGATTATCAGAATATCAATCCATAGGCAGCAGAGCGGAAGCTAACTGTTCCGATCTTTGTCTTTATGATGATTCTCCCCGCTTGTTTCCTTTTAATATCCCGCTTGCCAGTGAAATACTCTTTTTCCCTGAGGTTTCCAGGGTAACCGCCAGTTTGCTGAGTTCGGTATCTTTTCGCAGGTGAAGCGCCTTGATCAAGACAGGAAGATTCACCCCGGAAAGGACTTCGATACGTCCTTCTTCCAGAAAGGAATAGCTGATATTGGAGGGTGTTCCGCCAAACATGTCCGTAAGAATCAGAACGCCGTCTTTCTGATCCACTTTTTTGATGCCGGCGGCAATTTTTGCGCGAAGTTTTTCAGCCTCTTCGTTTAAATCAATGGAAATGGACTCCAGTTGTTCCGGCCGGTTGCCAAGGATGAATACCGCGGCTTCGATTAAGGCATCGCCAAGGCAGCAATGGGTGACAATAACAATCCCTATCATGAACACTCCTGTTTAAAGGCCATGATGGACCCGATAAACCGGTAATGCTTTGGATTATCAAAGGGTCCGGTGGACGGATGATGAATAATGTTCCGCTGAAATCAGCCGCGGAACCGATGGCATTATTAAACTTTCCATTTATGTCAGTGAAATATCCCGGTGATGAACCTCGATATGTTTCGACGGATACTGATTTTCCAGATGTTCGCCGATCGCTTCGGCAACGGCTACGGATCGGTGTCTTCCTCCCGTGCATCCCACCGCCAGGGTCAGATAGGCTTTGCCTTCTTTTTCGTACAAGGGGATAAGATATGTTACCAGATCGAGATACCGTTTCATAAATTCCTGACATTCAATATTGTCCAGGACATGGGATTTAACGCTGTGCGAAGTGCCATCCAGAGGTTTCAACTCCGGCACATAATAAGGGTTGGAAATAAATCGCACATCCATGACCATATCCGCATCTTTAGGTATGCCAAATTTAAAGCCAAAAGACAACACCGTAATATGGATGGAAGACAAGACCCCGCTTTTCTGGGCAATGTTCTGAATCATGGATTTGAGTTCATGAACATTGCAGTAGGAGGTGTTGATAATCAGATCCGCGGCGGTTCGCAGATCCTTCAGTTGTTCTTTCTCCATTCGGATGCTGTCTGTCAGGTTTTTATTCCGTGAAAGCGGGTGGTGTCTCCTTGTCTGGCTGTATCGATGAATCAGGATGTCTTCATCGGCCTCAAGAAAAAGGATCTTGAATGCATAGCCCTGGATTCTCAGGGATTCAAAGATCGCGGCATGACTGACCAGAAAACCTTTTTCGCGAACATCCATGACAAAGGCAAGGCCGGCCATCTTGAAATCACGTTCGATGGGAAGTTCCAGAAATTTCGGCAGGAGGGCAACCGGCATGTTGTCAACACAGTAGTATCCGGCGTCTTCGAGAGCTGCGATGGCAGTGCTTTTTCCGGAACCGGAATACCCGGTGATGATGATGATATTATGCGTTTTCACGAATGGCTTTGTTAGAAATCTTCATCTTCCGCCTGAATAATGGAAATAATGTCATCAGGGGTCTGCGCCCGAAGAAGCTTTTCCTTGAATGGTTCATTTTTTAACATTCTGGCAATTCTTGCCAGCGCTTTCAGGTGAAGACCCGTGGAATTTTCAGGCGTTATCAGCATGAAAAATAAATGGGCCGGCCGGCCATCCAGTGTGTCGTAGTCAACGCCTTTTCTGCTTAACCCAAAACCCATTACCAGGCCGTCCAGGGATTTGAGTTTCCCGTGAGGAATTCCGATTCCCATTCCGATGCCGGTGCTTCCCAGGCGCTCGCGCTCCATCAGAACGTGAACCAGCTCCGGCGCTGCTCACGCCGATAATCCGGGCAACCGGGGCGGCCAGTTCTTCAATAAGCCCTTTTTTATCCCGGGAGCTTAAATTGGTGAGAATTGCGTCTCGATGTAATGCATTCTAGAATTTTCATGGTCCTGGGGTTCTGTGAAAAACGGCCGGCTGCGAATGAAAAACCGCTCAAAGACAGGCAACCGGCCGGCAGCAGGATTAATTGCTGGGCTGGATTAACCCGTAGTCCCCGTCCTTGCGCCGATACAGGACATTGACACGTTCGGATCTGGCATTGGTGAATACAAAAAAATGATCTTCCAGAAGATCCATCTGCATAATGGCTTCTTCCACATCCATGGGTTTATAGTCGATATGCTCCACGATCACCTGGCCGCGTTCTTC
Organism: uncultured delta proteobacterium; assembly: GCA_963845015.1. Lineage (GTDB taxonomy): Bacteria > Desulfobacterota > Desulfobacteria > Desulfobacterales > Desulfatirhabdiaceae > RAAP-1. The sequence goes on from CAWJRD010000039.1 coordinate 48,303, forward strand.
GGCGTCCACGGTAAGCATATTCTCCTCTGCGGAAGGCTTCACCCTGGCCTTGGAGCCCGTTCTTCTTTCCCGGGTCTTATCCTTGTTCTTTTTGATTTGTTTTTCCAGTTTGTCCAGGACCATGTCAATGGCGGAATACATGTCAACGGTTTCTTCCTTGCCATAGATATTGAGTCTATCGCCAACGATATTGATTTCCGCGATGTGTCTGAATTTTTCAACGGACAACACAACGCTGGCTTCAGCGGGATTGTCCAGAAACTTGTCAAATCGATCCAGTTTATGGCTGACATATTGTGACAAATTGTCCGATGGATCGATATTTTTAAAAGTTACAGATGTTTGCATAAAAAATCTCCTTTTCCTGTTCGCTATTTGACGAAGGGTGGATTAAAATTGCCTGCGTCTGCTGGAAGGCAAAACTTTCAGCATTTCCCGATATTTGGCCACAGTCCTTCGTGCCACTTTGATATTGGCGGCTTCTAGCATTTCCGAAAGCTGCTGATCACTGTATGGATTTTTTTGGTCTTCACCGCCAATGATTTGCTTGATCTGATTCAGCACACTGGCAGAGGCAATCGCTTCCCCGTGCATTCGGTTAATAGAGCTGTTAAAGAAAAATTTCAATTCAAAAATACCCTGTGGGGTGTGTGCATATTTATTGGTGGTAACCCGGCTGATGGTGGATTCATGCATGCCGATATCATCGGCGATGTCCCTGAGCACCATGGGTTTGAGGTGTAAAATGCCTTTTTCGAAAAATTCCCGCTGATACCGCAAAATGCTTTCCATGACCTTATAAATCGTCTTCTGACGCTGATGAATGCTGCGAATGAGCCAGGTGGCGGATCGCATTTTTTCCTGAACATAATCCCGGGTCTGATCAGATATGTTTTTTTTCTGCTGTATGGCATCCTTATAAAACGAATTCACCTTGAGTTTCGGCATGCCATCATCGTTCAGGACAACCACAAAATCATCGTCAACTTTGTAAACATAAATATCCGGGGTGATGTACTGGGGGGATTCGGAGCTGAACAGACGCCCCGGTCTGGGCTCCAGACCCTTGATGATGTCAACGGCCGAGATGATGTCTTCAATAGAGAGCTTCAGGGCCTTGCTGATGGCTTTATAGTTTTTTCTCTCCAGATGGTGAAGGTGGTTTGAAATAATATCAACAACCGGCGTTCCTTCCAGGTTGAAATGCCTGGCCTGAATCAGCAGGCATTCTCTGAGATCCCGGGAACACACGCCGATGGGATCAAATGTCTGCAGCATCTGTAGAACTTCAATGGCTTTTTCGAAAGAGGATTGACTTGCCCGGACAAGTTCATCAAGGCTCAGTTCAAGGTAACCGTCCGCGTTTAGATTGCCGATGATCAGACTGCCAAGGTTTTCCACCTCCGGGTCCGGAAATGTCATCAGCAATTGCCAGGAAAGGTGGTCCTGCAGCGATTCTTTCTGGGCAATAAAGGATTCGTAATTGGGGGCGTCTTTTTTCTCGGTTTCGGAGGAGACTCTTCCCGATGAGCTGTATTCATTGATCAGACTGCTCCAATCCGTATCTTCAACGGTTTTATGATCAGAAATTTCACCTGATATCGAGCCGATGTCCGCTGGGATGATTTCAGGGGCTTCTTCTGTCTGATCCGTTGCACCGTCTTCCAGCGTCTCTTCAAGAGCAGGGTTTTCCTGAAGCTCCTGATGAATGGTCTCTAAAAGCTCCAGCCGTGACAGCTGCAGGAGTTTAATGGCCAGTTGCAGCTGAGGCGTCATGATCAGTTGCTGGGACAATTTCAGTTGTTGGCGTAATTCAAGAGCCATCGGATATCTGTTATCTGGTTATGGGTTATGGGTTAAAGCGTAAATTCATTCCCCAGGTAAATGCGGCGACAGACTTCACTGGATGCAATCTGTTGGGGGGTTCCGGCTTCAATAATTTCTCCGCTGCTTAAAATGAACGCTTCATCACAGACGCCTAGCGTCTCGCGGACATTGTGATCAGAGATCAGAACGCCGATTCCGAGTTCTTTTAAATGTTCAATGATGGCCTTGATGTCTATGACTGCAAGCGGGTCAATGCCTGCAAAAGGCTCATCCAATAAAATGAAAGACGGATTGGTTGAAAGCGCGCGGGAAATTTCAAGCCGCCGCTTTTCTCCGCCGGAAAGCAATACGGCTTTCTGCTGCGACAGATGTTTGATCCCCAATTCATCCAAAAGCCTTTCCGCCCGGATTTCCTGTTCGGAATGGGAAATCGGCTGATGCTCCAGAATCGCCATCAGATTTTCCCGATACCGTAAGTTTTCGGAATATGGATGTTTCCTGAGGAAGATACCCAATCCCTTTGCGGGCGCGAATATGAATGGGAAAACCCGTTACATCTTCTTCATTGAGAAAGATTTGACCGGAATCGGGTTTAAGCATTCCGACAGCCATATAGAATGTCGTTGTTTTGCCGGCCCCATTCGGGCCCAGCAATCCCACCACCTGGCTGCTGGCGATATCCATGCTGACGGAATTGACAACCCGTTTCCCATCAAAGGTTTTAATCAGTTTCTTCAGTGACAATACGGCCATAGTCCGGATGACTTCAAGTGAAGATGGTCAGGGTTTTTTTTCAAGCTCGCCGGAATAAAAAACCGCCTCTACCTGCTTTTCTTTGCTGCGTTCAACGATAACGCGGTCCTCATTGACATAAAACGTAATTTTCTCGCCGGATACATAGTTGTTGCCGCTGGTTACCTTGGAATCTGGTCCGCTCAGGACGACCACTTTTGAAGCCGGAGTATATTCAGCCATGCTGGTATAGGCTGTACGATTTTCAGATCGAATCACCACATTTCCGGAAGCCACCACTTTTTTGATGGATTCTTCGCCGGTATCTTTCTTCCCCTTGTTTTCAGACGCTTTACTGTAATAGATTTTAAGTTTGTCTGATGTGATCAGGGTTGTCCCCTGTACGGCGCTGACATTGCCGGAAAATTCCGCATAACTGGCTTCATTATAAGCCACAAGATTGTCTGATTTAATCTGAATATTGCTGTTATCATTGCCTTTATCAAATGCAGATACATTCCGGTTCGGTATCGACATCGCCAAGAACAACATCAGGACATTCAGAAAAACCAACCGCCATTGGCGGTGATTTATTTAGACTAAATGGGATTTTCACGCAACAATACCTCAACATTTCGTTGAAACCAGGTCTGGTTGGCGGTTAAGTCATATTTCATGGAATCTGCTGTTAAATTGATGGCGTCTCCAATGATTTTTACGGGAGTGGACGAAAAAAGAATCCGACGCCCGTGATCATAATTCATTTGTTCGGTTTCAAGCGTGTAATCGGAATAGGTCAATACCACCTGGCCGGTGACTTCAATATCCTTGGTCTCGGTTTTCAGAATTCCCCGGCTTGCAGTCAACCGGACCTCTTTGCCGTTCTTTACAAAATAAACGACTGTGACATCTTCTAACATCAATTGTTTGCTTTCGTCAATAACATGGGCGGATCTGGCGTCCAAAATCCATTCCTTGATCCCATCCCGCGTGGAGACCTGATGAACATTGCCAATAGCCAGGCTGGCATTCTGCTGAATGGAAGTAATCAATTTGACGGGGTCTTGGCTCAGATAGCGGTTCTTTATGAAAATTCCTGCAATGATTCCCGTTGTGATCAGGCTGAAAGCGACCAGGGCAATCGTGATCTTCCTTCTGTGAGCCAAGCGTGCGATGGAATGCGATCATTTAGAAGCGCCGTAATCCGTCATCATGACATAAACCGATTGATAACATCGATCCCACTGGTTTCTGGCTTTTAAAATCGTCTCGCAGATCTCCCTTACCGCTCCTTTTCCGCCGGGTGCACGGGTAACCATATCGGCATGCAAGCGGATCAGTTCATGGGCATCGGCAACAGCAATGGAAACGCCGGATTTTTTCATTAACGGCAGATCCATGAGATCATCGCCGACAAAAGCAATTTCATCCGCCAAAATGCCGGTTTGCTGATAAACAGCGTTCAGAACATCTGTTTTCGTTGAAAGTCCATCCAGAATCAGTGAAATCCCCAGGTTTTCGCATCGATGAAGGAGGGCTTTGGAACGCCTTCCCGTGGCGATTCCCACCTGAATGCCGGAAAGCATCAACAGGCGGATACCCAGGCCGTCCTTGACATTGAACACCTTGATCTGTGAACCCGTATCATCATAAATGATGCTGCCATCCGTCAGGACACCATCGACATCCAGCAACAACAGTTTGATTTTTTTTAATTTATCTATTACAAGTTGATGTTCCATCTGCATTCTAATTGCCTGCGGCGTTAACTTCGGATACCAGTCTGCGAATCGCTTTAAGCCTGGAAATCAGGTCATAGAGGATCGTCAGGGGTAAGGAATTGGGGCCGTCGCATCTGGCGTGATCGGGATCCGGATGAACTTCGATAAAAATGCCGTCTGCGCCTGCGGCAACGGCTGCTTTTGCCAGAAGGGGCGCAAATTCTCTCTGGCCACCGGAGCTTTTGCCGGCGCCGCCCGGAAGCTGAACGCTGTGCGTGGCGTCGAATATGACCGGAAAGCCCGTATCCTGCATGATTTTAATGCTTCGAAAATCCACGACAAGATTTGAATATCCGAACATGCTGCCGCGTTCTGTCAATAAAATCTGACGATTTCCGGTAGAGGTGATTTTTTCAGTCACCGGAAACATATCCCAGGGTGACAGAAACTGGCCTTTTTTGATGTTAACGGGTTTTCCGGTTCGAGCAACTTCCAGAATCAGATCGGTTTGTCTGCATAAAAAGGCGGGGATTTGGATGATATCCAGAACCTGAGCCGCGGATGCCACTTCCGATTGCGTATGGACATCCGACAGGATGGGAATGGACAATTCATTTTTGATGCTGGACAGGATTTGAAGGCCTTCAAGCATTCCCGGGCCCCGGTAGGATTGCAGCGATGTCCGGTTGGCCTTGTCATAAGAGGCTTTAAAAACAAACGGGATTCCCAGTTCGCTGGTCATATCTTTCAGAAAACGGGCAATGGATAGCGTGGTGTTGTGGTCTTCGATGACACAGGGGCCGGCAAATAAGACCAGCTCAGCGCCTGTGCCCATGGAGATTTCGTTGAATGGTGTCCTGAAATTCATGATGATTCACTATTCTTTAATATGAAGGGGTTTGTCTGCCCGATATCTCAACTTTCCAATAATTTCATGATGTTTTTATTTATAGCTCGAACAGGCAAAAGTCAAGAAATGATGATAGGTTCTGAAATCATGCGGCAGGAAAAAACAAACCTTGATAAGCATCGGGTTAATTGATAATAATTGATGGCTTCGTAGAAAGTCCAATATCTGCGTTGAGCTTCGTCCTTCGTCGTTGCGGCTTACTGGTCGTACGCCTCGCTCTCAGGACTCGCTCGCCTTGATCTTGAACTTTCTACTTTGCCATCCCTTGACTATTAACGAGTTCATCTTACTCCCGTTGACCTCCCACTTTGGAAAAAAGAGGGGAGAGAGATTGCAATGTCAGGGATTTGTTGCGCTGATAACATATTGTGGTTTATCTAAAAAGGTGGATTGAAACGCAGTGGAAAGTAAACTTAATCCTGTAAAATTTTTCTTTCGCCTGATGGTGCTGGGGCTGGTGGGTATTATATTGATATCGGTCTGGTTCCTGTGGGGCCGGCTGGAAGGGGAAAAGCCCGTTATTGCCACGGAAATCCCTTCTTTTTTAAACCCTTCCCAGGAACTTATTCTGAATCTGTCTGATGCCAAAAGCGGCATTCGAAAAGTATGGGTTGCCATCGAGCAGAACGGCAAGGAAACGGTCCTTCGGGATGATCTTTATCCACTGAAAGGATCATCCGATTCAGCGCCTGTTCATACGCTGTCTGTTCCCGTCAAGGTGGATGTCAAAAAGCTGGGAATTACCGATGGCAAGGCCATATTCCGGGTTATGGTCCGGGATAATTCCTGGCGGGGCTGGTTTCACGGCAATAAAACCGCGATTGAAAAAGAGGTGCTGATTGATACGCGACCTCCGGAAATTGTGGTTCTGAACCGGGTTTGCAACCTGAATCAGGGAGGGGCAGGCCTGGTCATCTACCGGCTTTCTGAACCCTGTCCGGTCAGCGGGGTGATGGTCGGAGACCTGTTTTATCCAGGTCAGACCGGGTATTTCAGTGATCCGGGAATCCATCTTGCATTTATTGCGCTGAATCATCATCAGGGGCCGGGAACCGAACTCTTCATCAAGGCAATTGATCCGGCTGGAAATGCGACGCGATCGGGTTTTCCGCATCATATCAAGCGAAAGATTTTCAAAAAGGATACCATTTCCTTAAGCGACAGTTTTTTGAATCAGAAAATGCCTGAATTTGATGTGGAGGTTCCGCCGGACAGCCAGAAACCCATGCTGGCCAGATTCATCAAGGTGAATAAAGAACTTCGCGAATCCAATTACCAGAGAATTTCATCCGCTGTTGCGGCAAGCGACAACAAATTATACTGGGAAGGAATCTTTACCCGGCTTCCCAATTCCGCTCCCAGAGCCGGGTTTGCGGATCACCGGACCTATATGTACGAGGGAAAAGAGGTGGACCAGCAGGATCATCTTGGCGCGGATCTGGCATCCCTCCAGCATTCTCCGGTTCCTGCCGCCAACAGCGGCAGGGTGGTGTTCACCGATTTTGTCGGAATCTATGGCAAGACGGTTCTTCTGGATCACGGATTCGGGCTCTTCAGCATGTATTCTCACCTGAACAGCTTTAATGTCACGGTAGGCCAGATGGTTTCCAAAAATGATATTCTCGGATATACGGGCAGCACCGGCATGGCCGCCGGTGATCATCTGCACTTTTCCATGCTGGTCCGAAATACCTTTGTCAATCCGATTGAATGGTGGGATGAAGGGTGGATAAAAAACAACATCACCGATAAGATTAAAGAAGTGCAATCCACCATCAAATGATGATAAGCTCAGGCGGTCAGGCTGCAAGAATTCGATAAAAGCCTCAGCCCGGACCTTCAGCCTGTTTTTCTATTGGAGATTTTTCGTTCATGAAAAAACATAAAGTTACCAAGACCTATAAAGAAATCAACGACAAAATAAAATCCGGCGAAGTGGTTGTGGTTACCGCCGAAGAAATGACGGATATTGTCAAACAGCAGGGTCCGGTTGAGGCAGCCCGGTATGTGGATGTGGTGACGACCGGAACATTTGCGCCCATGTGTTCATCCGGCGCATTCATCAATTTCGGCCACTCGACGCCCGGCATCAAGGCATCCAAGGTCTGGATGAACAATGTTCCGGCTTATGGCGGCATTGCGGCTGTGGATTGTTATATCGGCGCCACGGAACCCTGTGAGGATGATCCGCTGAACAAGGTTTATCCCGGCGAGTTCAATTACGGGGGCGGGCATGTGATTCAGGACCTGGTTGCCGGAAAGCGGGTATTTCTGAAAGCCACGGCCTATGGCACGGACTGTTATCCCAACCGGTATGTTGAAAAGGAAATCACCCTTCAAACCCTTCCCAATGCCGTGCTTTGCAATCCCAGAAATGGATACCAGAATTATAACTGCGCCGTGAATCTGACCAAAAAAACCGTTTATACATACATGGGGACCCTGAAACCCCGGGCCGGGAACGCCAACTACAGTACGTCGGGTTCGCTCAGCCCGCTGTTCAATGATCCCTATTACCAGACCATCGGACTGGGAACCCGGATATTTCTGGGAGGTGCGGAAGGCTATGTGACCTGGCACGGAACCCAGCATAAGCCCTCTGCCAAACGTACTGCCAGAGGGGTTCCGGTGACCCCTGCCGGAACCCTGTGGGTCATGGGAGACCTGAAAAAAATGAGTCCCCGATGGCTGGTGGGAGTGAGTATTCTGGGATATGGATGTTCGCTGGCGGTCGGCCTGGGAATTCCGATTCCGGTTTTGAATGAGGAAATCGCCGAATATACCGGGGTTTCGGATGAAGAGATCTTTACCCAGATTCTGGATTATGGCCATGATTATCCCAGCGGCATTTCCCGAAGCCTGGGCCAGGTCAGTTACGCGGAGCTCAAAAGCGGAACGATCCAGTTGAACGGTGTGGATGTTCAAACCGTTCCGTTGTCCAGTATGGTCCGGGCCAGGGAAATCGCCGCAACCCTGAAGGAATGGATTTGCCGCGGCGAATTCATGTTGGGCGAGCCGCAGTTTACCCTGCCGATCTAAACGGAACCCTGTCATGCCGGATCTAATCAGAGCCTTTATCGCGATGACCCTCCCCGAGCCTTTGGCAGAGCTTGGTGTCCGAGGTTCAGCAAACGCTCAAAGCCCAGGGTTTGCGTATTGCCTGGGTGCCTCCCGGGAATGTTCACCTGACATTGAAATTTCTGGGCGATATCGAGCCTGCCGATATCGATCCGATAGCTGCCGTCATGTCCGAATGCGCGCAGCGGATTGTTCCATTGACCTTTACTGCCAGAGGACTCGGGGTTTTCCCGGACCTTCGGCGTCCGCGGGTGGTGTGGCTGGGGATAACAGGCGATATGCCGCAGCTGATCGCATTTCAGCAAGATCTGGATGCCAGGCTGGTTGCTATCGGCAAGGGCCGGTTCAAGCCTGAGGACAGGCCGTTCAAAGGGCATCTGACGCTGGGCAGAATCAAAGCCCGGCTGGATTCCGGCATTTTGGTCAAAGCGCTCAGGGAAACCGGACGGATCGAGTCTCATGCGTTTACGGTTGATGCCATCCATTTGATTCAAAGCCGGTTGACGCCGTCCGGTTCCATTTATATGCCGCTCAGAAGCGTTGCGCTGGGCAATCCCGCAAGCGGCCTTTGTCAGAAAAATGTCAATATTTAGCTTATCCAAATAATAGAAGGAGGGCACATGATTACCATGCCGGAAAAGGAAAAAGCCGTTGATGCGGCGATGAGTCAGATAGAGCGCCAGTTCGGTAAAGGTTCTATCATGAAGCTGGGAAGCCGGATCGTACAGGATATCCCCACGATTTCCACCGGATCTCTGGCTCTGGACAAGGCCCTTGGCATCGGCGGCCTTCCCCGGGGAAGGGTGGTTGAAATATTCGGTCCGGAATCATCGGGGAAAACCACGCTGGCCCTGCATGCGGTTGCCAGCGCCCAAAAACAGGGCGGAATCGCCGCGTTTATCGATGCCGAACATGCCCTGGACCCGATTTATGCGCGAAAACTCGGGGTCAATTGTGATGAAATGCTGATTTCCCAGCCCGATACCGGGGAACAGGCCCTTGAAATCACCGATATGCTGGTGCGAAGCGGCGCCGTCGATATCGTGGTCATTGACTCCGTGGCAGCGCTGGTGCCCCGGGCGGAAATCGAAGGCGAAATGGGGGATTCCCACATGGGGCTTCAGGCCAGGCTCATGTCCCAGGCACTGAGAAAACTGACCGGAACCATCAGCAAAACCATGACCTGCGTGATTTTCATCAACCAGATCCGCTCCAAAATCGGCGTGGTTTTCGGCAATCCTGAAACCACAACCGGCGGCAATGCATTGAAATTTTATGCATCTGTCCGGCTTGATATCCGGCGCACCAGCCCCATCAAGGATGCTCAGGAACAGATGGGGTACCGCACCAAGGTCCGGGTTGTGAAAAACAAGCTGGCCCCGCCATTCCGGGAAGCGGAATTCGATATTCTCTATGGCGAAGGCATTTCCGCGGCAGGGGATCTTCTGGATGTCGGTGTCGAGGCGGGCATCATTGAAAAAAGCGGGTCCTGGTATGCCTATCAGGGGGAGCGGATCGGGCAGGGCCGGCAAAATGTCAAGGCTTATTTTGTGGAGAATCCGGAGACCTATCAATCCATTTTGACCCGGGTCAGAGAAAGCATGGGGCTTGTTGTCAAGAAGGAAGAAGCGTCTAAACAAACAATTAAGGCTGAAGGCTGAAGACTGAAGGCTGAAGGATGTAGAATGAAGGCCTGGGATCAACATCCGATTTTATGAATTGGAGCAGTTTGCGGTCAAGCACTGTTTCCCTTTAGCCTTCAGACTTGAGTCAAGTAACCTGTTTTATTTTAATGGAGCGATCTATGACGGGCAACGAGATACGCAGGCAATTCCTGGAATATTTCAAAAAACATTCACACCAGCAGGTCCGGAGTTCATCCCTGGTTCCCCAGGATGATCCCACCCTGCTGTTCACCAACGCGGGCATGGTTCAGTTCAAGCGCACGTTTCTTGGAGAAGAAAAACGCGGGTATGACCGCGCCGTAACTTCCCAGAAATGCGTCCGGGCAGGCGGCAAGCACAATGATCTTGAAAATGTCGGCTATACGGCCAGGCACCATACGTTTTTTGAAATGCTGGGAAATTTTTCATTCGGAGATTATTTCAAGGAAAAAGCCATTGAATTTGCCTGGGATCTGCTGATCAACGGCTATGGTCTGCCGGCGGATAAACTGTATGCATCCGTGTATCTGGATGATGACGAGGCATACGATCTGTGGCATAAAAACATCGGCCTTCCGGAAGAGCGGATTGTCCGGTTCGGCGAAAAGGATAATTTCTGGGCCATGGGAGATACCGGCCCCTGCGGTCCCTGTTCGGAAATCCTGATCGACCGGGGCGAACGCTATGGATGCGGACAGCCGGAGTGCCGGGTAGGGTGCGACTGCGACCGGTATCTGGAGATCTGGAATCTGGTGTTCATGCAGTTCAACCGGGATGAAACCGGAAAAATGACGCCCCTTCCCAAACCCAGCATCGATACGGGCATGGGCCTGGAGCGGATCGTCTCCGTTGTCCAGAATGTGCCCACCAATTATGACACGGATCTGATCATGCCCATCATGAAAGCGGCGGAGGCGCTCTCGCGGGAAACGCCTGGGGGATTCCCATGAAAGCGATGTGGCCATGAAGGTCATTGCCGATCACAGCCGGGCGGCCGCCTTTCTGATCGGCGACGGGGTCCTGCCGTCCAATGAGGGCAGGGGATATGTCCTTCGGCGGATCATGCGGCGGGCCATCCGGTACGGCCGGAACATCGGCCTGACCCGGCCGTTTCTTCACAAGACCGCCGGGGCTGTCTGCGATCTCATGAAGCCCGCCTATCCGGAGCTTTCCGATGCCTTTGCCTTCATCACGAATGTGATTCAGAACGAAGAACGCCGGTTTTCCGAAACCCTGGACAACGGCCTCAAGCTGTTGAACGATACGCTTCAGGACATGAAAGCCAAAGGCCGGACAGAGGTTCCCGGAAATGTGGTGTTCAAGCTCTACGACACATTCGGGTTTCCGGTGGACATTGTCCGGGACGTGATCCGGGATGAACGCATGAGCGTGGACATGACCGGTTTTGAATCGGCCATGGAAGCCCAGCGGGTCCAGTCCCGGTCCGTGGCGAAATTTGCCAGCGCTGGAGATGCGTTTGTGCAGCTTTCAGCCGGCGGCATCCGTCCGGAGTTTGTGGGCTATCGCCAGCAGTCCTGCATTGCGACCGTTCTGGTTCTGGCGACAGAGGGCCGGGAAATTCCGGAAGCTTCGGCCGGAGAGCGCATTGATATCGTTACCGCCATCACCCCGTTTTACGGCGAATCCGGTGGCCAGGCCGGGGATGCCGGAACCATTACCGGCGGCGATGCCAATCCCGGACTTGAAATCCGGGTGACCGGAACCATCAAGGACCCGGCCGGGATCATCATTCATCAGGGAACGGTTCTCTCCGGATGCATTCGAAAAGGAGATGCCGTTACCCTTACGGTGGATGCCGTTCAGCGCGAAGCCACGGCGTGCAACCATACGGCCACCCATATTCTTCATGCCGCCCTGCGCACGGTGCTCGGAGACCATGTCAAGCAGGCGGGATCGCTGGTCAGCGCGGAAAGGCTTCGCTTTGACTTTACCCATTTTTCCCAGGTGGATTCCGATTCCCTGGATCAGATCGAAAGAATGGTGAATCAGCGGATCCGGGAAAACGTTCCGGTTCATATTGAAGAAATGGATGCCGAGGCTGCCTTTAAATCCGGCGCCACCGCCTTGTTTGAGGAAAAATACGGGGACCGGGTCCGCGTCATTACGCTCGATACTTTCAGCAAGGAACTCTGCGGCGGCACGCATACGCAGCGCACCGGCAACATCGGGGTGTTTAAAATCATTTCAGAGGCCAGCGTGGCTTCCGGGGTCCGGCGCATCGAAGCCTTTACCGGCGAAGCTGCCATGGACCATATTCTGAAGTCTTTTCGCATGATCCAGGAGAGCGCCGGCCTGCTGAAAATAAAGCCCGAAGATATCCCCCTTCGCATTGAAAAAATGCTGGCCTTTCAAAAAACCCTTGAAAAAGAAGTGGAAAAGCTCAAATTGCAATTGACGGCCGGGTCAATGCATGCGGCGATGGATGACATTCAGACGATTCAGGGCATTTCGGTTCTGGTGAAAAAAGTTGCGGCCGATTCACCGACTGCGCTTCGGGATATGGGGGATCAGTTCAAGGATAAAATAAAATCCGGGGTCGTTGTCCTGGGAAGCGAAGCTGCCGGAAAAGTCCTTTTGATTGCCCTGGTAACCAAAGACCTGGTCAAGCGGTTTCATGCCGGCAACATCGTCAAGGAGATTTCCGCCGTTGTCGGCGGCAGCGGCGGCGGCAGGCCCGACATGGCTCAGGCCGGCGGCACGCTGCCGGAGAAGCTGGATGACGCCCTTAAAAAAGCCATCGAGGTGATTGGCAGAGGGTAAGTCCTGTCAGTACACTGACCGTTCTTTATTCCAAGGCCCCGATGGGATGTCCCATCCGGGGCCTTGTGTTTATATGAATGGAATTTCCCAGATGACATCGGATTGCATTGCTGTGCGCGGCGCAAGGCAGCACAACCTGAAGAATATTGATGTGGATATTCCCAGAAACCGGCTGGTTGTGATCACCGGCCTGTCGGGGTCCGGAAAATCCTCGCTGGCCTTTGATACCCTGTACGCCGAAGGCCAGCGCCGGTATGTGGAATCCCTGTCCACATATGCGCGCCAGTTTCTGGAGCGCATGGAAAAGCCGGATGTGGATTTTATCGAAGGGCTTTCCCCGGCCATTGCCATCGAGCAAAAAACTGCAAGCCATAATCCCCGGTCGACCGTTGGAACGGTAACGGAAATTTATGACTACCTGAGGCTGTTGTTTGCCAGAGTCGGAATCCCTCACTGTCATCGGTGCGGAAAACCGATTGTCAGCCAGAGCCTGGATCAGATGGTGGACCAGGTGATGTCCCTGGATTCAGGCACGCGAATCATACTCCTGTCGCCTCTGGTGGCGGGTGAGGCCGGCGGTCATGAAAAGCTGTTCAAACAACTCGTTCGCCAGGGGTTTTCAAAGGTTCGCGTGGACGGCGCGCTTCGGGATATCGAAGAGATCGGCGCACTGAATAAAAAAACCAGGCACACGATCGATGTGGTGGTGGATCGCCTGATCATCAAGCAGGGGCTTCAAAACCGTCTGGCCGATTCTCTGGAGCTGGCCCTGTCCCAGTCCGGCGGCCAGGCAATGATTGATATCGCGGGCCAGGAGCCCATTCTGTTCAGCGAAAAAGCCGCCTGTGTCGCCTGCGGGGTCAGTTATCCGCCGTTTTCGCCCGCCAGCTTTTCCTTTAATTCGCCGCATGGCGCCTGTCCCCGGTGCGACGGGCTGGGCTCGACAACTGCCGTGGATCCGGATCTCATCATTCCCAATCCGGAACTGTCCCTGAGGGAAGGCGCGGTAACGCTCTGGGCAAAACGCGATTCCCTGCATTTCATCGAATTTCTGGATGCCCTGACAGCCGCCTACGGGACGGATATCTATACCCCTTACAAGCTGCTTCCGGAGAAGTTCAGGCACGCCCTGCTCTATGGTTCCAAAGACATTCCCATCAAATTCCATATCGAACGCAACGAGCGCCGCATTTTTTATGCACAGACCGTTTGAAGGCATCATTCCCAAACTGGAGCGCCGCTACAAGGAGACGGATTCGGCCTGGTCCAGGGAGGAAATCCAGCAGTATATGAGTTTTCGTCCCTGCCCGGAATGCAAGGGAGCAAAACTGAATCCGGCGGCGCTTTCGGTTCGGATCCAGGGGCGTAACCTGAGCGAATTGACCGCGCTTTCAATCGGCAAGGCCCTGGTGTATTTTAGCGAACTGACGCTGTCAGGCCGGAAAAAAGTAATTTCCGAGAGAATTCTCAAGGAAGTGGTCGAGCGCCTGGGGTTTTTGAACCACGTCGGGCTTTCGTATCTGACCCTGGACCGATCCGCCAACACCCTTTCGGGCGGAGAAAGCCAGCGCATTCGCCTGGCCACGCAGATCGGCTCCAAACTGACCGGCGTTCTCTATGTTCTGGATGAACCCAGCGTCGGCCTTCATCAGCGGGACAATCAGCGGCTGCTGTCCGCCCTGGAGCAGATGCGGGATCTGGGAAACACCGTGCTGGTTGTGGAACACGATGAAGAGACCATTCGGGCAGCCGATTACGTCGTGGATATGGGGCCGGGAGCCGGCATTCTCGGCGGAGAAGTCATGTTTTCGGGAACGCCGCAAAATCTGGTTCAGGACAGCCGGTCTCTGACCGGACAATATCTTTCGGGCAAAAAGAGAATCGAGATTCCTTTAAGGCGCCGGCCCGGAAACGGCAGCCGGATTGTGATTGACGGCGCTTCCGGGAACAATCTCAAGCATATCCGCGCGGAGATTCCCCTGGGATGCCTGGTCTGCGTCACCGGGGTGTCGGGATCCGGAAAGTCCACGCTGGTACTGGAAACCCTTTACAGCGCGCTGGTTCAGCGCCTGTATCATTCCCGGGTATCCGCCGGCCCTTACAGCCGCCTGGAGGGGCTGGAGGCGATTGATAAGGTGGTCAATATCGATCAATCGCCCATCGGCCGAACGCCCCGGTCCAATCCCGCCACTTATACCGGCGTTTTCACGCACATCCGCGATCTGTTTTCAAGAACTCAGGATGCCCGGCTCAGGGGATTTAAAGCAGGCCGATTCAGCTTCAATGTCAAGGGCGGACGATGCGAGGCCTGCTGCGGGGACGGGGTCGTCAAGATCGAAATGCATTTTCTGCCGGATGTCTATGTCACCTGTGATGTGTGCCGGGGAAAGCGCTACAACCGGGAGACCCTGGAGATCCGTTACCGGGGAAAGAACATCGCCGAAGTTCTGGACATGACGGTCCATCAGTCGCTGGGAGTTTTTTGAAAAGATTCCGGCCATTCATTCCCGGCTTCAGACCCTGTCGGATGTCGGGCTCGACTATATCCGCCTGGGACAGGCCGCAACCACCTTGTCCGGCGGCGAGGCCCAGCGGGTCAAGCTGAGCAGCGAGCTTTCCAAAAGAGGGACCGGAAAAACCCTGTATATTCTGGATGAACCCACCACCGGCCTTCATGTCGCGGATATTCAGAATCTTCTGAATATTCTGAACCGGCTGGTGGATGCCGGAAATACCGTGCTGGTCATCGAACATCAACTGGATGTGATCAAATCCGCGGATTACCTGATCGATCTGGGTCCTGAAGGCGGGGACGGCGGCGGGAAGGTGGTCGGCTGCGGAACGCTCACACCGGAGAGCGCTTGATGATCCAGATTCATCCGGCTCCATCACACCGGCCGCAATGTATTTAAACATCCTGTTACATTAATGCTCCCCTTCCTATTGTAAAACAAATGTAATGCCGGATAAACTGCTTTGCTTTTTCAGCGCTTTGCTTCAATATGGCGAATCCGTTAAACAGCCGATCGCAACTTCAATCCTTGAAAATCTGCCTGTTGTCATCTGCCGAATTAATAACCATTACTCAAGGAGCACGTCTCAGCCATGCATTATACCATATTCGATACGCCGGTCATCCGGACGCTGATGCGCTGGATTTCCCTGTTTGTCTTTAAAATGAGAGGGTGGCGTATTGAAGGCCGGTTTCCGGCCATTGCGAAGTACGTCCTGATTGCGGCCCCTCACACGTCCAACTGGGATTTTCCCATTACATTGTGTCTGACCTTTGCGCTGAAAGGCAAAATTTACTGGATGGGAAAAGACACCCTGTTCCGCTGGCCGTTTCAAGGGATGTTCAAATGGCTGGGCGGCATTCCCGTTGATCGATCCAAATCCAATAATATGGTCGGCCAGATGATTCAACAGTTTTCAGCCAATGAGAATCTGGTTTTGACCATTCCGCCGGCGGGAACGCGCAGTAATGTCATGAAATGGAAAACGGGTTTTTATTATATCGCCCTGGGCGCAAATGTTCCGGTGGTGCTTGGATTTCTGAACTATCGGACGAAGGTCGGCGGTATCGGCCCTGTATTTCTTCCCACCGGCGATATCCATGCGGACATGCAGCAGATCAGAGCCTTTTATTCAGGGATTCACGGAAAGCATCCGGTGCAGGAAATATTTGTCATGACGCCTTCCAATCGCCGTTAATGACTGCTGTGGAACTGTTATCCCTTCAAGGCATGGACACAGGCGGGTGAGGTTGGTCTTGCTCCGCATTCAAAAAAGGAATATTCATCGGCAGATCGATGATTTCTCTGATTTTCTGGGACAGCCCATTGACGTTGAATGGTTTCTGGATGAAACTCGTGCATCCGCGCAGCAAAATTTCTGCTGCCTGCCCGCCCTCGCTGTAACCGCTGCAAAGCAGAACTTTCACGTCCGGATTGATTTTTTTAAGGCAGTCATAAGTTTCGCCCCCGCCCATTCCCGGCATGACCATGTCAAGAATCACAACGTCTATCTTGTTTCTGTTGGCTTCGTATAACGCGATGGCCTGCTTGCCGCTTCCGGCTGCCAGCACGTTGTAACCCAGGGCGGACAGCATTCCCCTTCCCACATCCAGTATCTTGTCTTCATCATCGACCAAAAGGACCGTTTCTGTTCCCTTCAGGATAACCTCATAAGGGCTCTCGTCTTTTTCCACCTCCTGCTCGGAGGCCGGCAGGTAAATGCAGAACGTCGTTCCGATGCCGACTTGGCTTTCCACGTCAATCATGCCTTTGTGGTTTTTGATGATGCCATAGGCCGAAGCAAGCCCGAGGCCGGTGCCCCTGCCCATTTCCTTGGTGGTAAAAAACGGCTCGAAAATCCGTTGCTTGGTTTTTTCATCCATTCCGATGCCGTTGTCCGTTACCGTAATTTTAACATATCTGCCCGGAGCTAAATTAAAGGGCCTGTCTGAACAGATGTCGAGGTAGACATTCTCGGTTGCAATAAAAAGCTCTCCTCCCGAGCGCATGGCCTGAGAGGCGTTCACATAAAGGTTCAGAAATACTTGCTCGATTTGTCCTTTGTCCGCATCCACGGTCCAGATATTCTTTTCATACTGCTCACGCGTCGACGATTTCTTTTTTCGTCCGAACAAACATCTGTGAAGTTTCTCTGAGCAGCGCGTTAAGATTGACGGGTTTAACCTGATATTTCCCCCCTCTTGCAAAACCCAGAAGCTGGCTGGTGAGTGTTGCCGCGCTCTGAATGCTGTCCTCGATTTTTCTCAGCCGCTCCTGATGGGGGCGTGAAACGTCATTCTTCATCAGCATCAGCGAGATGTGTCCGCGAATTACCATAAGCAGATTGTTGAAATCATGAGCGATGCCTCCTGCCAGCGTGCCGATGGCCTTCATCTTGTTGGCCTGTTGAAGTTGTTTTTCAAGACGCTTTCTGTCACTGATGTCTCTGGCCACGCCATGCGTGCCGAGGTAAGTCAGCGCCTTTCCGGATGGCTGCTTGGCATACATGCCGATGCATTTCAATTCAACGGTGACGTGTTTCACGTCACAGGTCACGGCCTGATCATCCCCCCGGAAAGACTTCAGCCGCAGCTCGATCCAGGATGTCGCCCGATCTCCGGTTCTTCTCTCGTTGAAAGTCCATTTGGCCTTTTCCAGATCGTCATCATGAATCAGATAGGTATAGTGCTTTCCGATGAGCTGGCTGTTTTCAATGCCCAGAATGCGTTCAACGGAGTTGCTGACAAAGGTGAAACGGCTGTCGCTGTCCAGGGTATAGATGATATCCGGAGAATTCTGGACAAGATACCGATAGCGGTCCTCGGAGACTTCCAGTTTTTCGTTGATCACCGATTTTTCTTTTTTGAGTTTTTTCTGGTTCAGCGCATTTTTGACGGTTGTGAGCAATTCCTCATATTCAAAGGGTTTTCTGAGAAAATCGTAAGCCCCTTTCCGCAATGCGCTCACAGCGGCATCAAGACTGCCGTTGCCGGTGACAACAATAACGGAAGTGTCCGGGCACTGGCTGTTGATATGGTCCATCAGTTGAAGGCCGTCGATTTCGGGTATCGCAAGATCCAGAAGCGCCAGATCAATCTGAAGGGTTGAAAGCAAGTGCTGCGCCTCTCTTCCCGAAGTGGTGGTGTGGATATCATATCCCTGATTGATCAACAGAAATCTTAAGCTTTCACAGAACCTGGGTTCATCATCGGCGATTAAGATTTTCGGGCTACAGCTCATTGGTTTCTCTCCTCAGCAAAGTCTTTATCCGTATAGGCGGTGGGCAGACCGATCCTGAATGTCGTGCCGTCTCCCGGCTCGCTCTCGCAACTGATCGTGCCTTTTAAGGTCTGGATGATGTTATGAACAATGGAAAGCCCCAGGCCGGAGTGATTGCCCCTTTTGGTGCTGGCATAGGGTTCAAACAACCGGGTCTTGATTTCTGCGGGAATTCCCGGCCCGTCATCACTGATGGTGATTTCCACATACCCCGGGTATTCGAAATCGCTGTCGGAAAATTCCCCGCCAAGCCGGCTGGAGACATGGCGGGTTCGAATATGCAGATTGCCGCCATCGGGCATGGCTTCAAAGGCATTTTTCATCAGATTGATAAATACCTGTTTAAGGCTGTTTTTGTCGGCCATGATGGGGGGGAGTCCGGGATCGGAGTCAAAGTGGAGTTGAACATTGAAATGATTCAGCAGGGATTCCCGGGTTATTTTTAAAATGTCCGACAGCACGGCATTCACATCAACGGCTTCGACCTTGCGGACCCAGTCCTCGGAAGTGCCGTTCAGGTTGCGAAGGATCTGAGCGACACGATCAATTTCTTCATTGAGAATTTTGATTTCATCCTGTGCCATATCTGCTGCGGCAAGCTTCATTCCCAGAATTCTCAGGTAGTTCTTGATGATCCCCAGCGGATTGTTGACTTCGTGAATCACCCTTCGCGCCATGGATGATGACGCGCCGAGGCGTTCCGATCTGAATCTCCTTGAGCTGTGATCGTTTGGAATGATGAACGCGAATGGCGACAGCCGTTTGATCCACCAGCATTTTCAAAGGCTTGATCTGGGTCGCAAGAAATGAAAATTCCCGGTTGTCAAGGCCCAGAACCATTGCGCCCACTTTCTCACCATAGGCAATCATGGGAATACAGGCCATGCCTTCCCTGCCCAGAAGGCGGGATGATCTGTTCATCGATGATGGCGGGGATGACGTCAGTGGACCGGGTGAAGGAGTCGGCAATTCTGCGCGTCTGCAGGCACTCAATCAAGAGGCTTTTTTCCATCTGCAATGGAATAATCAAGTCCTGGATCATTGAAAATTTCTTGTCGTCCGGAAGCGTAACCCCGCGAAGGCCTTTTTTTTCAGGGTCAAAGATAAAGAAAAGCACCAGGGAAATATCAAAGAGGCATTGAAGCCCCTGGAAGGATTCTTTCAATATTTCCGGTTCGTCTGGCTGCGGCCAGCAGATTTTCAACCGTACCCAGCAAAAGCGAACGGTCCCTGACTTCCTTGATCAGATCGATTTGTTTTTCACGATCATTTTCCAAACAGGCGGATTCTTTGGTTATGCCGGGTTCAATGATGATGTTCAAGGATTCAGCCACGGTTTTCAGTTCTGCATCAGCCTGGGACAGCAATTCCTCAACAACCGCCGGGGTGAATCCGAAAATCTCCTGGGCCGCCCCCAATCCTTCATTTATATTCCGGCCGGAATTTTTGCACAGGGCATTGGCCACGTATACGAATTTCACCAAAGGCAGTGCATCCAGAATTCTGTTCTGAGAATAGTGGTGATAGCGCACCGAGTCGGCAATGAAGGTTGGAAAACTCCATTTGTCCAGCAGCCATGCCCCGATTTCCGCATGGTTGGCGCCAAACTGGGTTTCTCCGGCAAGAATCAACTCGGGTCTGCCCTTGTGCATTTCCAGCAGTTCCGCATACGGCTGCGGGAAATTCACCCATAAAATGATCTTGCCGATGTCATGAAGCATACCGGACAGGAAAGCTTCATCCGGATTATGAAAATTCCGGTTTTTTGCAATCAGTTTTGCCAGGACCGCGCATCTTAATGAATGCCACCAGAACTGTTTTAAATTAAAGCCTGATTTGGAGTTGACGGTTTGGAAAACCTCGTGAACGGAACTGCATATGGCAATGTTCTTGATGGCATTTGTGCCGAGAAACCCTACTGCGCCATCAACATTAAAAATACGATGCTTATTTGCATAATAGGCGGAATTGACCAGCCGCAAAACGCGAGTGGTCAGTGCCGGGTCTTTTTCAATGACTTTGGAAATATCTTTAAGACTGCCATTCTCCTCGTTGCAGGTTTTGATCAATTGAAGAAGGATGTGAGGAAGCGTTGGAATGTGTTTTAAATTGGAAAGCTGATCTGCCAGAGCATTGTGGATCGGCATATGCTGAAGAACCTCTTTGTTTTGTTCTATACCCCGGTATTATCAACGCCTCCGTCGAAAGCGAGCTGAAGTAAATCATGCCGAAGGATCACGCCGTTCACGATTGCAAAATAAAGCTGAAAATGAATACGGATTGAGGTATCATGTTAAAAAAAACTGAGCGGTTATTCATAGTTATACTGAAGGTTATTGTCAAGAAAAAGATGAAGTCCGGCAGAATAATAAAAAGATGAGTTTGCTCATATTCATGCATTTCTCATTTCTCTTTTCTCTGCCGGCCTTTAGTCTCCGCAGGTTCCGGGTCACGGACGTTTCGATGCTGTCGCTCTCGTTTTTTGCCCGCAGGGTCAGCACCGGGATCAGCACCTTCGAGATCACATAGACTTCCTCAACATCTTTGAGTTGTTCCGGGTTCGGGGACTTGACATCGATATCCAATTCTTTATAAGTGCCGTCTTTCATTTTTGCCAACACGAATTTTCTCCTTTTGCTGATGAAGGTTACGTTTGTAATGACCACATAGTCGGTATTGGCCAGTTCCCGTATTCTGCCGGGTGTGCAGTAATCGCAGGGATAGTGCTTGCACCGGACACAGGTGGCGAACACGCGATTCATATCGCGTTTCTTGCACCAGAAGTATTTTTCCACTTCCGATGGCGGATTTATGGACAGTTGAAGCGGTACAAGCTCACTGCACATTTTCTGTAACATCTTCATCCTGCCCATCCATGTTGAGTGACAACTGTATATGCTCACTCACATTTTCTGTAACCGCATGATTGGCAGTCTATCGGTTTCCGTTTTAAGGGATGCGAGGGGTTCGTTGCACGTGCTTCAATTGTCATTTCCGCCGGGTCCACGACCTTTCGAATCGCCGAGAGCATGTCCTCGATCCGGTAGGGTTTGCAGATGAATCCTCTGGCACCGGATTTCAGTGCTTCCTGGGCCTGGCCGACCGGTCCGTAACCGCTGGCAATCAGAATGCGGGCGGTCGAATCCATTTTTAATAGCTCCGTAAGGCAGCGATATCCGCCCATTCCCGGCATTCCCAGATCCAGAATGATCATGTCAATGCCGCCGGAATGCGCGCCGAACTGCAAAAGCGCATCTTCGCCGCTTTCAGCCAGCAGAACACGGTAGCCGTAGCGTTCCAGAAGCTCCTGGCCGAATTCCCGTATGGACGGATCATCATCGACCAGCAGAATGGTTTCCTTGCCGCTTTGGGCCTCTGCGGGCGAATCGGTTTTTACCGGCAACACGGGCATGGCGGCATGTGCTGGGAAATAGAGTTGAAATGACGTTCCCTTTCCCGGTTCACTCAGGCAGAGGATGTGTCCGCTATGGCTTTTCACAATGCCGAAAACCGTGGCCAGCCCCAGTCCCGTGCCTTTTCCCACGCCTTTTGTCGTAAAAAACGGATCAAAAATATGTTTGAGTGTTTTATTGTCCATGCCGAATCCGGTATCGGTCGCTGTCAGCAGCACGTAGCGGCCGGGCGGCATTTCCGCAAAAGCATCGCTGACACCAGCTTCGATCAAGACATTTTCCGTTCGAATCGACAGGATGCCGCCATCCGGCATGGCATCGGCCGCGTTGGTTCCCAGATTCATCAGCACCTGCTCCAGTTGAATGGGGTCTGCATGGATTGGGGACAGATCGGGTGAGAGCGCTGTTTGAATCGAAACCATCTTGGGCAGGGTCCGTTCCAGCAGGGTGACTGTTTGCCGGATGATCTGATTCAATTGTTGAAAAGACAGCTCCGGCGTAATTCTCCGGCTGAATGTCAGAATCTGTTTGACCAGGTGCTTGGCGCGATCGGCGGATTTCAGAATCTGTTTCAGGTCATGCGGCTTTGAGATGCCGTTTTCGGCATCCATCAATGCCATCTGGCTAAAGCCGATGATTGCTCCCAGAATATTGTTGAAATCATGGGCAATGCCGCCTGCCAGGATTCCGATGGCCTCCATTTTCTGAGCATGGAGCAGTTGGGCTTCCAGCTTGGCTTTTTCGATTTCCGCCTGTTTTCGATCCGTGATATCCGAATACACCGCCTGAATTGCGATGAGCTCATTGTCGATAAAAATGGGAGATCCGGCGATGGCCACTTCGATGATTTCGCCGGACTTGGACCGGCGGGTGGTTTCAACCGCGATGCGTTCGCCATCTGCAATCAGGGATCGCAGATGGTGGGCTTCGGTTTCAAGGCCCGGAGGCGCCAGAAGCGCGCTGATATTGCGGCCGGCGATTTCCTCAAAAGTATAACCAAAAAGGCGGGTGAATTCCCGGTTGATGCGGGTAATGGCGCCATCCTTATTCATCACCGAAATGGCGACAGGGGAATTCTCTATGATCTGATCGATATAGGCTTTTTGACGCCAAAGCTCCTTTTCCGCCAGTTGCCGCTCGTTGGTTTCGGCCATAAACATTTGATTCATTTTGCTTTGATCCTTTCCCGCCGGTAAAGAAATCCCCGGAATCCCTCGGGTTGAGGCGTAAAAGAAAGCTGAAAGAAAATGGATGGCAGGCAGTTGAGAAAACCTGAATGACGGGTGGAATCGGATTGCAAAATACAGATACCTCAATACCGTGAGAACAATAAAAAATGATCTTTCATGAACATTATCGGCCGCTGCCGGCAAAACTTTAATACAATGAAAATTACCAGTCATTCATGACGAAGCTTAACGCGGCTATCGGGCTTTTTTTACACGGCCATCATAGTCCAATTGCGTGCGAAATGTCAAACAGGAGCGGAACGGCAATGGGGTCAGCGGCAGATCCGGCTTTTCGATTCTGAAGAGATTCGAATTCTGCAGGGAATTCCCTTCAGTGTCGGAGTTCCAAGCGCTTTTCACAGGTCATGAACTGGTAACGATGTTTTTGCGGGATATGATGGAAGGCAATCTTGAAATAAAAACAGGGCGGCGAAGACACGCCGCCCTGTCCGATAATGCTATGCCATCTGAATTTTTGCGTCTTCTTCACGCTTCAGTTCTATGGTGGCTGTTTCACGCAGCTTGTATTTCTGAATCTTGCCGCTGGCGGTTGTCGGATACTCATCCACAAAGAAGAAAAACGCCGGAATCTTATGAAAGGAAATCTTGTCCTTGCAAAATGTTCTCAGCTCGTCTTCAGTCATTTTTTCACCGGGTTTGACCTGAATATAGGCCACCACTTCTTCGCCGTATTTTTTGCTGGGCACGCCGATGACCTGCACGTCCTTGATTTTGGGATGGGTATAGAGAAATTCCTCGATTTCCCTCGGGTAAATATTTTCACCGCCGCGAATGATCATGTCCTTGATGCGGCCCGTGATTTTACAGTAGCCGTTTTCATCCATGACGGCCAGATCGCCGGTGTGCAGCCACTTGTCTTTGTCGATGGCCTTGGCCGTGCCTTCCGGATTATTGTAATACCCTTTCATGACATGATACCCGCGCGTGCAAAGTTCGCCTTGAACGCCCCGGGGAACTTCCTCGCCCGTTGCCGGATCCACGATTTTGACTTCCACGTTCGGCAGCGCTCTTCCAACCGTGCTGACCCGCAGTTCAAGACTATCCGTGGTGCGGGTCTGGGTAATACCCGGAGACGCCTCGGTTTGTCCGTAGACAATGGTCATTTCCGAGGCGCCCATGACGCTGACGACCTGCTTCATCACTTCTATCGGGCAGGGGGCTCCGGCCATGATTCCGGTGCGCAGATGCGAGGTGTCGTATTTCTTGTTTTTCAGCTCTTCAAGTTCGGCGATGAACATGGTTGGAACGCCATGCAGCGCCGTGCATTTGGATGCTTCAACGGTTTCCAGCACCGCGGCAGCCGTAAATGCCTGTACCGGAGCCATGCAGGTTGCGGAGACCACGCAGGTCAGGGTGCCCAGAACACAGCCAAAGCAGTGAAAGAAGGGAACGGGAATGCACATGGTGTCCTTGGCGGAGAGCACCATGCACTCGGCCAGGCTCTTGGCGTTTCCGATCAGGTTCGTGTGCGTCAACTGAACGCCTTTGGGAAATCCCGTTGTTCCGGACGTGTACTGCATGTTGATGACATCATCCGGCTCCAGGGAGTTCTGCCGGGCGTAAAGCTCCGCATCGCTGATCTTGCTCGCTCATGGCCATCACTTCATTCCAGGTGAACATGCCCGGATGGCTTTCATTTCCGATAAAGATGACGTTCTTGAGCAGGGGGAGCTTTGCGCTTTTCAGCTTTCCGGGCTGGCAGGTTTTGAGCTCCGGGCAGACATCATAGACGACCTTGAGATATTCATCCGCCTCCCGGACCCCGCCGATCAGGATCAGCGTCGTTGAATCGGATTGTTTCATCAGGTATTCCAGCTCAAAGCTTCGGTAATTGGTGTTGACCGTAACCAGCACGGCCCCCATTTTTGGCTGTGCTGAACTGTGCCAGGACCCATTCCGGAACATTGTTGGCCCATATCGCGATATGCTCGTGTTTTTGAATGCCCAAGGCCATAAATGCTTTGGCCGATTGATTGCATACATCTTTGAACTGATTGTAGTCGTAGTCGATTCCCAATTTGTGATATTTCAGCGCCTTGCTGTTTCCGAACTGCTCGGCCACGATATCCACCAACTGGCCTATCGTGGTTTTGCCAACTTCATACTTTGGTAATTGCATAAAAAATCTCTCCCTTTGTTTGTGTGATGTTCGATATGTTTTCTGCGATCGTTTCTGCGGCTTCAATCGGTGTTACAGTCGAGCACAGCGGACAAATTCCCCGAAAAAACATATGGCTGTTAACAGGATAATGGTTGAACCGGAATTCAGAAAGACCATTTGAAGGAATCGATCTGATGTCTATTCCGAACGAGCGCTCAATCAATAATGTGATTAATTGTTTTATATCCATTTCCTGTGTTTTGTCAAATAATTTATTGATGATTGATAAAATGAACATAAATCGGAAAAACATCAAAATCACTACAACAACGGCGGTACGCTAAAATAGATTCATTTCCAGTCATGACGGATACTGTATCGAAACAATCGGATTGATGAATCACATTGCCGGTCCGCGCAACAGGCCGTTTTCGATTATTTTGCTTTGGATGACGCCGGCAATTCTGAAAAGGGGGAAAGAGGTTGAATGTTCATGAACTTTCCGATATATGTCGAGATAGCCATCAACCTCAAATCATTTTTTGCAGATCTGGATTTAAAAGCAGGAAGAACATGTTGACTGAGCGGATGAAAATTATCACGCTTCATAAATAAAGGATGATAAATTGCCAAAACCCAATTATCAGCATGATAAACGTCAGAGAGAGTTGGAAAAGAAAAAAAAGAAGGAAGAAAAAAAACAGCGCAAGCAGACTACGGAGAAGCCCGAAGCGGATGACGGAATCCGCTTCCGGAAACAGAGCAATCCTCATGAAAGCCGGGAAGTCTGCGATGATTTAAACGATGCGGATGACAGCGGAAGAGAAGCGATCTTCGGTCATGATGGAATAATTCGTTAACCTCATGAGGTTTATCCGTGAATAGCGATATCATGGCAAGGGACATCTGCTGTCAGAATTTCAAAGGCCTCATTGCCTATATCCGGCATCATTATGGCGAAGAAGGGGTAAATACGCTTCTTGAGGGCCTGGCCAACAATCCGCAATATCTCGTTCGGGATAAATTTGATCCTTCGGATCCTGCATGCGATCCAGCAAACCCATCTTGACCGATTCCGCCTACTGGGTGTCCAACGATTTCTCCATTGCATTATTCGAGAATGTGAAAAAAATTATCAAGGTTCCCAATCCCCTGATTACAGCGGGTATTGGCGCGGTCCGTGAAAGCCTGTCCAGGCAAGCCCTTTTTGCAGCCAGGTTCATGGGTCCCGTCGCGATATCCAAACAGGCGGCAAAAATCAATGCCCGATTCAATAACACAAAAGAGGTTACGCTGTCCGAGCAAAGTGATCGTTCAGTGACCTTTGAATTGAAATATCGTCCGGGATTTCGGGTGACCCGGAATGTCTGCCATTGGAATCTGGGAATCTACCTGGGAGTCGCCAGGATGACGGGAGCTGCGAATGTCAGCGCCGAGGAAGTGCGATGTGTTCTGGATGGAGACGATCATTGCGCCATCAAGTTGAGCTGGGATCGATCCAGACTGGTTCAAGTCGTGTCTCAAGCGGATTGCAAAACGCGTGATCCAATGGTCATCTTCTGATCTTATCGAAGAGCATGAAACAACGGTTCGGGAAAGAGACCAGTTGATTGAGAATCTCATTCGATCTGAAGAAAAATATCGGAAACTTTTTGAAGATTCCCTGGATGCCATGAGTTTGACAGCCGGCGGAATAATTCTGGACGTCAATCCCGCCTGGCTAAAGATTCATGGTTATGACGCACAGGGGCGAAGTCGTGGGCAAGGATGTCATGAATATCATCCATCCCGATGACCGCAAGATGCTGACTGCGCGCCGGAAAAACTGGCCGGATATTCCGGATCGTATTTTCAGGCTCAGGGATTTACGCCGTGACGGCTCTTTTTTCGACGTGGAAGTTTACTCGTTTGAGATTGTTATCGGCGGACAAGTGTCTCTTCTGTCAACCATCCGGGATATCACCGAATTGAAGCGGACAGAGGCCTCCCGGCGGCAGCTGGAATTGCGGATCAAGCGCGCCGAAAAAATGGA
Source organism: uncultured delta proteobacterium (assembly GCA_963845015.1). Classification (GTDB taxonomy): domain Bacteria; phylum Desulfobacterota; class Desulfobacteria; order Desulfobacterales; family Desulfatirhabdiaceae; genus RAAP-1. The sequence goes on from CAWJRD010000039.1 coordinate 75,604, forward strand.
AGCCCTGGGAACCATGGCCGGCGGTGTGGCGCACGATCTCAACAACATTCTTTCCGGTATCGTGGGGTATCCCGATCTGATCCTGATGCAGCTGCCCCCGGACAGTCCGCTGCGCAAACCCATTACCGCCATCATGCAAAGCGGCCAGAAAGCAGCGGCGGTTGTTGAGGATCTGTTGACGTTGGCCCGAAGAGGGGTTGCGACAAACGAAATCGTTCATTTGAACCGCATTATCGAAGAATACCTGTCCAGCCTGGAATTCGAAAAGCTGAGTTCGCTGTTTCCCAAGGCTGTCGTTGAAACCCGGTTAAGCCCGGATCTTCTGAATATCGACGGCTCGCGGGTCCATCTGGTGAAAACCGTCATGAATCTGGTAACCAATGCCGCCGAAGCCATGCCTGATGGGGGTGTTGTCACGATCCAAACGGAAAATATCTATATCGATCGGCCCGTCGAAGGCTATGATGCCATCCGGCAGGGGGATTATGTCGTGCTGACCGTCACCGATACGGGGGTCGGCATATCGCCGGAAGATAAAGAAAAGATCTTCGAACCCTTCTATACCAAAAAAGTGATGGGACGAAGCGGCACAGGCCTTGGCATGGCCGTTGTCTGGGGAACCGTGAAGGATCACAACGGTTACATCAATGTGGAAACTGGAATGGGCAAGGGAACGCGTTTCACCCTGTATCTTCCAGTTACCGACGGGAAGAACTGCGCCTGGAACCGGGAACCGCCTTGGAAAACCTTCGCGGCAATGGAGAAAAGATTCTGATCGTAGACGATGTCTCTCAGCAGCTTGATATCGCCAGTGAAATACTGACCCATCTGGGATATGCGCCAACTGCCGTCAGCAGCGGTGAGCAGGCGGTGGCATATTTGCGCGACCATGATTGTGATTTGATGATTCTGGACATGATCATGGAACCGGGAATCGATGGACTGGAAACCTATCGGCGGATTCTCGAACACCACCCGGATCAAAAAGTCGTTATCGCCAGTGGCTATTCGGAAACCGGCCGTGTCGCGGAAATGCAGCGCCTGGGTGCGGGGGCCTACATCAAAAAGCCTTATACCGTTCAAAAACTGGCCGGTATCGTCCGATCGGAGCTGGATCGAAACACTGCAAACCCCCATTAATGGCAGTACCAATCATGCCATCTATTGCGGTCTTGCTTTATTTGTAGTCACGTTTGCCAAGAAGTCTCATCAGCGATTGGTGTGCCTGTATCCGTTGATGGCCGGATTTTCATACAACCCCATATCATTTTTGACTTTTTCGAACGCATCCACTATGATGAAATCTGATAGCGATGTAATCATTCGGTTGTATTTTCAATTATAAAAACAGGAGGAAAATTCATGGAACAGACAAGCTTGCCGTTTTTCCGGCAACATCTCGTTGGCAGAAAAATCGTCATCGTTCTGCCGGTGATTGTTATCATCGCCGCGATCATTCTGACATTTACGGCGTTGCCCAAAAGCTTTTATTTTACGGTTCGGGCCGGCGATCTCTATCTGGTGAGAGGTTCATCCTCCGGCTGGGTTTTCTCTCAGCGCTCCAGTGCGATGGAACCCTTTTCCGTAAAGGGCCTGGATTTAAAAGGTATCACCGGCGTTGCATTCAAAACCCAGGAGCAAGCCATGGATGTTCTGCGCGGCTTTTTCCAGAAGCGGGTTCAGGAGCAGAGCGAAGCGCTCCTGGTTAAGGAAAAAGAGCTGGCCGGCGCGTATTCCGATCTGTTGCGGGAGTTAATCGGCGCCAAAGCCTGCGGGAACGCCCGGATTGGAAAAGAACATCGAAGTTCTCAAAGGTTGGCTAGAGATCTACAATGCCAAAGTGAAACCGGCGGTTCCTGCCGCCAAATCATAACCGGCGCTTCAATTTACAGGATAATGATACCCTGGCACTTCAGAACCATTAACATAATCTCCTTCCGGAGATGGCTATTTTCAGGGTCATCCATCTCCAAGTTCAGGGTATCAGACAGTGAACAATAGCATCGAAACAGCGTATTCTCCGGAAGAAATTCAAAACTGCATTTCTTTTCTGGAAAACCTGGCCAATAACAGCGGCCAGATCGTCAATCTTTCCGAAGCGCAGCGGATTGCCCTCATGACCGCGGCCGGTCAGCTCTCCCGGCCGGACCGGCGCGAGCTTAAAAAACGCAACAAGGAAATGAACCGGGTCCGGCGCCAGGTGGTTGTTCAGCATGAGCGCAGCGTCCGGGCAGCCACGGGCATCCGTCTTGCCCGGCAGGCCAGTGTCTTTTCCGCGCCGATTCAGATTCCGGATTTTACGGCGGATTTGAATCCTGAAAATAATGATTTGAAATCCCCCCGCAACTGCTATGTCTGCAAGGCGGAATTTACAAAGCTGCATTTTTTCTACGACGCCATGTGCCCGAATTGCGCGGCGTTTAACTATCAAAAACGCTTTCAGACCGCATCGCTTCAGGGGCAGGTGGCGCTGATCACCGGCGCCCGGGTGAAAATCGGCTTTCAGGCAACGCTGATGATGCTGCGCGCCGGCGCCAGGGTGATCGCCACCACCCGGTTTCCCGTGGATGCCGCAATGCGCTTTGCTGGCGAAAAGGATTTTTCCGAGTGGGGCGGCCGCCTGCATATTTACGGCCTGGACTTGCGGCATACGCCAAGCGTCGAGATATTTTCAAGCTACATCGAACAGAATTACGACCGCCTGGACATTCTGATCAACAATGCGGCCCAGACGGTTCGAAGGCCGCCCGGCTTTTACGCGCATCTGATGGATAACGAAACCAGGCGCCATGGATGCGCTGCCGGAGAATGTCCGATCGCTTCTTGGCCCGTATCATCACTGCATCAATCAGCTCGGTTCATTTTCCGCGCCGAACATCGGACTGGAGCCGGCGCTTCCGGTAACCTGGAACGGAAAAGCCCCCGGAATCGGTCTGCGGGCCTCCGCGCAACTGTCCCAGATTCCCTATGCATACGACCACAGTCTGGCCGCTGAAGCTGTTTTTCCAAAAGGCGAGCTGGATGCCGATCTTCAGCAGGTGGATTTAAGGGAAACCAATAGCTGGCGTCTGCGGCTGGGCGAAATCCAGACTGCCGAAATGCTTGAAATTCAACTGGTGAATGCCGTGGCGCCGTTTGTTCTGTGCAACCGGCTGGCGCCGATGATGCGGCGCGACTATACCGGGAAAAAGCATATCGTGAACGTGACGGCCATGGAGGGAAAGTTTTTCCGCTTCAAGACAACGGGCCGGCATCCGCATACCAATATGGCCAAGGCAGCCCTCAACATGCTGACGCATGCATCCGCCGCCGATCTTGCCAGGGACGGCATTTTCATGAATGCCGTGGACACCGGATGGGTGACGGACGAAGACCCGGCGAAACTGGCTGCTTTGAAACAGGAAGTGCATGATTTTCAGCCGCCGCTGGATATCGTGGATGGTGCCGCCAGGATTTGCGATCCGTTTTTTCACGGGATTCTGACCGATACCCATTGGTGCGGGAAATTTCTCAAGGACTACCATCCCATTGACTGGTGAGGGTTGTTTTTTTCGATCCTTTCTTGACACTTAAGGGCGGTTTTCGTTAAAAGATAATTCATGAAAAAACTTCAAATATCCAAAAAAGTTACCGCCATTCTGGTTTACGGCAGACCGCCTCTGGTTTTTGGGGGTCTGTGTTGCGCCATCGCCGTCATGTGGACCCAGAATCCGGTTCTGTATACCCTGGGCGTTGTCTTTCTGTTCACGTCCATGGCCTTTGACCTGGTGGACGGCTGGTTTGCCGCGCGCTTTCAGCCCCATCCGACCCTGGCGCACCTGGCGGATCGCATCATGGACAAGGTGGTGTACGCCATCATTTTCCCGCTGGTGGCCGTGGGAATGATGTGGCGGCTGGTTTACATCACGCCTGATTACCAGAAAACCGATCTGCTGCACGCCATCTTCATCCTGATTTTATGCATCATCGTGTTGATCCGCGACAGCTTTGCCCATTTTATCCGCGGATTCACGCAGGGGAAGGGGCCAGAGCCCGAGAACAGCGAGTTCACCCGGCTGCGGACGGTCGTGGCGGCGCCGGTGGCAGCCCTGCTTTACGCCACCGCCTTTTATATTCCCGAAGGGTCCGCCGTCCAGGCTGTATTTCTGGATTTCCTGGCTGGGCAACCTGCCGCTGAAGGGCCTCTTTGTCATCGAAATCATTTTTCTGGTGATCAATTTCGGCTCCATCGCCAGGTACTGCCGCAAATACGGCAATGCCTTCCTGGATGAGCTGTGTCTGGGAAATGAAAACCTGCGCCGCAGCATTTTGTCCACATTTCCGAACGGTTTGACGGTGATGAACGCCATCATGGGGCTTTTGTCGGTCTGGTTCGCCAATCAGGGCCGGGTCCGGGAAGCCTATCTGCTGTTGATCGGTGCGGCGATTTTCGATAAACTGGATGGCGCCATGGCCCGTAAACTCGGGCTTACCGAACCGCCTGCCGGAAATGCCAAACCGCCCCGCTATCAATTGGGCGGTATTCTGGACGATATTTCCGATGGCATCAGCTTTTGCATCGTGCCGGCCTGGATTTATTATCTGGTCTTGTCCCGTTCGGATGTTTCGGCAATCTCCGATCTGCCGTTGTCTGGATCGCCCTGGTTTATGCGGTGATGGGTATTGTCCGATTGATTTACTTCACCCTGGATACTTCCCCCATTCCGGGCTTTTTCAAGGGAATGCCCACGCCGGCGGCGGCGCTTCTGGTGACCGCTCCCCTGATCATGTTCAGCCAGGCCATTCAGGAGAATCCGGACTACTGTCGTCTTCTGGGGCTACATCGCTTCTGCCGCAATGGTGCTGGCAGCGGCGGCGATGAATATTTATCCGGTGCGCTATCTTCATCTCGGGCGGTTCATGGACCAGAGCACCTGGTTCAGGCGCACCAGCATCATCCTGCTGCTGGTAGCGGTATTCAGTCCGTATCTGGGTTATATCTGCCTGCTTTATCTGCTGCTGTACCTGTTTTCTCCCCTTTTTACCCGGCGGATTCAACCCTCCAACCCTGCGGAGAAATTCAATAAACACGCATGAGTTCGCTGTTCGTCGCTCAAGCCCATAACCAAATAAAAACACTGGATTCCGGCTTTCGCCGGAATGACGGAAAGAGCCAATTCCGAACTTTCAAATAACTTGATATTGAAAAGTTATTTTCTGATACAGCGCTGCACAGCGGCTGCGCTGGTGTTCGTGGCGATGGGGTGGAAAAGAAGGTCTGGAAACACCATGAGAAATAAATTTCTGGGTACCGGCGAAACGGGCTATCACCCCCTGCGCAAGATCAAGATAATCCTGGCAGGACTGCGATTTGCGATCCTGAACGAGTTCAGCGTTGCCTACAAAATGGCGCTGTCCGCGATCATTCTGGCGTTGGCGCTGGTTTTCCAGCAATGGGTGGATTTCGAGTTGATCCTGCTGGCCACCGGACTGGTCTTGATGGCAGAATTGTTCAACAGCGCCATCGAAGCCATATGCGATTTCCTGGAAACCCGCGAAAACGAAAAGATCCGTGCCATCAAGGACATGGCTGCCGCCGCGGTCGGCATCAGCATCGTGGTTTGGTTCACGGTGATGATCTTCAATGTGGTTCATCTGTTGTCAACCATCTCTGGGCGATCGCTTCGATGATTCCGGAGGCCAAGAAAATATGGGCACACTGAAGGAAGGACTCTGGCACCATTCCGCCCCTGAAGAACTGCTGGAGCAGTTGGGTTGCCACGCCGAACGCGGACTGGACCCCGCAGAGGCGGAATCCAGGCTGGCGCAGTTTGGTCCCAACCGGCTCACGCCCAAAAAGACCAAAGGTCCGATCCTGAGATTCCTTGTGCAGTTCCATCAGCCCCTCGTTTACATTCTTCTTGCCGCAGGGGTTACAACCGGACTGATTTCAGAATGGTCCGATGCCACGGCGATTTTCGCGGTGGTACTCGTCAATGCGATCATCGGGTTCGTCCAGGAATCCAAGGCGCTGGGAGCCATCGAAGCCCTTTCGCGCGCGATGACGACCTCGGCCAGCGTCATGCGGGCCGCCCAGCCCCGTTTGATTCCGTCCGAGGAACTGGTGCCGGGAGACATCGTTGCTCCTTCAGTCCGGGGACAAGGTCCCCGCCGACATGCGCCTGCTGAGGGTGAGAGACCTGAAGATCGACGAATCCGCGCTTACGGGCGAATCGGTTGCCGTGGAAAAAGCCGTCGGTATCCTTGACCACGACACGGTGCTTGCGGACCGGAGCAACATGGCTTACGCGTCCAGCCTGGTGACTTACGGGCAGGGCACGGGCGTTGTCGTTGCCACGGGGGACCGCACCGAAATGGGCCGAATCTCCCAACTGATCGCGGAAGTCGAGTCCCTGGAGACGCCTCTTACGCGCAAAATCGGCCGTTTCAGCCACATTCTCCTTCTTGCCATACTGGCTCTCGGCGGCATCACGTTCCTGGCCGGATTGCTCCATGGAAAGTCGGTGATCGACATGTTCATGGCAGCCGTTGCGCTGACGGTCGGGGCCATCCCCGAGGGGCTGCCCGCAGCCGTGACCATCATTCTGGCGGTCGGCGTCGGCCGCATGGCCGGCCGCCGGGCGATCATCCGCAGGCTCCCTGCCGTTGAGACCCTGGGCAGCACGACCGTTGTCTGCTCGGACAAGACCGGCACCCTCACCGAAAACCAGATGACCGTTCAGCATGTTCTGGCCGGCGGCCGGATCTATTCAGTCACCGGTATCGGCTATGACCCTTCGGGAACATTTGATATTGCCTGCGATCCCAGACGACGGGAGCGTGCCGTGCGCTCCGCTGCGGGAATGTCTGCGCGCGGGCCTTCTATGCAACGATTCGAGACTTATCCAGGAGGATGGGCGATGGAAGATCGAGGGCGATCCCACGGAAGGGTCCCTATTGGTTGCCGCCCGGAAAGGGGGGCTTTCCGAAGCAGATTGAAACCGCGTCCTACCCCAGGCAAGACACGATTCCCTTTGAATCCGAACATCAGTATATGGCGACGCTTCACGGCACACCGCAGGCAGGGTTGCAGCGCATTTACGTGAAGGGTTCCCTGGAGCGGATTTTGCCGCGCTGCACGCGCATTCTGGAGGGGAATGGCTCCCCGTTGCCCATCGACCCGGTCCCCATCCTGGAAGAGGCCGAAAAGCTGGCGGGCATGGGCTTGCGCGTCCTGGCGTTTGCCAGACGGGATATCCTTGAACGGCTTGTCGGATTCAGACATGAAGACGTGGCGTCGGACCTTACTTTCCTTGGCCTGCAGGGGATGATCGATCCGCCCCGTGAAGAGGCCATTGAAGCCGTTCATGCCTGTCTGCGGGCCGGCATTCAGGTCAAGATGATCACGGGGGACCACGCCTTGACGGCTTCGGTCATCGCCGAAAAAATCGGCATCGTCACGCAACCCGAATGCCTGCCGTCCTGCGCGGCTGTTCTCACCGGCAAACAGATGGCGCTTCTTTCCCCTGAGGAACTGGTCTCCGCTGCCGAAGAAACCAACGTTTTCGCCCGCGTGGCCCCGGAGCAAAAGCTCAATCTTGTGCGCGCCCTTCAGGCAAGGGGGCATGTCGTGGCCATGACGGGCGATGGCGTCAACGATGCGCCGGCGCTCAAGCAGGCGGATATCGGGGTTGCCATGGGCATTACGGGTACCGAGGTCTCCAAGGAGGCCGCGGACATGGTGCTGACCGACGACAATTTCGCATCCATCGAAGCCGCCGTCGAGGAAGGGCGATGCGTATTCGACAATCTGATCAAGTTTCTGGTGTGGGCGCTTCCGACCAACCTGGGTCAGGGGCTCGTCATTATCGCCGCCGTGTTCGCCGGAGTTCCGCTGCCGATTCTCCCGGTCCAGAGCCTGTGGATCAACATGACAACAGCAGGGTCACTGGGACTGATGCTCGCTTTCGAGCCCAAGGAGCCGGGACTGATGAGCCGGCCGCCTCGGCATCCGTCCAGCCCCATTTTGTCCGGGGAGCTCATTCGGCGTATTCTCCTCATCGGCGTGATCCTGATGGCCGCGGCCTTCGGTCTGTTCGAATGGGAGGAATGGAACGGGGCGGGCGATGCCGCGGCAAGAACCGTCACCGTCAATGTTTTTTCCGTGATTTCGATGCTTCTACCTTCTCAATTGCCGCTCTCTCCACCACTCCTTTCTCCGGGTGGGACTGCTCTCCAACAAGCTGGTCCATCGTCGGCATCGCGTTCATGGTTATCCTGCAACTGCTTTTCACGTACCTGCCCCTGATGAACCGCCTTTTCCACACGGTGCCCATCGGCTACGATTCGTGGCTGCGCATTATGGCCGCCGGGGTCCTCATTCGTCGTATTCTCATTATCGGCGTGATCCTGATGGCAGCGGCCTTCGGCCTGTTTGAATTGGAGGAATGGACCGGGGCGGGCGATGCCGTGGCAAGAACCGTCACCGTCAATGTTTTTTCCGTGATTTCATGTTTCTACCTTCTCAATTGCCGCTCTCTCCATCACTCCTTTTTCCGGGTGGGACTGCTCTCCAACAAGCTGATCATCATCGGCATCGCGTTCATGGTTATCTTGCAACTGCTTTTCACATACCTGCCCCTGATGAATCGTCTTTTCCACACGGCGCCCATCGGCTACGATTCGTGGCTGCGCATTATGGCCGTGGGGCTTATTTCCCATTGGGTGGTGAGTTTTGAAAAGTGGCTGACGCGGCGAAAACAATCCGCAGTATTGAAAAAAGGCGGCAGTCAATGACAAAAAAGTTTCGAGGGGTCATGATCATGGGTATATTGTCGAGCTTACTGGCCGCCTGTGCCGGGGAGCGTCCGAACAATCTCGGGGTCAGGGATGGCGGACTTGCTGCCTGTCCCGCCTCGCCCAATTGCGTATCGAGCCGGGCGGCGGATGAGGAACACCGGATCATGCCGATAGCCTTCAACGACGAACCTCAAGCTGCTTTTGAGCGTCTGAAGCAGATCCTTGCGCGCCGAAGCGACACAACAATCATTTCTGAAAGCCCGAGTTATCTGCGGGTTGAATTCCGTACGACCCTGTTCGTGGATGACGGCGAGTTCCTGCTGGATCGGGAGCAGCGGATCATCCAGATTCGCTCGGCTTCGCGTCTGGGTTATTCGGACCTTGGCAAGAATCGCAGCCGGATGGAGGATATCCGCCGTGAGTTTGCGGGGTCCGGCGCTCCTTTTTTCAAGTAGCGCCCTGCCCACCTACGCGCCATTGAAATCTTTGCGCTATCCCCGGCCACTGGAAGACGGGTCCACGGGCAATGGAATTTGAGCCTACAGACTGGAAGCTCTCTGATCAGGCGTGGTTCCTGAGTTTTAAGGCGATGGGATGCGGATTCAGGTACACCTGCTGTTTCAGATACGGCTCGCCGGTTTTGCGTACGTAGTGGTTCAGGAGCGTCACCGGCACGATCAGCGGCACGAACGCGTTGCGGTAGCGGTCGAATATTTCAAGCATCTCCTGCTTTTCGTCGGGGCCGAGCTGGTTCTTGAAATAGCCGAGGATGTGCTCGAGCACGTTCAGGTTTTTTTTGATCGTCGATTTCATGCGCAGCGTCTCGATAAGAAGGCTTTCATACTGCGCGTAAACCGCTTGAATGGGCATCTGTTTGCCATCGGCCACAAGTTTTCCCATGAGTCTGGCGTTGGCAGGGCTGTGGGAAAGCATGAGCAGCTTGTGCCGGGTGTGGAAATCGACAAGGTTTTTCATGTTCCGGCCAAGCGCCAGCGTCTCCCGCCAGCGCTTCAGGGTGAAGATCTGCTCGATGAAGGTCTCCCGCAGGACAGGATCGTTGAGCCGCCCCTCTTCCTCGACCGGCAGCAGGGGAAAGTGCCGGGTGAAAGCCCGGGCGAACAGGCCGACCCCTTTCTTTTCCGCCATGCCCTTCGGGTTGTAAACCTTGACCCGCATGAGGCCGCTGCTGGGAGAGTCGCTCTTGAAAATGAACCCGCAGAGGTTCTCCGCTTCAAGTTCCCGCACACGCTTTTCGGCCCAATCGCGCATGCGGTCGGTGTGGTCGACGTTGGTGCGGGAGGTGACGAGGCGCGGATTTTGCGGGTCGCCGACCAGACGCAGGGTCTCCCGGGGGATAGGGAAACCGGACTCCACCTCGGGGCACACCGGAACAAAATCCAGGTATTCGCCCAGCGTGTCCGTGAGATAACGGTCGTGCTTGTGGCCGCCGTCAAACCGGACCGGCTGCCCGAGAAGGCAGGCGCTGACGCCGATCCTGATCTTGTCTTCCATTTCCATTCTCCTATTCAAGACTTCACGCCATCAATCTTGACGGCTTCTCAAAAAGCCCAATATCTGCATTAAGCTTCATCAAAGTTACGGTTCCCTTGTTAAGCCTGGCCGCCGATGAGCGGCAGTTCCTTATCCAGAGTGAAATATACCAGGAATTTGGGTTCTTCATTATCTTCGGTGTATTTGCGGCGTTTGATCTTCCGGATCAGTTCCGGATTGCTTTCTTCGCGAACCTTTTTCAAAAAAAGCCGTTTGCCGCTGTAACCCGGTCCGTCTTCCATGAAGAGGAACGTGGCATGGGGATTGGATTGAAGATTGTGATGGGTCAAGCGGTCGCGCATGATAAAAGCCAGGGTCCCTTCCTCCACAAAATGCGGGCGGGAATAGATGGCGGCATCCACTTTGCCGCTGCTGTCGGCGGTAGCCAGAACACCGGATCCTTTGGTGCTCTCGAAGTATTCTTTCAGGTTTTTCATGGTTGTCTCCTTTGGTTGAGGTTATTCACAGGCAACAGTATTGATGATGGCATTAAAGGTCTTTTTCAGGTCGTGCCTGGAGACTCAGGCGTTTGATTGCAAAATAGGCAGCGCTCAGTGCAAAAACAATGGCGGCGATACCGATCAATGTCAGACTTGGCAGGTCTTTTACATCCAGGATGATGATTTTTCGTGCAATGGCGATTATTGCCACCTTGATGACGATTTCCGCATGCACGGAATGGTCGATATAATAGGCCCGGATGGTTTCGAGAAGCTCTATTCCGATGAGCACCAGCATGAAGAAGCCGAAAAGCTCCAGAAGCTCGTCGATCTCAAGCAGCACAACCGGCGGCGTGATCACATCCTTTACGATCAGCCAGCCAAGCTCGATGGTGGAAAGCAGCACGACAATCATCATCATCGAGATGAGCATCAGTACAATGTATTGCTCGAAACGTTTCAGCAGATTAAGCATACCGTTATCCTTTTGTCCGGCATCGGGAGGTTTCACGCCTGTTTCGATGGAAGGCTTTCAATAAAGGTTCTGGCTTTTTCGAGCCACCGATCAAGGCGCTGCCCCTCGAATCCGTCTTTCTCCACCATGACCCAGCCTTTCATGGGTTTTCCCGTGACATCAAAGGGCGTTACATGCGGCTCTTTCAGTGCCCTTCCTGCCTCTTCCTCTCCAAGACGCAATACAAGAGAGTCCTTGTATACCCCGCACATCATGTTCCCGTGGATGAGATGACAGGTTCCGCCGAACATTTTTTTTCGGGTAACACCCCAGCCGGATAAGGCGCGTATGATGCGCGAATCGAGTGCTTCACTGTACGGCATGCGTATTCTCCATAACGATGGTTGTCTGTATCATTTTTTTCATTACCGTAACAGCGATACAGATGCAAAACTTTTATTGAAAATAGCGTTACTTTCCGACGGGCGCTGTGCAGGTTTTTTTCAAAATCAGGCGCTATCATGGATATTCACTCTGCTGCAAAAGGAATGACCAGGTTAAAGACCCCGCCTTCCAGGTGCGCCTTTACCGGCAGGTCGCTTTTTTGAAAAACATGCATCATGCCGGTATTCGAGAATAATACATCTGCAACAAATCCCTTGATGCCGCGTTCCCTGGCCAGCCGGATCAGCATGCTGTATAGAAATGAGGCAATTCCAAGCCGCTGGTAGCTTCTCGTCAACCACAAAAACGATTTCTGCATAATGCGCTGCCCGGAATCTTGATATATCGGGCTTCGGCGATGATGCGGCCATTTTTTTCTTCTCCGACCAGCCCGACGATGGACATGACCTGGTTCCAGTCCACATTGACATATTCCTGCATTTTTGTATGCGGCATGCTGCGGACGGAATGAAAATACCGGTAGTAAACCGCTTCGTCTGAAAACCGGTAAAACAGATGCCGCATGCCTTCTTCATCAGAGGGCCTGATGGCCCGGAACCGGATCTTGATGTTGCCGCGGAATGTATGAACGGCGGTGATGTCCGCTGGATAGAGGCGGGCGCTCTCTGCGATGAAAATCTGGTTGGGGTAAACGATTTTCCGGTTCCTGGCAGCCTCCACAAGGCCGGCCCGGTCGTCGGGATGGGCAATGTCGATAAGTGCCTGTGCCCGCTCTCTGACGGTACGGCCCTCCAGATAGGCAACGCCGTATTCCGTGACGACCGCGCTCACGGATTCAAACGCGCCGAACTGATTGGGCAGGTCGGCAATGGATGCCAACATATTCGGCTCTCCGTTTCGGTCCCGGCTGGTCAGGGCAAAGATGGCGCGTCCGCCTTCGGATAATTCCGCGCCATTGATGAAATCCATGACCTCGGCGGGTCCGGAGGCCAGATTGCTTTTACCCATGTTCAAGCCGATGCGGCCGTACAGATCCACTTTTCTGGCGGCAATCAAGGTGACAAAACGTGGATTTCGTCCGATAATCAAGGGGTTGAACACCTTGTCGATTCGCTGAAACTCCACCAGGGGGTTGTTGTCCAGCCATTCCAGCAGCTCTGCTGTGCCCAGGGCATAGGATGTCAGCGATTTTCCGCGATATGTATCCTTGTAACGATTGGTGACAGCCCCGCTTTTCATCAGATCCATCAGCGGGTCCGTGAAAACAGGCGAGTGTATTCCCAGATGGCGCTTGTTTGTCAGGCATCGGGCCAGCGCATCATAGAAAGGGCCGATGGAAAAAGCCAGGCAGCTTTTGTCTTCAATCAGAGAGGCCACGTGCCGGGCCACCAGATCCCAGCAATCATCTGTTTTTGAGCGGTCGAAATAAATGGGCGGATCCGTCGAACGGATCAAGAAATCAAAATCCGTTGTTTGAACAAATGTATCCCCGAATGTTCTGGGGATCTGCGTGTTGATTTCGCCGATGCGGATCGAGGCTTGCTCCATGGCTTCTCTTGCCACATCCACCGCTATTCCCAGGCTGCAGAAGCCGGCCGCATTGGGCGGTGTAATCTGGACGATGGCAACATCCACGGGTATCTGGCGGGATTCAATCAACTGGGGAATCTTCGCATGTCGGCTGGGGATCAGATCCACCCGGCCCTCTTCGATGGCTTCATTGGCCACCCAGCCGGAAAAAAAGGTTTTCAGGCGAAAATTCTGGGATTGAATGGTCTGCAGCGTCACCGCATCCCCGAAGCTGATCAGTTGGATCAGCTCGAGGTCTTCCAGGTTTTTGGCATCGGAAGTCATCAGGTGCCGAACCATGGTCCGGGGTTCGGCCATCGCCGTTCCCAGGAAAATGAGCATTCCGGGCCTGATTTTCTCAATCGCCGTTTCCGGTGAAACGACTGCAGATTCCCAGTTGTCAGAAGAGAATTTCATCATGGGCTCCTCTCGATGGTTTAATCCATGTCAGCAGAATCCGGACATTCCGGCTGCCTGCAGATAAACGAGCTTTCAAATCCATTCCCTGGCGCCAGTTTCAACGGCGTGCCGTTCTGCGTGTTGCTGCTGTCCAGCCAGGACTCCAATCGTTCCAGATTTTCGATGACGACCTGGTGCGGATGAATGGCCAATGCCTCATCCAGATGGAATCGGCTCCCTTCGATATCGTTGCGTGCTGCGGCAATGCATGCATATAAATTATGGACCAGTCCCGGCAGAAAAAAACCCAGCTCGACCGCGCGGTGCAGATGCCGCTCGGCGGCATTCGGATTGCCTTCCCGCAGATAAGCCCGGCAAATGTCCACATGAAGCGAATGCATTTCCGGCATTCGGCTCAAGGCCGCCCGGTAATCCGCAACACCGAATTCCCAGCAGTTCTGGACCCCGGAAATGGCGCTCAAAGACTTTCGAATGTGTTTCTCATCGTCTTTGTCGCCGGCAAAGCAGGTGAGGCAGAAAAAATTCCGTGTGAAAAATATTTCAGGGGATACCAGTCCATGCCGCATAAAGATGTCGAATTCCTCTGTGCCCGGATACAGGTGGAGCTGTGAAAAAACAAATTGATTGGGTTTGGCCCGGCGGATGAAATCCAGGCTCTGGTGAAAGGTTTCCAGGGTTTCTCCCCGGTTCCCGGCCATCATGTAGTATCGGGTTTGAATGCCGTATTTTTTGGCGGCCTGGGTCACATCGAAGAGCTGCTCCAGTGACAGCCGTTTGTTGATATTTCTCAAAATGGCAGTTGAAGCGGACTCCACCCCCATGCTGATCCGGGTGCAACCGGACTGCCGCATCTCGGACAGAAGTTCGTCATCCAGATAGTCCGCCCGGGTATCGCAGCTCCAGATGAATTCCAGGCGTCTTTTCCGGATTCCCTTACAGATGGCCAGTGCCCGGGCTCTGTCCGCCGTGAACGTATCGTCCTTGATCGACAGTATCCGCTGACCCCGCCGGTTGACTGCCGTCTCCAGCATATCCAGCACATATTCCGCGGAATGGAACCGCACCTGTTTTCCCCACATCAGGCGGCTGCCGCAGAAAGTGCAATGCATCGGGCATCCCCGGGAGGTCAGAATGCGTGTGCAGGTCAAAATAATCGATTGGGGGGGCCAGCGTATCCAGGTCTGCAATGCGTTCTCGTGGAGGACCAAGACGGCACCTGTTGGAAGTCGCGCCATGCGGTTCCGGGAATTCCCTGAACCGGTTTGTTTTCCTGAAGGCATCGAACGATATCCAGAAAGGTTTGTTCGCCTTCTCCAACCACAACGGTGTCGATGGCGGGGATATGCCGGAGGGTTTCGATCGGCAGGGCCGTGACATGGGGTCCGCCGACAACAATGTGGGCTCCGGGATGCATGTTTCGAATCAGCGCTGCCAGCATCGCCACTCCGCGCCGGTTTTCCGTCATGCAGGAAAGTCCGAACAGATCCGCATCGAGGCGGCGGATGAGAGTTTCGATGTTCTGCCAGGGAAAATTGGAAACATTCAATGTCTGAACGCCAAGTCCGCTTCTTATGGCTTGTGCGGCCAGCGACAGCAGCCCATAGGGTGCCTGAATAAAATCCCCTTCAGTGACGGCTGCGGGATCGATGTTGTCCGGGGGACCTTCTTCGGGGGGATAGTGTGGATCGCCGTATTCGTGCAATTTTCCAGGGCGGAGCATATAACAGGACGATTCGCATTTTCTGATTCTCCCATCTGAGAGAAAAGAAGGGACCTGACTGAAACGTCGCCTTTGCCGGGTCTGGCTGTCTAATGCGTTAAAGATCAGGGGCATCCCTTAAAATGCCATGCAATGAGTTGAAAGTAAACAAGCGTTTTGTCAAAAAGACGCGGGGCAAGTCCCAGCGTGAGTCCGGACCCCAATAATGAGAGCGCGGCATTGACCAAAAGGCGGATAAAGAGGATCATGACCATCAGGGAATAGCTTTTGGGATGCCATTTTTTCAGGTAGATGTAGCGCGATCTGTAAAAAAGGATTCGGGATGCGACGCTGTTTCCGGCGCTTTTCCCCTGGGCGTGAATGATGCGGGCCGAAGGAACAAAAAAGATTCGCCAGTTGGCCTGCCGCATGCGATAGGCCCAGTCGGTTTCTTCAAAGAAAAAAAAGAAGTTTTCGTCAAAAATGCCGACCGCATCCATGGCGGTTTTTCGAATCATCAGGCAGGCGCCGATTCCCGATTCAACAGGGATGGGACCGGAGTAATTCCGGCGCTTGCTGGGAAATTTTTCCGGAAACAGGATTCGTAAAAGGGTTTCGTTGGAAATCAGGGTCAGCAGGGTGGGAAAATTGGCGATGGAATTCTGCAGGGAGCCATCCGGATTCAGAAGCTGGCCGCAGGCCATGCCCGCTGTCGGCGTGGATTCCATAAACGCCAGAAGCTTTTGGGCTGCTCCGTCCGTTAATGCGGCATCAGAGTTCAGCAGCAGCGCATAACGCCCGGTCATTTGTTTCAGCGCCTGATTGTTGGCAGCCGCAAATCCCCTGTTTTGCGTGTTTTCAATAAGCTGTACCTGCGGAAAAGCAGCCTTTACCGCTTGCTGGCTTCCGTCTGTGGATCCGTTATCCACCACCCAGATCTCGAATGCAATTTCCTGAACCGTTTCATAAACGGATCGGATGCAGTTCAGCAGCAGATCCCGGGTATTCCAGTTGACGATAATGACGGAGATGTCCATGATGAATTCTTTCAATTATAAATTCGAAATCCGAAGCACGAAATTCGAAACAACGACGAAAAATCTTAATGACCAAAACGGCATGTTTTCAAACTGAAAGTTTAGTCGTTTTGAAATTAGAATTTTGAATTTGTTTCGAATTTTGAATTTAGATATTCGGATTTTGCCTGAGCTGACTTTACGCTCAGGCATGATTTACTTTGATCCTCCATTACCCTGGCAACGCCTTCCAGTACCTGATCCACGCGGATGCGGTTCATGCAGTCGCATGTCTGACACTGGCGTTTGAAACAGGGGCTGCACGGCAGGCCGGCACGAATCACCTGATGCTGATCGCCCATGGGTCCGGTCCGCCAGGGCGCTGTCGGCCCAAAGAGCGCGACAACCGGCGTATTCACGGCGGCGCCAAGGTGCATGGGGCCGGTGTCCGTGGATATCAGCATATCGGCAGTTTCATACAGGGCCGCAAGGGTTTTCAGGCTGGTTTTTCCGGTCAGATCCACCGCCGGAGACTGTCATGCGGGACAGAATGTCCTGTACCGTTTCTTTATCCTCCGGGGCGCCGGTGAATACGGGGGAAATCCGGTAGCGCTCGGAAAGACGATCCGCCAGTTCCGCAAAGCGCGCGTTCGGCCAGAGCTTGGTTGTCCATTTGGCAACCGGGTTGATGCAGATCAGGGGACGGGCATTGTTTATCCCTTCAAGTGCAAGGAGACGAGTGACGGCCTTGCGGTCATCGGCATGAATCGGCAGCCGGTAAGTGATGTCCCGGCAATGGATACCCGCTGCATCCAGCATCATCAGGCTGCGCAGGATGGCATGGCAATTCATGTCCACAGGTTTAACGCGCTCGTTTAAAAACAGATAGCTGTGTTCCTGATGCTCCATGCCCCGGCCAAACCCGATTTTTCGCCTGCCTCGGGATAGGCCAACCAGAACCCCGCTTTTGAGCAGGGCCTGAAAATCAAAGACAAGATCATATGCCGTATCCCGAAGCGCCTGAACCAGTCCGGCTGCCTCGCGGATAACGGTTTTCCACTGTCCCTTCCGAAGGTCCCGGATCCAGCTTTTTCTTCTGGAGACAATGACCCGGTCCAGGGCCGAATGCCCGATAATCAGGGGCGCTGCGGCTTCTTCAACCAGCCAGGTGATGTGCGCCGATGGATAGGCCGAGCGAATGGCGTTCAAGGCCGGCAAGGGTGTGAATGACATCACCGATGGCGCTCAGTTTGATAATCAGAATGTTCATGGTGACCGCCTGCCGGAGAGAAGTTCCAGGGCGAGGCCCAGGACGTGATCGACGGTGACGGCATCCATGCACCGGTGATCAATCGGGCAGTCCGGTTTCATGCAGGGACTGCATGCCACGGGCATGCGAATGATGTGGCTGAGATGACTTCTGGGAGAAGTGGTGGTGTGGTCCGTGGAACCGAAGATGGCGATCTGCGGAATATGCAGGGCCGCGGCCACATGCATCAGACCGGAGTCGTTTGTGATAAACAGGCGGCACTGGTCAATCAGGGAAATGGCCTCTCTCAGAGATGGTTTTTCCGCATAAATTGATGCAGGCATCGCCGACAGATGCTGCGATATATTTCCCCAGTTCTTCTTCGCCCGGACCGCCGAAAATCAGAAAACAGACATCCGGAATGGATTTCAGGCGGTTGCAGAGTTCGGCAAACCGGCTTGAAAACCATCTTTTGGCGGTCCCAAAGGCAGCGCCGGGGTTGATGCCGATCACGCAGGCGCTGTCGGAACACCCGCTGGTTCTGATGCGCTGAGCTGGCCTGGCATTTCTCCGCATCGGATATGAAAATCTCCATTTCAGCAGGGTTGGCGATCAGTTTTGCACCTTTTAGAATCTCCAGATAATAGTCGATCTGGTGCAGCCGTTTCAGTGACGGGTATCGGTGAACCGGATGGGTGAGCAGCATTTTGCGGGCATCCGTGTCATATCCCAGCCGAATGGGAATTCCAGCCATCCAGGCAAGGAATGCGGCCTCAAATGCGTTTTGCAGCAGCAGGGCCAGATCAAAGTCGAGTTTGCGCAGGTCTTTGGCCAGCCTGAATTTTCCGGCAAGGCCCCTGTGACGTCCTGCAGCATCATAGGTAAGGATGCGGTCGATGTGCGGATTGTTCGCATATACCGGTCGCAACCCAGGGCTTTGCCAGAAGGGTGATGTGCGCGTGCGGAAAATTCTTTCGCACGGCCCGTAAAAAAGGGGTGCTCATCACGGCATCGCCCACCCAGTTGGGTGTTCGGATGACCATGCGGTGAATGGATGAAGGGTTCAATGTCTGCGTTATGTAATGGTCATGGGTTATAAGGTAAGATGCGTGATATTACCTTTAACGTTTTGTGTATTGCTTGGGCCAGGGGCAGAATGGCCGGGTTTTCCATCGCTGGTGGACCCAGAACCACTGGTCCGGATAACGTCGGATCACGGCTTCTATGGCTTGATTGTACCGAAGGGTGTTGGCTTCGATATCATGGGTCCGGTCTCCGGTCTGGACCAGTTCCAGCTCCGCACAGAATTCGATGATAAATCGATTTTGATTCCGAACCATAAAAATCGGCACAACCGGCGCGCGGGTTTTCAGCGCCAGAAGGGCAAACCCCTTGTTGGTGCAGGCCCTGTGATTGAAAAACTCCACGAATACGCCTTCGTACCAGTCCACGTTCTGGTCCATCAGCATGGCAACCACATGTCCGTTCTTCAATTGCCGGAGAATTTTTCGCATGGCATGGGCATTGGGAATGAGTCCTGCGCCAAAGCGGGTTCTCAAGGCGAAGAAAAAACGCATCCAGCGGCGAAAAATCCAGAGGCCGGTAAATAATATCGGCAGAAAAGCCGGCCATCGGCGCCACGGACGGCAGCAGTTCCCAGTTTCCCATATGGGCGGTCAATGCCAGAACGCCTTTCCCTTTTGCCAGGGCTGCCTGAACGTGATGCAATCCGCGTATCTCCGCATACCGGTACAGCTCCGGCAATGTCAACCGATCGCTCCATCCGATTTCAAACGGGATGCGCATGATGTTGTAAAAAGACTGAAATGCCAGCAGTCCGGATCTGATCCGGGCTTTTTTCATGGCCAAAGGCGCGGGTCAGATTCTGAATGGCGATGTTGCGGTGCTTTTTATCGATTCGAAACCACAGGCCGGCCCCGGCTTTTGCTCAGAGAATTCGGCGATGGGGACCGGGAATGCGTCCGATCATTCGAAACAGGGCCGTTATGAGAGCGGTCAGAAAAGAATTGAAAGTATTCATGATGCCGGATCCTTCAGTCCTTTTTCCCAGACTTTGGCATGTTTGAGAAAAACATACCAGGCTGAATTCATGGCAATGACCAAACCGGCGGCGCCATCCAGGATCCCCAGCTTCCACAGATAGCATTCCGCGAATTTTCCCAGGGCATGAAATACGCCGGCTGCCGCAAACCAGGCTCCGGTTGCCGGATGCTCTTCGGCATATACATCAGAGAACCGGTTGATGGTTTTCACCTGATCCGCGATATTCCGGTAGACCTCATGCAGAATGGGGCTCGGATAGCGGCTGGATCTTGCCGGAAACTTCCAGCTTTTCATGAAGGCCGCTGCCTTTCCACTGGCCGCTGCCTTTTCGTATCAGTCGAATTTTTCGATCCGGATACCAGCCGCCATGGCGGATCCAGGCGCCCAGATACCGGGAGAGCCGCGGCATGGAAAACCCGCAGATTTCCGGCGGCGCACTCTGGATCGCTTCCTGGATTTCCGCCGCAAGGGGACCGGAGATCCGTTCATCCGCATCCAGATTCAAAATCCACTCAAATGAAGCCAGGTTCATGGCATATTGTTTTTGCGCCGCAAATCCCTGCCAGGGATGGGTGACGACTCTGGCGCCGCCGGCGCTGCAGATTTCCTGCGTGCCATCGGTGCTTCCTGAATCCACCACGATGACTTCATCGGCAAATGCCGCGCTTTTCAGCAGGGCGGAAATCCGGTCCGCCTCATTCAAGGTGATGACAACGACACTGATCATGGGTTCAAGGATATCCGATTTTGGATGAGTCTGTCAAACGCCATTGCATTGTCAAGGGACATGCGAATCCCGACAACCACGCATTCCATGGGAAACTGAAACCGGCCATGCAATCTGGCAAGGTCTTTTTCGGTGAAGGCAAGGGCGGTTGCGCCGGTATTGACTGCGGCTTTCAGAATGGCCTGAATGTCCGGGTTCGAATAGAAATGATGATCGGAAAAGCCCTGAAAGCCGCAGACATCGGCGCCCATTTTCTTGAGGGTTTTCAGAAAATCATCATTATGGGCAATCCCTGAAAACGCATAAAATCGTTTTCCAATTAAAAATTCATTTCCGGAAAAAGATCTGTTGGTATTGAAATGCCAGTTTATCTCCGGCAGAAAATCTGCAGGAGATAAAGGGTTCGTGAATTGCGCAAAAAACAGGGCGTGCTTTGGCCCATGGCGCTGCGGGACTGCAAAATGGCTGAGGAGAGCGGGTCATGATCAGCGCATCGCTGAAGCGAAGTGCAGCGGCCGGCTCCCGCAGGGTTCCGCGGGGCAAAAGATGACCATTGCCAAAAGGCATGCGTGCTGTCCAGCAGCAGCAGGTTCAGGTCCCGGAAAAGCGCCAGATGTTGAAACGCATCGTCCAGAATCACAACCTCTGTCTGAAACCGGCTTGACGGCCTTCATGCCGGATTGATACCGGTCATGTCCGACCAGAACCGGAATCCCCTTAAGCGATGCTGCCAGCAGAAACGGTTCATCACCGGCCGTATTCGGGTCCATCAATATCGCGTTTCCATCGCTGACAATGCCGCCGTTCTTTTCGGCGGTGCCTTTATATCCCCTGCTGATGACCGCAACCCGGTAGCCCAGATTGCCGGACCCTTTCGGCCACATAGATGGTCATCGGTGTTTTTCCGGTGCCGCCGGTTGTCAGGTTTCCAATCGATATGACGGTGCAGGGAAGTTTTTTAGGTTTCAGAAAACCCAGGGCATAGCCGTGTCTGCGAAGCCGGACGCCTGCGCCATAGGCTTTGGATAGAAGCGTCAGGAAAATATTCAAAGGCAGCGGGGGTCGGATCTTCCCGGTCATGATGGATTCGATTGATTTTTTAAAGGATGGCATTCTCGAATAAACCGATGGCGTTCAGGGTCTTTTCCAATGCGCCCTGATTCTCCTTTAAGATTTGAAACGCATTTTTGCCCATGGCCCGAGCGCGTTCGGGACTGTTAAGCAGGGTCAGGGCCGCCTGAAACAGTTCGTCGGCGTCGTGAACCACCCGGGCCCCGCCCGAGGCCAGCAGGCGATTGCAGCTTTCCGCAACATCGCCGGTATGGGGGCCGAATAAAATCGGTTTTGCAAACGCCGCGGGCTCCAGCGGATTGTGGCCGCCGAAATTGATCAGGCTGCCTCCCACAAAGGCCACATCACAGAGGGAATACAGGGACTTTCAGGTGACCGATGGTATTCACCACGACCACATCCGGCGGCCCCGATGCCGTTAAGCCCTCCATCCGCGTCAGCAGTTCCGCTGTCAATCCATGTGAAGCCGAAAGCGTGCAAACCTCGCCTGCCCGATCGGCATCCCGGGGCGCAAGGATCAGGCAAAGCGCTGGATTTTCCGCCTTCAGCCGGGAAAAAACGTTAAGAAGCACTTCTTCCTCGCCGGGGTGCGTGCTGCCGGCAACTAGGCATTGCCGATGGGAGATTCCGGAAAGAATCCGCCGCAGATATCGGCGTGCATTTTCAGATGCCAGATCCGGGGGCGAGTCATATTTCAGATTGCCGGAAATCGCAACCCTGTCCGCCGGAAGACCCAGGCCCATAAATCTGCGGGCATCTTCCCCGCTCTGGGCGCAGATAAAGGAAAAACACTGAAATACGGGGAAAGTCCATTTCGAAAAACGCCGGTATCCCGAATACGACCGGTCTGAAAGCCTGGCGTTCACCAGAACGACCGGAATCAAACGTCGCTGCATCTCAAACAAAAAATTGGGCCAGATATCGGTTTCAACGATGACGATAAGGGCGGGATGGATCCAGTTGATCACGGCGCGGACGGAGAATATCAGGTCATAGGGAAAATAAAACACCGCATTCAGATCATCCTGAAGAAGCCGGGAGGCGGTTTCATATCCCGTAAGGGTTGAAGCGGAAAATACGACCGGTCGGTCCGGATATTTCTGTTTGAGCGCCCTGGCAAGCGAAACCGCGGATAGCACCTCCCCCAAGGACAAAGCATGAACCCACAGGGGGTGAAGGTCCAAAGCAGGTGTTTTCAGGTCTTTCAGTCCGGGCGCAACAGAGAACCCCAGGCGCTGTAGCACGGTTTTCCTGCCGTTTTCCGGGAGACAATTGCCGAAACAAGCAGCCATGGAATCGCCAGAAATCCTCCGAACATCCATAACAGGTTATATGCCAGGATCACATCATTTTTCCCTGTCAAAAAAAAGAGTTGTAACATTATCAGGAAATTTCAACATGCCTGGCTGCCCGGTTCATCTGTTTAATAAAGCGACCATAAAGCCTTTAGGAACCCAAGTTCTTTCATTCCCTCAATTACCTCAATTATTCCAACTATCCAGATAAACCATAAAGCACTAAAAATATGCCTTCTGTAGACAGATGGCTTCACATTGTAATTATCAGGTTCATAAAAAGTCGAAAAACTTGGGAAAAATGCAGGTACAGTCTTTGCGTACTCTTCGAACACGGCACCAAAAAGATGCTTGAGGCGCGTTTCTTCACTTTTAATAACAAATCGATAATATGATGAAAAAAGAATTATGAAAAGTATCGGAATCGTAAAAGTTTTAGTGGCGCAACCAATTCCAATAACGCCTATCATGCTGAAAAAATACAAGGGATTTCGGCAAAGGGAGTAAGGACCTTCAGTAATCAATTTGCTGTCTTTGTACCCGGCGATGTAAAGTGAGCACCACATCCTCCCCAATGATGCAATAGCAACAAGAATGATGCCCAAGAAAAACAAAAGATATGTGATTATGATGTTTTTTGTTTCCCAGTAGCTCTGTGTACTGAAGAAAAAAAACAAAACGATGGCCCCTGCAATACGCGTCAACGTGATGCGGAATTCTTCAAATTTAAATTTCATTTTTTCCTTAACGGGCTGTCCATTTTGCCGACCTAAGAGGAGGTCGCTCTGAGACATGCCTTTCCATTAAAGATTTTCTTAAATGAAAGTGGACAATTCAAATCTGCTCCGTGTGCATCAGCATGATGATGCCCAAACACAAAAAAACGGCGTTTGTTGTCCAAGCGGCAATAACCGGCGGCAGCATTTCCCCGTAGCCCAGTGAAAGGCAGAAACTGTTCAGGACCCAGTATAAAAACGCCATGCCTATGCCGTAGGCAATACCAGTTGGGAGACCATCTTTCAAGCGGTTTTTGCAGGCAATGCCGACTCCGGCCAGAACCAGAACAACGCAGACAAAGGGGAAGGCGATCTTGGCGTGAAAATCCACCCAGTATCGCGTGGCGGAATATCCCTCATCCTCGATGGTATGAATACTGTCCAGAAGCTCCATGATATCCATTTCCGATGTTTTTTTGACCACCTGCTGGAACCGTTCCGGATTTATGTCGAGCTCGACAGACATTGTATCGTGAAAAGAAATGATGTAGCTGAAACCCGTGTCATCAAGCTTTTGATCTAAGAATATTCGTTAACAGCCACTGCCCATTTGTAAATACGCCGCGGTCCGCATCCAGGCGCCGAATCAGTTTAAACTGATCATCAAACGTGTTCAGGGTCACCTTGTACATGGCTTTTTCAGCAGGGTTGTAATGACGGACATGAATGATGCCTTGGGGGGTTTTCATCCAGATGTTGTTTTCACGGGTCGAAACGGCCTGCTCCTTTCGCACTTCATTCAGCCAGATCCGGTTTGCGGTGGTCATGGTTACGGGAACGATGGCTTCAGAAAGAAAAAACAGCACGAAAGAAAACAGGAAACCCAGCGCCAGAACGGGTTTCATCAACGAATAGACACTGATTCCGCAGCTTCTGAGTGCCGTCAGTTCATTGTGTTTATTCATCATGCCTAAGCTGATGAGCACTGACAGCAAAACCCCTACCGGAATCATCAATGATAAGATATATGGAAGGATATGCAGAAAAAAGTCGATTGCCCGTGAAAACGGGATCCCGGCTTTCATGAAATTGTCAATTTTCTCAAAGAAATCGACTGCCAGATAAATGGCAACCACCAGGATCAATACCATAAAAAAGTAACGAAACATTTCACGTGTGAGATATTTGTCAAGAATAGTCATATGCCATGTGATCCAGCGCTTTTCCTGAAGAGCCGGAATTTTCGTGCGATGCCGGCGGTCAGAGCTGAAAAGGGTGCCGGCTTTTCATGGTTCGCACGATACAGCATCAGGATGCCGACTCCTGTTGTCACAATGTTGGGAACCCACATCCCCACAAGCGGCGGATATATCCCGTCTTTACCAAAAGCCCAGCCTGCAGCCAGAAGAATGTAATAAATCAGAAAAAAGAATATCCCCATACTGATGCCAAACGAGCGCCTGCTGGATATGGACTGAATTCCCAGCGGAGTCGCCAGAATGCCGAGGGCAATGCAGGCAAATGGCATGGAAAATTTCTTGTGAAATTCCATCAGCGTTTTGTAATATTCTGAATCTTTTTCAGTGGATTCGGCAAGATACTGCCGAATCTCGGTCAAAGACATTTCTTCCGGATGCTTTGGTCCCGATTTCACAACCGCAGTTGCCTGCCGGGTATCCAGGTGAATGTCGTATGTGTCAAAACCCACCGTGTTGACGGAGCGGCTTTTGACATCCACCTGATTGACGGTTCCCTCATAAAGCCTGAGCAGAAACTGGTGGGTGTCCGGATTGCTTTCCATCCGGCCTTTGGGTGCCACGACGGTGATGACTGCATCGGGAGTCCGCGAGTCTTCGATAAACACATCACTGAGGATCTTGGTTTTGGCATCCATTTTGTTCACGTACAGCATCACCCCTTTAAAACTGTCGTTGAAGGTCCTTTCTTTGATGCCGATATCCAGACTTGTTGTGGCAACCTGAACCATCAGTTTTTTTATGGACATTCTTCCCCAGGGAAGGCCGTATAAAATCACGGATGCGGTCAGCATCGCCCCCACCAGACAAAACAGCATCACAGGCGGCAGCAGATCATAAACGCTCAGGCCCCCGTTTTTAAATGCCAGAATTTCATTATCGCCCGATAATCGCAGAAAAGTCAGCAGCACTGACATCATTATTGACATGGGAATGATGAATACCGTGAAAAACGGCAAAGTGTAGAGAATCATCCATCCGATAACAGACAGCCCCACCCGGTAATTGACAATCAGATTCATGATCTCAATGACCCGGGTCATCAAAAAAATAAAAGTGAAAAATATCAGACTGATTCCAAAAGGTGGGAGCAATTCCCAGAAAATATAACGATGTATGATCGTATTGATTCTCATAATCAAACAGACATAAACTCCTTTTTATTTAATCTTTACCGGAATACCCGCCACCATCCAGATCACCTGGTCCACACATGCCGCGATTCGCTGATTCACCTGTCCCATGGAATCCCGGAACTCTCTGGCGAGGGCGTTATCCGGAACTATCCCGGCGCCGACTTCATTGGATACCAGTATGACAGGGCAAGCCGCAGTGCGCAAGCTTTCAATCAGCAGGCCGGTCTGCGCCGTCAGAAGATCTGTCGGCGCATCGGGATTCGCAAGCGCCATCATCAGATTGCTTACCCAGAGCGTCAGACAATCCACCAGCAGGACATCTGCTTTGGGGCCGATGTCCCGAATGGATTCGGATAGAAAAACAGGCGTTTCCACGGCAATCCAGTCCGCTCCCCGCTCCGCTTGATGCCGGGAAACCCGCTGGTGCATTTCATCGTCGTGGGGAATACAGGTTGCCAGAAAAAATTTTCTGACATTTCCC
This sequence comes from uncultured delta proteobacterium, assembly GCA_963845015.1. Taxonomy (GTDB): domain Bacteria; phylum Desulfobacterota; class Desulfobacteria; order Desulfobacterales; family Desulfatirhabdiaceae; genus RAAP-1. Next base: position 101,931 of record CAWJRD010000039.1, read on the forward strand.
ATGCTGTCAGCCAGATGCAGGGCATGGCTGCTTTTACCACTTCGGCATCCGCCAATGACAAGGGTTGTGCTCATATATCCATTCCTGATGAAAACATGTAAAAGGTGACAAGTAAACGTTGAAATGCCATAATCTGTATTTTATGATTCGTTATGGATCAGCGATTCGCGTGTCAGCAGCGTTGACAAAATAGCCTCAAAATCCACATGGGATTCGAAATGTTTTGCCAGCCGGTCATATGCCAGATCCCGTTCCACATGCCCCTGACCACCAGAGACCGGAACATGGCAAAGACCGATCTGATCGAGCCAGAGCCGGGTGATCCCCGGCGTGTCAAAGATGCCGTGGACATACGTTCCCATGACCGAAAAATCACCAGACTGAGCACCGTCGGCTTCATTGCGGCTTTGGCCATTGCGTTCCGTAATGGTCAGCAGGGGATTTCCTTCAAAGAGCCGGGTTTGTCCCATATGGATTTCATAGCCCCTGCCAGCAACCCCCTTCCATTCAAAGGCGCTCAGTGTCGTGGTTTTCGGAGCCTTCAACACCGTTTCGACGGGTAGCAGTCCCAATCCATTTGTTGAACCCGGAGGGCCTTCCAGGCCGTCCGGATCATGAACCCGTTTTCCCAGCATCTGATATCCGCCGCAGATTCCCAGAATGTGGCCGCCGCCGGCTGCATAAGTTTTGAGCAATTCAGACCAACCGCTATCGTGGAGCCATCTCAGGTCAAAACAGGTGTTTTTGGACCCGGGGATGATCACGGCTTTAAAACGTGACAGTTCTTGAGGCTGTTCAATAAACGCGGCCGAAATGCCGGGTATCCGAGTCAGCGGATCAAAATCCGTAAAATTGGAGATATGGGGAATGCGGATGATGGCGACGGCCGGTCTGGAATCATTGTTAGGGGACGGTTTCCCGGGATTTTCAATGACGACCGAATCTTCCGCCTCCACCCCCAGATTGTTCATCCAGGGAAGAACGCCGAAAACCCTTTTCCCGGACCGGGATTCAATCCACCGGGTGCCGTCCTGAAACAGGGAGATATCCCCGCGAAACCGGTTGATGATAAACCCGGCGATCCGGTCCCGGCAGTCCGGGGGCAGACAGGCCAGCGTGCCGATGAGCTGCGCGAATATGCCGCCCCGGTGAATATCGCCTACCAGAATCACCGGCGCCCGGGCATATTCGGCCATCCTGAAATTCACGATATCATGGGGCATGAGATTGACTTCCGCGCAGGACCCGGCCCCTTCCAAAATAACGAGATCATTAGCTTCCCGGAGCCGGTCGAGCGCCTGACACGCCGTTGAAAACAGCGCTTCCTTCTGCTGGTGGTATTCGCGTGCCGTCCGATTGGCCACGGCCTCTCCAAGAACAATTACCTGGGAGCCGACGTCACTGGTGGGTTTTAAGAGAATCGGATTCATATCCACATGGGGAGGAATCCGGCTGGCCTCTGCCTGAACGATCTGAGCCCTGCCCATTTCCAGCCCTTCCGGAGTGACGCCGGAATTATTGGACATGTTCTGGGCTTTATAAGGGGCTACCCGGATGCCGCGATTGGCAAAAATTCGGCACAGCGCCGTCACCACGATGCTTTTTCCCACGTCGGAACCGGTACCGAGCACCGCCAGGCAGGGGGCCGGAGATTTCGAAGAAGGTGCTTCAGATATCACGATGTTCGTCCTGTTTTTATTCTAAAATCATGTGTTCCCAGGCACGCAGCAGCGTGTGGGAGGCTTTATGGACAGATTCTTGATCTGCCACCAGGAATCAAGTTGCTCACCCATTATTACTTTGATTAAGGAAATAAAGCAAATCGAATGGCGATATCATTGAAAGAATCGACTCGCACAAGCGCTGCTGGGCTAATTCTGTAAACAAGCGGTCGATGGCTGTGGGTTTCGGCTGTCCGGGTGTCACCCCGGCATTTTTTCCAGATCATTGGCCAGCCCGAGGATGCCTTCAAAATCAAAATCTTCTGCCAGTTGCGCGATTCTGCGCTGATATGGGGCAAAGTTGCTTGAGCGGGTGGCCATCTCTTCGGCAATTGCCGTCAGCCCTGACACATCCCCCATTTCGGCGGCCTCGCGCAATTTTCCGGCGGCCTCTTTGGCCAGATCCGGCGGCAGTTCCCCTGTCGATTCAACCGTTGGCGCGGGGTCCGGTTGGACTGCCGAGGATTCCATGGATTGGGCGGATCGCAAAGCCTGATCCATCCGTGTTTCAAAGGCGATGAATGCTTTGTTTACAGGCATCCGGGGGAAGCGGATTCTTTTCGTCCGCATGTTTGATCCGCTTTTCCAGTTCCGCGGCCGCGGCCTGCAGCGGAAGCGCCGCCAGGTTACCGGCCAGTCCCTTGATGTCATGAATCATTCCATGAGCCTTGGGGTAATCCCCGGCATCCAGTGCCCGGCGGATATCGCCGGCCGACTGCGCGTACCGGGCGGCAAACCCCGTTAACAGCTTACGGTAGAGGGCTTTGTTACCCTGCAGGCGTTGCAATCCATCCATCAGGTCAAATCCATCCAGAGCATCCGGAAACGGCTGCGCTTCCGCGGATATCGGGGCGGAATCACCGGGGGCTTTTCCGGCAGCATCCTGCGGAATCATCTCCGGCGCGCGTTCTTCCCCGGCCGGGGGAGGGGCGGCTGAAATCCATCGTGCCAGGACTGCATAGAGTTGCGTCGGATCAATGGGTTTGGTGATATGATCGTTCATGCCGGCCGCGGCGCTCTTTTCCTGGTCGCCGGCCATGGCATGCGCGGTCATCGCGATGATGGGCAGGTCCTTGAACCGCGTATCCCGGCGGATGATCCGCGTGGCGGTATAGCCGTCCATTACCGGCATCTGGACATCCATCAGCAGGGCATCGTAGCGATTGGTCCGCAACGCATCCAGGGCTTCCTGCCCGTTGCCGGCCAGGGACACGACCATGCCCGCACCGGCAAGGATTTCCATCGCGACCTGCTGGTTGAGCTCGTTGTCTTCAACGAGCAGGACCCGGGCGCCTTCAAGACCCTTCAACAAATCCGAAGCCTGTTCTTTGCGGACGAGCGGCGCAAATTCCCTGGGGGCGTCTTTTGTCAGCGCCTGCATGATGGTATCAAACATCACCGATGGACTTATCGGTTTGATCAGAAAGGCATCCAGTCCCTCCGCCTCCGCCCGCCACATGATTTCTTCCCGTCCGTAGGCGCTTACCAGAATAATGACGGGGACCTTGGCCAACCGGAAATCCTGCCTGATCCGTCTGGCGGCCTCGAAGCCGTCAATCCCCGGCATCTTCCAATCCATGACCACGATGTCGTAGGGCCGATCTCCGATGGACTTTTCAATCTCCTCCAGCCCTTCTTCTCCGGAGGCGGCCAGGGTGACTTTGAAAGTGAAAGACTCCAGCATCTTCTGGAAAATTTCCCGGGATGTCGAATTGTCATCCACAACCAGCGCTTTGATGCCTCTCAGATCCGCCGGAGGCAGGTGGCAGAGCCTGCTTTCATCCAGGCCGAGACCGAAAACGGCGGTAAAGAAGAACGTGCTGCCGACTCCGGGAGCGCTCTTTACCCAGATCCGTCCGCCCATCATCTCCACGATCCGCTGACTGATGGTAAGACCGAGCCCGGTGCCGCCATACTTGCGGGTGATAGAGGCGTCTGCCTGGCTGAAAGGGGTGAACAAGTGCGATATTTGCTCCTCGGTCATGCCGATGCCGGTATCGCGCACGGCGAATTTGATTTCCGCGCGATATGTCCCCAGCTCGAACAGTTCCGCGGAAACCACGATTTCACCCTGATCGGTGAACTTGACGGCGTTGTTGGCCAGGTTTATCAGAATTTGGCTCAGCCGCAGGGGATCTCCCACCAGCGAGCGGGGCACATTGGCGTCGGTGCTGAATAATACTTCAATTCCTTCCTTTTCCTGGGTCTTGACCGTCATCAGCGCGGCCAGGTTCTCCAGGACTTCGTCCAGATTAAAGCCGATGGACTCCATGTTCAGCTTTCCGGCCTCGATCTTGGAAAAGTCCAGAATGTCGTTGATGACCCCCAGAAGGGAGTTGGCGGAAAGCTGGATCTTGTTGAGGTAGTCCCGTTGCTTGGGCGTCAGATCCGTCTTTAGCGCCAGATGCGTCATCCCCATGATGGCGTTCATGGGGGTGCGGATCTCATGGCTCATGTTGGCCAGGAAATCCCCCTTGGCCCGGGTGGCGGACTCCGCCTTGTTCCGGGCCTCGATGAGTTCCGCTTCCATCCGCTTGCGATCGATGATATCGGTCACCATGGCGAAGGAGCCGGTTTTTACCCCGTTTTTGTCGTAAAACGGGGTTGCGTGGAACAGGCAGGGCACGTTGGAACCATCCGGCCTGCTGACGGCGATCTCATAGACGCCGGTTTCACCGGTTGCCCGGCGCCGGAGCTGCTCCTTCATGATCGAAAGATTTTCCGCATCCAGGAACTCAAACACCGTTCTGCCCAGTATTTCTTCCCGGGGCCTGCCGAGAATATTGCACATGGCATCGTTTACGGCCAGGGTAACCGCGTCATTGTTTATCCACCAGAACCCTTCATTGGAAGTGGCCAGAATCGACTGGAGACGGTATTCGCTTTCCCGCAGCGCATCTTCGCCTTTCTTGCGCTCGGTGATGTCGCGGAACACCACGACGGAGCCGATGATCGCATCCCCTTTACGCTTGGGGTACGCTGGTGTAGGAAACATCAAAATACGAGCCGTCCTTGCGCCAGAAAACCTCGTCCCTCCGGAAACGGGTGATTCCCTGCGTGTAGGCAAGATAAATCGGGCAGTCCTGCCGCGGGTGCGGCGTGCCGTCGGGATTCGAATGGTGAAACAAGTCGTGCACGTCGTGGCCGAGGATTTCATCGGATGCGTAACCGAGCATCGACTGCGCGGCTTCATTGACAAAGGTGCATCGGCCTTCCGTATCGGTGCCGAAAATCCCTTCGGCCACCGATTGCAGGATGAGGCGGCTGTATTCCTCGGATTGCCTGAGTTTCTCGGTTCGCTCCGCCAGCAGGTTTTCCAGATGCGCCTTGTGCCGCGTCAATTCCGTTCCATCCCGCCCGGTGTCTTCGGCGCCCCGGTTCCTTGCCGCCGTCCTGCTTATTTTAGATTGTCTGGTTCGTCTCAAGGCAGCATCCCATATCCTTTCCGCCGGACTGCTTTACGGCATCTTCATGCAAAGGCGCATCCATGCATCAACACTTCCCGAGGGAGGCCCCGAAAAAGCGGATGCTATTCGACAACCATCATCAGCATCGCCTGATCGTCATCGGCCGGGCGAGTCCCGGCGAACCGGGACAGATCATCGATAATCCCTTTGAGGATGCCTGCAGGGTCATCGGCGTCGGCAGCTCCAAATTGCTGCAACAGGCGGTTTGTCCCGTAGGGTTCCCGCTTTTCGTTGAATCGGTCGGTGACACCGTCCGTATAAAAGAGCAATCGGTCGCCGGGTTGAAGCGTGACTTCGGTAACCGGAACCTCGGTGTAAGGCTCCAGGCCCATGATCAGCACGCCCTCGCAGGACAGTTCCGTCGCCGATCTCTCGGAGGGTCTGTAGCGGATGGGCAGCGGATTGCCGGCGCGGGCCATTTTGAGTGTTCTGGAGGGGGCGTCGTAAACAGCGTATATCGCCGTGACAAAGCTTCCCTTGTTTACCTTGCACAGGTTTTCGTTGATGTAGGAGAGCATCTGATCCGGCTCTCCCAGACAGGTTGAAGCAGGAGCGAAACAAGGCGCAGGTCATGGCCATCATGACCGTCGCCGGCGCGCTATGGCCTTCCGCATCGGCCACCAGAATGGCCAGCCGGCCGTCCGGAAGCGCTGCAAAATCGTAGTAATCACCGCCTGCATACCGGCTGGTTTCATAATGCACGGCCAGTTTCAACCCGTCGATTTCCGGCAGCCGCTCGGGCAGAAGGTTTCGCTGGAGCTGCGAGACGACCTGCAGTTCGTGCTCCAGTTCGTCCCGCTGCTGTTGCACTTCGCTGCTCAGCCGGTGAATGGTCAGGTGGGTGTTCACGCGGGCGATCACTTCCTCGGGCTGGAAGGGCTTGGCAACATAGTCAACAGCCCCAAGCTGCAAGCCCGCGCACCTTGTCTCCGGTCTCATCCAGCGCGGAAAGAAAAATCACGGGGATTTTCCGGGTGTCCGGATTGGCTTTCAACCGTCGACATACTTCAAATCCGTCGATTCCCGGCATCATGATGTCCAGCAAAATGAGATCCGGACGCGCTTTTTGTGCAATCGCCAGGGCCGACTCGCCGTTTTTTGCAAACAGCAGCTTGCTTCCGAGGCTCTCCAGTGTCTGAGAAAGCAGCTGAAGGTTGGCCGGTTGATCGTCAACCAGGAGGATGGATTCCGTGGTTTTATCCATTTCTGTCAGGATTTGCCTTGTTTGAGTCTCAGTTGCCGGCCGGCCGGCAACCATCAATATCCAGGAGCCATTTGCCGGGCTTTTCGCCGAAGCTGGAATGAATGGGGAAGTGCCGATTCAAAACAGCGAGAAGCCTTTTTTATCTGGATAGCATCTGTCCTGAATGCTGTCAAGGACATTTGCCGGCCGATTCCCGGGCGCCAGGGTCATTGCAACGGATCCGTGAGCCAATTATGACTTTAATCCGGCCCTTCCCGTCTTCCACAGGAAAGAGGGAATTCCGGTGGTTTGCAAAGGCTTTTTATCTTCGACTTCAGTTCATCACCAGAAAGCTCAAAGCCGTCTGCCGCTTGCGGTTGTCCATCTGCTTTACGGCCATTGAAAGGGCTTTTCTGCTGCCGACAAATACGCACAACTGCCTTGCCCTTGTCAGCCCCGTATAGATGAGATTCCTGAAAAGCATCTTGAAATGCTGCGTGGCAACGGGAATGATCACGGCATCGAATTCACTGCCCTGGGATTTATGAATGGTAATCCCGTAGGCAAGCGATATTTCGGTCAGGTCCTCGCGCGCATAGGCAATCGGGAGCCTGTTTTCCGAATTGAATCAGGCAGGAGTAGTCTTCCAGGTCGATGCTCCGTGATCCTGCCGATATCCCCGTTGAATACGCCCAGGTCATAGTTGTTGCGGGTCTGGATCACCCGGTCGCCAATCCGGTAGACCCGATCGCCGATCTTTATCTGCTTTTTCCCCGGCTGCTCGGGATTGACGGCCTGCTGAATGGACTGATTCAGGCTGAGCGTTCCCAGGCTGCCCCGGACCTGGGGAGACAGGATCTGGATTTCGATGTCCTTGCCAAAGTATTCGGGGATGGACCGGGTATAGAGCCTCAGCACCATGTCAAGTCCCGTTACGCCATGATGCAGGGCCGACCAGGGATGAATCGATTTGATGATGGTTTTCAGCTCTTCGATGTTTCCCTGCGCCTGATGAACCTTGAGCAGATCGACATGCTTGAACTTCTCCGGGATGTTGAATATCGGGGCATGGATTTCCGATGCATCCCGGAATTCCTGGACAAGAAGGCTGTCAATCATCAGGGTGTCGTCTTCGCGCTTCATCACCCCGGTGAATTGTATCCCCCGATTGCACCATCTGCTCCTCACCCGTGGTGACCGTATGCCGGATGGCCGCCTTTGCCCTTCCCAGAAAGTGCAATTGTTCCTGCGTGGCTTCATCGGCATCGATAAACATGCATCCGGCCTTTTCTTTCCACAGGTCGGGCTTATGAAACGGGGATTCGATCCGCGGAATCTGCCCCTTGTTGATCTGGTGGGCAAAGCGGATGATCATGGATTCCTCGGCCTGCCGGAATACCCGGGTGAGTCTGAAACTCGGCACGCAGGCTGCCTGCAGAAGATCCTGCAGCACATTGCCGGCCCCGACGGACGGCAACTGGTCCGGATCACCGATAAAGAGCACCTGCGCATTCCGGGGGACGGCTTTAAGAAGCGCCGCCGCAAGGTTGATGTCCAGCATGGAGCATTCATCGATGATCAGCCAGTCCAGTTGCAGCGGGTCATCCTCGCCTTTTTTAAAGCCGTTTTTTCCGGGCGCCCATTCAAGCAGCCGGTGAATGGTTTTGGCCTCGTATTCGATCACCTCGCTCATCCGCTGGGATGCGCGTCCGGTCGGCGCCGCCAGGACAACCCGCTTTTGCATGGCCTGAAGCAGCTTTACCAGAACCCGGGTTGTGGTGGTTTTGCCGCAGCCGGGCCCCCCGGTCAGGATGGAAAACGATTTGCCCGCAATCCCCGCAACCGATGCCTGCTGCTCATCGGAAAGGACAATGCGCTGATTCCGGCAATACCGCTCCAGCCAGTTGTCTATCCGGGTCTGGTCAACAGCAACCGGCTGGGCGATCCATTGCTTGACCCTTCTGGCAACATACTGTTCATCGAAGAATATGGAATTGGAATAATAGGCGGAAACCTGCCTGCCCCTTTTCATCGGACAGAATCCTTTTCTTGATTTCATTGGCGGCAATCAGGGACAGCAATATGCCCGTTATCTGCTCGGTGTTCCGGTTTCAAGCAGTTCCTGCGTGTTCTTGATAATCTGGGATTCGAGCAGATAACAGTGCCCGTTATCCCGTGCCGCGGCCAGAACATGTTTGATGCCGGCCTCGATACGGGGAACCCCGTCTTTTTCAAATCCCATGTTGAGCGCAATCTTGTCCGCGGAAAAGAATCCGATGCCGTAGATGTCCCGTGCAAGCTGATACGGATTGCTCGAAACCTTTGTGATGGCATCGTTGCCGTAGGTTTTGAATATCTTGACGGCATAGAGGGTGCTGATGCCGTATCCTTGCAGGAATATCATCACATCCCGGATCGCCCGGTGTTCCTGCCAGCTGTTTTTGATATCCGTCAGTTTCTTTTCCGCGATTCCCGGCACTTTCAGAAGGTCCTCGATGGTCTCCTCAAAGACCTGCAGGGTCCGCTCCTTAAAGTGCTTCACGATTTTGTGCGCGGTTTTGGGGCCGACGTTTTTGATAAGTCCGGAACCCAGATATTTTTCCAGAGCCGCGCTGGTTGACGGTTTTTTTTCAATCACCTGTTCTGCCTTGAACTGCTCGCCGTGCTTGGGATGATAGGTCCAGGTGCCGTAAAAATCCATGGAGCTGCCCGCAAAAACCTTTGCCTGATGGATGATCACGGTTACAAGTTTTTGCGGTTCATTAAAGGGGGAGACTTTCAGGACCGACCAGCCATTTTCCGCATTGTGGAAGGTGACTCTTTCCACGATTCCGGAAAGGCGGTCCAGATTGTCGGTTGGTGGTGCTTGGGGGGATGATTTCATGACTTGGTGATTATACAACAGAACCGCATTCCATGGAAAGCTGAGGATTCCATGTCATGACTTTTAAATATTGTTATTGCGATGGGATTATGTCACGCTGGATTGCATGGCAGGGCGATGATTGAATTTGATTTGTTTCGGATTTGCTATTCGATTTCCCGGCACTGGATATTTGAAAAATTGCGAGATGAAAAACAGGAGGTTGTCATGCCCGAGGAAATATGCCGGAATCTCTATCGCATCGAGGTTCCCCTTCCCGATAGTCCGCTGAAGTCCCTGAATTCGTATGTCATCAAAGGAAAAGACCGGAATCTGGTCATCGATACGGGGTTCAATCGAAAAATCTGTCTGGCGGCCATGCAGACCGGGTTGAACGCTCTGGAGATCGATCTGGCGCGGACGGATTTTTTTATCACCCACCTTCACGCCGATCATTTTGGCCTGGTGGGCCGTCTGGCGACCGGAACCAGTCAGATTTTTTTCAGCCGTCCGGATGCTGAAATCATGGAATCCTGGGAAGGTTTTGAACCCATGATCGCCTATGCAGGCAAACACGGGTTTCCGGAAAATGCGCTTCGAACGGCGATTGAGCAGCATCCCGGAAACAGATTCGGGTCGGACTGGGTACCGGCCTTTCACATTCTGGCGGATGGGGACCGGATCGATGTTGGGGAATATGGCTTTGAATGCGTCGAAACTCCGGGCCATACCCTGGGCCATATCTGCCTGTATGAACCGGATCAGCGACTGCTGATCGCAGGCGATCACATCCTGGGGGATATCACGCCCAACATTCAATGCTGGTCGGACGCCGCAAACCCGCTCCGGCTGTATCTGGACAGTCTGGACAAGGTCCGGCGCCTTGCCGTTGATCTGGTGCTTCCGGGGCACCGCTCGCTGTTTTCCAACTGCACCCAAAGAATTCAGGAACTCGAAAAGCACCATGAACAGCGACTGGATGAAGTCCAGAAGATCCTTGATGGTGCTTCCCTTACGGCCTATGCGGTTGCTTCCCGGATGACCTGGGATATTCGCGGCGCCTGGGAGGAATTTCCGGTTGCCCAGAAATGGTTTGCAACCGGGGAGGCTGTTTCGCATTTGCGGTATCTTGAGGAAGAAGGCAAGATCGGGCGGATCAGCGGGGTTGCGGATGACGGGGCAGGTGGGGCGAAAAAGGAATTGGTCCGGTTTTCAGCTACTCACTGATCCCCATGGATCAACAAAATAAAGTCTGTGATATTCACCAAAGGTTTAAAATTCAAAACCTTGAGGATTGTTTTGTAAGCAAGGATATGTGTTAAAGTGAGTTCAAAAAAAGGAGGCAAGTTGTGACTGTGGAAAGTACGAAGAACAAGAACTCATCAACAAAGATTTACAGGTAAGAAATCGAAAAATAGCCATGGCTAAGCATTTGCCTATGCCCCACAAAAAAGCAGGGGCCGCCGAAGCGACCCCGCGCCCCAGGTCGAAACCATGGGGGTAGTTAGCGGTCCGATTAATACGTTAAATTTTATTCACCTGTCAAGTAAAAGACAGGGGTACAGGGATGTAGAAGAAAAAACATGTTTTTTGGAGGGGATTGTAGATGAGCACGCTGTCATTATTCAGCGTCGGTAACTACACGGTTCCCGGTAACACAAGCTGGTATCTATCAGATCTGGGCGAGTTTCGCGGCAAGCAGGAACTCTATACCCGCCAATCACCGCAACGGCTGAAGACGCTGCGGGAACATGCGCTGATCGAAAGTGCGGTCTCCAGTAACCGGATGGAAGGTGTGGAGGTCGATCCGCAGCGCGTGCGTAAAGTGCTGGCCTCTCCAAAGCCCATTTTTCGGGATCGGGATGAGGAGGAAGTCCGCGGTTATCGCGAGGCGCTCAGCCTTATCCATGAAAACGCAGCAGGCCTTTTCATATCTGAAGAGACAATTTGTCTGCTGCATCGTATGACGCGTGGCCAGATCTGGGATGCCGGCTGTTACAAGTCCAAGGACGGCGACATTATCGAACGCTATCCGGATGGCCGGGAACGCGGTCGCTTCCGCCCAGTGCCGGCGATAGAGACGCAGCAATACATGACAAAACTGGTCTCCGACTGGGAGCACTGTCTGGAAGAACGCTGGGTTCACCCCCTGATCGGCATAGCGGCTTTTAACCTCGATTTTCTCTGTATCCATCCGTTTCGCGACGGAAACGGTCGTATTTCCAGGTTATTGCTCCTCTTGCAGTGCCAGCAGCTTGGCTATGAGGTCGGCCGTTACCTCACCTCAGCCTGGAACGTCTGATCGAACAGAACAAGGAACGTTATTACGAAACCCTGGAACAAAGCTCTCAAGGCTGGCACGAAAATCAACACGATCCGTGGCCGTACATCAATTTCACACTATCCATTTTGAAAACCGCTTATCAGGAGTTTGCGGAACGGGTCGGCGACATCCAGGCACCCAGAGGCTCCAAAACCGAGATGATCCTGGCCGCCCTTCAGCGCCTTTCGCCGGAGTTTATCGTGGCGCAACTGGAACAAGCCTGTCCGGGCGTCAGCCGGGAAATGGTGCGGCGTATTCTCGATGACCAGAAAGGAAAGAGCGTTGCGTGCATCGGTCGTGGACCCGGCGCAAAATGGATAAAGAAGCGGTAACGACCCTTAAAAGAGGGTAATAATATCAGGTTGTTCCTTTATTTTTTGCCGTACCCCACGGTTTGTGAAAATAATATTTTCTGGTCTTCCCGCAGTTTCATGGCCTTGGCCAGGGCAGGTTTGTCTATGGACGCCCGGAAAACAGTGGCCAGGCCCTCCGAAGCACAGAAAAGATATACATTCTGGCCGATGAAGGCTGCATCCGCATGGGCATAAGCCTCTTTTTCCTCGGATGCGGATTTTCCCATCCGGCTGTAATCCGCCACCATGATTAAATTCACAGGCGCTGTTTTGACAAAAGGCTGCTTGCCTGTCAGCGCCCTGATGTCTTCATTTAAAATCGGTTCCAATCGATTTGCCTTGGCGTCATAAAGATAAAGGCCGCCGGCCATGCTGACGTATAAATCAATTTCCTGCCAGTTCAAGGCGGAAGGGGCTGTCCGCTTTCCAATCTCAGGGCGGTTAATCCCATATGCGGCCCAGAGCAGATTCGACAATACCTGAGGCGGCAATTGATCCGGGCTGAAATCGCGAGAGGTTGACCGCTTCTGAAGCGCCTGCATCAGGGGTTTGCCGCCGTCGATCTGAGGCGGAAGAAGCTGAATGGGTTGCAGATCATCCGCCCCAGCTGCACCGACCATGCTCATAACCAGAAATAAGAGATAAAAAATATGCGATTTTTTTGTCATGCGAAGATCCTCCATGATGCCTATTTGCGGCCTCGTACCTCGTTGATCAGTTCCATCTGGATATCCTGGATCTCCACCAATCTTTCCCATTGGTGGGATAACAGATGATCGAGTCTTTTGATGAAGATGGCGAATCTCCAATTCGGCCTTGAGGTTCACCTGATAGTCCCGCATTGCATGCAGCCGGTCACGGGATTCCTGCCGGTTCTGGCTCATCATGATCACGGGAGCCTGGATCGCCGCCAGGCATGACAGGACAAGATTCAAAAGAATATACGGGTATGGATCGAAAGGCCGCGAAAGCAGGGCGATTGAATTGATAACGATCCAGACAAAGAGGACGATGACAAACCCCGTGATAAAAGTCCAACTGCCGCCGACAGCAGCAATGCGGTCCGCCAGACGTTGCCCCCGCGTCAAGGCCGATTGCAACTCATCATCCGGATTCCGCGAGAGAATTTCCTGCTGACTCAGACTTTCAAGAACCTCTTCGTCAAGAACGGTCAGCTCTCCCTTTTCCGCCTCAAGCAGCGACCGCACATACTCATGGCGAAATTTCTGAAGATCGTCCGAACATATCCATCCATCCTCGGACCAATTTCCGACCTCTCCGATAATCAGTTTTGCGATTACCGGCCGCACGAGAACTCCAGGGTGCAAAGTAGAGAGCTGATTGTTGCCGCAGATCTGGCAAATCCGGCGTTTTTAACAGTCTTCATATTCCTCGTTTCCAAGGTTTCACGGTTCGTGTTCCATAGCGTCTTTTGCAACGATCGGAAACCGATAGGTGTCATCTCACCATTTGGCATTATTTCATCTTTGACTTCAGTTTGATCCTTTCACCGGCAACCATGAAGCTGCCTTTCCCGATGTGATGTATCGTCCGCGGATTCTTTAATGCCGGGTCGGTTCCTTCAATCACGATGCTGCATTGTTAAAGGGGTGTTGATATCCGCAGCTACATGTGATTTTCAGATTTATTGAAAACCCATGGCTTCTGGTGTAAAATCAATGCTAACAGAAAGCATTATACGTATAACATCAAAATGGCTGTTTATCCATGCCAAAACTTGTTCAAAAACAGCACAAATAAGGAGTTGCGATGATCGGATACCTGAATGGCCAGTATTTGCCGAAAGAAAAAATTTTTATATCCCCGGAGGATCGGGGATTTCTTTTTGCCGACGGGATTTATGATGTCATTCGAAGCTACAGCGGAGGGCTGTTTCAGGCAAAAGCCCACCTGGAGCGGTTAAACCGTGGCGCAAGCGCGCTGCAATTCAACCAGACCGATTTCAGCCATCTGGAGGCGGTGTGTGACAAACTGCTTCTGGATAACCGGTTGACACAGGGAGACGCCGTCATCTACATGCAGGTGACCCGGGGGGTAGCCCCAAGAAGCCACGCCTTTCCGCCCATTGAAACTCCGCTGACGGTGTATGCCACGGCAAAATCCTTTCAACCCCGTCTCCAGGAAGCTGAAACCGGCGTTCGGGTGATTCTGGTGCCGGACCAGCGCTGGGCAAGATGTGATATCAAGACTATCGGACTGCTGGCAAACACCCTGGCCCATCAGCGCGCCCGCGGGAGCCATGCGGCGGAGGGTCTGTTTGTTCGAGACGGCGTGGTGATGGAAGGAACGCACAGCAACGTGATGGCGGTTTTCGACGGCACAGTGATTACGCCTCCCAAAACCAATTATATGCTGGCAGGCATTACCCGCGAGTTCGTACTGGGGCTTTGCGGGGAGCTATCCATTCCCTTTGCGGAAATCCCGCTTTATGAATCGGAGATTATGAATGCTGCGGAGCTGATGATCGTCGGCACAACGCTGGAAGTCATGCCTGTCATTGCCGTAAACGGTAAAACCATCGGATCGGGGGCTCCCGGTCCCATCACCTGCAAGCTCGGCAAAGCATTTCGGCAGAAGGTATCATAAAGTCGTGAGGCAGCAGGCCGGATCCATTTTTGAATATGAATCAACGCGTCCTTAAATCAGGCATCCGGACAATTCGTCCACCACGTTCTGTTGATACGCCTCGACGCCCAGCCACAACGGCAGGCGCAGCAGGCAATCCGAAGTCATACGGGTAATCGGAAGATCGCCATGAGCGCGTCCATGGGTTTTTCCATATGGCGCATCGTGGAGCGGGACATAGTGGAACACCGGGTTGATGCCCGCACCCTTCATCTGTGTGATGACTTGCGTGCGGGTTTCCAGGTCGGGCAGCACAATGTAGTACATATGGGCATTATGCTTGCAGTCCTTGGGCACGACAGGGCGACGCAATTTCCGGCCGTCTCGAGCGGCGCCAGAGCTTGGTGATAATACCGACCAGATCGCCAGGCGCTTGCTGGTGATCTGATCCGCCTCTTCCATCTGCGCCCACAGAAAGGCGGCGATCACCTCTCCCGGCAAATAGGAGGAGCCGATATCCACCCAGGTGTACTTGTCGACCTGACCGCGGAAAAACTGGCTGCGGTTGGTGCCTTTTTCGCGGATGATCTCGGCGCGCTCGGCAAAGCGTTCGTCGTTGATCAGAAGCGCCCCGCCCTCGCCCGAAATGATGTTCTTGGTCTCGTGAAAAGAGTAGGCGCCCAGATGGCCGATGGAGCCGAGCGGCTTGCCCTTGTACGTGGACATGATCCCCTGCGCGGCATCTTCAATGACCAGCAGGTTATGCCGCCGCGCGATATCCATGATGGTGTCCATTTCGCAGGCCACCCCCGCATAATGCACCGGCACGATCGCCTTGGTGCGCGGCGTGATGGCGGCCTCGATCTTCGTCTCGTCGATATTGAGCGTATCCGGGCGGATATCCACAAACACCGGCACCCCGCCGCGCAGCACAAAGGCATTGGCGGTTGAGACAAAGGTATAGGACGGCATGATCACTTCGTCGCCCGGCTGGATGTCCGCCAGGATTGCCGCCATCTCCAGCGCCGCCGTGCAGGAATGGGTGAGCAAGCGCCTTGTGCGCGCCGGTGCGCGCTTCCAGCCAGGCGTGGCATTTTTTGGTGAACATGCCGTCGCCGGCAAGGTGGCCATTGGTATGCGCCTGTGCGATATACCAGAGTTCGCGGCCCGTCATGTAGGGTTTGTTGAAAGGGATATTGTTTGCATTCATCTCTTATGAGTCCTTCTGTATCATCACCGGCTTACGGGCAACCAGCAATCTGGAGCCGCCCACGGGCAGAGAAACACCCGCACGGATCAAAGCCAACTCAAAATGCAGAAACCACTCGAAAATTTTGTTAAGAATGGGATTGACACGAAGCCCAGCCACATCATCAATGCTCATATCCGTTTTGTTCCGTTGCAGCAATCTGGATAAATACATCGCAGGCAGCAGCGTGCTGACAAACGAAGTGGTTCGAATAATTTCAAAACCCGCCTTGCAGACTTTTTCATGCAGCTCATTGGCGCCATATCGCCTGACATGGCAGGCATATTCATCAACCGCGCTCCACAGCCAACGGTGCTGTGGCACCGTGATGAACAAATAGCCGCCGGGTTTCAGCGCCTTGTAAATTTGTTGCAGCACGGCCTCATCCTCTTCGATGTGCTCCAGCACATCAAAGGCGCCGATGGCATCCAGTTCTGATTCATAGGGAATGCAGCGGGCATCCATTTGCGTGAATTCGGCGGCAGGCACCCGCTGCCTGGCATATACCAACCCTTCTTCCAAATACTCACTCCCCAGAGAGCCTCAGCCTCGGGAAACTGCTTTGAGATACCTGAAATGACAAACCCTGTTCCGCATCCAATCTCAAGAAAAGAATTCAGCTCCGGAGAATACTTGCCAAGCGCCCAAAGAATAATCCGATTCCTGGCGCGAAACCAGAAATTTCCCGCCTCCAATTCCGCCAATTCTTTAAAGTAGTGGGTTTTGAATCCAGATATTCATATTTTTCTGGTGCGCTATATTCTTTCGCGAAAAACAAAATATTTAAATATGATAAAGAGAAACCCGGCGACAATAATTATCGCCACGGCCTGAACCCATTGATGGGCATAACCAAGGCGGTCGACAAAGGTAAAAAGGATCAGAAAATTGAGCAGATATCCAGACAAATGAGCCAGCACATAGCGCAGAGCCGCACCGGATGTAGTCGCCGCGATGGGCGAATGTCCATTTCCGATTGCCAATAAACCCGATGGATGCGCCGATAATATACACCAAAGTCATTGCTGTTTTTGGTTCAACGCCGAGATAGGTAATGAGCAGGTAAACAAAATAAATGGCTGCATTACTTGCCACGCCCACCAAGCCATAACGAATCAGTTGCCGCATGGATTTGCCGATTGGTGCATTGACGGATGACTCAGGCATGCTTCAGGACCGCAAGGTAGACCCTCATGGCACCAAGCGATGATAAATATCCTGCGGGTTGTTAAAGGAAAAGCCCAGCGAAGCGTACAGATTGATCACAGCCAGATTGGCTGCGGAAATCGAGCTTTTCACTTCGTCGTGTCCATTTGCCAGCAGTTCGCTGCATACCGCGCTCCACCAGTATTTCGACAAGCCCTTGCCGCGATACTTTTCCGCCACCGCATGCAGCACCAGGTTATTGCCACTGTAGCCGATGAACCCCGCCAGCACGCCCTGCCAGTACAGTCCATAAACCTGTTGTGCTTCAAGCAATTGCTTCAGCCAGTTGTCATAACGCAGGTCGGCGGCGGCCCTGGGCAGATTGAAATCGCGATGGAAGCGGCCATGAGCGAACGCGCCGTGGCAGATCGCCAGTGCCTGGCCGGCATCGACAGTCTTGGAGATGGTCGCATCCGGGTGCTGCGCCGTGCGCAACCGTGCAGCATTACAATGCGGCTCGATCAGGGTATCACAGTAATAGAAGCCATACTCGTGCAGCAGCCGCTTGTCCGCCAATGGGTCCACCTTGATGTTGTGATGGCCCGGCAGTCTGTACCGCCTGCTGCAGGGCAGCCTCGGAATATTCAAGCAGCTCCCAGGTGGGCATGTCCAAACGCCGCCGTGTCCCACGGCGTGGGCTTAATCAGCGGATGCCGGCTTCATCGAAGGTTGCCCGTCTTACGATATACAGCGGCCGTTTCTTGCTTTCATCAAAGGTCTTGCCGAGATAGATGCCGATGATGCCGAGGATGGCGATGATGATCCCGCCGATGAAATACAGCGAAACGATCAGACTGCTCCAGCCGGGAATCGGCGAGCCGTAAAACAGCGCACGCCCGAGAATGTACATGCCATAACAAAAAGAAAAGAACGCCATCAGGAAGCCGAAACGCACAGCCAGCCGCAGCGGTTTGTCGGAATGGGCGATGATGGTTTCGGAAGCCAGCTTCCACAGCTTGGCAAAGGTGTAGGTGGACTTGCCCTCGAAACGCTCGGCGTGTTCCACCTCTATGCTGGCAGTGGGAAAACCCATCCACTGCACCAGTCCGCCAAAGAAGCGCAGTTGCTCGCCCATACGGCGGAAATTCGCCGCCACCTTGCGCGACATGATGCGAAAATTGCCGCTCTCTCCGTCGTATTCGATATCCGCCAGATAACTGAATATCTTGTAGAACAGCCATGAGGTAATGCGTTTGAGTGGCGGATCGTGCCGTGCGCCGCGCCGCGCCAGCACAACATCATAGCCCTCCTGCGCCTTGGCGTACAGACGCGGGATTTCCTCGGGACGGTCCTGCAGGTCGCAATCCATCACCACCACCCAGTCGCCGTGGCAGTAATCCAGCCCGGCGGTGATGCCGTAATGCTGGCCGAAGTTGCGGCTGAACTGTATGCCGCGCACGCGCGGGTCAGCCGCGGCCAGCCGCTCGATCACCTGCCAGGAGTTGTCGCCGCCGCAGTCCTCGACCAGCACAATTTCAAAATCCGGCGAGATGGTTTCCAGTGCGGCCTTCAGCCGCCGATACAGTTCATCCAGGCAATGTTCGGCTTTATAAACCGGAATGACAACAGAAAGATGCGGTGAAGATGGACTCATTTTACAGTCTGATTTCTCATTCGATTTTTATAAATCGGTAATTTCTGAGAATTGCGACCCGTCGCACCGCATGCCTGTTTCCCCTTTTTCAGGGACTTGTAGCGACCTGTCCCAGCCGGGTAAATATTTCGCCAGATTGTGCGGGAACACGAAAATCTGGAACCCCTCATACGAGAGCATGCGAACGGGTTTGCAGTGATAGCGATCCATCAATCCCAGTCAATGATTTCCTGATCTTCCGGGTCTTCTTCCAGATCTTCTGTTCGGGCGAGAAAGCAGCAGAAATGTCTCCCCCTGCCATGCGCCGGAACGATACCATCGGTTCGAGGACAACCAGCGATCCGGCTGCGGCAGACCTTGATCAAACACGACTTGACGAACGAGAAGTTTTTCGTCGCTCAGAACACTGAGAACCCCTGCATTCCAGAATTTCGCATAACCATAGTGCAACCCCTTTTCCAGGAGGAAATTTCTTGAGTCCATCCAGGGCATCATGATGCTGGGCAGCGATGCTTCTATCATATTTTGAACTGATTCCCATCTTCACAAATGCCGGGTAAGCACTCGTCACAAGGCATACCGCCACGGCCGCAGTGGAAAGAGAGACGATCGGCGCCCTGGACCAGTCCAGTTTTTGTGAGAGTAACAGAATCAACGACAGCACCAGTGAAGGCACAAAATAACGGGAGATGAAAATGGGGTTATTCTTTGGCACGGTCGGTGGCAACCTGAACAAAAAGCACGCCGACAAGCGCCGTCAAGGCAAACGATGCAAGAAAAGCGAAGCCGCTGCCTTTTTGTCGCAGCGACTTATGGATTGCGTAAGGTATCAAACCCAATAGAGCCAGTCCTGCCGCGAAGCCTGGCTGCTTCATAGATGCCGATTTTACTCACCACGGCGCCGTCAGCGGTCGGCAGTCCGCCGAATAAGGCCAGAAAGCTTTCAGGGATGAGGGTCGCGTTTTCCAGCATGAAATCATAGGAAAGCCAGCATGCCTGAAGGGATGAAAAATCGAAACTGAATCCGGATAACGTGACGGCGTGGAGGGCGGCGCCAAGCAAAAAACCCGCTAAAACAATTGCAATCGCATACCAGGCGGTTTTTATTCTGTCCGGAGAATTCAGTATGCGCCAGCCCCTGAATATGCCATGCAATCGCTGCTAATAGTGGAATTCCGAACGACACGAGTGCGCGCTGCGGATTTGACCAGAACGCAATGCATAGACACACAAAAAAGCGCAAGGCCGTAGTAAATTCCTTGCTTTCGGCCCGCATGAAGAAATCTGTATGAGAAAAACAGGATATAGCATGAAAAATAAACAAACACCCCATAAGATACCTGCCCGTAAAGATTCTCCGCCATGCAACCGGAGATTCCCGAAGCAACGATTGCGACAATAAATACGCGGCGCGAAATACTCACCTGGGTCAATCCTGTCAAAAACCATACCCCGGACAGAATGAGCACCGCGGAAATCAACCCGGAGATTGCATGCGACAGATAGCCGGCCGGCATGAATGCGAGCAGCGGGATAATAAAAGTATGCCCGAACAGGACAAAAAGATCGCCATTCACATAATTCCAGTCATGCGGAAAATACTGGCCGGTTTCGACAATCTCTCTGGCCAATAGTACCTTGGCCGCGCTGTCTGAATGGAAATCCGATTTATAGCCGGCGAAAAGATACCAGCATAGGAGCAGGAGATTGAACGCCAGAAATAATAGCGCCAATGAAATTCCGGTTTTTTTGGGCAAATTGGCATGGGCATTCATAGATTATTCTATCTCGCAAGCCTGCGCTACCAAGCCATTATTTTCCGACCGTTTCCAACCGAACAAGTCATCTATTCCTTAATTCCGCAAACAGCAACCTTGGAGATTTGCTGAGGCGGGAACATCGCAATCTGCAGGGAGGCGCCAAACCTTCTGGTTTCCAGCCCGTATAACACGCCCACTTATCAAGAGCAAGGAGAAAGGAAAGAGCGTTTCGGCCGTACCCGAGCTGCCGGATAATCGGCGTGTTCAGAGAAGGATGCATAATCCAGTCGGCGAAAGTAACATCTTTTCTGGGGGGTCTTCTTGCACGTGACGAAGAGGAACAGCAGCGCCCGGGGAAATTGACTGCCAGACGATTGGGAACGTGTTGAGACTTTGGGCATGGAGGCATTCCTGCAAAACTTTGGTGGAAAAGAAAGAATGCGTATGATAAAATACTTGATTCCTTATTCCATTTAGCGTTTCAGATGGTGCTATTAACCCGCGATAACGGCGATTAAAGGATCATGTCCATGATAGAAAAACCAATTTATGAAGCCTCGGAACAGCGAATAACCCAGTTGAAGAATGAATCAGCCCGGCAAAAGCGGACGGATGAGGCGCTCCGGGAAAGCGAGGCGCTGCAACGCGTCCTGCTGAACAATCTTCCCGCGGGAGTGATTATCGTGGACCCGGTGACCCGAGTCATCGAACTGGTGAATGATCATGTTTCCACGATGTTTGGCGCTCCGGTGGATCATCTGATGGGCCACCGGTGTCACGCGCTCTTGTGCCCGGCAGACGAGGGGGCCTGTCCTGTGTGCGACCTGGGTCAAACCGTGGACAACTCGGAGCGGGAGATGCTGCGAAAGGACGGCAGTCGGCTGCCCATTTTAAAAACCGTGAAACGAATCCATCTGAAAGGCCAGGAAAAGCTGCTGGAATGCTTTGTGGATATGTCCGAGCGCAAGAAGGTGGAGCTGGAACTCCGGGAGAACCGGAGAGCGGCTGGCGGACATCGTCAATTTTCTGCCGGACGCCACCCTGGCAATTGATAAGGAAAAACGCGTCATTATCTGGAACAAGGCCATTGAGGAAATGACGGGCGTTCCTGCCGCCGAGATGATCGGCAAAGGCGACTACGCTTATACGGTCCCTTTTTATGGCGAGGCGAGGCCGCAGTTGATGGATTTGATCTTTATGGACCAGGGAAGATATTGCGGCCAGGTATCCCAAAATCGCCCGTGAAGGGGATTGCTTTACAGCGGAAGTGTTCTGTAACGCACTTTACGATAACAAAGGCGCATGGATTTTTGCCAAGGCTTCGCCCCTGCATGACCAGGCCGGCAACATTGTGGGCGCCATCGAAAGCATCCGCGACATCACCGAGAGCAAACGGCTCGAAGCGGAGCGGGAAAAATTGCAGGCGCAGTTGAACCAGGCCCAGA
Organism: uncultured delta proteobacterium; assembly: GCA_963845015.1. Taxonomy (GTDB): domain Bacteria; phylum Desulfobacterota; class Desulfobacteria; order Desulfobacterales; family Desulfatirhabdiaceae; genus RAAP-1. The sequence continues at coordinate 123,681 of CAWJRD010000039.1, forward strand.
AGATGGAGTCCGTGGGGCGGCTGGCCGGCGGGGTTGCCCATGATTTCAACAACATGCTTCAGTCCATCACCGGCCATGCCGAAATAGCCCTGAAGAAGATCGATCCCACGCATCCGCTGCATGGCAATCTTTCCGAAATTGTGAATGCGGCCCGGCGGTCGGCCGATCTCACGCGCCAGCTTCTGGCCTTTGCCCGGAAACAGACCATCAGCCCCATGGTTCTGGATCTGAACGAAACCATATCCGGCATGTTGAAAATGCTGCACCGTCTGATTGGCGAGGATATTGATTTTTCCTGGAAGCCTGCCCTGAACCTGTGGCCGGTCCGAATCGATCCTTCCCAGATCGATCAGATTCTGGTCAATTTATGCGTCAATGCCCGCGATGCCATTTCCGGTGTCGGGTCCGTGGTCATCGAAACGAAAAACATCCGGCTGGATGCAATCGTACTGTGAAACCCATGGTGAATTCATCCCCGGTGAATATGCGCTGCTGGCGGTCAGCGATACGGGTGCGGGCATGAAAAAAGACATGCTCGATCAGATATTCGAACCGTTTTTCACCACCAAGGAGCTGGGAAAAGGTACCGGACTGGGATTGTCCATGGTTTATGGCATTGTGAAGCAGAACAACGGGTTTATCTATGTTTACAGCGAGCCGGGACAGGGAACGACAATTCGCATCTATCTGCCCCGAACCGCGGACAAGGCGGAAACCGGGCCGGATGCCGCCGAAGAGAAGCCTTCCCGGGGAACAGAGACGGTGCTGCTGGTGGAAGACGATGGATCCATTCTGGAAATCGGCAAGGAAATTCTGGAAACCTTCGGATACACGGTTTTGGCGGCTCAAAGCCCGAACGATGCGCTGGCGCTGGCAAAAAACCATCCCGGCCCGATCCATCTGTTGATTACAGATGTGATCATGCCGGAAATGAACGGGCAGGAACTGAGGCAACAACTGCATGGCATCCAGCCGGAACTCAAGGTGATCTTTATATCCGGATACACGGCAAACGTGATCGCCCACCACGGCGTTCTCGATAAAGGGATCAACTTTCTGCAGAAACCCTTTTCCGTGCAGACTCTGGCTGAAAAAGTCCGCGAAGTTCTGGGCTGATATTTCAGTCTGAGTGCTTCTGAAATGGCGCTTTTCATGTTTCCGGCCGCCATCTAATTGTGTTTATTCGCCTCCGCCGCCCAATGCCGCATACCGTCCGACCTCGTTAGCGGCCTTGGCCAGACTGAGCATGTCATCAGACAACCCAAACTGTAAATTTTTTCCCACCATAAACGACCTCATGACCGACCCTGCCCATGAAAAACGCATCAACTTTTGAAAGGCCCCTTCGCCCGACAACAATCGTGCCGAAGCCGCCGTCTTCTGCTTCCTTGACAATGGCATCGGATCGGCTGCGTATCCCGGAAATTATTTTTTCAGATATTTTTTCAGATTCAAACCCGGATGTCATCAGCCTGCCTTTTACATCCTGAAACAGTCGCGCCACTTTTAATTTAAAAGCTTCAAGGCAGGTATCAGGCATGTCCACATCAGGAAAGCTCCGGCCTGCAAACTTCAGAAAGATCGAAATGGATAGCCCCCAAGCCGGGGATTGCATGAAATATGCAGACCTCATACCCATGGCCGCCTAACAATGAGGCGACAAATTCAACCGCTTTCATCGAAGCCGGTGAAGCATCCACGGCCAATAAGATTTTCTTGACGGCAGGGGCCTGCCCCACGATTAGAATCGGGATAAATGTTAACGCTTGTAACAGCTTGACGGCAACGCTGCCCAGTATGATATTTTTCAGCGCGCCCATTCCCCGCCTTCTCAGGACGACTGCGGTGTAACCATTTCTTGCTTCATCGATGATGTCCCGGGCGACCCCTTTTTCCAAACGATGAAATTTGATTTCAATGGACCGTTCCGAAAATCCGCCTGAGATCAAAATGTTTTTCGCCTGCTCCAGGCACGCCCGGATTTTTCCTTTCTCCTGCGTTTCCCGGTTTTTCAATTGATCTGCGACGGTTACGCAAGTGGGTTCCTGCGCCAATTCCCGATATTCTTCCGGTATGCCGCTGAAGACATGAAACAGCACAATCCGCGTATTTTCATCAACGGGCATAAAATCCTTTACATAGTTAACCGTTTGTAAGGTTCGTTCAGAACCATCAACCAATACCAGCAATTTTTTTTGTATTGTCATACTCCCTCCTTCCGCAATTAGATCGGCAAAACCGCTGTCTATGCTCCCTGTCATCACAGCCATGTTACACTGGAATGAACAGCACGGCATCCTGCTGGAAACTATTCAGCCGCCGCCGCCCAGTACCGCGTAAAGCCTGACATCGTTGGCGGCTCTGCCAGTCGGAGCGAGATAAGCCCCTGTCTGGCGGAATACAGGGTGCGCTGGGCATCGAGGACGCTCAGATAGCTGTCGATGCCCTTTTGGTACCGCAACTCTGATCGGCTGTAAATAATTTCAACAGCATTCACCAGAGACTCCTGAGCCGAAAGCTGCTCGCCCACGGTCCCATTAACGGCCAGTGCATCGGCAACTTCCCTGAAAGCCGTCTGAATTGCCTTTTGATACTGTGGTCAGCGCAATTTCACTTTCGATCCGGGCCGCGTCATAGGCCGACCAGAGCCTGGCATCGAATATGGGCATGACAATAACGGGCGCAAAGTTCCATATTCCGGAGCCGGAATCCGAAAAGTCCGCCCAGGTCGCTGCTGGCGGTCCCCACGCCCGTGGTCAGGGAGATGCGGGGAAAAAGCGCCGCGCGGGCAGCTCCGATATTGGCATTGGCGGCCTTGAGCCGGTGTTCCGCCGCCAGAATATCGGGCCGGTTCAGCAGGATTTCGGAGGAGATTCCGGAAGAAACGGCCTGCGGCCTCATAATGTCCGACAGATTGGCGGAAAGCACATCCGCCGGTGCAGGCGATCCCAGAAGCAGGTTCAGCGCGTTTTCATCCAGGGCGATCTGCTGGGTGAACCGGGCGATGTCTCCCCGGGCCGTATCCACCTGGGTTTGCGCGCGTTTCACATCCACTTCGGTGGCAAGCCCGACCTGATACCGTCGGTTGATGATCCGGTAAACGTCCTGCTGGGTCTGCAAGGTGGTCTTGGCCAGATCCAGATTTTCGCGATCCGCCGCCAGATTCAGATATGCGCCGGCAGTGGCCGCGATCAGCAGAATCTGTGCGCTGCGCCTGGCTTCATCCGATGCCAGATAAGCTTCCAGAGCGCTGTCTTTCAGGCTGCGGATGCGGCCGAAAAAATCGATCTCCCAGGCGGCGACGCCAAGATTGATTTTGTATTCTTCCTGGAGGGTGGCTTCTCCGGACGAAGACAGGTCCGCGGGATACCATTGGTTGCTCATGCTGCCCGCCGCATTCAGCGTTGGAAACAGCTCGGCTTTCTGAATGCCATACAGTGCGGCTGCTTTTTCCACGTTCAAAATGGCAAGCCGCAGATCCCGGTTATTGTTCAGAGCCGTCTCGATAATCTGCCGCAGTTTGGGGTCGGTGAAAAACGACTGCCAGCTCAGTTTCCATGCGGTCTGCGCTTCGTCTGCGGTCTGCGAATCTTTGTAGGCCGGGCCTTGCGGCCATTCCGCCGGAATCGGCGCCGAGGGCTGCGTGTAGTTCGGGGGCCAGGGAACAGCCGCCCATGAAAATCAGTGCTGCAAATGAAAGTACGATTTGCTTTCTCATGTTACCTCACCTCCTGGGAGGGGGCGGAGACAAGCGCGTATTCAGAGGGTTGCCTTTTTTGTTTCTTCATGAATATCTTGGATACAAGGACAAAGAACAGCGGGATAAAAATGAGATCGATGAATGTGGCGGAGAGCATCCCCCCGCAAACGGCGGTACCGATGGCGTTCATGGCGCCGGCGCCGGCGCCGGTGGCGATGGCCAGCGGCAGGACCCCGAAAAAGAAAGCCAGGGAGGTCATGATGACGGGTCGGAATCGTATTTTTACGGCGCCAAGGGTTGCATCGATAAGGCTGTCGCCATGTCTCAGCCGTTCTTTGATAAACTGAATGATCAGAATGGCGTTTTTTGTCGAAAGGCCAAGGGTGGTGAGGAATCCGATCTGAAAGTAGACATCGTTGGGCAGTCCCCGCAATGAAGTGGCCAGGATCGCGCCCAATACCCCCAGCGGCAGCATCAACAGATTGACAAAGGGGATGGTCCAGCTTTCATACAGGGCGGCCACGCAAAGGAAGATGACGAAAATGGAAAAGGCGTACAGAATAGGCCCCTGAGCCGTTGCCATCCGCTGCTGATAAGACAGTCCGGTCCAGTCAAAGCCGATCCCCTGGGGCAGCTTTGCCGCGATCTCTTCCATGGCGGCCATGGCCTCGCCGGTACTGTGACCCGGCGTCGGTTCGCCCCAGATGTTGATGGACGAAAAGGCGTTGTAGCGCTCCAGCTTGGGAGAACCCTGAGCCCACCTGCAGGAGGCAAAGGAAGAAAAGGGGACCATCTTGCCCACGCTGTTGCGCACATAGAGTTTTTCCAGATCCTTCGGCAGCATGCGATAGGGGGCATCCGCCTGGGCAAAGACCTTTTTGACCCGACCGGCCTGGATAAAGTCGTTGACATAGGCGCTGCCAAAGGCCGCCGAAATGGTGTTGTGAATGGATGCGATGGAAATCCCCAGGGCGCCGGCCTTCTCCCAATCCACGTCGATGTGGTATTCGGCCACATCTTCCATGCCGTTGGGGCGGACCCTGACCAGTCGCTGATCCTGCATGGCCATGCCGAGGAGCTGGTTGCGGGCCGCCATGAGTTTTTCGTGGCCCAGGCCGCCACGGTCCAGCAACTGAAAATCAAACCCGATGGCCTGCCCCAGTTCGATGACCGGGGGCGGCGGGAAGGCGAAGACCATGGCGCCTTTTATCTGTGAAAATGCCCTCATGGCCCTGCCGGCGATGGCCTTGACCTTCAGGTCCGGCCGCTGGCGCAGCTTCCAGTCTTTGAGCTTGACAAATCCCAGGGCCATATTCTGTCCCTGGCCGCCGAAACTGACCCCGGCAATCGACATGACGGAATCCACCCCGTCTTTCTCATGCTCCAGAAAATAGTCTCTTGCCTTGTTGATGACTTTTTCCGTCTGCTCCAGGGTGGAACCCGACGGCAGCATGGCCTGGACCAGCAGGATGCCCTGGTCCTCATCCGGGATATAGGAGGTGGGCATCCGGTGGAAGAGGAATCCTGCCGCCGTCACAATCAAAAGATACATGATCACGTATCGCGCCGTTCTTGAAAAGGATCGGCCGACGATCCCCACATAGATGTCTCGGGTCCGGGAAAAAGTCCGATCAAACCATCGAAAAAAGGGGCGCAGGAAAAAGACCGTTTTATCCGCCGGTTCATGCCCGGCCGGCATGGGCTTCAGGAATGTCGCGCAGAGGACCGGGGTCAGAATCAGGGCCACGAGCACCGAAAGGAGCATGGAAGCGATGATGGTCACGGAAAACTGGCGGTAGAGAACCCCGGTGGAGCCCTGAAAGAAGGCCATGGGACCGAAGACCGCCGAGAGCACCAGACCGATGCCGATCAGGGCGCTGGTGATCTCGCCCATGGACTTGGCCGTGGCCTCCCGGGGCGAGAGCCCCTCCTCGGACATGATCCGCTCCACGTTCTCCACCACCACGATGGCGTCATCCACCAGGAGCCCGATGGCCAGCACCATGGCGAACATGGTCAGCATGTTGATGGAAAAACCGAAAAAACCCAGGACGGCAAAGGTCCCGAGCAGCACCACCGGCACGGCGATGGTGGGAATCAGGGTGGCCCGGATATTGCCCATGAAAAGGTACATGATCACGAATACCAGAAGGATCGCTTCAAAAAGGGTCTTGGCCACTTCCTCGATGGCCACCTTGGTAAACGGGGTGGTATCGTAGGGATAAATCACCTTCATGCCGGGAGGGAAATAGCGGCTCATCTCCTCCAGTTTCTGTTTGACGTTATTGGCCGTATCCAGGGCATTTGCGCCGGCGGCCTGACGGATGGCCATGGCTGCGGAGGGTTTGCCGTTGTAGGAGGCCACGATATCGGAGCGCTCGGTCCCCAGTTCCGTCCGGCCGATGTCCCTGATCCGGACCACCGAACCGTCCGGATTGGTACGGATGGGGATGGCGGCGAATTCCTCCGGGGTCTGGAGCAGATGCTGAACAATGATGGCGGCGTTCAGGCGCTGACCTTCCACGGCCGGCGCCCCGCCGAACTGACCGGCGGAGACCTCGACGTTGTAGGCCTTGAGCGCCAGAATCACATCCGCCATGGTCAGGTGGTAGTTGGTCAGCTTGTCGGGGTTGACCCAGACCCGCATGCCATATTGGGTGCCGAAATTCTCCACTTCGCCGACCCCCCGCACCCGGGACAGGATCTTTTCCAGATTCGACTGGGCGTAGTCCCGCAGGTCGTCGCCGCTCATGCTGCCGTCTTCCGAAATCAGCCCGACGATAATCAGGTAGTTTCGGGTGGATTTGCTGACTTTGACGCCGGAGCGCTGCACCACATCGGGAAGGCTGGCCATGGCGAGCTGCAGCTTGTTCTGTACCTTGGACCAGGCGATATCCGGATCCGTCCCCGGGGCGAAGGTCATCTCGACGCGGGCCGCGCCGGACGAAGAACTGGTGCCGGACAGATAGAGCATATCGTCCAGACCGGTCATTTTCTGCTCGATGATCTGGGTTACGGTATTTTCCACCGTCTCCGCCGAGGCCCCGGGGAAAAAGGCATCGATGGCGATGGCCGGCGGGGCGATGGGGGGATACTGAGAGATGGGCATTTTGTAGATGGCCAGCCCACCGGCCGTCATGATGATGATCGCGATCACCCAGGCAAAAACCGGGCGGGCAAGAAAGAATTTCGAGAGCATCAGACGCCTCCTTTACTTTGCTTTTGAGACGGGGCGTCCGGGCCGGCCGAGGATTTAGGGTCGGCTTGCGGCTCTTTAAAGGGGGAAGCCTTCACCATCGTGCCGGGCCGCAGCATCATCAGTCCCTCGACGATCAGCGGATCTCCGGGAGCAAGGCCGGCCGACAGCAGCCATTTGTCGCCGATGGCCCGGTCAAGGGTGAGCGGGCGTATAGCGGCCTTGCTTTCAGCATCCACGATCAGTGCAAAGGGATTGCCCTTGGAATCGCGGGAAACCCCCTGTTGCGGAATGAGAATCGCCTGTTCATTGACGCCTTCCTTGATCACCGCCTGGACGAACATGCCCGGCAGAAGAATGTCTTCCGGATTGGGGAAAACAACCCGCAGAATAACGGACCCGGTGGTCGGGTCCACGGTGACATCGCTGAATTGCAAGGTGCCTTCCAGGGAATAGGGGGTGCCGTCTTCCTGGATGAGCTTGACCTTATCCGAACCCGCCCCGTTCTTCTTGAGGCGGCCGTCCTTCAGGCGGCGCTTCAAGCCCAGCAGATCGCTGGTGGATTGGGGCACATCCACGTAAATGGGGTCCAGTTGCTGGATGGTGGCCAGAGCCACGGGCTGATACGCCGTCACGATGGCGCCGTCCGTGACATTGGATATGCCGATGCGCCCGGAGATCGGCGCCTTGACCGCCGTGTATCCCAGATTGATCTGGGCCGTGGCAACGGTCGCCTTCCAGTACGCCACATCCGCCTCGGCCTGCTTCAGGGATGCGAATGCATCGTCGTAATCCTGCTGGCTGACGGAGTTGTCGGACAACAGGTCATGAAACCGCTCCACCCGCAACCGGATGGCGGGCACATTGGCTTCGGCTTTGCCAAGAGCTGCCCTGGCGTTGTCCAGAGCCGACTGAAAGGGAGCCGGATCGATTTGATAGAGCACCTGGCCGGCCTTGACGTCCTGACCTTCGGTAAACAGGCGTTTTAAAATGAGGCCGTTGACCTGGGGGCGGATTTCCGCAATGCGGTAAGCGGAGGTGCGGCCGGGCAATTCCGTGGTCAGGGTGATTTTCTGGGTCGTTACCGATATAACGGCCACTTCCGGTATGGGGGCAGGGGCTTGAACCGGTTTTCGGTCACAGCCGGTCAGTCCATAACAGGCCAATAATAAAAACAAAATCACCCATCCTGCAGACGGGCGCCAAACGATATTACGGAGATACATCGAGAATTCCTCCACATGGTTACGGTCAAAAGCTCATTGAGTCAATCGCTTTCTCAAACGCTCAGAAATTAAACCAGCCCTTTGAAAATAATGTTTAAAATCGTATCCGGATTTTCCGGATACGAATGCTTTTCGGGATTTTCGAGCCAGAGAAACAGAAATGCATTGCACAGGCTGTCAAGGGCAACGGCCAGAATGTAGGGCTCTGCGATCGGATGAAACCGCCCGGCGCGCATTCCGGATTCAAAGATTTCCGCAATGCGCTCCAGAAAGCCTTCCCGGCGGTTTCGGATATCCTGGTCCACGTCCGGCCATGATATTGAAACTGGCCCCGCGCGTTTCGGCAAAATAGAGACGAATGGTGGCGGCATTATCCCGGAACACCTCTCCTTTTGCCTGAACATACTGGCGCAGTTTTTCGATTTCATCGCCTGGGGATTCGATGGCTTTTGAGAGCGCTTCATGAAACCGGTCGGACTGTTCCAGAATCAGGGCTTTGTACAGATCTTCCTTGTTGCTGAAGAATTTATACAGCGTTCCGATGGCGAACTCGGCTTTTGCGGCGATTTCGTGCATGGATACGTTGTGGTATCCTTTTTCTGAAAACAGATCCAGCGCAGCGGCGAGCATTTCACTGCGCTGCGCTATCTTCTGCCGTTCGCGGCGGGAAATCGTTTTGGTTTCCATGGATAGGCCTTGTGCGATTTAAAATCCGAAATTAGAATATCAAAATGCGTATCCAAATCAGATATCTTAATGATTATTTTATGATATATAAACTGACGTCATAATATGAAATGCGACGTCACATTGTCAATAATAAGTTTTCAATGTCATTTACTTTGGGGATAATTCAAGTAAGTCCCCAAATGAAAAAAGGATTACAATTTCCCCCCTTTGAAAAAAGGGGGGCAGGGGGGACGTCGGAAGTGTTGTAGAATTATCTTGATAATCTTATCTTATAGCCTATAACGATCATTCGCCGGTTCACGCCGCGGCATTTCGATGATTGTGAGCTTTTACCGGAAAGAGGGTTATCCCCCTTTTGATCCTCATTTTTCAAAGGGGGGCATCATTTTCGCTGCCGGGAGTGAAGTCCTGATGCAATTCAGGATTGTTTGCCGTAAAAAATCAAAAGTCTGCACTAAAAAGAGGGCATATATGAAAATGAAAATCAGATTCAGAAGGATGGCTTTAGCCGGACTTCTTCTCGGCGCCCTGATCGCGTCCGGATGCGGAAAGGAAACCCCTGCCAGCAATCCGCCCGAGGGCGGACCCGCCGAAGTGGCGGTGGTCCTGGTAAAGCCTGAGAAGGTGACGGTCACCACGGAATTATCGGGCCGTACCTCTGCGTACCTGATTGCCGAAGTGCGGCCTCAGGTGGGCGGAATCATCCAGAAGCGCCTGTTTACGGAAGGCTCTGATGTCAAGGCAGGGCAGGTGCTCTACCAGATCGATCCGGCAACCTACCAGGCGGCCCTTGACAGCGCCAGGGCCGCCCTGGACAGGGCCGAGCGCCAATATCATCCCGGCCCGCCTGAAGGCCGAGCGCTACAAGGAGCTGGTCGGGATCAAAGCGGTCAGCGCCCAGGACTATGACGATGCTTTCGCGGCGCTCAAGCAGGCCGAAGCCGATATCGCGGTCAACAAGGCGGCGGTTGAAACCGCCCGGATCAACCTGGCGTATACGCAGGTTTCCGCGCCGATTTCCGGACGGATCGGTAAGTCCTCGGTCACCATCGGGGCGCTGGTCACCGCCAGCCAGAGCGCATCCCTTGCCACGATTCAGCAGCTTGACCCGGTTTACGTGGATGTCACCCAGTCCAGCATCGAGATGCTGAGGCTCAAGCGCGACCTTGCCAGCGGACAGATCCGGCGCGACAGTGCAAATCAGGCCCGGGTCGGGCTGATTCTGGAAGACGGAATCGCCTATCCGTTGAAGGGGATTTTGAAATTCTCGGATGTCACCATCGACCAGAGCACCGGATCGGTCACCCTTCGGACGGTGTTTCCGAACCCGAACCAGGTGCTGCTGCCGGGCATGTACGTGCGGGCCGTTCTCGAAGAAGGCGTGATCGACGGAGGCGATCCAGGTCCCGCAGCGCGGGGTTACCCGGGATCCGTCGGGCAATGCGACGGCGCTGATTGTCGGGACCGATGACAAGGTCGAGTCAAGGGCACTTACGGTCACCCGCGCCATCGGCGACACGTGGCTGGTCAGCCAGGGGCTGAACCCGGGAGACCGCCTGATCGTGGAAGGGCTTCAGAAAGCGCGTCCGGGCGCGGTTGTCAAGCCCGTTCCGTTCGGCGCTGCATCCGGAGCATCGGATGCTGCTCCGCCGGCATCGGTACAATAGTAAAGGAGTCGCACCATGGCCCAGTTTTTCATCAATCGCCCGATATTTGCCTGGGTGATCGCCATTATCATCATGCTCTCGGGGGCCCTTGCGATCAGGAACTGCCGATCGCCCAGTATCCGGCCATTGCACCGCCGCAGATATCCATCAACGCCGCGTATCCGGGTGCATCGGCCAAGACCGTGGAGGACACGGTCACCCAGGTCATCGAGCAGAAGATGAACGGCATCGACGACATGCGCTATATGTCCTCGACCAGCGATGCGGCCGGCGGGGTCACCATCACGCTGACATTTGACGCCGCAGCGGACCCCAACATCGCCCAGGTCCAGGTGCAGAACAAGCTGCAGCTCGCCACGCCGCTCCTGCCGCAAAAGGTGCAGCAGCAGGGGATCCAGGTCGTCAAATCGACGCGAAACTTTCTGGTGATCCTGGGATTTGTTTCGGAAGATGGCTCCATGAACCAGAGACGATCTTTCCGATTATGTCGCCTCCAACATCCAGGACATCATCAGCCGGGTCGAAGGGGTCGGCGAAGTGCTGATGTTCGGCGCCCAGTATGCCATGCGCATCTGGCTCGATCCGGGCAAGCTGAACAATTCAAGATGACCCCCGGCGATGTGAAAGCGGCCATCCAGGCCCAGAACGTGCAGGTTTCCGCCGGCCAGCTGGGCGGCACCCCGTCTGCCGCAGGTCAGCAACTGAATGCAACGATCACGGCCCAGACGCTGCTTAAAACCCCCGAGCAGTTCGGCGCCATTCTGCTTCGCGCCAACAGCGACGGCTCGTCCGTTTTTCTGCGGGATGTGGCGCGCATCGAAATCGGCAGCGAGAGCTACGGATCGGTAGGGCGCTACAACGGCAAGCCGGCGACCGGCATTGCCGTCAGGATGGCCGCAGGCGCCAATGCCCTCAACACGGTGGCCGCCATCAAGGCGAAAATGGACGAATTGTCAAAATTCTTCCCGCATGGCATGAAAGTGGTGATCCCGTACGACACGGCGCCCTTTGTCAAGCTCTCCATCGAAGAAGTGCTCAAGACCCTGGCTCGAGGCGATCGGGCTGGTTTTTCTGGTGATGTTTCTGTTCCTGCAGGACTTCCGCGCCACCCTGATCCCGACCATCGCCGTGCCGGTGGTGCTTCTGGGGACCTTCGGGGTCCTGGCGGCCTTCGGCTTTTCCATCAATACCCTGACCATGTTCGGCGTGGTTCTGGCCATCGGCCTTCTGGTTGACGACGCCATTGTCGTGGTGGAAAATGTCGAGCGGGTGATGCGCGAAGAAGGGCTTGCGCCCAAGGAGGCGACGAGCAAATCCATGGAACAGATCACCGGGGCCCTGGTGGGGATCGCCCTGGTGCTGTCCGCGGTGTTCGTGCCCATGGCCTTTTTCGGCGGGTCCACGGGCGTCATCTATCGCCAGTTCTCCATCACCATCGTTTCATCCATGGTTCTATCCGTGCTGGTTGCCCTGATCCTGACGCCCGCGCTGTGCGCCACCCTGCTGAAACCGATGGAAAAAGGGCATCTGAGTCCGTCGGCGGCATTTTTGCGCGGATTTTTCCGCTGGTTCAACCGGGTATTCCTGCAAAGCAGCAACCGGTACCAAACCATGGTCGACAGAATGCTCGACAGGCGAACGCGCTACATGCTCGTCTACCTGGTCATCGTGGCGGCCATGGGAGTTCTCTTCCTGCGCATGCCGACAGCCTTTCTTCCCGATGAGGACCAGGGGTTTCTTTACACCCTGATCCAGTTGCCGGTCGGCGCGACCCAGGAGCGGACCTTGAAAGTGATCGAGCAGGTGGAGCACCACTTCCTGGTGGATCAAAAAGAGGCGGTGGATGCGATTTTCGCCGTGGCCGGCTTCAGCTTTGCCGGTACCGGACAGAACAACGGCCTGACTTTTGTCAGGCTCAAGGACTGGGACCAGCGGCAGCGTCCGGATCTGAAGGTGCCGGCTGTCGTCGACAAGGCCATGGCGGCATTCTGCCATATCCGGGACGGATGGTATTCGCCTTTGCCCCGCCTGCGGTACGGGAGCTTGGAAACGCCACCGGTTTTGACTTCGAGCTTCAGGACCGCGCCGGACTCGGACATGTCAAGCTGATGGAGGCCCGCAATCAGCTTCTTGCCATGGCGGCCAAAAATCCCAATCTGATGGCGGTCCGCCCCAACGGCCAGGACGACACCCCGCAGTTCAATCTGAACATCGATCCGGAAAAAGCAGGGGCACTGGGGCTTTCCATTGCGGACATCAACGACGTCGTGTCCACCGCCTGGGGAAGCGTCTACATCAACGATTTCATCAACAGGGGGCGGGTCAAGAAAGTCTATATCCAGGCGGATGCGCCGTACCGGATGCTCCCCGAAGACCTGTACAAATGGTATGTGCGCAACAAAAGCGGGACGATGGTGCCGTTTTCGGCATTTGCATCAACGCACTGGACGTACGGTTCCCCGCGTCTGGAGCGCTATAACGGCATCCCGGCCATGGAGATCCTCGGCCAGCCGGCGCCTGGAAAAAGTTCCGGGACGCCATGAAGAAATGGAGAAAATGGCGGAAAAGCTTCCCGCAGGCATCGGTTTCGAATGGACCGGACTTTCCTACCAGGAACGGATGTCCGGCTCCCAGGCCCCGGCGCTTTACGCCATTTCGCTTCTGGTGGTGTTTCTCTGTCTTGCAGCGCTCTATGAAAGCTGGGTGATTCCCTTTTCGGTCATGCTCGTCGTGCCGCTGGGGGTCATCGGCGCCCTGACTGGCCGCAGGCCTTCGCGGACTGCCCAACGATGTCTATTTTCAGGTCGGTCTGCTAACGACCATCGGGCTTTCGGCCAAAAACGCCATATTGATCGTGGAATTCGCCAAGGAGCAGATGGAACAGGGCAAAAGCCTGCTCGAGCCACCCTCGAGGCGGTCCGGCTGCGCCTGCGGCCCATTCTGATGACTTCCTTGGCCTTTATCCTGGGCGTGCTGCCGCTGGCTGTCAGCAACGGCGCCGGTTCCGGCGGCCCAGAACGCCATCGGCACCGGCGTCATGGGAGGCATGATCACGGCAACGGTCCTTGCGATTTTTTTCGTGCCGGTGTTTTTTGTCGTGGTTCAGCGGGTGTTTTCCGCCAAGCTTCCTTTGCCGGGGGAAAAAAAACAGACCGATCTCACCGTGTACGTGGAGAAAGAAATATGATCCGCGCCCTCTTGTCCCTTGCAGCCATACTGGTCTTTCTCGGCGGCTGCGCGAGCATGGCCCCTGAATATTCACGTCCCGAAGCCCCTGTCCCGGATGAATGGCCCCGTGGTCCGGCATACAAGTCCGGGGCCGGAGATTCCGCCGGCATCGCTGCCGCTGACATTTCCTGGCCGGCGTTTTTTGAAAATGAAAATCTGCGCAAGCTGATTTCGCTTGCCCTTGAAAACAACCGGGACCTTCGCATTGCAGCGCTCAACATCGAAAAGTCGCGTGCCCAGTACCGGATCCGCCGCGCCGATCTTTTTCCGGCAGTCAATGCCAGCGCCATCGGCGCCGAGCAACGGATTCCGGCGGATATATCGGGAACCGGCGAAGGACAGAATTTTCATGAATACATCGTCGGCCTTGGCTTCAGTGCATACGAGCTGGATCTGTTCGGCCGCGTGCAAAGCCTCAGGGACCAGGCCCTGGAGCAGTATCTGGCCACCGAACAGGCCCGACGGAGTGTCCAGATCAGCCTGGTGGCCGAAGTCGCCGGCGATTACCTGACCCTGGCCGCGGACCGGGAACTGCTCAAGCTCGCCCGGGAGACCCTGGCCAGCCGAAAAGCTTCCTACAGTCTCATCAAAAGCCGGTTTGATGCCGGCGTCGCCACGGCCCTGGCGCTTCAGCAGGCCCAGACTACCGTGGATTCGGCCCGAGTGGATATCGCCCGGTACATCACCCAGATCGCCCGGGATGAAAATGCACTGGCGCTGGTCGTGGGCGCTTCGATTCCGGAAGGGCTTTCCCCCGCGAATATGGGAGATGCGGTATCATCGGTCAAGGATATCCCCGCCGGCTTGCCCTCCGATGTCCTGCAGCGCCGGCCCGATATCCTCCAGGCGGAAAACCTGCTCAAAGGCGCCAATGCCAATATCGGAGCGGCCCGGGCCGCATTTTTCCCGCGCATCACGCTTAGCACTTCCTTCAGCACCGCCAGCGACCAGCTCTCCGGACTGTTCAAGCCCGGAAGCGATATGTGGAATTTCGCCCCGCGGATCGATCTGCCGATTTTTGATGCCGGCGCCAACCAGGCCAATCTGAAGGTGGCGCAGGTTGATCGGGACATCGCCGTGGCCCAGTATGAAAAAGCCATCCAGACGGCTTTCCGGGAAGTGGCCGATGCCCTGGCCCAGCAGGGAACCATCGATGACCAACTGGCCGCCCAGCAGTCCCTTGCGGATGCCACCGCGGAGAGTTATGTTCTGTCCGAAGCGCGATACGACAAAGGCATCGACAGTTACCTGACCGTTCTGGACTCGCAGCGCTCCCTCTACAGCGCCCAGCAGAACCTGATCACCACCCGGCTCTCCCGTCAGACCAATCTGGTGACGCTTTACAAGGTTCTGGGAGGGGGACTGTCGATGTAAATGCGCAGGGTTTGATTGAGTCCGTGGATCCTAATGACAAATTCCCGCTGCTGTTTGTTATTTCAGAGAAAGCAGTGCAAGAAATGCAGGAAGGATTTTTTTGAGCCTGACCGTGATTCGGGAGTCTTTTTTGCGTAAAAAAAGGTGATTTGCCGTGGAAGCCAGTTCCGGTCTTTCCGCCAGGATCATGCGGGCCGCCTGTTCCGCGGCCCAACCGCCGCGATCGCAGCAGGCCGTAAAACGCGGTCCGGATCCGGACAACCCTTTTTTCAGCAGCACCCGGCAACAGGTGGAACCAAACCGGCGCTTGAAATCATGATGCAGCCGGCCGGATGCGGCCATGGCTTTGCCCCGGCCGGTTGATCCTGAAGTGTTTTCCGAAAGAAAAAGACCCAGGGAGATCACGCCGCCGGTCAGGGATCCGCAGGTGCATCCCGACCCGCCGATGCCTTCCGGGAACCCGGATGCCACCTTCATGACGATATCCGGCGACAACCCGCCGCAAAGCCCCTGGTTCAGGGCCGTGAGCACGGCCTCGGCACACAGCATCCGGCCACTGGACATCAGGTTGAATGCCCGCTGACGGATGGTTTCCGGCAGGCCTTCGGCGGTTTTTTCGCAATGTTCCATTGACTTATTCCACGCCCTCGATCGGATATTTGGCGCCTTTCCAGGCGAAAATGCCGCCGGGGTAGCGCAACACGTTTTTGTATCCGAGTTTTTTGGCCCAGGCCGCGCCGTTATGGCTGCGGGTGCATTTGACAAACCCGCAATAAATCACGATGGTTTTCCCGGTATCCGGCCCAAGCAGGGCCGTGAAATCCTCGATGGTTTTGCCGCCGGTTTCCTTGGTATCCCAGGTGAGCATGTCAGGAATCGGAAACAGGAATTGTTTGGCGCCGGGCACATGCTCTTTCTTGTAACTGTCTTCAAAGGGCATGGTGTCGATGACGAGAATACCCTTGTTTTCATCCAGCATTTTCTTCAATTCCTCGGTGGTCACCACGTCATAACCGCCGCGCTGCACTTCCCGCACCAGTTTGACAGCGCCCTGTTCTTTTTCCAGTTCTTCCTCGAACTTGTCTTTTCCAAAGGCGTGGGCGAAAGTGGCGAGTCCCAGAATCAAGATTCCGATCAGCAAATTGCCTAACATTTTTTTCATTCAAAATTCTCCTTTTGTAGGGTGAAACGGTTGAAGTGATCCCTGAACCGGTCCGGACGAATGGACCGGTAAAAACGCCAGAAATAAAGAAACAGGACACCGGCCATCATCGCGAAATCTCTGTAAAGCGCCGTTCGAAGCCCATGAAAGGCTGCGGCTTCAGGGTCCTGAGGTCCAAAGCAGCCGCAGTCGATATCCAGTCCCATGTGAATGCCATAGGACAGAATGATTATGAACAAAATCAGCATGCCGGCAATGATTGCAAGACTGCCATGGATATCCGGCACCAGAGCTGCGCCTGCGATGACTTCAAGCAATGACATCAGTATCGCCACTGGCATCACCCAGTTTTTGGCGACCAGGCCGTACGCATCGATCAGGACGCCGAACGAAACCGGATCCAGAAGCTTGGAGAATCCGGACCAGAGAAACACGGCGGCAAGGCAGTATCTGACCCCCCGATAGAACAGCATTCCAACATCCCGCGGATCCCGCGTATTTTTCCCTGCTTTGAATTGGGAGGAAAATGCAGAATTGTCTTGATAATCTGATGTCATGGGTTATAAGTATCTTCCGATAAGGAAGGCCGCCGGCTTTTTGAATGCAGCCATTCACGGATGCTATTTATTAAAGGCTGCTGAATATGTCAAATTCATATAAGTTATAATTAAGGCTGTTTTATTACTTTTTGTCATACGATGAATCGGGACGACACACGGATTTATCTGTTTATCCGCGTGATCCAGTGGTGAAGAATTTGATTCGAGGATAAAGGAGAGGATAAAATGAAATTCATCAAATTCGCTGTTGTTATTTTGTTTTTATTCACGCTTGGATGCGCCGCCCTGACCGATGAGCGCAATTCCCGCAGAAGCGATGATTCCCCTGAAAACATTTTAAAGCCCGTGGATTACTCCAGATTCGGCAGACCGCCGATTCCGGTGAAAATACTGCTGCTGATTCCCGCCGAATTCGAACGCTTCGAGCATGTCAGCAACTACGAGTACACCCGCATCCATCACCGCCTTGGCCGGGATGCCGAACTGGAATTGAGAGATGCTTTCGGTATCGAATTCGCCAAGGTCGATGTCTGGCCGGTGCGAAGCGAAGACAGGGCCAGGGAAATGCTTTGGCCAGAGGATCCGGAAAACGCAAGGG
>CAWJRD010000040.1:0-103459 GCA_963845015.1 uncultured delta proteobacterium
AACCCAAGCGCTTCGGCCTTCCGGGCAGCGGCAAGAAGCGCTGCGCAATTGTTCCCGACAACCAGGTTCTGGCCCTTGTTGAAAACAGCATCTCCGGATTTGGGCGTATCCGCGATCAAGCCATCGGCCCCGTCTCGCAGCAGCCTGAACACCGCGGGAGGCAATTTTTCCCGAAGTCCATACCGGTCGACGATGCGGATGCAATCGGAAAAAGTACTTGGATCGGGAACCGTGGGACCGATGCGATGACATCGAGGGGGTCGCCACCACGTCCGAAAGGAACAGGGAAACAATTGTGGCGGGAAATGCGATTCGGGCCAGTTGACCGCCCTTGCAGAGAGACAGGTGTTTGCGCATGGCGTTGAGCTCGAAAATCGTCGCCCCGCAATCGAGGAGAAGCTGCGTTGTCTCTTGTTTTTCACCCAGTTCAAGGGGAGCCCGGGGGGCGGTGCAAAGGGCGCTTCCCCCACCGGAAATGCACACCGAACCAGATCTTTTTCCGTGCACCCCTTCAGACGATCCAGCAGGAATCGTGTGGCCTGCAATCCGGCCTGATCCGGTATCGGATGCCCTGCCTCCATGACACGGACATTTTTCAATGGAAGTCCATGGCCGTACTTGACGGTAATCCAGCCCTCCGTGAGGCGGTCATTCAGGATCTCCTCGAGGGCCCTGGCCATGGGCGCTGTTCCCTTTCCGAAGCCGGTCACGATAATCCGCTCGAAGGAGGCCAGGGGGTATATACATTCACCGACTTTGAGATGGTCTCCCGTCAATTGAACATAACGCCGGATAGCCGCTTCGGGATCCACGGCCTTGAGCCCTGCCATAAAAATTTCTTCAAGTGTTCGTTTCGTCTTTTCATTCATGGAAATCCCCGGCAGATTACGGAACAAGAGCTTCAAGAATATTTCCTGCACCGATGCAATACCTATTAACAGCATTGGCAAGCCACAGATCGTGCAGCCACCAGGTATAACTGGATTCTGTCCTGGTATGCCTGGACCCTGAATTCGCGGGCAGCTCCCTTTCGGAAGCGGCCTGCGTAGCTGACAAGCGAACTATTGCACTTTATTGACGGCCGGGATCTTCCACGTGCCGTCAATGATCGACGGTGGGGTTTCCTTTGGCCAGTAAAGGCGCAACATGGGGATGAAGCGGCCGGCTGGTGCGGGCAGCCAGTTGGCTTCTTTGTCCGGACCTGGGTTTTCGGCCTGCAGGTACAGGTCCACCGAACCGTCGTCGTTTTCGTTGAACTTGTTCCGGCTGCTCAGCGTGTAGCGGTTCAGCGGATTGTTTACAAAGAAGTACTTGGCGTTGTACATCGTCAGTGACCAGAAACCGTTGACCGGCGGCAACTGGTCTTTGTCGAAGTGCATTACATACTTGTTGGTGCCTATATAGGGCTGACCCTCGACGTCGGCTTCCGAGGTGGGATAGACGGCGTCCTGCGGGCGATTGGCACCGAGGCCGATGGCGGTGATCAGGGCGCGCTGGATGTAATCGGTGTCGTAAATGCCGGTCTTCGTCGTGAAAATCCAGCCATTCTCGAAGCGGCCGGCCTTCTTGAAGTGTGCCATGATCTGCTCAAAGGCAACTTTCGGCACGCTCTGCAACGCTTGGGCGATGTCGGGGCTGAACTTGGAAAGTTCAAACTTGTGACCGGCCACTATGCCGAGCCGGGTCATTTTGGTCACCATCTGAGCATCGGTGACGGCCGGAGGGTTGGCCTTTATCAGCCCAGCCAAGGCACTGAAATAAGCCTCCGTACTGAGTCCATTAACCTGGTCGCGCACCGGTGTCTTCATGTCAATGCTCGGGTCCACAACGCCGGACGGCGGTGTGTAGGGTTTGCCGTAGGCGCTGAGCGGGACAACGGATACCTCGTCCTGCATCTTGTGCACAGCGGAATAATCCTCCGGCGTGCCTGTGCAATAAATGCGTCCCAGCAGCCATACAATGGCCGTGCGCGATTTATACTCCGTCACGCCGGCAGGAAGCGCGCCCTTCCAGCCGGGGCCGGTGATGGCGTATTTCTGCGGTTTGGTGCCGGTGGTGCGCTTGCCGGGCACTTGGAAGACATCGGTCCAGCCGTCGAGCATGGGGAGCATGTAATAGCGTCCATTGGCGTCCGGCAGGCTCAGGATATACGGTTCCTTGCCCACATCGAGCCAGGTTGTCGTATAAAGCGTGTCGGCGTTGGGCGCGGTCACGTCCTTGAACGTGGCGGTTGGATAAGCCCGCATCCGGACAAAGTGTCCCATCGGGGCGCGCGTGCCTTCCGGTTCGCGCACATTGGTCATGACGCGTCGGGTCATTTCCATGGTCACCAGCGGGTAGCCATAGATATAGGCGTCCACGGCGATTGCCTGAACGTCCTTCGCTGTAATTGCAGATTCCTGAGCAAAAGCGGGGACTGTTATCGTTGCGATGACGGCGGCCAGCACCGCGGCAAGCAGTATGCGTTTAAACATGTTCATGGTTTCTCTCCTTTCTTGTCTGTCTCGACCGTGCGGATCATCCGGTTTTCCCAACATGAAAATCACCAGTTCATCCGGAGTAATTTTTTGTTAAAATTAGACATGGTGTCCCGAACTTGGTCCCCCGAATTCGTGTGAATTACCAATTGTATTATGTCTCCGGAATTCCGAACCCCCCTTTCTCATTCCTTCAACTTGATCTTGATGCGGCCGTCCTCGACGCGGATATCCGCGACACCTTCGGAAAAAGATTTCCAGAAACCCGGTGCACCGCCGGATTCCGCCACCAGATCGACATTTTTCAGGCCGCCTATCCAGGCATTGGGCACAGGCACCCCCATAATACTGACTCCCTTCAAAACCACTGACGGCTTACCGTCCAGGTAGGCAATTGCAACACCGGCGTTGAAGCGCAGTGTTTTGCCGCCCAGCACCGGGAAGTCTGGCTCCATGGGCACGAGCAGCTTGACGCTGACCAGATCCTTTGAAAGGTCGATGGCGAGCTTGCGCGCCAGATTGGTGTTATGCGCCAGGAGTGCGTTCAGCTCGCGCGCGTTGAAACTGACCTCGCGTTTTGCACCCGCTTCGCTATAGCGTTCAGGCTTGAGCACGCCGCGCGCATCGAACTCGCCGGGTGACGGCCGAGTCCTGATTCGGCTGTCTTCAGGCTGATAACCCAGCATTCGCAGTTTGCTGTCGAGCACCTGCTCTTCTTTCACACTGAGTTCAACCGGTTTGAACTCGGGGGCGAACACGTAGGTCTTCAGAAACCAGTAGCTGCCACCGAGCGTCACCAGAATGGTGACCAGCACGATCAACAGAACTTTGGGCAAACTGATCCCGCCCTTGTTGTCATCGCCTGCCGGTCTTTGTGCGCCGCTTTCCATGGTCTTGCTCCTTTCAGCCTTCATCCGAGTCCCCAACATCCGGTTGCCCTGACATGCGCCGGAAAGGATCAAGTCTGTTCTTTCTTTACACCTCTAATTACAACAAGTGCCCCTTTACCAAAGCCATCCCGAATCATGCCTTGTGACTCTCCGGGAATCGGTGTCTGCCTGAAAGTCAAATCTCCGAAACCGGCATGGGTGAGATAGTCACTCACTTCCCGCGAGGAGAAGAAAATAGACTCTTTTTAGAAGAAGCTTGTATCGCGCCTGTCAAGATTCTGTTTGCCCAATTCGCTTTCTTTATCCACAAATCCCACGATAATGCATCCGCGGGGCTTCAACACCCGGAAAGCTTCCCTGAAGGATTTCAGAATATCTTCAACAAAACAGATCGTCGTTACCATCAGCACAAAATCAAACTCGGAGTCAGAGAACGGCAATTCCTCCGCGACATCCCGGAAAACCCGGATTCCCTGTTTTTCAGCTTTTACCGCCATTTTTTCCGCCGGTTCCACGCCAATCTTTATACCCAGGGGCACGGCGAATTTGCCCGATCCAACCCCCACTTCCAGGCCCCTGGCTTCAGGAGAAGGCATCATTTGGCGGATCGCCTCTATTTCAGCATGATAGACATCGCGGTTCTTTTCAAACCACGCATCATATCGATCACTTTGTTTTTCAAATGGTTCTGTCCTGGGCATAAGATACGCCAATTCAATGTATAAATTTTAAGAAGCGAATCGACCTGAAAAACGGCGGGGCGCCAGCATTCGGGTCTCGTGCAATCTCCGGTGCGCGCATAAATGAGAACCAAGCCGCTTCATTTCATACCCAGCCATTATGTATCAGCGCCAATACATCGTATATCCTTGGCTCCAGATTTCTTCCACGGATTCCTTCGATGATTTGAGCCAGCCCCGAAGCATATGGCGCCTTACCAAGAACCTTCGTTTCGATCGATATACTGACGTTTGCGTCACGGATGGTGATCTTGTGGTAGGCATGCCGGGAAAGAACTGCTGAAGGAATTCCGATTCTCATGTTCCTGCGCCGCCGGATCACGGACAGAAATGATCCGGTCGGCTCCCACGCCCAGCGAATTCGGCAAAGTCGCAGTGCCTGGCTTTGACGTCTTTGTGGACTGATGCGATTCCAGAATTGACTTGTCATATTCTATGAATTGATTTCCATGATCCTGGAACATGGCCATCAACTTCAGCATCAAGATATTGATGTTGGGGCAAAGTATCGTCGGAAAACATATCTTGGATGTATCAAGACCGCCGTTCGTAGACAATTCAATCAGAACCGAGCTGTTTCGGGAACAGAACTCAATGATACTGTCGAGTTCCCGCCCCGAGCCGGCATGAACTACGATTTGCTTGCCTTCGCAAGATTCATCCCGCTGGCCCCAGGGAAGTACAGCGCAGGTGTTTGCAGTTTTGAGGCTTTCGAGCAGTTCGGATGCAAGTTTTCCGGATCCGACTATCAGGACTCGGATGGTTGGACCACGCTCAATATCAGTCAATCCGTTTCTCCTGTTTCCGCAAAGTATAAAGGCATATGCGCCCCCCCTTTCCGCAAAGGAAGGCGTTTTAGTTCAAACAAGAGGAAAGTTCATTCTTTTCGTTTTCTTATTCCTGGAATGTTCGCATAAATTTTCGATCGATAAAGTCCTTGAGCCAAAAGGCGGCCCGGCCGCCGAACAGAATCGGCTTCTTGTAGAAAATGCCGGTGCCGTCGCCCAGGTTGAAAATCAGCAGGTACTTTGCTTGCGCCGTAAACGGCAGCAGCTCACCGCCGTTCAGGGCCGCCATCAGGTTGTGAAAGAGAACCGGATTTTCGCGAACGGCATACACACCGACCTTGTCCAGGGGGGATTCCTGGAAATAGATGCAATCACCACCCCCGAAGATATGGCCGTGGGCGGTGCTCTGCAGGTACCGGTTGACCAACAGGCCGCCGTCCGGACCGGTGGGAATACCGGAAGCCTGGAACACACGGCTGGGCTTCACGCCGACGGCCACGAAAATGATATCCAGCTCGTGGCATTTGCCGGATTCCTCTGTCACGCATCCGGTGCGGATTTCACGCACATGACAGTTGTTTACAATTTCAACGCCTTGTTTGTCAAGCGCGAGCAGCGCCCTTTTTCGCACCCCGCTCGGGTGCCTCGGCATGATCGAGGTGCCGGTGATGATCTTGATATGGGACGCATGCAGCCCCGGTCCGGCGGTCAACCGACGCTGGTTCCCGGCGATTTCCAGGGCTGAAGGGCCCCCTCCGATAATACCGATGGTGATCTTTTTCCGGGACGCAAGATCGAGCACCCGCTCTCTGGCCTCCAGCAGGCTTTCGATGGGCTTCACCGTGTAGATATCATTCAACTCGCCGTTGATCATATCCCGGGGCACGAAACTGCCCAGGTTGCATGACAATACGTCATAGGGAACCGTCTCACCCGATTCCAGATGCACAGTTTGCGTGCCGGCATCGATTTTAGCGACCTTGCCCAAAACAAATGCGCCGCCCTTTTTCTCCACCTGACGCCGGGTGGCAAACCGGATTTCATCGGGCGTGTAGGTGCCGCGCAGCATCCCCGGCCCCATCCCGGAGTAGTAATGGTGCTCCGATGGCTGGATAACGGTGACCGCGTGACCTTGATCAACGAATTGGTGCAGATTGGCCAGTGTCAACATATGGGCATGGCCCCCGCCTGCCAGAACCAGTTTCTTTTTCACCGCTTGCATCATTTCCAAGTAAAATACTCCCATGAGTGACAAAAACTGAGAAAATTATCGCATCGTTAAAAAAATAACCTCCTGATAACAGAACGGCTCACGATTATTAACCAAAAAATTACCAGCAGGAGCTTATCATGAACAGAAACGAATGTAGCCGGCTTGAACTACGATTTGCTTGCCTTCGCAAGATCCATCCCGCTGGCCCCATGGAAATACAGCGCAGGTGTCTGATGTTTTGAGGACAAGCGGCCCCCTGCCGTCAGGAGTTCATATCGATTCACACTTCGATGCCGATTTTGCCGAAATGCGCGCTGATCGACTGCAGCAGCGTGTCTGGACCGCCCACTTCGATGACATGATCAACACCGCGTCCGTCGGTCCGCTCTAAAACCTGATCCGCCCATTCAATTGAATAGTGCGGTTGCGATGACGCTTATCGCCAAGCACCCAGCAAAGAATGTCGTGAATGACCACTCGCTCTGCTGGGTTCCGCTCAGAAGAAAAGCCGGCATGTGCCATAGCCCCCAGATGACCCCGAGAATCAGCCCGGCCCAGACCGGAGCGAACTTTCTTTGCAGAAGAGGAAGAGCGGATGGTTGCCGGTGAGTTGGCCAAACGCCGCTCCCATACGTTCCGGCAGAAAGACGTATAGCCCAAGGATACCCCAAGCCGAACGAGATCAGAAGAAATGGGGTAAATGAACGGAACGGTTTTCGGAATGGTGAGGCGCCCCGGCCCACAACCGGCATCCAATACGGACATCCCCGGCTCAAGCCCCAAGTGTTCAATGATCGTTTGCGCCCAGCAGGTCTTGGTGAAGGGATTATCAATTTCGACCATCCACCGCAACCAGACCGGGCAGGGAAGTTCGAATCGACGCGAACCTGCATGCCACACTGCAAAGATGAGAACAATAATGCCTATTGCAGAAAGGATGATATAAGCGATGGTTCCCATACGTGTCAGTCAGTTCCTCTCAGTGTTCTTGCTCCGTCTCAGCCAACATTCCGCATCACCGGCTGCGTCCGGTGGATGCGGTGGTTATCAGCCACTGAACCGGCCCGGCGCGATTTCACATCGCGAATCATACCATTTCAACCGGATATTGTAGCGGGTATAAACCTTGCGGTCTTTCCCTTACCCCTTGATCAACAGTTCTCTTTTAAAGGGTAGCTCTCTCAGCCTCACCCCCGTGGCCTTGAATAAAGCATTGGCCACAGCAGGGGCCACCGATGGGAAAACAGGCTCGCCGACGCCCCCGGGCTTAAGCCTGTTCCTGGCGATATGCACTTCTATTTCCGGCACGTCAGACATGGTAAGAACAGGGTAATCATCATAATTGGCCGTTTTCACACCGCCGTTTTCAAAACGGACCTTTTCGTGAAACGCAACACTCAATCCCATGACGATGCCGGCCTCGGACTGGGCCCGGATCGCATCCGGGTAAACGGCGGTGCCGCAGTCCAGGGCGCAGACCATCTTGTGAACGGTGACCTTCCCCTTTTCGTTGACCGAAACCTCCGCCATGTGGGCCGCAAACGACTCAAAACAGGACGTTACGGCCACCCCTCTTGCCCTGCCTTGGGGGACAGGAGTCCCCCAGGCGGCTTTCTCCGCCAGAAGAGACAGAATGTTATAAGGTCTGCCGTCTTTTTCCATGTGATCAAGGCGGAATTGAACCGGATCCTTTCCGGCGGCATGGGCCAGTTCATCCATAAAGGATTCGACGGTGAAAGCATTGACGGAGTATCCCACCGACCGCCACCATCCCACGGTTACGGGCGAATCTATCATCACATAGCTCACAAGCAGGTTCGGGAGAGAATATGGCATATCCGCGATTCCCGAAACCGCATCCGGATCAATGCCGTCCTTCACAGATTGAGGCATCAGCCTGGACATTACGGACGGCGCGGCAACTGTATGCGACCAGGCGATTACCCTGCCGTTCTTATCCAATCCGGCCTTTATTCTGCACTGACTTGCCGGACGGAAACGGTCGTTTGCAAAGTCATCCTCACGACTCCAGATCACTTTGACCGGACGGTTCAGTGTTTTGGAAAGCAAAACCGAGTCCTCAACCGGATCCTGTTCCCCGCGCAGGCCGAAACCGCCGCCGGCCGGCAGGGTCATCACCTCGACCTTTTCAATGGGCAGGCCGGTTAATCTGGATGCCGTGAGCTGGGTAGCGGTCTGCCCCTGGGTCGGTATCCACACCCTGCAACGCTCTTTTTCCACATGGGCAGTGCAGTTGATCGGCTCGGCCTGGGCGTGGGAGATATAGGGTAACTTGTAGGATTGTTCTATTGTCTGAGCGGCTTCCGCCAATGCTTTTTTCACATCACCACCGGTTTTGGCCACTGATGCCGGTTTCTCAAGATGTTCTTTAAATAACGCATCCAGGGCGTCATCATTCAGGTCCGGATGAGACCCTTTTGACCATCTGATGTTGAGAGCATCCCGCCCTTTCATGGCTGCATGGGTCGTTTCCGCGCATACCGCAATCCTGTTTTCAAGGGGCGCTACCTGGATCACTCCCTTGACCGCCTTGGCCGCCTTTTCATCATAGGATTGAAACGAAGCTCCGTAATGGGGCGGGCGGGCGACAACGGCAACGCACATGCCGGGTATGGTGAAATCAATACCGAAAACGGTTTTTCCCATTACCTTGTCCGGAATATCCATCCGCTGCCTTTGGGTGCCGATAATGCGGTAATCCTTTGGATCCTTCAGGGGCGGATCATCGGGGATCGGCCGTTTTCCGGCGGCTTCCACCAAATGCCCAAAGGTGAGGCTGCGTCCGTCCGGATGAATGACTTTGCCCTCTTTTGCGGCGCATTTTTCAGCGGGAATCTTCCACTGCTCCGCCGCGGTTTCAACCAGCATCCGCCGGGCAGCGGCGCCGACCTTGCGGAGTAAATCCCAGCGATGGCGGATACTGCTGCTGCCGCCGGTCACCTGCATATGCCATACAGGGCTTTTAAACGGTTCCGCCGCAAGCGCCATTTTTACCCGCACCTTTTCCCATGCCGCATCCAGTTCATCCGCGATAATCATGGGAATACCGGTGTGGGTGCCCTGGCCGAGATTTGTCTGGCCCACCCAGACCGTGATCGCGTCATCCGCGGCTATCTCCAGAAAAGCGTGGGGTTTGAAAGGGATATCCACGCCGGCAAGCACCGGTGAAACATTGAACAGGCTCACCCTGCCTGGCAGGGCCGCCGCCGCGATCACAAGGCTGCTTTTCTTCAGGAAATCTCTTCGTGTCATTTGTGTCTTCATGGGTTACCCTCCCTTCCTTGCGGTCATTTCCGCAGCCATTTGAATCGCCTTTTTGATCCGGGGATGCGTGCCACAACGGCAGATCACATTATCCATAGCACCGTTGATCTGTTCCTTGGTCGGATTCGGATTACGTGAAAGAAAATCGACTGTCTGGAGCATGATTCCGGGTTGGCAGTATCCGCACTGAGGAACCTGTTTTTCGACCCAGGCAACCTTTACCGGATGATTTTCGGGCAGGTCTTCAATGGTTGTGATGTTTTTCTCAAGCACGTCTTTTACATAAACAACACAGGATCGCTGTGCTTCGCCGTCAATGAGAACCGTGCACATGCCGCATTCGGCAATGCCGCAGGTGTATTTTACACTCGTAATTCCCAGGTTGTCTCGCAGAATCCACAACAGAGGGGTATCCGGGTCCTCATCGACCTGCCTCTTTATACCGTTCACGTTTAATACAATCATGTTTCCTCCTTGATGTGGTGATTATCTCCTTGTTTAACAAATCCGAATTGTTACCTTATGCCGGAAGCAGATATTTCATTTGTTTTGCTGGATATTCATTAATTGTAATTGTAAATATTTATAAGTGGATAACAAGAAAATCACCGGTTTATCCGGTGCATTTTATGGTTGGAATTTAGTATGGTGCTCCCGGAGCGTGTCACAGCTGTTGTCATAGTAATGTCACAGCTCCGTGTCGCAGCTTGTCATAGCTCCAATAACGCATAGTGACGGGTCGGATCGGTCGGTCCGGCTCCGATTTCTTTAATCAGTTCCTTGTCCAACATTCCCTTTAGATCACGTTGCAGACTACGTCGATTTACATCAGGGCAAAGGCCCTCAAAATTCTGAATGGTTAATTTCCCGTGGCCCAGCAAGAATTCAATAGCCTTACCTTGCCGCTCATTCAGTCCATGCTTCTGTACCAGTAAATCTCTCCGTATGATTTGCTCTCCTCGTTGTTTGACCTCGATCATCTGGGTCTCCAAACCTGTGATAAAATAATCGAGCCATACGGTCATATCCATGCCATTTTCACGCACGCTCTGGATCGATTTATAAAAGGTCGGCCTGTCTCGGTCATAATATTCGCTGATTGTAAAAAGACGTTTAAAGTCGTATCCCGCCTTGTAGAGACAAAGTGTTGACAGCAGGCGGGATGTGCGGCCGTTGCCGTCAAGGAACGGATGAATATGTACTAACTGGAACTGGGCGATACCGCTGATAAAAACAGGATGTATCTCGAGGTCAGCGTTGAGCCATTTTACCATTTCCGACATCATGATCGGCACCTCTACAGCAGATGGCGGTGTATAGATCACTTCACCGGTCGAAGCGTTGGCGACATAGTTCTGAATACGTCGGTAATTGCCCGGATCAGCTTTCCCGCCTCGAACTCCTTCAACCAGTTTCCGATGAATCTCCCGGATCAGTCCTTCCGTGATCGGGTCACCACTGTCCAGGCATTCGGAAACGAATTCAAAGGCCGAACGATAATTCAGAAGTTCCCGGGTGTCTTCAGGGTCGGCTTCCGGCACTTCCTCTCCATTCCACAGGCGTTCTGCTTGATCCAGAGTCAACTGAGTACCTTCAATATGGGTCGTATGATGCGCCTCTTTGATAAGGGCTTTGTTACCCATATCCCGAACCCAATCATCAGAGAGCCGGGCTGCTTCCAGAAAACCGCGTGCCCGTTCAATCTGCGTGATGGCTGCGGTCATGCGGTTGGTAATGGTGAATTTTGGATTAAAAGCTATCATTTGTCACATTTCCTCTTCACCTGTCGTTTGCCCTCCTCTCGAACTGTCAACATTTTATGACAGTTGCCTCCTATTGCATAACCCCATATGCGGCTTGTCTGCATAATGTAGGTTGGGTTCACGCCCTTAAGAGCTTGTTTTTGGCGCTGAAAAACGCAATATTGCCCTGTTTTGAGGGGATAAATTAGACCTATTGTCCATATTTATAATCAGTTAACTTGGTCCGTCCCCGGATCCCGCGGATCCCGTCCCGGATCCCGTAAACCACAACTCCGTGATGAGCCGCAACTGTATGGAGCCGGCTCCATTAAATAGTTCGGTGCCCATTTCAGACCTTCATTTGTTTTTTTGCAGATTTGATGAAGTGACCGAATGCTTTATCCTTCTTCCGTTTGTCCAGGTACGACAACTCATGGTACTCCGACTCCTTATTGAGCTTTATATAGCTGGAATAGCGATCTTCAGTCAATGTACCGCTAGTGACTGCGGCTCGGACCGCACAGCCGGGTTCCAGCGTGTGGCCACAATTCGAATAGCGACAATGCAAGGAAAGCTGGACGATGTCTTCAAAACCTTGGTTGACCCCTTCGCTCACACCGAGAAGGCCCAGTTCTCGCATTCCAGGCGTATCAATCAACATGGAACCTTGATTAAGAACAATAAGCTGGCGTCGCGAAGTTGTATGGATGCCTTCTCCCGTTCCGCTAACGGCCTTTGTGTCAAAAGCGTCTTGCCCGATCAGGCGGTTGAGGAGTGTTGTTTTGCCAACCCCCGATGAACCAAGTAGGCAATATGTTCTTCCAGAGACTAACACCTGCTGGAATTCGTCAAATCCGACGCCCGTGATATTGCTGAGGGCAAGGACTCTGGCTGTAATGGTGATAGACG
The DNA here is from genome assembly GCA_963845015.1 of uncultured delta proteobacterium. Taxonomy (GTDB): domain Bacteria; phylum Desulfobacterota; class Desulfobacteria; order Desulfobacterales; family Desulfatirhabdiaceae; genus RAAP-1. The sequence continues at coordinate 12,045 of CAWJRD010000040.1, forward strand.
CAAAGGCGTCAAGCTTCTGTTCCAGTTCTTCAGGGGCGATCAAATCCGTCTTGGTGAGAACAACAATCGGTTCAACACCCCCGTCTGCTGCCATCACCAAGTACCGATCCATTCTCCGCAAGTTGAAGTCAAAGTGGCACGACTGGACAATGAAAGCGACGTCAATGTTGGCCGCGATCATTTGGAAATCCACCTGTTCACCGGCGGTTTTGCGGCGTAGAAAGGTCTTTCTCGGAAATACCTCATGAATAATTGCTGCAGCGTCGTTGTTGTGATATTGTACTGTCACCCAATCGCCGACACACGGCAGGTCAATCGATGTTTCTACCTGGAAATAGAACTTCCCGGCGAGTTCAGCCGGGACTTCTTTGGTTAGATTTCTAATGAGGTATGCGCCGCGGTCAACCGCCGATACACGTGCAATGTCCCGCCCCTCTTGACGCAAGTCACCGGCATGCGATTGAAACCATTGGTCGAAACCCAAATCACTCAATTCCATCATATGGTGTCACCGAACGAGAAAATCACCGGTTTATCCAGTGCATTTTATTGTGTACGCCCGTCACGGGGCATTCCGGGGACAGGGCATTTAGGGTATGCAGGGGGCACCCCAGGGGGCACCAGGGGGCACCCAGGGGGCACGGGGGACAGTATATCTATTTCTGCGGTTTTCTTCCCGGTTTTTGAAGCTTTAATTTTCTGCCAAGGTTACTCTCCAATTGCTCAATAAAGGACGCACTCCCCAAAGGGCGACCAGTACGCTCATGCTGGCGGATATCTTCCATTTCCTCGGACAATAGCGCACCTGTTAAAAACTGTTCCCAGCCCGCGCTTATCATCGAGAGCATAGACGCCACATTCACAAGCTTATCATTTTTACCAGATGTATGTGCTGAGGCGCTGCTCCAGGGCCATTGCTCTGCTGACGTCACCAGCTTTGCACGAACAGGATTATTTTCAATATATCGTACGCAGGCAAGCAGATAACGCTCATCCATTACAAAAGATGAAAACCGTTCCTGCCACAAATGCCCTCGCCACCCCTTACTGAAATTAATACGCCGGGTATAGCGCCGATGCGCCTCACCGATCGCCAGCCTCAGGTTCTCCGCTTTCGAAGGTACTGCCACCAGGTGAATATGATTCGGCATTAAACAATAAGCCCAGATATCCACCTCATATTCCCCGCACCACTCCGCCATTAATTCAATATATGCCTTATAATCATCGTCTGAAAAAAAGGTCTGCTGGCGCCTGTTGCCACGTTGCGTGATATGATGCGGCATGCCTTCTGCCACTACTCTTGCCATTCGTGCCATGGTGAAAAAATATCTCTAAATGACCCCCATGAAAAGAAATATATATACTGTCCCCAGAATTCCCACAGAATTCAGAATTCCCCCCAGAGGTAAGAAGCGGCCTTAACTTTTCGAGCGCAGTAATTTGATTCAGTTGCAACTGGCGGAAGTTGTAAATGTGCGTAAAGAATGCGCCAACTCCCGTTACAACTATTCCGAGTATCAGCGGAGTTATTGAGGCAATTTTGTCCCAAAAGTCCTTCTTCTTATCTGGATCTGACATAGTTTTCCTAGGAGACTCCTAACGCCCCGGTTCAGCGGCGGCGCCTGAGCGCCGTCCGCTGCAACCGGTTGTTAGCTGGCGGCTCTTACTTCATCAATTCAATCTCACCCGGCCTCCACGTCTTGTCGAACCAGGGTTCGAGCGGGCCGTAGAGGCGCAGGATCATGAACCAGCCTTTGCCGGGAATCGTCTGGACCCAGTTGCTCTCAAAGCCGGTCGGCGCCACTGGGCCGAAGAACACGTCCACCGAGCCGTCGGGGTTGGGCTTCAATCCCTTGTCTTGGCTGCTCACGCTCGGCGCCTTCTGGTCGGTCTGGACCATGGAGCGCGTCTGGTTGTCATAGACAATCACCGACCAGAAGTCCTTCACCGGGACGTTGGGCGGGAGGCGCATCTTGTAGCTCTTGCCGCCGTCGAAGGGGTTGCCGTTCGAGTCCTGCACGGACCACGGATACTGTGAGCCCTTGCCGACCATCTTCATCTCCATCGCCGGGGTGACGCCGGTGGCGAAGTAGTAATAGAAGATGTAGCCGTCCATGTTCGTCACGCCGGGCGCGCTCTCGAACTTGTAGCCGCCAAAGAATGGCAGACGCCACGGGCTATTCGGGTAAAAGTAGGCTTCCGGTGAGCGGATTTTGAAGGCGATGGTGCGGGCGGTGACGGCACCGATATTCGCGGCATCGGTAAGGATCTTTTTCATGCGCTCGTCGGGGGCGAAGGGCTGGCCTTTGACGATGCCGATCGAAGCGAACAGCCCGAGTGTGGTGGGATCGGAGCCCTGCGGCGGCTCTTCCTGAATCACCTGATTGAGCATGTTCCAGAACGAATAGTCACCCGGCGCGACGAAGTTGGCCGGCACGCCCGAGGCGTTGACGAACTTCATTGCCGGGGGATTGGCGGCGTCGGAGAGCTGATAGATCTTGAGGTTCTTCTTGACTGATTCGACGCCGGGCTTGGTGGAGCCATCAACGACGAAGGCGCGAAAGAAGAACCAGTTGCCATAGGTGCTCGGGCGCAGGACGATGTATCCGGGTGGCACTTCACCCTTGTAGTCGGGGGGCAGGACGAGATACTTGCCGCCTTTGCCGCGGTCCTCGCCGGTGATGCCCACATCGCCGACCCAGCGATACCAGAAGTCATTGATGCCGCCTAACACTTCGGGCGGAACCTCGATGACGAGCGGGCCTGTCTTGGTGTCGATCCAGATGAAGTTGTAGATCGTGTTGTCGTTGGCGGTGAGCTCGACGGTGCGGGGATCGACGAGGTTCTCCCAGATGACATCGGTCTGGTTGTCCGGCCCGAACTTGCGGAGCGAGTCGCGCATGCCTGCCTGGTTCACGATCGGGATGGCCATGAGGTAGGCCTGCAGGGCGCGCGAGCGATCGAGGTTGTCGTAGATCTTCTCAACGGTGTCGGCCGAAGGGTAGCCGTAGCTTAGATTAAGCGTGCCAATGGAACTCTCAATCTTGTCCGGCACCGCGACGCCCGGCGCGATTGGCGTGGTCATCTTCATTTGCTGCGAGTCCTCAGCGTAGCTGCCGGTTGCCCATAAGAGGCAAGGCAGAGCTACCGTGAGAAAGTATTTGCTGAAGCCGTGTTTCATAAGTTTCTCCTTCCGTTTGATATTGGTGATGGCCGCTGCCAGAGCCAGCTAACGGAAACATCAGCCGGAGCGTAGCGATCGGCTGTATGTTCTTGTTAAACGTTGTTATTTCTCCTATATTTTGTGGTGCCAGTGTGACTGAAAACATTAAAAGATCCATGATATTTCAGATTCGCAAGGTGTTTATTTCTTACCGTTCCATCTCCTGATTCCTGTCAACCAGACATCATCCGTAACAGCGTAACGTTCGAACAACTCCGACTTAAATTTATTGAGCTTTTCTTTACTTTCTCGTTCAGTCGTCGCTGGAATCTCAACAGTAACGATCCACTCATATTCATAGTGTACTGGGGTTGCCGTAGTCGTTTTCCCTTCGGGGACAGCCGATGGCACTGATTTAAATTCTCCAGACCCTATATTACCCAAATGCTCGACATTCTTATCACCACTGCAGCTTGCCGTCACCTCACCATCGTCACCGATATTCAATTCAACCCACAATTTATTTCTTTCAGTAATTTGCTCACTGGTATATTCTTTGTGGCATTTCTTGCATAAAGGCATCAGATTTTCTATGTCTTCTTTCCCGCCGTCCTCAACAGCTACAATATGGTGTAAGTCTGTCGCATAATCCTCGCATTCATGGCACTTTGTCTTTCTTTCTATCATCTCGCGCCTTGCCTTCTTAAACTCTGCAGATATTTCTCGCTTCATCGATTTTTCTCCCTCATTGTCTTAGCCAAGGGGTGTGCGGCAGTTTGCGCGTCCTAACCAGCAGATTGTTAAACATCCAAATGGCTTTCCAACTCACTGACTTCGGAGATTTAACCGCTCAGTGAGCGCTGCCAGCCCAAGTTCGTTATTAAGGCCATAACCTGCAGGCCACACCAATGATTCTTGAATGATTGGCCATACCTGAAGTAAAGTTTTATCCCAAGGCCCCTCAGTGACATTATATGTAATAGAGACATTTTCCGGAATTGTTTCAGGCGTTTTAATGCTCACAATCTGAAATGCGAGAGAACCGAAAGCCATTGTCGTAGCATACGCATGGACCCCATTATCATCTAATGAAGTGCGGAGATCTTTTGCTGCACTATATATGTTTTTTTGATCAACACATTTGGCAATCCACACAGAAGTTCGTGGCGGAAGGGTCAGTGTAGCACGCATCAGTTGACGTTCATCATTGGAATAAAACCAAGTCCTGTTCGGATTAAGACACTCAAGAACCATAGATGTTTTTGCCGCCCAGCATGCGAGCGTCGATTGGCTTGAAAAATCTATAACACTCAGCTTATCATCAAGGATAGATACCAGGACAGGCTTAGTTTTGCTTTCAATTCGACTCATCCAGCCATTGTTGCACTTTGCACACAGCCAATTCACCACCAATTTCGGTTTTGGCATTGACCAGCTTCCAAGTTTTTTCCCGCCTCGCTCAGCATCCATATAAGAAGTGTTTGAGGCTGGAAATCGCTTCATTAACCATTTCGGCCAAGCATCTTCACCGGTGGAGGCTTTGTTGTTGCAAAAAATGCATGTTCGCATATTCCCTAACTTCTTTATTCTCGTTCAGACGTTTAACAAGTGATTGAGTAGTTTCTGTATATCTTTCCAATATGCGAACGATCTCAGGATGTGCCTGCGACATCTGATTTCTATTCTGCCCGCAGATAACCCCTCTATTTCGTTTCAATCTTTCAATATATTATGAAATAATTCTTGACAAGACATTTCTGGCAGTTATTTATTTTTCCGTATATCATACAAAAAAAGTGAATATAACAGTTTCTGGATATTATTCATGGACAGCATTCCCTTACGGTTACAAACGGAATTTGAAACGATTTTGAGAAACAGGTCGGTTCCGTCTGGATTGCATCCGCCCTATAAAAAATGGCTGCGCTTTTATCTGGATTTTTGTCGGAAATATCGTTTTCCAGAAACTGAACGAAAAAGCCTGGACCATTTTCTGTCAATTTGAAACCGCTGCCTTTGAATCCAGGCCGTATTTCTGCATTTTTTTATAGAGCAGCGTGCGGTGGATGCCCAGAAGCCTGGCGGCCTGGGTCTTGTTTCCCCGGGCCTGCTTCAGGGCAAAACAGATCGCATCGATTTCGGCTTTTGTCTGGACCTGCTTGATGGGCGATGTGGGGCTGTCCGAAAGCGCATCGATCTGTTTCTGCAGGAAAAAAGGCAGATGATGCGGGAAGATGACGGCGCCTTCCAGGGAAGCCACGGTTCTTTCCAGGACATTGGAGAGTTCGCGGACATTTCCCGGCCAGTCATACTGCTGAAGAATCCGTCCGGCCTGCGGGTCCATGGCGATTTCCGGCAGGGTGGCATCCAGGGCCAATTGCCTCAGAATGCTTTCGGCAATCGGGAGGATGTCCTCGCGGCGCTCGCGAAGCGGCGGAATATGCAGCGGAATCACGCTGAGGCGATAAAACAGGTCTTTGCGGAACCGGCCATCGCTGATCATGGCGCCCAGATCCTGGTTGGTGGCGGCTATGAGCCGAAAATCGCTTTTGATGGGAAGGGTTCCGCCGATGCGTTCAAATTCTTTTTCTTCAAGCACCCTTAAGAGTTTGGGCTGCATCTCCAGAGGCAGGTCGCCGATTTCGTCCAATAAAATCGTTCCCTGATGCGCCAGCTCGAATTTTCCGAGCTTTCCCGTTGAAGAAGCCCCGGTAAAGGCGCCTTTTTCATATCCGAACAGCTCCGACTCGAGCAGATCTCTGGGAATGGTCGCGCAATTGATCCGGACAAAGGGCTTTAAGCGCCGGTTGCCGGCATTATGGATGGCCTGGGCGAAAAGTTCCTTGCCCGTACCCGACTCTCCGGTGATCAAAACCGGCAAATGGGTGGCTGCCGCGCGGAGCGCCTCTTCCTTTAAGGCATGGATATGGGGGGTAATACCGACAATGCTTTCAAATGTGTATCGGGTTGCGCGCAGTTTGGCCAGTTCCTGTTCGTAGAGCGCCACCTGGGATTCCAGCACGGACAGCCGCTTCGCCAGTTTGCGGACATCGCGGACATGTTTGAACATCACCTGACCAAAGACGGCAATGACCCGGCCGTCTTTTTTGATGGGAATCCGCTGCACCACCATGTCCTGCCCCTGGATGTGGTGTGCCTGATTGATTTCTGAAATGCCGGTTTTTGCCACGACGTGCATCCGCGTGTTTTCCAACACCTCCGTACAATGTTTGCCGATCTGCGCCTCGGGATCCATTCCCAGAAACAATCCGTAGGGTTTATTGAAATGCGTGATTATCCCATCGGGATCAGTGACAATCACCCCGTTATGTATGCTGTCCAGGATAAGCTCAAACATCTCCAGCTTCTGCTTCAGGATATTCACCTCGCTTGTCGCCGCATCCGCAGCAACAGCCAAACCGCTGTTATCTGGATCTCCCGATGGATTCATATTCACTCGCTATGTAGACATATTGATACATGTTGATTGATAGATACGTATCCATTTAAATACACAATTTGCATTGCCATTGCAAGCAACGGTGCGTTCAAGAGGGATTCGGGCATATTGACGTTGACCGGCAGCAGCCTTCAAAACATTCTCCAATGTAAATATGAGCTAATTACATCCATCATTGCGGATAGTTGCCATCAATCCACGACACATCTTTTTCATATAGATGAAACTTTTGCCATCAATCGATGACAGCGCATTAATACTGGCACAAAGATTGCTGATTATCAAAGAATATGAATACCAACCATCAACTGAAGGATATTGAGCCATGGCCATCGACATATCGGAACCCGTTATCTCACGGGAACAGATTCTGGTTCTTTCGGACCCCAATTTCAATTGCGGCAATGTCTGCATTGTCACCGGCGTTGCCAGTGGAATCGGCCGCGCCACGGCGATTGCAGCCGCGGCCAACCAGTTGTTTACAATCGGACTGGATGTTGATGAAAAAGGCGGGCATGAAACCGAAACGCTTGCCAGAAACATGGGCGGCCAGATGGTTTTTATCCGGGCCGATCTCACCCGGGATGAAGACATTCATCCGGGCGGTGGGCGAAGCAACCAAACTGGGCCAGATCAAATATGTGGCCAACATCGCCGGCATTCAGCATATCGATCCCGTTGAAAACTTTCCCATGGACCGCTATGACTTCATGCATCGCCTCATGCTGAGAGCCCCGCTTTTAATGTCGAAGCTGACCATCCCTCACATGAAGGCAAGCGCCGACGGCTGCGGCGTCATCGCCAACATGGCATCCGTCCATGCCCATATCTGCACCATGAACAAGCCTGCCTACAACATCGTCAAATTCGGGCTTCGGGGGCTGACCCAGTCCATCGCCGCGGAGGGCAAGGGAAAGATTCGCGCCTTTACCGTCAGTACGGGTTTTGTCAAAACCGCCCTGGCGCTCAAACAGATACCCGCACAGGCCCAGCAGCGCGGCATCAGCCAGGAGGCGGTCGTCCGGGATGTGATGATGGGGTTTTCACGGGTAAAAGAAATGATGTCGCCGATCGACGTGGCCAATCTCTTTATGTTCGGCTTTTCCGCTTACGGGAAATACCTGGTGGGCGGAGACATGCTTTTTGACGGCGGCATGGTGCTGACATATGGCGAAGACAAGAAAGAAGATTAATCAACACAAACTGCAACTGGATCGCAAGGAGGAAATCGATGAAAAAAATGGGTATGCGTTTGTTCGGGATTGCTGCCGTGATCATTGCCTTGATGGGCATTATTCCGGCACAGCAGGTTCAGGCGGCTGAAGTGATTAAAATCGGATGGATTGCGGACATGGGCGGCATTGCCGCCAGTTTCTACAAATCCCAGAAAGACGGCATTGAAATGTTCATCGAGGAAACCAACGCCGCGGGCGGTTTTCAGGGAAAGAAACTGGAGCTGGTCATCCGCGATGCGGATCTCAAGGCGGATGTCGGCGCCAATCTTGCCCGGGAGCTGATCCTCAATGAAAAATGCGAATATCTGATCGGCCCCACTTCCAGCGCCGTGGCTCTGGCAGCCACCAAAGTGGCCAAGGAATTCAAAAAAATCATTTTTTTCCATACTTCCAATACCGAGAAGCTGACCACCACGGATTTTCATCCCTATATGTTCCAGGTGGTGCCCAATACGGGTATCGAGGGCCGGGGAATCGCTTATTTTCTGGCCCAGAAACCCTATAAAAACTATGGCTATATCGGCCTGGATTATGCGTATGGCCATGATCAGCACGACGCCTTCAAGGAATCGCTGCTGAAGTCCAATCCAGACGCCAAAATCACGGTCGAGGTATGGCCCAAAACCGGGGAAAGCAATTACGGGTCTTATATCCCCACCCTCATGGCCCAGAACCCGGAGGTCATTTATTCCAGTCTCTGGGGAGGCGCCCTGAGCACGTTCATCAAGCAGGCCGCGCCCTATGGCCTGTTCAAAAAGACAACGCTCAGCTCGCTGTACGATCTGGACATGCTGAGATCCATGGGACAGGAAATGCCGGAAAACCTCATGGGCTATACGCGCTGTCCGTTCTATGCCGTGGACACGCCCCAAATGAAGGCCTTTGTGGACAAATTCAGCAAAAAATTCAATGACTGGCCGGCCGATTGGGCCATCATGGCTTATGACGGGCTTCTCGCGCTTAAAAAAGCGGTGGAGACCGCCGGCAGCACCGATAGCGAGAAAGTATCCAAGGCCCTTGACGGACTTAAATGGACATCGCTTCGCGGCGAGCGCTACATTCGTGCGGAAGACCACATGGCCAATGTGGGGATTTATGTGGGTGTGACCGCAAAAGATCCAAAATTCAAGGATTTTCTGGTCTTGAAGGACGTGGTTGAAGTTCCGGCTGAAAAAGTCTGGATGTCGGTCGATGAGATCAAGGCGCTGAGGGCCAAGAATCCGCAATAAATGGTCATGAACCCAAGCACTCATGAGTGAAATTTCCCCGGAAGCGGGGCATCCCGCCTCCCGGGGAAATTTCACGGCAAATCTCATAAAATCCGCGCTCCATTTATCGGATCCGAGGGACAGGCGGCGATATCCATGAATCTGCAATTTATGTTGTTTATCCTGATCAACGGCCTCAGCCAGGGCATGGTGCTGTTCATCATCGCATCCGGGCTTTCACTGGTATTCGGCGTGCTGCGGGTCATCAATTTTGCGCACGGCTCGCTGTACATGATCGGGGCCTTTATGGCGTTTTCGCTGAGCAGCCTCTTTGCGGGGAAAACGCTGTTCGCCTTTTTGATGCTGATGCTGCTGGTTCCCCCGGGCGTCGCCATCCTCGGGTTGGGGCTGGAAGTCAGCCTTTTCAGGCGCATTTACCGCAAGGAGCACCTGCTGCAGCTTCTCCTGACCTATTCCCTGGTGCTGATTCTGGATGGTTTGACGCGGCTCATCTGGGGCGGGCAGATCCGAAACGTTCCCCGCCCCGAAGTCCTGGCCGGCTCCCTGGATTTATTCGGCCTGTATTTTCCGTCCTATAACCTGTTCCTGCTTATCGTGGGGCCGCTGCTTGCCGCGGGGCTCTGGGTTCTGCTTTACCGCAGCCGGGCCGGCAACTATATCCGGGCCGCGGTCACCTACCCGGAAATGCTGGGCGCCCTGGGGGTCAATGTCCCCCGGGTCATGACCTGGACTTTCATGCTGGGGTGTTTTCTGGCAGGGCTCGGGGGCGTGTTCATGTCGGCCCTGGCCAATATCGATCTCAGCATCGGCATGGAGCGGATCATCGAATGCTTTGCCGTGGTGGTGATCGGCGGGCTCGGCAGCGTGGGCGGCGCGATGCTGGGGTCCCTCATCATCGGGGTCGGCGTGGCTTTCATTCAAATCTATTTCAGCCGGATGGCCCTGGTCTTCCCCTATGTCATCATGGCGCTTGTTCTGATCATCCGGCCCTGGGGACTGTTCGGCAAGCCCGAACGATGAGAGGTAAAATGTCTTCTGCCTTACAATCCAATCAGTCCCACGCGCAATTCCTGGCTGATCGCAGGTATGGTAATGGCCGTTCTGACGCTCTTGCCCTTTGTTCTCAACCAGATGGGGCGAACCGGCGAGTACTGGCTCTGGGTGGCCACGGAAATGGTCATCATGTCGCTTTTTTCCCTGAGCCTGAATCTCATTCTGGGGTTTGGCGGCATGGTCAGTTTCGGGCATGCCGCATTTTTCGGCGTCGGCGCCTATACCGTCGCCCTTCTGATGAAAAAAGCCGGGGTGGGTTTTTTGCCGGCCATGGTGGCCGCTCCCCTGGCATCGGCCCTGGTTGCCGGGATCATCGGCTGGTTCTGCGTGCGCCGGGTGGGGCTGTATTTTTCCATACTCACGCTTGCTTTCGGCCAGCTTCTTTTCATGATTACGCTTCAGCTTTACGCCTTTACCGGCGGCGATGACGGCATTCACGGCATTCCCCGGCCGGAGATGCTGACGCCGCTTTCCTATTACCTGGTTTGTCTGGCCCTTGTTGCGGGCAGCTTCTGGCTGATGCGGCTTCTGACCAAGTCGCCTTTTGGCCTGACCATCCGCATGACCCGTGAAAACCCGGAGCGGGCCAAATTCCTGGGGATCAATGTCAAACGCTATCAGCTCATCAATTTTATCATCGCCGGCGGTTTCGCGGGTCTGGCGGGGGGGCTTTTTGCCGAATTGAACCGTTTTGCGCAAACCGAGTATCTCCACTGGAGCAAATCCGCCGAGCCCATTTTCGCCAGCCTTGTCGGCGGGATGTATTCCCTGATCGGACCGGCGATCGGCTCCACGGTTTTGATTTTCCTGAAAATCATCATCCAGCAGATCCACCAGGGCCTGGTTGAAATCTGGGCCATCATCCTCGGGGTGATTCTTTTGGGGGTGGTGCTGTTTGCGCCGGAAGGCATCGTGGGGGTATACGAGAAAATCCGCGCTCAGAGGAGGCCTCCACAGTGAACCGGACAATTCTGGATGTCGATAATCTTCACAAAAGCTTTGGCCGCAGCGCTGTTTTAAACGGCGTTACCTTCAGTATTCCGGAAGGCGAGATTTCTTCCATCATCGGCCCGAACGGCGCGGGAAAGACCACCCTGTTCAATGTCATTACAGGGCTCTATGCCCCCAACAAGGGGAGCATCTCTTTCGATGGCCGGAATATCGTCGGCCTTCAGCCCTATCAAATCGTCCCCTTGGGGATTGCCAAGGCCTTCCAGATCACCAGCATTTTCCCGCGCCTGACCGTATGGGAAAACATCCTGGCCGCGGTCATCACCCATCGCAAAAAAAACCTGGATTTTATGACCCCCCTGTCCAAACTGACGCCGATTCACGAACGGGCACAGGAGCTTCTGGACAGCGTGGGGCTCTCGGATTACGCCCATTGTCAGAGCGGCACCCTGGCCCACGGCAACCAGAAACGGCTCGACATCGCCCTTTCCCTGGCGCTTTCGCCAAAACTCCTGCTCCTGGATGAGCCCACCGCCGGGATGAGCCCCGAGGAACGGCGGGACACCGTAACCCTTATCAAAAACCTGTGGGAACGCCTGAATATCACGATGCTGTTTATCGAGCATGACATGGATATCGTCTTTGGCATTTCCCAGAAGGTCCGGGTGCTGTGTTACGGCGTTCTGATTGCGGAAGGCACACCGGATGAAATATCACACAATCCGAAAGTCATCGAAGTGTATCTTGGGGAAGGCGATTAGCCATGCTGCTTGAGGTCGAAAAAATCAACACGTTTTATGGACTGAGCCATATTCTGTTTGATGTTTCCCTGAACATCGACAAGGGAGAAGTGGTGGTGCTTCTGGGAAGAAACGGCGCGGGAAAAACCACGACCCTGTTAAGCATCATGGGGCTGAACGCGCCAAGGACCGGGGCGATCCGGTACCAGGGCCAGGAAATCATGGGCCTTGCCCCTTATAAAATCGCCCGAATGGGAATCGGCTTTGTTCCCGAAGACCGGCTCATATTTCCCGACCTTACGGTCTACGCCAATCTGGATGTCGGCCGGAAAAGCCTGGGCGGCCGAAAGTCAAAATGGACGTTTGAGCGGATCTACAACCTCTTTCCGGTTCTGAAGGATTTCAAGGACAAGCCGGGCGGGGATCTGTCCGGCGGACAGCGCCAGATGCTGACCATCGCCCGCACCTTGATGGGAGACCCCGATCTGCTGCTGCTGGATGAACCCACCGAAGGCCTGGCTCCCCTTGTCGTCAAGATGCTTGCGGATTTTATCGAAGTGATCAAACAGGAAGGCATGACCGTCCTTCTCTGTGAGCAGAATCTGAAATTTGCGCTGAAACATGCCGACCGCGCCTATATCGTGGACAACGGCATCATCAAATACCAGGGAACCATCGCCGAATTGAACCTGAACACCGAGATCAAGAAAAAATATCTGGCGGTTTGATTTTCAGCAACGTCAGCCAATCGCCTCCTGAACTTTCATCAATGCCTCGTGAATGGTTTCCCTGGTTGGCGGCTTTTTGATGTGTCAACTGTCCCTGAATTCAGAAATTTCACCAGGTCCTGACAAGGGATGCCAGTGCCTCAGAGACTTCATGATCTTCCTGTGGTGCAAGGCCGCTTATTCCCACCGAACCGACAATTTTGTTTTCGCTGTTTCTGAGCAGATTCCCTCCCGGGAAAGCAGTGAATTTGGGGTCACAGAAAAACCGGATGTCTTCCTTTTCTCTCTGCAGGCGCAGGAATAGATCGTTGGTTGATGACTGCATCCTGGCAGCAGTATAAGCCTTGCATTGCGCAATCTGAATGCTTCTGGCAGGACCGCCGTCCATGCGCAAGAACCCGAGCAATTCTCCATTCTCATCGCCTATTGCAATACATGCCGGCCGCTTAAAATCATTGGATATCTTTGCAGATGCATGATCCAGAAGGACCCTGACCGCCGCAACATCCAAACTGTCCATGGCTGTTTTTTTCGTCCTGGTTTCCATTGTCAGCTCTTCTCCTATGGCCCGGAAGCATTCAAGCCGTTCATTTGTTTAATGCAATGATGCTTTCTTGCAAAGTATGAAGCACATTTATTCCCCCCCCTAATGGGTCTTTTCAACTTGTTTGAACCAAGACATAAAATCATCATCAATTCTGTCTATCGGTCGGCCCAAGTGACTTTCAATGATGGCGATACTTTCCTTCGCCGGATCCTTCAAGCGTCCCCCGGGGTCAGCTTTTGCAAGTCCTGGTAAACGGACTTTAGCTTCCCGCTGTTCTGCAAATAAAGCGTAAAATAACGAGCTGTTGCGAGCATCGCAGCCATCTGCGCTGCAGGCGGTGACTCCTCCATGGTCTCCGTCTGCAGGGCTTTCGCATACTCATATTGTTCGAAAGCAAACCAGTCGCTCACGATCAATTGACTAACGGTAGGCCTAATGCCTGGATTTCTTTTTATCAACTCGTCCAGGACCTTCCCCCGCCAGTTCGGCAAGCCCATAACGGCGTCGCCTTCGAATTTAGAGACCTCATAGAGGCCTGCCATGCCTTCGTCAAGCCACTGCGGCACATCTCCAAAATGGGACCGAACGGCCAGGTGGAAAAACTCGTGCATGATCGTTCCCACGAGAAATTCCTTCGGGATAGCTACAATCACAGACATGTCGTCGCGAAAGGAATAGCCGAAAGTGGCACGGCTGACCTTCAATCCATGGAGCTGTTTGGCCAGCTTTACCAAATCGTCAGACGTTGGGACCATGTAGACCGTCACATAAGTCGCTGGAAGTGTAATCCCGTACTCGCGCTCAAGAAATTTAAGATACCGCTCAAGATAGAGGGCCATCCTGTTCAGCATTTCCGCAGAATGTCCTGAACGCGTAGCTAAAACAAACCGCTCAAACGGAACAACGTTAAAGCCAGTTACTCTGGCTTGGGTTGCGCGTAATGCGCGGTCCTGACGGCCAAGGGGAATGAGACGAGCTTCCATCTCCTGTTTCGGGATTTCCGTTACACGGTAGGCAGGATAAGAATTGAAAGTCTCATCCCTTCCCACCCAGTAGAATGTTTTTCCGCTGGCACGGGCTGAGGCGCCGATCAGACTTGCAATAACCTTGAGGGACTCAGGTGAATTCTTTCCCGGAGCAGAGCCGGTGGACCGGCACAGGGTGAGCTCTTTCCTAACCAGATCGTGAGCCTGTTCTGAGAGCGCATAGCGGTACAACATCCATTCAAGGACCTCGCAGCCCCAGCCGCGGAGATCCTCCAGCCTGCAACCGCTGGTTCCCAGCATGTAGTCCACATGAGCCATGCGGCCATAGAGGCCCTCGCGGTAACGCATTAAATGACTGTAGGCTTCCCGGTAGCGACCCTGGTTCCAGAATTCCTGGCCAAGTTGATAATCATCCTCCCCAACCGCCGGTAACGGGATGATGATCATTTGCCCGATAACGCATAAAGCACACAGAACGAACATGATGGTCCGACATCTTCTATGCATTTCCGTTCCTCCTTTCGCTTCCTGTCGTTTCACAAAGAACCTGGCAAAAACACTTATGGATCCTCTTTTGCAGGTGGCTTTGGAAAATCATCAGGACCTACGGGATTCGCATTGAACGCTTCGCGGGGCAACAGCGGCGCCGGAGCGCCAATTGTCGATGATCCCGGCATGGCACTTTTCCGATCAAGGGTCCCATCCGCATTGGCGCGCAACGCATAAAGCGCCAAGTAAACCGGCCGGTCATTTACCTCAAAATCGAATTTCACGGCAAGCGTGACGATCATCAGAATCGTCCCCAGCACGGCAAGGATAATGCCGGGCGAGCTGCTCGTCAGCATCACCTTGAAGCCACCCGATTCGCCGGACAACTGACTCGCCTCTTCTCGAAGTCTGCCAAGTATAAAAAATGCCCCCACAAGAGCCAGCACCATACCCACCAAAAATCCCGTATAACGGGTCCATGTTCGAAGCAGTAAGGTGGCGTTGATCTGCTGATAGCGCATGCGAATCACTTCTTGTTCCAAAACCACGAGCGTCTTCCACTGGATATAATCGAACTTTGTTCGCTGACTTTCCGGAAGATTTTTCTCCACTGTTTCCAGAGCCCCTTGAATCGAAGGGCCCCCGCTGCGCAGATCCTGATAGAGCAGATGGTATTGAACCAGGCTTGCCACGAAAAAAACGCAGCCAACATCATGAGGCCGCTGCGCATAAGGGGCATCATTTTGCGTTGCCATCGTTCAGCGGCCAAATCCTGCCTCCCGTCATCTTGCCGTTTTGACTCCATGCTCCTTATTCCACTCCCTTTCTCATTCCCGTGGCCAACGATTGAACTGTGTAGCGCCGCTTTTTGCATCTGCACAAGTAATCAGTTATATGACATTATTCATTACGCTTTTCCGCGTCATGGTTCAATACAAATGAAATAGCTCCGCCCGGAAACCTCACCAGAAAAAATACTGCTGTCTGAAGGATGGCTGCTACAAATTGCGATTGAATGAAGCAAAGAAAGAAGGTCTGAAGATCCAGTTGACGGGAGTGCCGACATTAATTATAAATGACGAATATAAAATTGTCGCTGCCCAGCCACTTTCGATATTTACAGGCCTTCTGGATAAGATTACAAAAACACACGGATGATGGTTTAGCGAAAATCAACCAATCACACAATTTAATTTCAGTAGGTTATGGCTATAATAACCGAGTCAATACAGGGAGGATATATGAAAGAGAAGAAAAATCTAACTGCTCCTTGCGGTCTAGACTGCTTCAACTGCGACATTCACGAGAACAATCTGACAAATGAACTTGCCGGATTGATTCATACCAAAATGCATGTACCAAAGGGAGAAATTGCTTGCAAAGGGTGTCGACAACAAGACAGAAAGCATTTTCATTTGCCGGCAGACGGGTGCTCTACGTTGAATTGTATAAAAGCAAAGGGAGTCGCGTCTTGCTGTGACTGCAATGATTTTCCGTGCGCATTTCTCGCACCAGTGGCTGACAAGGCAGCTCAATATCCTCATAACATGAAACTTTACAATCTCTGCCGTATTAAGAAGGTTGGTCTTGAACGTTGGATAGAGGAAGAAGCTGGACAAATACGAAAGAAATACTTCACTGGAAAATTTGTTGTCGGGAAAGGGCAAGCGGAATGAGGGACTATTGACATCACAGCACTATCTTCCTATAGTTTTACCGTGAAAATGATTTTCTCCCCTTGGAAAAGGGAGAGGCCAAATAATCATATCTACAATTTTAAAGGAATCTGTCCATGAGTAAAGTTCTGATCATCGGCGCCGGAGGGGTCGGCGCTGTTGTCACCCACAAATGCGCGCAGAACCCCGAAGTGTTTTCCGAAATCGTCCTGGCCAGCCGCACCCTGGCCAAATGCGAGGCCATCCAGAGACAAGTTGCCAGGCCGATTGAAATCGCCCGGGTGGATGCCGACCATCCCCATGAAGTCTCGGCCCTGATCCGCAAAGTATGCACCGGATCTGGTCATCAACGTCGCCCTGCCCTATCAGGATCTGACCATCATGGACGCCTGCCTGGAAACCGGGGTCGATTATCTGGATACGGCCAATTACGAACCCCCGGACGAAGCCAGATTCTGTTACAAATGGCAGTGGGATTACCAGGAGCGGTTCAAGAAAAGAGGCATCATGGCCCTTCTGGGATGCGGATTCGACCCCGGCGTGACCAATATTTTCTGCGCCCATGCTCTGAAACATCATTTTGATGAAATCCATACCATCGACATCATGGACTGCAATGCCGGCGATCATGGCCATCCCTTTGCCACCAATTTCAACCCGGAAATCAACATCCGGGAAGTCACGGCCCGGGGCAAATACTATGAAAACGGAGAGTGGATCGAGACCGAGCCCCTGTCCGTCCACAAGCCCTTTGATTTTCCCCAGGTCGGCGTGCGGGAAATGTATTTGATGTATCACGAGGAGATGGAGTCCCTGGCCAAAAACATTCCCGGAATCAAACGGATGCGCTTCTGGATGACGTTTGGCCAGGAATATCTCACCCATCTGCGGGTGCTTCAAAATGTCGGCATGACCCGCATCGACCCGGTGAAGTATCAGGGAATCGACATCGTTCCGCTTCAGTTTTTAAAGGCCCTGCTTCCCGAGCCCTCTTCGCTTGGCCGCGGGCTATACCGGCAAGACCTGCATCGGCTGCATGATTGAAGGCATCAAAGACGGAAAATTCAGGAAATATTTCATCTACAACGTCTGCGATCACGCCGAATGCTTCAGGGAAATCAAGGCCCAGGCCATATCCTACACCACCGGCGTTCCGACCATGATCGGGGCCATGATGATGCTGACCGGAAAATGGCAGGGAGAAGGGGTTTTCAATGTCGAGGAATTTGATCCGGATCCGTTCATGGAAGCGCTGAACCGATGCGGACTGCCGTGGACAGAGGCGTAAGATTCATGCAGGAACGTTTTTTGGATGCCCGGATACCCACACCCTGTTATGTCGTGGATGAAGCGGCCCTGATCAAAAATCTGAAGATTCTGGACTCGGTTCAGCAGCAAACCGGCTGCAGGATTCTGCTGGCTCTCAAGGGCTTTGCCATGTTCAGCCTGTTTCCGGTCATCCGGGAATATCTCTGCGGCATTTCCGCCAGCTCCGTGGACGAGGCCAGGCTGGGTCATGAGGAATTCGGCAAGGAAGTTCATTTCTGCGCGCCGGCCTTTCCGGATGCCGATTTCGATGAAATCCTTTCCTGCTGCAACCACCTGGTGTTCAATTCCTTTTCATCTGGAACCGGTATAAACCAGAAATTCGGAGCGCCCGAAAGCCCGTCCGGTGCGGCATCCGGGTAAACCCCGAGCATTCGGAAGTCACGCGTGCCGATTTACGACCCCTGCGGCCCGTGCTCCCGGCTGGGCGTCACCCGAAGCAATTTTCGAACCCCATAACCTGGAAGGGATTTCCGGGCTGCATTTTCACACCCTCTGCGAACTCAATGCCGATGCCCTGGCCCGAACCCTTCCCGCATTCGAAGACAAATTCGGCGCGTTTTTAAAAGACATGGAATGGGTGAATTTTGGCGGCGGCCATCACATCACGAGAAGCGATTACGATGTGGATCTCTTATGCGAGCTGATCAACGGATTCAAAAACAGATATCCCCTTGAGGTTTATCTGGAGCCGGGAGAGGCCATTGCACTGAATACCGGCGTGTTGATCGCCTCTGTCCTGGATGTTTTCAATAACGGCATGGATATCGCCATTCTGGACACATCCGCCTCGGCCCACATGCCCGATGTGCTGGAGATGCCGTATCGCCCGGTCATTGAAGGCGCCGGAACACCGGAGAATATCCCGTTCACCTACCGGCTGGCCGGCCTGACGTGCCTGGCGGGAGATGTGATCGGCGATTTCTCGTTTCCAGAGCCCCTTAAAGCAGGAGATCGCCTGGTGTTTCAGGATATGGCCCATTACACGATGGTGAAAAACAACACCTTTAACGGCGTCCGGCTTCCGTCCATCGGCATCCTGACCGCTCAGGGAGAGTTCCGGCTGGTTCGAAAATTCGGCTACGCAGACTACCGGAACCGGCTTTCATGACAGGACGACTTGTTTCATTTGATCCCCTCCGAACCTTGAATATTCCGGGCGTTATCCCGCTGAAACCCGAACACTGGCTCAGCCGTCAGGATATCGTCCAGGCGGCGGACTGGATTCTTTTTCCGGAATACTGGCAGGTCAACGCCCTGGTTTACGGCTGGAAAAAGAAAATCTTTCCCAGCATCAGCAGCTTTCACCTGGGCCATGACAAGGTGGAGATGACGCGGGTATTTCAGGCCGTCTGCCCGGAAAATACGCCTTTTACGCAAATCCTTGCCCATACGGAAACAGCCATTGAACAGGTTCTGGATGGGTTCTGCTTTCCCTTTGTGGCCAAGGAAGTGAGAAATTCCATGGGCCAGGGGGTTTTTCTCATCGAAACCCGAAAGGATTTTCTGGATTACGCCAGAAGACAATTCCGTTCTGTATGTTCAGGAATATCTGCCCATCAGCCGGGATCTGCGGCTGGTTCTCGTGGGGAACAAGGTGGTGGCGGGTTACTGGCGAATAGCGGCGCCCGGACAGTTTCACAACAACGTGTCCCGCGGGGGCTCAGTAAGCTTTGAAGACATTCCCGAAGGCGCTGTCCGGCTGGTCGAATCCTTTGCCGGAAAAACCGGAATCAATCATGCGGGATTCGATGTGGCCGATGTGGACGGCCATTATTATTTCCTGGAATTCAACACCCGGTTCGGCACCCGCGCGCTCATCGATCGCGGGATTCAGTTGAGCCCGTAGATTTATTCGTATTTAAATGAAACGGGGCAACGCTCAAATTTATCGTGAAAATACCCTGGCCTGCAAAATCACGCTTAAATCAGCCTTAATATCCGCGCTCAAAATCAACCTGGTAGCGAAGCCTCGCCTCGCAAAGGCGATAATTATCCAGAAAGATCCGGGCGATATCTTCCGGAATGCTCGGAGCAGCGGTATGAGAAGTGATCAGAATATTCGGCGTGCGCCACAGAATATGCCCGGAAGGAAGCGGCTCCTCCTGGAAAACATCCAGTACGGCTCCGGCGATTCGCCCGGCCTGCAACGCTTCTGCCAGCGCGGCCTCATCCACCGCGCCGCCGCGCCCGACATTGACAAATACGGCACGCGGTGGCAGTGCGGCAAGAAGCGCGGCATCCACAATGCGGCGCGTATCCTTGGTATTGGGAAGAACGCTCACCAGATAATCGAGATCTGCTGCAAAAGCCATCAGATCCGTGCCGTGATAATAGGCGTCCACATCCGGACAGGTTTCGCTGGCACGGGTATATCCTCTGACCGTCATGCCGAAGTGCCCGGCTGTCCGCGCCAGACAGGCGCCGATCGATCCGACGCCCATCAGGCCGATCTTCTTGCCGCGCAGTGTTCCGGGCGGGGTTTTGTCCCATTGACCGGCTGCCTGCGCTGCATGGCGTTGAATTATCCGCCGTTCATGCGCCAGCAGGTATGAAAAGACAAACTCGGACATAAGTCCGCCAAAAACGCCCCTGGCGTTGGTCAGAACATAATCCCGACGCAGCGATGGATCCAGAAGCGGCTCAACTCCCGCCCAGGTGGATTGCACCCAGCGCAGACCGGGAATCTGAGAAATCATCCTGGATATGAGGGAAGGTTCGCCAAAGACGATATCGCATTCTCGGCCGCAAATCGCGCCTTTTTCCGGATCCGAAGTCGCGGTTATGCTCAGGCCGGGCGGATCGGCGGCCTGAATCAGACGCAGATAGTGATCCGCATGACGGGAGAGAACTATAAGTCTGTGCATGTCGAATATCCGTATAATGTCCGTCAAACCCCGGAAAAGAACCATCAACAAAATAGGCGCTCAATTAACTGCACCCTCATGAATTATCGCTTCTGTCCCCACACCGCATACACCGGGTCTGAAAGCCGCTGCTGCCCGAAGTATTTGTCGGTTTCCGGCCGGGGAAGTCCCCGCATCGAAAAGGAATGCAGATTTTCAAAGGAACCGGCGCGAATCAGGTACTCCAGCGCCAGCCCCATGCGCTCGAATTCATGCAACTCTTTCCAGATCCGGATGACTTTTGGCGGAAACCAGCGATTGGAAAATGTCATCACCACATAACCGCCGGGCTTAAGAATCCGGGAAATTTCGGAAAACACCGCAAAGGGCTGAACCAGATATTCGATGGACGCGGTACAGATCACGGCATCCAGGGAGCCGTTTTCGTAGGGAAGCGCCGTAACCTGATTGAGATCCTGAACCACAAACCGGTCAAGGCGCTTATTGGCTTCGAGTTCTTCCCGGTTCATACCCAGGCCGGCGACTTCCGCGAACGAAACATCGGGCAAGTGAGATGTCCAACTGCTCATCAAATCGAGCACGCGCATGCCTGGCCGAAGCAGCCTGGCATAGAGGCCGGTTATCACCGAAATGGCCCGGTCATCCAGATGATTCACAAACCGGGGACCGGCATAAAACAGGGGATCCGGTTGCTCGTCCTCGCGATCAAACGGATGATCTGAAAAAAAATCCGTCGGCTTGCCGTCCACCCGGCTTTGCATTCCCGGACCCATGGATGCCACTTCCAGCCAGTCATAACAGGTTCCGCCCCGATCTACCGGCTTGGCATGAATGTTCAGAATGGTTGCCTTCAGTTCGATTGGAACGGACGCCAGCGGATGGTTGAAGCTGACGCGAATGGATGAATCCAGGGGTTCCACGCACCGGAACGGTTCGATATTGGCCCGGAAAATATTGGCCATGCCGGTTAGAATCCCTTTTGGATAGAACCTTCCGGCCCGGGGTTCGATGATGCGGGAGGGGTCCATTTTGCGATCAAACTGGGAAAAATCGATGGTATGTTCACGGGACGGCTGAAAGGCCGGAACGACTTCTCCGGGCTTCAGGCTGTAATCCACCTGCTCCTGGACCGTTCTGTTCAGTAATTTCTGAAAAACCTGCTGCGGGAAGCAGTCTCTCCAGAAATTGACGCGCTGCGCGCTATAATTGTCGATATGGGTTGCAGCATCGCTTTTCCAGGTCATGCGAAATTCGATATCTGCCAGGGAATTGGCATCGGTAATCATATTGGCTCCTTTTTTTAAATTTTATTCAAGATAAGCTCCCCCCTTTCATTCGTCAAGAACCGGCAATTCAGCGCTCCGGATTCTCCGTTACATGGCGCCATCGCCGCTTCAGTAAATGCCACGCGAATGAGCCACAATTTTGCTGCACCGCCTGTTCGGGCCGGAGCCCTTACTGTAGGAGTTATGAATCCCGCATTGAATCCCTGTTCGGCATATCTTCCTCCAGGGCTTCCAGTTCCTCTCTGGAATCGGCAAAATTACGGGCGATATTTCTGAACTCTTCGTGGATTTCAAGAAACGCATCCACCATGTCCGGATCAAAGTGAGTTCCCCGGCCTTTTTTGATGATTTCCACAGACTTGACATGCGAAAAGGGCGGCTTGTAGACCCTCTTGCTGATCAGGGCGTCATAGACATCCGCCAGCGCCATAAGTCTGCCGCTAATGGGGATCGCATCCCCTTTGAGACCCTGCGGATATCCCGAACCGTCCCATTTCTCCTGGTGCGAGTGGGCCATTTCCGCGGCAATGGTCAGAAATGATTTTCTCCCGAGTTTACGGACGGAGGATTCGATCACGTCACGGCCTATGGTCGTATGGGTCTTCATGACTTCCAACTCTTTATCGGTCAACCTGCCCGGCTTGAGCAGGATATTATCGGGGATGCCGACCTTTCCGATATCGTGCAGCGGGGCGGATTTATAAAGCAAGTCGATATTTGCATCACTTAGGAAATGCTTGTACTTGTCGTGCTGCTTGATGTGCTCGGCCAGCAGCCTGACATACCTCCGGGTGCGCTTGATATGGCCGCCGGTTTCCGGGTCCCGGTATTCGGCCAGGTTGGCCATGCTCTCGATGGTTATGTCCTGGGTGAGAAGCAGTTCCCGCATGCCGGAGAGCATTTTCTTTTCTTCCAGCCGGTATTTAAGAACGCTCAGGAATATGTAGATACAGATAGCGGATACAATCGGAAATGCCGTACCGACAAATAACCCCATACGATAAAAAATCTGTTGCGTTGCAAGCCATAATCCAACAACAAAAAGCAGCATGACAATAAAACCGGAAGCGGCGCCGCTGAAAGCAATAAACAGGCTCAATGACACACCGAGAGCGAGAACAAGCAGCAGGACCAGGCCGCTGGACCAGCTTGGCACTGCGATGAAATCACCTGTCAACAGATTATCAGCCACAGTGGCATGCACCTCTACCCCCGGAAATATCGGATCAAAGGGCGTGGTTCGCAACTCATTCAGGCCAATCGCAGAGGTTCCGACAAAAGCGATTCGTCCCTGCAGCCTTTCTGATGAAACATTGCCGGCCATGATATCCACTGCCGATATGTAGTCATAGCTCCGGTTCGGGCCCCGGAATTTGATAAGGAGCTGGCCGTGGGAGTCAACAGGTACGGAGGTCCCCTTATAATTGAGTGTTTTGAGGGTATCTCCATCTTTTTTCAGAAGAAGATGGTCGATTTTCTTCAGTTTCAGAACCGTGGCAAGAGCCAGGCTGGCATATACTTTTCCGTTGTACTGAATGAGCAGCGGCAGCCGCCTTAGCATGCCGTCCGGGTCGGGACTGAAATTAAAAAAACCTGAAGCACTGACCTTTTCCGAAAGTATTGTTAAATTGCAAAGGACACCAGAGCTTTCCGGAATCCCCATGTTCGCTTCCTGGTCCCCCGTATTCTGCATAAGCGAAACCTTGACGGGGTGCAGATTGCATTGTTCCAAACTTTTTTCAAGACCGTTGAAGTTGAATTTATTACCAAGGACAAAGGGCCCATTGGCCAGCGTTTCGGCAAGGATCAGATCGTTATCGCTCAATTCACCGGGGAGCCCGTCAACTGCGAGATCAAGCTGATAGGCGTCTCCAAGATCTTTCAGCAACCGCACCGCAGATGTTCTGTCGGGTTCCGCAAAAACCATATCAAGGCCGATAACCGCCGGCTTCATGGCCGCGATTTTGTTAAACAGCCTGGCCACCTGGTAGCGGGGCCAAGGCCACTGACCATATCGACTCAGACTTTTTTCATCAATATCAACGATTACCGGCCTGTTGCTGCCGTAATTGTTTGGGAAATTCCTGAAAAGCAGATCATAGTTCTTAAAATCAAGCGGTTGCAGCAGGGTTGGCTTGAGGGCAAAGATGGCGGCAAAAAACAGGGTGGACAGGAGCCCCCAGAAAAGGATGCGGCGGCTTCCCGGCCGGCTGGTTACGATAAGATGCTTGGGGTTCAGGGTTGAAAATCTGCTCGATTCAGTTTTCATGAATAACCGCGCTTTGCCGACGGTGAAATTATTTTATCACGACCTCTACCCTTCGGTTTCTGGGTTCCGCAATATTATCACCTGTTTTAATAGGCGGATTCTCTTTACCGTACGATGTGACGGTAATATTGGCTGGAACTGCGCCGTTGGCCACCAGGATGTCATAAATCGATTTTGCCCGGTCAAGGGCCAGCTTGTAGTTGTATTCCATTGTACCGACCGTGTCGGTATACCCCGATATGAAAATATCGGCGGGATTCCTGTCCTGAATGGCTTGAAAGATTTGCGGGAGAACGGCCTCGGATTGACTGTTAAGTTCATTTGAATTCAGCACAAAATAGAGGATGAATTTTACCGGCGGCAGCGGCTCTGCAGCCAACGCATCGGAAAAGGTGGACCGGATTTCATCTGCGCTGAGAATTTTCACATCACCTGGCGGTGCCTTTCGACCGCTTGCCTGTACCGACTGATTGGCCTCGCTCAAGACCTGTTGTCCTCCATCGGTCGCCACTACCACTTGCCCGACATTCCCCTCAAGGTCTGGGAGCAATACGATCATGCTCTTGCCGCCGCAGCCCGCTAAACCCCCAAGAAGACCCAAACTGATAAGTATGCATATAATCTTTTTCATATTCGACTCATTCGTATTATTTTAATTATAAATCAAATAGTTATATAAAAGGATCGGATTGCCGGCTGTAAAACCCTGGATTATTCATCTTCAACCTTGATGAGAAATTTTGTTCCACGGATGCCGATTGTAGCATCAGGGGTCTGTAATTTTACCGATTCCGGTGACCGCCGACCGATGATGCCGGATAGATAGGAAGCTGTGCCTTTCAGCATACTGGCAATCATGGACAGCCTGCCTTCCTGGGGGGTAAAAACATACTCATCGATCACGATTTCGCTTCTCGGTCCCAGGGACAAAATCGTGTTGTCCTCGAAAATAATCCCCACGGAGCTGTCAGCGCCTGTCCGTATAAAGTCGTTCTGGTAAAGCTTGTCTCCGGTTTTAATGGCAATTTCTTCGCCGCTGCGGATGATGACAACATCCCCCTTGCTTGTTTTTATTTTGCCTATTGGCGACGCTTCGCCCATGGCAAGGCATGGCAGCAGGATCGTCATCAAGATACTGATGACAAACAGTCTTTTCATAGGTAGTCTCCCTTTAAAGTTCCGGGAACTCGCAATTGCGTCGTGCCCGTATTCCATCCCGTTTTGCATAACACCTCAGATACCCTGGACAAAATTGCCAGTTTTTGACTTTTTACCGTGAAAATAGATTTGCCCCCTTTGGAAAGGAAGGTATCATTTTCATTGATAGTGGTGAATGCCCATGCAATTCATGGTCGTTTTCGATGCATCAAATATTTTAATGCGATGCGTCCTTTTTCTTCGTTCCAATACAGACGCCGCTGTCCGGGGGGCCGCAGGAAGCGCGTGAGCAGCAGTAGCGGGCAAACTCCGCCGAGGCTCCCTGATGGTCCCTTCCCAGATGGAAATTCAGCCAGGACGAGGTGCGGTCCAGTTCCCACTTGCGCGGGGGGATGCATCCGGTAACCATTTCACTGGATTTTCCCGCGTATGCCCAGCGCAGATAGGTCTGATGCCAGATGCACCACCTGTCCGGATAGACTTCACACCTGCCGTTGCGGCTGCCGCCGCAGGCGCCGTTACGGATATGTTTGGGACAGCCCGATTCCGGGCACTGGAAGGCCAGATGCTGGATGGCGCAGTCGCCGCACTGCCGGCAGTCCAGCATCACCTGTTTCCCCACATTTTCGGCAAAATGCAGGATCTCTCTCGCCCAGGGCGTGCCGTCAAGCCATTTGCTCACTCGCTGATACAGGGGGGCAAGGGAGGCGTCGGTGTTAAAAAAAAGCGTGTGGGCCAGTTCAAGCAGGCGGAAATGAAGCCTTCCCCGAAACGGCATGCGTATCGGTTCACGGCCGTAGTTGTGCGACAGGGCAACGGGTGCGGCAGGGTCCGGAAAAGCATAGGAATCCATCGGGGGAGAAAAATCAAAATCCGGAAGAAAATCCGTCCAGCGGTTCTCGATTTGTCTCATGCGGTCCAGAATCCTGGCCACGGATTCAAAGCGTTTGTGAACGCCGCCGATATGAATGCCCCGATACCCCAGGCCTTTTAGAACCGCTCCCAGCCGCGCCGCCCGCTCAATGCCGGCAGCCCGGCCCCTGGCCGAATCCGCCCATTCGTCCCGGACCATTTTCAGAAGCCGATCCGGCACCACGGCGCCGGGGATCTTTCCCTGGTTCATGAGGCTTGCAACATTCGGCGTCAGGATATATACCGATCCCAGGGTCGGCAGCTGAAGTCCCATAAGCTTCTGCATCAGCATCAGTTCCTGGAATTTTCGGGCATCATACCCCAGTTGGGTGATGATAAACTGCGCGCCGGCCTTTGCCTTGCGGCACAGTTTGGCGTACTGGGCAAAACTTTCGCCTTCGGTATATTTAAACGGAGAAATGGCGCAGCCGGTCAAAAATCCGTCCGGGTCCCCGGCAGCGATGATGCGCTCGCTCAGCATGGCCATCAGGCATTGAAGGCTGACGGAATCCAGGTCGAATACCGGCGCGCCCTGTCCGGCAAAGCCCTGTCCGGCATAATCTCCGGTCAGGGCCAGGATATTTTTCATGCCCATCATGGCCAGTTGAAGTGCCCGGCTTTCCAGCCCGACCCGGTTCATGTCCCGGCAGGTAAAGTGGACGATCACATCCATGCCGAGCTTGAAGATTTCAGATCCCAGAACATCCGGGCTAAGCGAGGGGTTTCCGCCGGGATTGTCCGTCATGGACACGGCGGAAATGCGGCCATCCGAAAATGCATCGGCGGCAATCCGCATGACCGTTTCAACGGATTTTCCGCCATGCTCGCGGCCCGGCACCAGCTCCAGTGTCACGATAAACTGACTGGGATCAAAGAGATCATTTCGAAAAACACGCAACATGACTGAACGCCCTCCTTGGATTGGGTACCGCATTTCTTTAACCGATGTCCCCGGAAAAAGCGATAAAATTATTCGCTAGGGCCGAGATGTCTGCCGTGTTTATCCAGCCGGACCAGTTCCCCTTGTTGACTTTGTATGATATCTTTATTATTGGGTAGATACTCAGGCTGGACAGGCTGAAGGCTGTTTCCGATTTTTTCATCGATTATCAGCATCCGGACCGTCCATAGTTCTAATATCAGATTGATATTATTATAATTAGAATCATGCCAATTTATGATACTCTTGGCATCACTGGATGAATCCTTATGAACTCCGATGAACCTGTTTATATTCAGACCTGGCAAAAAGGCCTGTTACAGGAAAAGATTCAGCAGGCGGAAGAAATCCTTCAATCTTGCACGCTATGCCCCAGAAAATGCCGGGTCAACCGGAAAGCGGGCGAAAAAGGCATTTGCCGGACAACGGATCAGGCTTTTGTTTACGGATACCACGCCCATTTTGGCGAAGAAGCCCCGCTGGTGGGCCGATACGGGTCCGGAACCATTTTCTTTACCCATTGCAATTTGAAGTGCAATTTCTGCCAGAATTTTGAAATCAGCCACAAGGGCGTCGGGAAAACAAGTTTCAGATATGGAACTGGCGGACATGATGCTGGAACTGCAAAAAGAAGGCTGCCACAACATCAATTTTGTGACCCCTTCACATGTCGTTCCCCAGATTCTCTCCGCGGTGCTACTGGCGGCAGAGAAAGGACTCACGCTCCCATTGGTCTATAATTCCAGCGCATATGACGCAGTTGAGACCCTTCGGATTCTGGACGGGGTCATGGATATCTACATGCCGGATTTCAAGTTCTGGGATCCGCGCACTTCGGATGTCACCTGCGGCGCGCCCGATTATCCCGATGCGGCCAGAAAGGCCATTCTGGAAATGCACCGCCAGGTCGGGGATCTGGTCATGGATGCATCCGGTCTGGCAAG
The DNA here is from genome assembly GCA_963845015.1 of uncultured delta proteobacterium. Taxonomy (GTDB): domain Bacteria; phylum Desulfobacterota; class Desulfobacteria; order Desulfobacterales; family Desulfatirhabdiaceae; genus RAAP-1. The sequence goes on from CAWJRD010000040.1 coordinate 40,007, forward strand.
ACGGGGCCTGCTGCTCCGCCACCTGATCATGCCGGACGGCCTGTCAGAAACACTTGAAATCATGAAATTTATTGCATCCAAAATTTCCGTGAACACCTATGTCAACATCATGCCCCAGTATCATCCCAGCGGCGATATCGGCGGCATGAAGTCGCTTCGCAGGCAGATAACGCCAAAGGAACATGCCAGGGCGCTTCAATACGCTCTGGAAGCCGGACTGACCCGGATCGATAAAAGATAGGATCAGGAAATACGGTTACCATTTAATCTCAAGCGATGGATCAGATGACATCTACGATAACAGACTGGCGGAACCGGGTGGTTTCACCGGAAAAGGCCCTGGAGCAGATTGAGCCGGGAATGAGCATTTTCCTGGGGACCGGCGTGGGAGAACCCAGAACCCTGGTCAAACATCTGATGGCATCCGAGGCCGGCAATCTGATGGATCTGGAACTGATTCAGATCGTCAGTTTCGGCGATGCCATTTCCCTGAAGTCGCTTCAGTCCCAGAGATACCGCCTGAAAACTTTTTTTTCCGGATGGGTGGCCGGCGAGGCCATTGCCACGGGCCGGGTGGATCTCATCCCCAGCCGGTTTTCGGATATCCCCATGCTCATCGAATCGGGCCAGCTTCCGGTGGATGCGGCCTTTATTCAGATTACGCCGCCGAATGAAGCCGGGTACTGCAGTCTCGGCATTGCCGGAGATGTGTCCCGGCAGGTCATGGAGCGGGCGTCTCTGATCATCGGAGAAATCAACTCCCAGATTCCCGAGACCTTTGGCGATACGTTCGTTCCGGTTTCGGATTTTCATTTTCTGGTTCATTCCACGGACCCGCCGCTCTATTTTGACCGGTGGCCGGTGAACGATATCATTGACCGGGTCGCGGAAAACGTGGCATCCGTCATCGAAGACGGAAGCTGCATTGCCTATTCCATCGGGTCCTTGTTCGATGCCCTCAGCCCCCATCTGTCCCGCAAGCGTCATCTTGGCATCCACACGGCCATTTTTACCGATGCGCTGATGGATCTGGTGAAAAGCGGCGCCGTCACCAACCGCTACAAACACTGCATTCCGGGGCAAATCCCTGGCCTGCTACGGATTTGGAACCCCGGCAATGCTCTCCTGGCTGGACCGCAATCCGCTGGTGGAGTTTCAGGGCATTGACCGGGTGATCAGTCCCATACTGATCGGCACGAAACCCCCGGTTCGTGGCGATTCTGCCGGCCCGCAAGGTCGATATTTCCGGCCGGATCGCCTTTCATATCGGCAAGGGAAACGTATCCGCGGGCCCGGGCGAGGCCATGGATTTTTTAAACGGCGCCGAAATCTCCAGAGGCGGCTATACCGTATTCGCCCTTCCCAGCCGGAACCTGAAAAACGAACCCAACATTCTGCTGTCGGTGGAGCATTTCCCCAATGAATTCGGCATTCGGGAATCGGTGAATCTGGTGGTTACCGAATATGGCGTGGCGTCCCTGAAAGGCCGGACCCTGAGGGAACGGGCACAGGCCCTGATAGAAATCGCTCATCCCGATGACCGGCCCGGCCTGATCGAACAGGCCAAGGCGGAAAACATCCTGTATCCGGACCAGATTTATATTGCCGAAAGCGCGCATCTCTACCCTTCGGAAATTTCGACCCGGCATACCTTCAAAGGGGGAATAACGGTCCGGTTTCGCGCCATTCGGCCATCGGATGAAGAAGAAATGCGCCGCCTGTTTTACCGGTTTTCCGACAAAGCGGTGTATTACCGGTATTTTTCACCCATTAAAACCATGCCCCATGCCAAAATGCAGCAATATGTCAATGTGGATTTCCGTGAAACCCTGTCCATCGTGGGACTCACCGGAGATTCCGGCGAGGGCCAGATCATCGCCGAGGCCAGGTTTGTGAAACACCCGGGAAAGCCTTACGGCGATGTGGCCTTTGTTGTGGATGAAAAATATCAGGGCATCGGCATCGCCAGCTACCTCTACGCCATGCTGATCCGGCTGGCAAAGGGAAGAGGGCTTCAGGGCTTTACCGCGGATGTGCTGACTTCCAACAAGTCCATGATGAAGGTGTTTGAAAAAGGCGGACAGGTTGTCAAGGCCAGCCTGTCCAGCGGGGTTTACGAGCTGACGATACCGTTTTCTCGGAGTCTCTGCCGGCTGAAGAAGTGATGCCGTAAGGTGCAGGGGGCAGAGGAGGAAACAGATTGATGACTGATTATTGTCAACTTTTTTGACATTTTTTCAAGGAGAATGCCATGAAAAATGCGGAATGGAATCCGGGGACACTTCTGGAGACATCCGGGGGATACTGGAAAACCTGCGCCCTTCATGCCGCGGTCCAACTGGATGTATTTACGGTGATGGCAGATCAGCGGCTTTCAGCAGCGGATCTTGCCGAAAAACTTCAGGCAGACCCCAGGGCATTGGCCATGCTGCTGAACGCCCTGACCGCCATGAACCTTCTTGAGAAATCCGGCGGCATTTATGCCAATACGCCGGAGGCTTTCCGGTTTCTCTCCAGGAAATCCCCGGCCTATATCGGATATATCATCAAACACCACCACCATCTGGTGGCGTCCTGGGGCCAGCTCGATCAGGCGGTTCTGAGTGGCAAGGCGGTTCGAACGCGGGCAACGCACGGCAGCGACGATGCGCGGGAAAGCTTTCTGATGGGCATGTTCAATATGGCCATGATGCTGGCGCCCAGGATTGTCCCCAAAATCGATCTTTCCAGTCGCAGATCATTTCTGGATATGGGCGGCGGCCCGGGGACATATGCCATTCAGTTCTGTCTGAACAATCCCGGACTGCAGGCCGTCGTGTTTGATCTGCCGACCACCCGGCCCTTTGCCGAAACCACCATCGGCAAATACGGCCTGTCGGACCGGATCCGGTTTCAGGCAGGCAGCTATCTGGAGGATCCGGTTGAAGGACGCTATGACGTGGCCTGGCTTTCCCATATCCTTCACGGGGAAGGACCTGAAGACTGTCAGCGAATCATTCAAAAGGCGGTTTCCGCCCTTTCCCCCGGCGGCATGATCCTGATCCATGAATTCATTCTCAACAACGAGATGAGCGGCCCGCTGTTTCCGGCCCTGTTTTCGCTGAACATGCTTCTGGGCACCGCATCCGGCCAGGCCTATTCCGAACAGCAGATCCGCGACATGCTGGCAAGCGCCGGCGTCCGGAATATTCACCGGATTGTCATTGACAGCCCGAACGACTCCGGTATTATCGCAGGCGATGTATGATCACAGAAAAAAAGGCATAAAAACATGCTACCCGCAATGGATGCGGATGTGCTGATTGTCGGCGCCGGCATCATGGGCCTGACGATTGCAAGGGAACTGGTCCAAAACGGCTGGGAAAACATTGTCGTCATTGAAAAAGAGGCGGAGACCGGAAAGCATGCCTCCGGCCGCAACAGCGGCGTGCTTCATGCCGGCATTTATTATGCCCCGGACAGTTTGAAGGCAAGGTCCTGCCTGAACGGCAATTTTCTGATGAAAGCCTATTGCCGGGAAAAACAGCTTCCGCTTCTGGAAACCGGAAAAGTCATCGTCGCCCGAAGCGAAGACGGAAATTCCCGTGCTTCATACCCTGTATGAACGGGCAATTGCCAATGGCGCAAAAGTGGACCTGCTGAATGAAAAAGAGCTGGCGGCGATCGAGCCCAATGCCAGGACCGTCCAGCAGGCGATTTTTTCCCATTATACCGCAGTGGTGGACCCCCGTGAAAATCCTCAAATCGCTGCAAGGCGAACTGGAAGGATCCGGAAAAGTACGGTTTCTGTTTAACTGCGCTTTTGAAACGGTTGCCGGCAGCGATGTCGTTCAGACGCAGTGCGGCAGGATCCGGTTCAAGCGGTTCATCAATGCCGCGGGCGCCCATTGCGACCGCATTTCAAAGGCATTTGGCATTGGCGCCCAGTATCGGCTGATTCCCTTCAAGGGCATCTACCGCAAGCTGAAAAAAAACAGCGCCTGGCGGGTCCGGGGCAGCATCTATCCGGTTCCGGACATTCGCAATCCGTTTCTGGGCGTGCATTTTACCCGGAATATTCATGGGGATGTTTACCTGGGACCCACGGCGATTCCGGCATTTGGCCGTGAAAATTATGGTGTTTTTGAAGGAATGGATAAAGAAGCCATTGATATTTTGCTCAGTGATGCGCATCTTTTCTGCAAATAATCCACAGTTTCGAACCGTGGCCTTGACCGAGCCCAGGAAATATTTTTCCCCTGGTTTTTTCAGGATGCCGCCGCGCTGGTAAAAACCCTGGATCCTTCCGAGGTAGAACCTGCCGCCAAAGTGGGAATCCGGGCTCAGCTTGTGGACTGGAACACCGGGGAGCTGGTTCAGGATTTTCAGGTGATTCAGGATGGCGCTTGCCTGCATCTGCTGAATCCCATTTCACCGGCATTTACCAGTTCCATGGATCTGGCGCAGAAAATCGTCCGTTTAATGTCATAAATTGAAGGAGGCAGACTTCAGCCTTCTGATTTTATGTTTTCTGACTTCATTTTAAGGAATTCATATTTCAATGTTTTTCGACTGGTTAACAAAAATATTCGGAAGTAAAAACGAACGGGAATTAAAAAAACTCTGGCCTGTGGTCGATCAGATCAATTCCTTTGAACCCGCCATGAAGGCCCTCAGCGACGATGAACTGAAAGCCCAGACCCTGCGCTTCAAGGAACGGATTGAAAAGGGCGAAACCCTGGACGATCTGCTCCCGGAAGCGTTTGCAGCCGTTCGGGAGGCCTCGGTTCGCACCCTGAACATGCGCCACTTCGATGCCCAGCTCATTGGCGGCATGGTGCTGCATCAGGGAAAAATCGCGGAAATGAAGACCGGCGAAGGCAAAACCCTTGCCGCCACCCTTCCGGCCTATCTGAATTCCCTGACCGGCAAAGGGGTTCACATTATTACCGTTAACGACTATCTGGCCAGACGCGACACCGAATGGATGGGAAAGATTTACAGTTTCCTGGGGCTTTCGGTCGGATGCATTCTTCATGGCCTGGATGACCCGGAACGCCAGGCCGCTTACCACTCGGATATCACTTACGGAACCAACAATGAATTCGGATTTGATTATCTGAGAGACAACATGAAATTCTACAAGGAGAGCATTGTTCAGGGAGATCTCAACTTACGCCATCGTGGATGAAGTGGACAGCATTCTGATCGACGAGGCCAGAACCCCTCTGATCATCTCCGGCCAGGCGGAAAAATCCACCAACCTCTATTATGAGATCAATACCATCATCCCCCGCCTTTCCCGGGATACCGATTACGTCATCGATGAAAAAGCCCGGTCCGCCGTCCTGACCGAAGAAGGCGTCGCCAAGGCCGAGCGGCTGATCAAGGTGGAAAACCTCTACGATCCCCGCAACATCGAAACGCTTCACCACATCAATCAGGCGCTGAAAGCCCACACCCTGTTCAAGCGGGATGTGGACTATATCGTCAAGGAAGGTGAGGTCATCATCGTGGATGAATTCACCGGACGTCTCATGCCCGGACGGCGCTACAGCGAAGGCCTTCACCAGGCGCTCGAGGCCAAGGAAAACGTTAAAATCGAAAACGAAAATCAGACGCTTGCCACGATCACCTTTCAGAATTATTTTAGGATGTACGATAAGCTGGCCGGCATGACCGGTACGGCCGATACCGAGGCGGCGGAATTTAAAAAAATATACAACCTGGATGTGTCGGTGATTCCCACCCACATGCCCATGATCCGGCATGATTTTCCGGATATGATCTATAAAACCAGAAAAGAAAAATTTGAAGCGGTCATGAATGATATTGCCGAGCTTCATAAAAAAGGCCAGCCCGTTCTGGTCGGCACCATCTCCATTGACGTATCCGAGGACCTCAGCCAGAAACTGAAAAAAAAGGGAATTCCCCACACGGTTCTGAATGCCAAAAACCATGAGAAAGAGGCTGAAATCGTGTCCATGGCCGGCCAGAAAGGGGCTGTAACCATATCCACCAACATGGCGGGCCGGGGCACGGACATCGTGCTGGGGGAAGGCGTGACCGAGCTTGGCGGGCTTCGCATCATCGGCACGGAACGCCATGAGAGCCGGCGCATCGACAATCAGCTTCGGGGCCGGTCCGGAAGACAGGGAGATCCGGGGTCCTCCCGATTCTACCTGGCCCTGGAAGATGATCTGCTGCGGATCTTCGGGGGCGAGCGCATGACCAGCATCATGGAGCGGCTGGGCATGGAGGAAGGCGAGCCCATCGAGCACAACCTGATCAGCCGGGCCATTGAAAACGCCCAGTCCAAGGTGGAAGCGCACAATTTTGATATTCGAAAACACCTGATCGAATATGATGACGTGATGAACCAGCAGCGGGAAGTCATTTACAGACAGCGCCGCGAAGCCCTGAACGGGAAAAGCCTGAAACCGGCCATCGAGGACATGATTCGGGACAAGGCCGATGAAATTGCCGAAACCTATGCGGACGAGAAAATCGCACCCGAGGAATGGAATCTCAAAGGCCTTGATGAAGCCGTGTTCAACCAGTATAATTTCCATATCAACATCACCGAAGACTTGCTGGATGGACTGAACGCTGACGGATTGGCGGAAACCATTGCAGCCGCGGCCTTGGAGTTGTATACGAAAAAGGAAGGCGAAATCGGCGAGGAGAATTTCAGGCAACTGGAACGCTATGTAATGCTCAACACGGTCGACACCCTCTGGAAAGATCACCTGCTGTCCATGGATCATCTGAAGGAAGGCATCGGGCTCAGGGGATATGCCCAGCAGAATCCGCTGATCGTGTATAAAAAAGAGGGATTTGAGATGTTTCAGGACATGATATCCCGGATTCAGGAGCAAACCATTTCCATCCTTTTCCGCATTCAGCCGGCCGAACCTGAAAAAATTGAAGCTACGGAATATTATGGCCACAAACCCAAAGAGCAGAATCTGATTTTTTCAGGTTCCGGCGACGAAGCCGCAGAAAAAAAAGCCGGTTCGCCGGGCAAATGAAAAAACGGGCCGCAACGACCCCTGCCCTTGCGGCAGCGGCAAAAAATTTAAAAAATGCTGCGGAAAGTAGGCAGCGCGGCCCGTAACAAGGATGTTTGTTGAATGATAACGAAAAACCTTCGCTTCACTTATATACTGCGAGGAGGGATCTGGCTGGAATGGATCCATTTAACCCGGAATTTGAAGGCGGCATGGATGAGGAGATTCAGGAAATTGTCAAAGAACCTTCGATGTTCAAGGTGCTTCTCCTGAATGACGATTACACCACGATGGAGTTTGTCGTCGAAGTCCTGATGCAGGTATTCGCCAAAACACTTGAAGCGGCAACGGAAATCATGTTGAATGTTCATCAAAAAGGAATCGGGGTTTGCGGGGTTTATCCCCTTGAAATCGCTGAAACCAAGGTCGAAACCGTCCATTCCCTTGCAAAGGAAAGGGGGTTTCCGCTGCGGTGTACCCTGGAGGAAGTGTGAACCATGATCAGTAAGGAACTCAGTGAAACCCTCGGGTTTGCTGTTCGGGAAGCCAAGAGACGCCGGCACGAATATGTATCGGTGGAGCATATTCTGTTTGCGGTATTGCATGACAGCAGCGGCATTGAAATCATCGAAAACTGCGGGGGAAACATCCAGAGCCTGATGGTTTCCCTGGAGCAGTTTTTCGATGAACGGATGGAAAAAATTGCCGAAGACCGGGATTATGTGCTTCAGCAGACCCTTGCCTTTCAGCGGGTCATTCAACGCGCCGTCAATCACGTGCGGTCCGCCGAAAAGCAGGAAGTGGCTGTCAGCGACATTCTGGCCTCGATTTTTCTGGAAAAGGATTCTTTCGCCGCTTTTTTCCTCAATGAACAGGGAATCAGCCGGCTGGACATTTTAAGCTATATTTCGCATGACGCCGGCCCTTCCCCGCTGACCCCGGACCCGGGGTCCGTAATAAAGACCGATAACCCGGACAAACCCAAAAAATCAGACCCCATTGAACTGTACACCCTGAACCTGACACGTGCCGCAGCCGATGGAAAGATCGATCCGTTGATCGGCCGGGAAATCGAAATCGAAAGAACCATTCAGATCCTCTGCCGCAGGCGAAAAAACAATCCCATCTATGTGGGAGATCCGGGCGTCGGGAAAACCGCCATGGCCGAGGGCCTGGCATTGAAGATTTTCGAGGGAAAAGTTCCCGAACCCATCAAGGGGCTGAAGCTTTTTTCCCTGGATATGGGATCGCTTCTGGCAGGAACACGGTTCCGGGGGGATTTTGAACAGCGGCTCAAAGGGGTGATCGACTCCCTCTGCAAACAGAAAGACGCCGTTCTCTTTATTGACGAGATTCATACCGTTGTGGGCGCGGGAGCCACCAGCGGCGGCTCCATGGATGCCTCCAACATTCTGAAACCCGCGCTTGCCAGCGGGGAATTCCGCTGCATCGGCTCGACCACGTATGAAGAATACAAGAATCATTTTCAGAAAGACCGGGCCCTGTCCCGGCGGTTTGAAAAAATCGACATTATCGAGCCGACGGTTTCGGAAACCATCGACATTTTAAAAGGCCTCAGGTCCCGCTATGAGGCCCACCACCAAATCGTGTATACCGATGCCGCGCTGAAGGCGGCCGCCAGGCTGTCCGCCAAGCACATCAATGACCGGTTCCTTCCGGACAAGGCCATCGATGTCATGGACGAGGCAGGGGCATGGGTCAGGCTTTCCGGACAGCCCCATCGGAAAAAAATCCATCCGGCGGACATTGAAAAAATCGTTGCCAAAATCGCCAGAATTCCGGAGATCCGGGTGACCACATCCGACCGCGCGCGGCTTGAAACCCTCGAAGACCGGCTGAAGCAGGTCGTGTTCGGCCAGGATGACGCCATTGCCGCGATGGTAACCGCCATCAAACGGTCCCGTGCCGGACTGGGCGCACCGGACCGGCCGGTGGGCTCATTCCTGTTTACCGGGCCCACCGGCGTGGGTAAAACCGAAGTGGCCAGACAGGTGGCGGCAGCCCTGGGCATATCGTTTTCGCGCTATGACATGAGCGAATACATGGAAAAGCATACGGTTGCCCGGCTTATCGGGGCGCCTCCCGGCTATGTCGGGTTTGACCAGGGCGGACTTTTGACCGACGACATCCGAAAGCACCCGCACTGCGTGCTGCTTCTGGATGAAATTGAAAAAGCGCATCCGGATATCTTCAATATTCTGCTTCAGGTGCTGGATTACGCCACCCTGACCGACAACAACGGGAAAAAAGCGGATTTCAGAAATACGATCGTCATCATGACATCCAATGCCGGAAGCCGGGAGATGAGCACGCAGACCATCGGATTCGGGGATGTAAGATCCGATTCCCAGAACAAGGGAATGAAAGCGGTTGAAAAATGCTTCAGCCCGGAGTTCCGGAACCGACTGGATGCCATCATCTCCTTTCAATCGCTCAGCATCGAAATCATGGAAAAAATTGTCGACAAGTTCATGGCGGAAATCAATGTCCAGCTATCCCCCAGAAAGATACGCATCCAGCTTTTGCCCGAAGCCAGAGTCTGGCTGGCCAAAAAGGGCCATGATCCCCAGTATGGCGCAAGACCCTTGTCCCGCCTGATTCAGAATCAAATCAAGGATGTGCTCTCCGACCGCATTCTTTTCGGCAATCTTGAAAAAGGCGGCACCGTGCAGATCGGGCTGGATGGCGATAAACTGACATTTGATATCCGCTGACAAACGCATGCCGGTATTTCGTTTGTCGGATCAAATCATTTTCCCGGACCCGGAGTTGTCCCGGGAAGACGGCCTTCTGGCGGTTGGGGGCGATCTCAGCCTCGAGCGCCTCATTCTGGCCTACCGCATGGGGATCTTCCCCTGGTATTCCCGATGGAGAGCCCGTTCTCTGGTGGTCGCCGGATCCCAGGCTCGTGCTTTACCCGGGAGCGCTTCACGTTTCCCGAAGCCTGGCAAAAACCCTTAAACAGGGCCGTTTTATCGTCACCCTGGACCAGGATTTTCCCCAGGTGATCGCGGCATGCGCCGGTGCGCTCCGGGATAATCAGCCGGGAACCTGGATCACCGCCGATATGATGGATGCCTATTGCCGCCTTCATGAGGCCGGATTTGCCCATTCGGTGGAGGTCTGGAACCGCAAAGAGCTGGCCGGCGGCCTGTACGGCGTCTCTTTGGGGAAATGTTTTTTCGGTGAATCCATGTTCGCCCGCAAAAACAACGCCTCCAAAGTCGGGCTGGTGACCTTGGTGCATCTGCTTCAAAAATGGTCTTTTCACCTCATTGACTGCCAGGTAACCACGCGACATCTGGTTCGGCTGGGTGCAAGGGAAATCCCCAGAAAGCAGTTCATGGCTGAATTGAAGCTGGCATTAAAATCGCCTACCCGAAAAGGGAAATGGGATGCCGGGGAAGAGGGTGCTTGAACCCAAACGCAGTTCAGGCAAAATCCGAATATCAAAATCCGAAATTCGAAACAAATTCAAATACCAAAATATTAAACTTTATATATTTGAAATAACTTGGTTTAGATCATTTAAGCGTTTATGCTTTTGAACCTTGTTTCGAATTTCGTGCTTCGAAATTCGAATTTTTAACTTTCACAAAAAACAGGGGGGATTTTTATGGAGACCGGTTGTATCTTCTGCAACATTGCCCAGGAAAAAACGTCCACGGAACTGCTTTACAAGAACCAGAACCTGGTGGTCTTCAAAGACATCAAACCCCATGCACCGGTGCATCTCCTGATTGTCCCCAAACAGCATATCCGCAGCATTAATGACCTGACTGCAGCCGATCTGCCGCTGGTATCGGAGCTGATCACGGCTGCCAAAAACATGGCAATCGAGGTCGGGGTCAAGGAATCGGGCTACAAGCTTCTTTTCAATGTCGAGCGGGGCGGCGGCCAGATGGTCTTTCACCTGCATCTGCATTTGATAGGCGGATGGATTCGATAGGGGATACGACATGAAAATTGTGGTGATCATCCCTTCCCGGTATGGATCGACCCGCTTCGAGGGCAAACCCCTGGCCATGATTTCCGGCAAAGCCCATGATTCAATGTGTTTATGAACGGGCCGCCCGCGCTGAAATGGTGGACGCGGTGGTGGTGGCAACCGATGACACGCGGATTTTTTCTGCCGTGACCGGCTTTGGCGGCAAGGCGATCATGACGTCTGCTGAAAACCGGTCGGGAACGGACCGGGTTGCCGAAGCCGCTGAAAAGACTGAACCTGTCAGCCGATGATATCGTTGTCAACATTCAGGGGGATCAGCCCCGCATCCATCCATCCTGCATCCGGGAGGTTGCGGCCCCGCTGATGGAAAATCCGGATATTCAGATGAGCACGCTGGCATTTAAGATCATCAACCCCGAAGAAATCACCAATCCCAAGGATGTGAAGGTAACTTTTGATGCCCTGGGAAACGCCCTGTATTTTTCACGCGCCGCCATTCCTTTTGGCCGGGATGCTTCCACGGTTTTTGATACCTACAAGCACCTGGGCATTTACGCTTATACCCGGCGCTTTCTGGATATCTTCCGGAGTCTTGCCGGATGGCAGGCTTGAGAACATCGAAAAACTCGAACAGCTCCGCGCCATGGAATACGGGCACCGGATCCGCGTGGTGGTCACGGATCATGATTCGCCCGAGGTGGATATCCCGGAAGACATCAAAAGGATTCAGAACCTGGAGCAACGTTCTAAGGATTGGCCCCGGCGTGTCGGCCGAAACCAATTGCATCGTGATTGTTCATTGCATCTGAGATTGTTTCCCGCAGGGGGGTTTGGGAAGTTAATCCTGAATACTCTCTTCGTGAATGGTTCCGGGTTCCAATTTGATTGTGCTTTTGAATCCGCCAGGGATAGCGGAAGTTGATCCAGGCTGTGATTTCTTTGATGCCGGCGGCGGGGGACTTTTTTCCATGGTGGATTTGCTTTTTTCCAATTCCTTGATGCCGGCATTAAGGGCTTCCATTTTGCTTTCCAGATTTCGAAGCAGTTGGCTTGTCTGATCCTGAAGATGTTTTTCCTGATTTTTCAGGGCGGCTTCAGTGAGTTTTTTATCCGCTTTTTCAGCCGAAAGCAGGCCGATATCCGCCTGGCATTCAGCAATCCTGGTGGTCACATTATTCACGGTTTCGAATGACTTGGCAAATTCATCCGACATTTTTTTGTCAATGGTTTTGATGTCGGCATGCAATTTATCAAGGCCGGCCTTCAGGTCTTTCTGAACCCCGGCCAGTTTACCGTCCATGCCGGAAACCTCCCCGGCGACATCTTTTTTGTCCGCCTTTGCGGCTTGGATTTCAGCCAGGGATGTTTCGGTTTTATTGATGCTGCTTTGAACCGTTGTTTCCACTTTCTTGATGCTGTCGTGAACCGTTGCTTCGATTTTTTTGATGCTGGCATGAACCGCTGCCTGCAGTTTTTCCTGGTCAGCGAGCTTGCCGTCCAATGTCTCTTCCAGCTTGGCCTGTTTAATCGACAGATTTGAAATCGTTGACTCCAGGTTCTGAGCCAGGCTGGTCAGCTCCTTTGCCCCCATGTCCTGCGTCTGGCTGACCATTTGCCGGATATTCCAGTATCCGATAAATATCATGATCCCGATCAATATCGGGATGAGTGATGGTAATGATCGTTACCCGCTGGTTCAGTTTCTCAAATCGCTGATACTCGATCTGCTCCGCAAGCACTGAATTCGCAAGAGGCTCCTCAAGAGGACCCTCATCCGCAGCCCGGATTTTAAATTTTGAAGAATTTCGATAATGTCATTGATTCCTTATTCCCACTCGATCGTACCCGGCGGTTTCGAGCTGATGTCATAGACCACCCTGTTAACCCCTTTGACCTGATTGATGATTCTATTGGATATGGTTCCCAGAAGCTGATGGGGGAGCTTTGCCCAGTCCGCGGTCATGGCATCCTGGCTGGTCACGGCCCGGATCGCCACGATGTTTTCATAAGTGCGCTTATCTCCCATAACCCCCACGCTTTTGATCGGCAGCAGTACGGCAAATGACTGCCATAACTTTCTATAATAGCCAGCCTTCTTGATTTCTTCAAGCAATAGATCATCGGCTTCCCGCAAAATCAAAAGCCGTTTGGGAGTGATTTCTCCGATAACCCGGATCGCAAGCCCCGGCCCCGGAAAGGGCTGGCGCCAGATCATCTCTTCGGGCAGGCCGATTTCAGCGCCCAGCGCACGGGCCTCATCCTTGAACAGATACCGCAGCGGCTCAACCAGTTTCAATTTCATGTTTTTGGGCAGGCCTCCGACATTATGGTGGGATTTGATCACGGATGAGGGGCCGCCAAAGGCCGACTGGGATTCAATCACATCGGGATACAGGGTTCCCTGTGCCAGAAATTCGGCGCCCCTTATCTTGGCCGCCTCCGCTTCAAAAACATCCATAAAGATTTTACCGATGATTTTCCGTTTTTTCTCAGGATCGACAACCCCGGCAAGCGGGGTTAAAAATCTGCTTTTCGCCTGGATGAAACGGATATTGATGTCCAGATTCTGCTTTAAAATGACTTTGAGTTTTTCCCCTTCGTTTTTTCTCAGCAGGCCGTTATCCACAAAAATACAGGTCAGATTTTTTCCGATGGCCTTGTGGATCAGAAGCGCGGTGACGGATGAATCCACGCCCCCGCTGAGACCCAGAATGACTTTTTTGTTCTGAACCGTCTCCCGGATCTGCTCAACGGCTTCTTTGGCAAACGATTTCATGGTCCAGCTTTTCTTGCAGCCGCATACCTTGAATAAAAAATTGGCGAGCATGGTTTTGCCCATCGGGGTATGCTCGACTTCGGGATGAAACTGAAGTCCGTAAAGCCGCTTTTCGCGGGTGCACCATCGCCGCAATGGGCGTGTTGGGGGTAGAGGCCGTAATTTCAAAGCCTTGCGGAAGGCTGACGATGGAATCCCCATGGCTCATCCAGCAGCGGGTCCGGGCTTCAACATCATTAAAGAGCCCTTCAGCGGCTTTAATACTGAGTTCCGCAAACCCGTATTCCCGCTTTTCAGCGTGAGCCACTTTCCCGCCCAGGGCATGCACCATGAACTGCATGCCATAACAGATCCCCAGAACCGGAATCCCCAGTGCGAGGATGGCGGCATCCACGGCAGGGCTTCCCTTTTCGTAAATGCTGGAAGGGCCGCCGGACAGAATAATGCCTTCAGGTTTCAGCGAGCGAATGCGGTCAATATCCATTGTCGGGGGTTCAACCCGGCAGTAAACGTGAGCATTCCCGGACCCGCCGGGCAATGAGCTGATTGTACTGAGAGCCAAAATCAATGATGAGTATCATGGAATTTCCTTATGAAGCATTATTGGATTAAGAATTTGCGAATCATTTCCGAATATGTTAGACACAGGTAAAAATGTCAATGGTATTTTGCCGCGTCAGCCGTGTTCAGCTCTTGGCCAACCATTTATTTCGATATTTCGCTTTTTTCAGGACTGCTTGCATATGATCATCCAGGTGTATGAAGTTCAAACACAAAATGAAGCCGAACTGTTGATATCGATGGGCGTCGATCATATCGGCAGCGTCATCCTCGGCGCGGACAACTGGAAGAATCCTGGTTTAAAGGATGCGATCCGGAAAGTCGCCGAACTCGGCGCCCGCAGCAGCCTGATTCCGCTGTTCAGTGATTTGAATGTCATCCGCCGGGCGCTTGAATATTATCAGCCGGATATGATTCATTTTTGCGAAATGCTTCCAGACAGAATCCGCCAGCCGGCAGACTTTGAAAGGATTCTTCACCGGCAGCGGCTCATCAAGGAAGAATTTCCGCAAACCGATGTGATGCGGACCCTTCCGATTCCCCAGGGGCCCCACCATAACGGATATCCGGTGCTGGATTATGCCCGGCTGTTTGAACCCGTCAGTGATTATTTTCTGACCGATACCCTGATGGTGCCAAAAGATCTTTCGGCGCTCAGCCAGGCATCCGCGCCGCAGCCGGTCAGCGGGTTTGTCGGCATCACCGGCGTGACATGCGACTGGAGCCTTGCAAGGGAACTGGTTGCGGCATCCGGCATTCCGGTGATCCTTGCGGGCGGCATCACACCGGATAATGTTGCGGAAGGGATACGGCAGGTTCGCCCCGCCGGCGTGGACAGTTGCACCGGCACCAATGCCTGCGATCCTCAGGGCAGGCCCATCCGCTTTCAGAAGGACATGAACAAGGTCAAAGCGCCTTGTTGCGGCAGCCAGACAGGCTGCAACTATTTAACCAGGAGGATTTATTCACCATGCTGGAAAGTGCCGACCTGAGAAAAGGTCTTAAAATCGAGATTGACGGAGCCCCCTATATTCTGACGCAGTTTGAATTCGTCAAACCCGGCAAGGGACAGGCCCTGTACAAATGCAAGCTGAAAAACATGCTGACCGGCGCGCAGTTTGAACGGACTTACCGGTCCGGGGAAAAATTCAACGAAGCGCAGATGGAAGAGATTGAAATGGAATACCTCTATGCGGAAGGCGACCGGTATTGCTTCATGAACACCAAGAATTACGAGCAGGAGTATTTGACCGCCCAGCAGGTGGGTGAAGGCGTCCAGTTGCTGAAGGAAAACACCCTGTGCAATGTTCTTTTTTTTCAGGAAAGAGCGATCGGCGTGACTCTGCCGATTTTTGTGGAACTGAAGATCATCAAGGCGGATCCGTGGGCAAAAGGGGATACTGCCGCAGGCGACAGCAAGCCGGCCACGCTTGAAACCGGTTATGTGCTTCAGATTCCGCCATTTGTCGAAGAAGGCGAAACCATCCGGATCGATACGCGAAACGGGCAATATGTGGAGCGGGTCAAATAGGAAATCGTCGGGAAGAGCCGGACCGTATTCCAAGTCCACCCATAAATGAGTTACTGGCCAGGTTCGGGCACCTGCTCCGTCTCATAATCAGCCGCTTCTGTCAGGCCCCCTTGCCGCAGAAGCGATATCCTTTGTTTATGAAGCAATGCATCATCAGGCGACGCATCGATCCGGCTGCATAAGGCGTTCAAGGCATCGTACCAAATCCCTTCCTCTGCGTAGACATGCGGAATCCGTTTGACGTCCGTTTCCTTTAATTTCTGCTGAATACCATTCGGATCGGCGATCCGCTCGATTGCGCCCCCGGCGATGATGTCTCTGGATGCGTGTTTGGGATCTGTGAGCATTGAAACAAAACATTGATATCCCACGCCGGTCTGCAAGTGAATTCCGTAGTCCGCCAGATGGATGGGGTGAAAGCCTGCCCGGACCTCATCGGCGATACGAGCACGCAGAATTGACTTCAACGCTTTACCCATGAGAATCGTCAGTTCCACGGGGCACTTTGCCGGCGCCGAAGAAAACCAGTAGAGCGTTGGCTGTTCTGAAAGCGTAAGACCTGTGTGTCTCGGAGCCAAAAGAGCGAAATACAGCATTGTATTCTCGATCCCGCGCGTTCCCCCTGACAGGCGGCCCCCGGGTGCTCCGCGCAGCGGCGCCTTATACAGGGGAGCTTCCGGCAGTGGCGGCGCCTTGTAGCGGGGCATCTGGCTTGAATCCCCTTGATTGTTCTTTGTGGCCGCCGGAGAATCGGCAGCCGGAGCCCTTGTAATTAAGGGGTCCTCCTGCGATTTCAAAACACCTTCCTGGGCGAATGATTCGAAGTGAATCGGCTGCGTCAACATGGTCAGTCCCGCAAACAACGCAACGCGCATTGAACGGACGGCTTTCATGATTTTGGCTCCTTCATGGGGTCCAATGAATTTTCCCTGTTACAATCCAGTACACTGTAAACCGTAATATCGCGTTTCTGGCCTTTGAATCTCACCGCTCCAATTTCCCGGGTTACAAACTGCTCGCCGATATACCCTTTTGTCGCCTCACTGATAAGAATCCGGAAGGGGGCCTTGGTTAATCCCGTATCCGCATGCTCCCTGTCGTAGCTTTCCAGCCGGGAAGCGATATTCACGCAATTGCCGATCGTCGTGTACTTCAGCCTTTTGGAGCTGCCGAAAGTGCCCGCCACGACAAGCCCGGTATGAACTCCGATCCGGAGCCCCGCCGTGGGCAGTCCCTGCTCCTTCCAGAAAGTGTTGATCCGCTGCATCTCTTCTCCCATACAAAGCGCGCAACGCACTGCATTCTCTGCATCCAGCCGGATCTCCTCTTCGGTTCTGCGGGCCAGGGGCGTTCCGAAATCCGCCTTGATGCCGTCTCCCGCGTAGTCGTCAACAACGCCCGCGTGTTCCATCACCACCTGGGTCATCTTATCCATGTAGGTATTGAGCCATTCTGTCAGTTTGATCGGGTCAAGTTCCTCTGCAACCGGGCTGAAGCCTTTCAGGTCCGCAAACAAGATGGTTGCGACCAGTTTTTGGGATCGGGGGCGGCCGCCGGATAGAAACTGGTCCCGCTGCTGCCAGATCAGCTCGGCAAGGCTCGGGGATACATGCATTGAGAAGATCCGCATGAGTGAAGCCCGTTGTTTTTTTTCCTGGTTGGAAATGTGGGCCGTGACGATGATGGCGGAACCGATCCAGCCCATTGCAGGGGGAACAACGGTTATCCAGAATCCCCAAAAAAAAGCGAAAAAAGCACCCATCCACAGAACGCCCGCACCGGCTGCGGCAAAAAGCGAGAATCGCCAGGGGCTTCGCACCAGAGATCCCAAAGCACCCCCCAAAAGGCACCACGATAAAATCCAGGCCCCCTCCATTGTTTTGCCCGCCGTGCCGATGGGCGCACTTTCCCCGAGTGCCCATCGCAGCAACTGACTGACGATATGGGCATGAATCGCAATGCCGGGAATGTTCTGGTCAGCGTCAAGCCGCTTGCTGTAAGGGGTATAGAAAAAGTCTTTTGCATCCTGCGCCACCGTTCCGACAATGACAATTTTATCCGTCACGACGCCCGGGCAGACCGTTCCGTTCATGATATCGGTCAGGGAAAAAATGGGAAATGATTTGAGATCCTCTTTAAAATCCAGTAAAAACTGATACCCCTTGCGTCGGCATGGACATAAGGCCCGTCTTCGGCTTCAAACGGTTTCACAGTTTGAGGACCCAGACGGATATACTCGGGATGGGAATCATCGGCTCTCGGCCTGATCCCTTCCTTCTGCAGGTAAAGAAGGGCCAGGCGAAGCGCAAAGGCATGGGCGCTTGTCTCGCCGTCGTCTAAAAATAGCAGGCCCCTCCGGATGATGCCGCCCGGATCCACCAGCAGATCATTGAAGCCCAATTGCTCGCTGTCCTTCAGGACCGGCGGGCCGGGGATGCCCCCTTCCCCGAATTTCATCACGGCAATGATATTTGGATGTTCCACCAGTGTCGCATCGAGATCTTCCCGGCCGGGAGGAACGGGAAGATCTCGAAAAATATCCACGCCGATCGCTCTTGGATTCTGCCGGGAGAGAGCTTTCAGCAATTCCGCCAGGACTGCGTCACTGAGTGGCCATTTGCCTTGGCGGCGAATGTCATTTTCAGTGATCCCCACAAGAACGATACGGGAACGGGGCAAGGGAGGTTTTGGGTTGCAGCGCAACGCACCCATCGTAAGCGGCAAGTTCGAGGGATTCCAGGCTCCCCGTATGCCGCAGGGTCATGACGAACAGAAAAACGAGCAGACTTGTCAAAAAGACAGACGCAATCGGTGTTTTAAGAATTCTGGATATTCGCTGCAAGGCAGGCCTCAAGCTGAATGGAAGCTGCTCTCTTGATTCCATTTCTTCTATCAGATGAGCTAAAAATTGCTCTTTTCCAAATATTTATTTTCAACGGAAGGCTGTCCGCATTTTTCATTGACCAAAGCTTGCTCAAGCGTCATGCCGGGTTCAATCCGCAGTTTTTTTACGCTGTTCGGGTAGGTATTTCGACGAAATACTTCCTTCCAGCGATCGTTCAGATTGTAATAAAATCCCGCTTTTTCAGCTTCCTCACGAAGAACTGCCATTCTGACTGCCAACCTGTCCTCTCGTGCTGGACCATCTACAATCAACTTATCGCGGACCCACACAGCAGGCTTGCCGCAGGCGTTCCAGCCGAACACAATACCGTCTTTAAGGCCAACGATCTCTTTCACCGACTGCCCGGTTGCTGTGTACAAAATTTGTGTGCCAGATGGAATCTTTCCGGCATAAGTCTCTTTATCTGGCAAGGATTCCGTCCACACAATACTGTCCATGGAATCAGAATGAAGTTTTCGATCCGTGGACAAAGTGTTGTTTACTGGAACCGGATGCGCGGCGGTATCCGGTTCTGCCTGTCTGACTGGGCAGAAACGGGTTCTCTTGTTGCGGTATCTGCCTCAGCCAGCGGTGTGGTTTTATGATTTTGATCACCAATCTGAGTATCCGGCGCGGGTGCTTCTACATTTAAACGCGGTTCAACGGGGTTTTGTGCAACCGAAGGCTTGTTTCTTCCATTTACTGAAACTGTAATCCCTGCCATAACCGTGACCGTATCCGTCCATTCCTCGAAATCGTCCTTTTTCAGTAAAATCGTATGTGTGCCGGCCGGCACATCGACCAGTTCCGCAGGCGTCATGCCCACGTTTTTTTCATCCAAATAAATCTCTGCACCTGCGGGATCGCTGGTTATCTTCAACTTGCCGGACGACTTTTTCTGATCACTTTGCGGAACAGCTGCCGCGGGAGACGGCGTTGCGCTGTCTTTACCAAGTTTGACGATTTTTCTTTTTGCAATTTCTCGAAACGTGCCATCGGGATATTTTTTCAGATAATCCTCAAATACATCCGGATCGGTTTCATTCATGATGGATTCCCAATACAGGGCCTCAATTTTTGATCCGGCAGCGGTTGTTGCCGCTTCAGGCTGCGCCTGAATTGTCACCGGTTCGGTGAAATAAAACTCTCCCAGAAGCGAGCCATACTCCCATGGAACCTGCTTGCTATTTGTGGTAGTGATCACCTCTTCACGTACTTTTCGAAGCATCAGGCCGATCTCGACGCCAGGCATCTCGATATTTTTCAACAGGGCTTCTGTATAGGGGCTGTGCTTTCCTTTTCCATCCGCCGCCACTTCACCCTCTTTGGTCGAATAGGCTATCATTGTCCCGGCGTTGGCCTTCATCGGAGCCAGCCCTCTTCCAATCGCTGACGATCTGTTTTGTCCCATGCTTCTGGCCAATGTCTGCGACAGCGGGTTGTCCCGGCAGGCATCCAGAAACAGCAGATTCACCCGGTTGCTGCCTTCCATCTGCTTCAGCACAGTGGTCAGATCACAGGCTTCCCAGTGCAGGTCCCGTTCGTTTTTCAATGCAGCATCAACGGGCAGAATGTAATTGATTCCATCTATCTGTATCCCATGTCCGGCATAAAAAAAAACGGCTGCGCTTGCCCCATCCAGTTTGTTTCCAAATTGCCTCAGGGCCTGATCCATCTCTTGTTTTGTGGTATCCACCACCACGTCCACATCAAACCCGATCCGTTTCAACGCCTTTCCCACCTCTGTCGCATCGTTTCGGGGATTGGCAAGGGGCGGCGTGTTTTGATAAGCGCTGTTGCCAATCACCAGCGCCACGCGCTTTTGCGAGGTGGCTGCCCGAGACAAATCAATATGAATCAGAAGCATCAGGTTCAGAATAATCAAAAGTATCAGTAAATACATGGGATTTCTGTGCATTGGACACCTATAATCTTGAATCTGTCAAATTCAAACCACTCGGCGCAGATGGGCAATACCATTAAGGCTTCTTTTATTGACATATTCCGCCAATACAATCAAGCATTGCGCTTTCCGCTACCGGCAAACCCATTTGCCATCGCTTTGTTTCATCTTCCAGAGAAAGAAGGCCACGGATTGGCAGGGGCCTGGCGCCGATGAAGGCCGATGACAACCGCATCGATCATACAGACAATGCTTTTATTTTCCGATAGATTTTCTCTTTGGGCACAACATCTTCAAAATCTTTTGCGCACTTCGAATACCGCAGACTTTCCTTGTCTCCCAGGCACAGATATCCGGTATCACGAAGGCTGTCCCGAAATAGATGAAACACCCGGTTTTGAAGGTCCCGGTTAAAGTAGATCATAACATTCCGGCAAAGAATCAAATCCATTTTTCCGAAAGAACCGTCTGAAACCAGGTTGTGATGCGCAAACAGGATGTTTTTTTTCAAGGATGCGCAAACGGCGGCATGAGGATGTCTTGCGGTAAAATAATCTTGAAATGAAGACTTCCCCCCCGCCTGAAGATAGTTCAGGGTGTAATCCTTCATTTTCACGGCGGCATAGATTCCCTCTCTGGCGGCAATCAGAATTTTCTCATTAAAATCCGTTGCGTAAATCTCCGTCTTCCGGTCCAGCCCTTCTTCTAAGAAGAGAATGGCCATTGAATAGACTTCTTCCCCCGATGCGCAGCCGGCATGCCAGACCTTTATCAGCGGTAAACCCCTGAGATTCGGAATCACATGGTCCCGAACCGCCTTATAGAACAGGGGATCTCTGAACATATCCGTGACATTGATGGACAGGTCCAGAAGCAGGCTTTCAAAGCAGGCCGGGTCACACAGGACGCGGTTCTGTAATTCCCGAACACTCCGGCACCCGGAAAATGCCAGGTTCCTCAATATCCGCCGCTTGAGAGACGCCGCTGCATATCGGCGAAAATCATATCCATATTTCAAATAAATCGCTTCCAGCAGGAGCTGGATTTCCATGTTCTGACGATCTGCACCATTGTTCATCTTAACTCAGCCAAACCAAAAGCATCGCAAGCAGTTTTTTTCAGGCATTCCCCGGCCTCTGACATCCCTGGCAACTTTGATATGATCTCCGCTTGCCTTCTGTATATAACGCATTGATATTACATTCAAGTAAATACCAAAAAGGAAAATTTTCAAATCCGGAATATTTTTGTTGCACTTATACTCTTTTTCCGTTATAGTGCACCGCATATCGCAATAAAATCAATCTCAGGGAATCTCAACATGATAAATCCAGTTTTTGTCCCAATGGAATCTCTTGAAGCTGAAGAAGACAATGAGCCCCCAAGCCTGGAATTGCGGCATGACCTTATTGCCTGCCCATGCCCTGGCATGGATTCTCCCTCCTTTGGCCTCACAAGCAAGCCAAAATTCTTCCGGCACAATCCGTTTTATTCCGGCACCGGTTTTTTCCGAAACAGTCAGCAGGGGGGATGTTTCTGCCTTCCCCTGCACGGTCCGGCCGGTAAAGTCCTGACGTTTTTTCCGTGGAGCCCTTTTTCCGGCCGCCACGGTGCTGATATCCATCCAGTGTAATTTAGATATTCGCTGTTAATCCGTTAAATCCACATTGGTTTTTAAGGAAACCACCCAATGAGAATTGCTGTTTTGTATGGAAACATGTCCGAAAATATCTTCAAAAGATGAGCAGGATGGACTGGTACAGGTTGAATCTGTTTCCCAGGCGTTATCGGAGCTGAATCATGACCCGGTTCCGGTCAGTTTTTCCCTGGATGTCAAAGAAACCCTGAAGAAAATCGCCGAAATCAACCCGGCACTGGTATTCAATCTCGTGGAGTCCATCGATGGTCAGGGACGGCTGATTCACCTGGCCCCATCCATACTGGATGCCATGAACATTGCCTACACCGGCGCCGGCACCGATGCCATTTATACCACATCCAACAAGATCCTGGCCAAACAGATGCTGAGGGGCGCGCGAATTCCAACTCCTTTTTTTGTGACCCTGGAAAAAGCCGGGCAGCGCAGATCGCCGCTGTGCAATCCCGGCATCATCAAGTCCGTATGGGAACATGGTTCCGTCGGGATTGGTTATGATTCCGTGGTGTTTCCCAAAGACCCACGATCAGCTCCTTCAGGAGATGGACCGCCGCAAAGACCAACTGGGCGGCGCGTGTTTTGCCGAAGCATTCATTGAAGGCCGGGAATTCAATCTTTCGCTTCTGGCCAAAAACGGCAACGGCATCCCCCAGGTGCTGCCGCCGGCTGAAATCCGTTTTGAAAACTACCCCAAGGACAGACATAAAATCGTGGATTACAAGGCCAAATGGGAATCGGAATCCTTTGAGTATCAGCATACCGTTCGCTCATTTGACTTTCCGGACCAGGACAGGCCGCTTCTGGACAAGATCAACAAAATCGCCAGGGAATGCTGGAAGCTGTTTAATTTAAAAGGCTATGCCCGGGTGGATTTCCGGGTGGATGACAGCGGCAATCCCTGGGTTCTGGAAGTCAACACCAATCCCTGTATCGCACCGGACAGCGGATTTGTGGCCGCTGCCGGCAAAGCGGATCTGACCTTCAAACAAATTATCGAGCGCATTATTCACGAACCGATGGTCCGGATCGCCGACCGGCGCCACGCTGAATCCGACGAAGCAGTCATGGAAAATCGCCGTCAATGCATAGCCCGGCCCTGAATATCACTTTCCGGGAAACCGTTGATCCCGTCGGACCCGGAACGCATTTATCGCCTGACAGCATCCTGCGGCCTGTTTTATCCGGAAGAAATCGTTGTGGCCCGTGAACTGGTCGAGGAAAACCTGATCAAAGGAACGGCCTGCGGTTATTATTTTTTGTTTGCGGAGCGGGACGGATCGGTTGCGGGTTATACCTGCTTTGGCCCCATCCCCATGACAATCGGGCGTTTTGATCTTTACTGGATTGCCGTTCACAAAAACCTTCAGGGAACCGGGATCGGCAAGCATCTCATGGAACTGACGGAATCGCGGATTCAGGAAATGAACGGCCGGCGGATTTATGTCGAAACCTCTTCCCGAAAAATTTACGAACCCACCCATCGGTTTTATCATGCCTGCGCGTATCGGACAGAGGCTGTCCTGAAAGATTTTTACGCTGCCGGTGATGATAAAATTATTTATGTGAAAGACCTTACATGCCGTTAAAAGACATTCAGTTCCGGCTTCAGACCGTTGACCCCTGCGGGGCCAGGCGGGCCGAGTTTACCACCGACCACGGAACGGTTCAGACCCCGGCGTTCATGCCGGTGGGCACGGCCGGTTTCGTGCGCTCCACCATGCCAAAAGATGTGGCCGAAACCGGGGCTCAGGTGGTTCTGGCCAACACCTACCATTTATCGCTCAGCGAGCGTCTGGCGACTGTTCAGCGCATGGGCGGGCTGCATCGGTTCATGGGATGGAACCAGACCATTCTGACCGACTCCGGCGGGTTTCAGGTGTTTTCCCTGCCCCAGAAGGAGATTACCGAAGAAGGCGTCAGCTTTGCCTACGAGGAAAACGGAGAAAGGCTCTTTCTGGGCCCGGAGAGGTCCATGGAAATCCAGCGGGATCTGGGCGCCGACATCGTCATGGCCTTTGACGAATGCGTGGAGTATCCGGCGCCCGAAGCCTATGTGCAGGAATCCTTGAAGCGCACGACACGGTGGGCCGACCGGTGCCGGCAGGTTCCCCTTCAGCCCCACCAGTTTCTGTTCGGCATCATCCAGGGCGGGGTGTATCCGCATCTGCGGGAGCAGAGCGCCAGAGAGATCACCGCCATCCCCTTTGACGGATTTGCGATCGGCGGGGTCAGCGTCGGAGAAGGATTCGATCTGATGCAGACCGTTGTCAGGCACGCGGCCCCGCTGCTGCCGGAGCATCTTCCCCGGTATCTGATGGGCGTCGGTCTTCCCGAAGACCTTCTGGCCGCGGTATCGCTTGGCATGGACATGTTCGACTGCGTGATTCCCACCCGCTATGCCAGACAGGGAACGTTTTTTACCCGCATGGGAAAAATCCGGATCATGGACAAGACCTACCGCAAGGATAAATATCCGATCGATACCCACTGTTCGTGCTATACCTGCCAGACCTATTCCCGCACGGTGCTCCGGTACCTGTTTTTTTCCCGGGATCCGCTGGCCGAAACCCTGGCCACCATCCACAACCTGACGCTGTATCAGGACCTGATGAAGGACATGCGGCAGGCGATTGCGGACCATCGATTCGAGGCATTCCGCAAGGAGTGGCTGGCAAGGTATAATAAAACAGGCTGAAGACGGATGACAGAGAACGGAAGACTGAATCTAAAAGGGTCCGTTCGGGTAAGCGCCGGGGTTCTTTGTTTTAATGAACCACTGACGACTATCCCCTGATTTTTTCGGCAGATTTTACGGGCAACCCGCTGGCCATCGAGGGCTGCGGACACAATCCCGCCGGCATATCCGGCGCCTTCCGAGCAAGGGTAAAGCTGCGCAACCTGAGGGTGCATCAGGGTGGTTTCATCCCGCGGAATCCTGACCGGAGAGCTGGTCCGGGATTCAATGGCAAGGACCAGCGCCTCATCGGTGAAATATCCCTTCATTTTTCTGTCAAAGGCCTGAAAAGCCGCCTGCAAACGCCGGCAAATGCCTTCTGGGAGCAGTTCATGCACCGGCGCGGATACAATGCCGGGTTTATACGAGGATTTCGGCAGAACCGACGACAGCCTGCCTGCCGCAAAATCCGTCATGCGCTGGGCCGGAGCCAGCAGCCCGTTGCCCCCGGCCTGAAAAGCCCGCTGCTCCAGCTTTTTCTGAAAATCCATTGCAGCCAGCGGCCCTTTTTCCAAAGACCCATCGATATCCGTCAAGGCGGACTTCCACCACAACGCCCGAATTGGCAAACGGGGCGTCCCGGCCTGCCAGGCTCATCCCGTTGATGACCAGCTCGCCCGGCGCCGTGGACGCCGGCACAATGAAACCGCCCGGGCACATGCAGAACGAAAACACGCCCCTGCCATCGATCTGTTCGACCAGCCGGTAACTGGCGGCCGGCAGATTCGGGTGTCGCGGGCTGTGATGATATTGAATCCGGTCAATCAGGGACTGGGGATGCTCCACCCGAACACCGATGGCAAAGGGTTTGGGTTCAATCAGGATATTTTTCCGGTCAAGCAGCTCAAAGATATCGCGGGCCGAATGGCCGGTTGCCAGAATCACGGCGTCCGCCGGTATTTTTCCTTTTCCTTCCACCCATACGCCCGTTGCCCTGCCCCCTTCCATCATCAAATCCGTTACCCAGGATTCAAAATGGATTTCGCCGCCATGAGACAGGATGGTTTCCCGGATGGATTTGACCACGCGCGGCAGCCGGTTGGATCCGATATGGGGATGGGCATCTATCAGAATATCCTCCGGAGCGCCATGCGCGACCAGCAGGGACAGTATTTTGCCGATGTCCCCCCGTTTATGGGAGCGGGTGTAGAGTTTGCCGTCCGAATAGGCCCCAGCCCCGCCTTCGCCAAAACAGTAATTGGAATGCGGGTTTACAATGCCCTTGCTGTGGATCTGCTGAATGTCCTTGCGCCGGGACGTGACATCCTTTCCCCTTTCCAGCAGGATCGGACGGATGCCCTGCTCCAGAAGCTCCAGGGCTGCAAAATACCCTGCAGGCCCGGCCCCGACGATCACCACCCGATGATCCGGGGACAGGGGCTTGAAATTTACCTGAAAAGGCGTTTTTTTCTGTAACGTTTCCGGAGAAAACACCTCAATATCCAGTAAAAACCGGGGCCGCTTCTTTCTGGCGTCAATGGATTTGCGGCGGATCACATACTCCGGATCCGTATCGGCGGGCAGGTCAAGCTGTTTTCGAATGAGATCGGGAATAACCTGGAGAGAATCGATATGGTCCGGGTCAACATAAAGGGAGAGCTTGGTGTTCATAAGGTCTTTCCAGGAGATGCGGAAGCAGGAGGATGGCAGTGGATACGTGCATCAATCATTCAGACAGAGAAACCCGTTTCCGGTGCATGAAACATGAGATCGCTTTGTGCGAGGAATGTCTGCGGTGTCAGGATTCGGAGATTTACTGCAAATTCCGGTCCGCCTGCCCGATCTGGTTTCTCCAGAAAAAAGAAAACAAAGACTGGCTCGCCGCTTAAGGCACAACTGTTCCTTTGGTAAAGGGGGACCGGGGGGCATGAGATCTCTTGGCAAACGGCTGACTTGCTGAAAAAATCCCCTCGTTCCCCCTTTTAAAGGGAAGTCTCATTTTCATATCCTTGGGTGAATGCCCGAGAGATTAACTCAGATCCGCCATTCTATCGGCAATCTTGTTAAATGCCTGGGTTACCGGCGAATCCTTATATGTTGACTGAAAGGCGCAGCCGGCATCACCGCAGGCCACCACTTTCTGATCAAACGGAATCTTTCCCAGAAACAGAATGCCGGCATCCGCCGCGGTTTTTTCCCCGCCGCCGATACCGAACAGATCGATATGTTCCCCGCAGTGCGGGCAAGTATATCCGCTCATGTTTTCAATCAGTCCGAAAATATCCATTTTAACGGTTTTACAGAAGCTGATGGATTTTCGAACATCGGCCAGCGACACTTCCTGGGGCGTGGTGACGATAATGGCCTGTGCATCCGAAATGGTCTGGGCAATGGTCAGGGGTTCATCGCCCGTGCCCGGCGGCGAATCGATGATCAGATAATCCAGCTCCCCCCAGTCCACATCGCCGATAAACTGCTTGATGGCGGAATATTTGACCGGTCCCCGCCAGATAATGGCATCATCCTTTCCGGACATCAGGGATTCAATGGAAACCACTTTCAGGTTGTCCGAGTATTTCATGGGGCTCAGTTTCTGATTTTCCGTCATCCCGAGCATCCCCTTGATGCCCAGCATCCGGGGAATATCCGGGCCATGCAGGTCAACATCCATGAGGCCGACCTGATAGCCCTTGCCGGCCAGCGCAACCGCCAGGTTCACGGAAGTGCTCGATTTGCCGACCCCGCCCTTGCCGCTCATGACAATGAATTTATGTTTGATCTTATCCAGCGCCCTTTTGACGGAAGCGTCCTGTTCGGCATGCTGATCTTTTTTCTTTGCGGATGATGGACATCCGCCTCCTGCAATATAATCCATGGGTTTTTCCTCCATTACAAAAAAACGGTTTAAACACCTTATACAATTCGAATCACTGCGGATCCGGTAAAAATCTGTCTCAAACGCCCCATGATCCAAAAGACAAATCATGAAAGCAGAAGTACCGTGGTGAATATTGTTATGAAACAGGGGATGTCAATAGGGAAAAGACATGCAGGCAGGATATTCAATGATCTGAAAGCCATTTACGCTCTCAGATCATTGAATACAGCGGAAATGAATCCCATGAACGGGAGAAAATGCGTTGCGAATTATCGCGACCTTATCCGATTTTCAATACCATCGCAGCGCCGGTATCCCCGGCGGCGCAACCGCCCCAGAGCAGATACCCGCCTCCGGCCATGGCGACTTCCTCGATGCCTTCGATGATGCACCGTCCGGCGGTCGGGGCCTGGGGATGGCCGTAAATCAGGGAGCTTCCGTAATTATTGAAACTCATGACATCGATTCCCAACTGCTTGGCCATGTGGATGTCATTGGCGGCAAACGGGTTATGGGTTTTGATGGCTTTGACATCCTTGATGCCGATCCCGGCTTTTTCAAGCGCCATTTTGACGGCCGGGGTAACGGCCATTGCCATGAACCCTTTTTTCGCCCTGGAAAATCCGTAAGAAACCACCTGAATTTCAACACCGGCATCCGCGCTCAGTTCCCTTGCTTTTTCGCGGGTGGTGACGGTAACGGCGCAGTTGCCGTCCGCCGGGTGGGTTTGCGCGCCGAAGGTATGGGCGCCGTCCGGAAGGACCGGCTTCAAGGTCGTCAGGCCTTCTTTTGTGCAGGGCGTAATGCCTTCATCGTCTTCGACCAGAATGGTTTTTTTCCGGGAAACTTTGACCTCGACCGGAAACATGTAGCGTTTTTTGAATGCCTTGTCATTGGCCGATGCGTCCATGTACTGTTCATAACGCCTCAGGGCCACGGCATCGCATTCTTCGCGGGTGATGCCGGCTTCCTTTGACACATTTTCCGCGGTCTGGATCATGGCGCCCTTTGCCCAGGGATCTCTGCCGAAATTGTCCATCATCCAGTTTTCGGAAATGACTTCGCCGCCGGGGCCATTGGGGTTCGGCCAGATGGTATGGGGGCCGTTGGAGCACCGGTCCGTCATCAGGCAGTAGACGTTTTGATACAGCCCGGTTTCGATGCCGGAAGCCGCCTGGAAAATACAGGTGGTGGAGGTGGTGCAGGCCTGGCTGATCAGCATTCCCGGCGTGCTGACGGCGCCGATCAGGGCCGCGGCCCAGGGGCTGCCATAAAACCACTGGGGCTGCCCGATGGTGATTCCCAGAAACAGATAATCAAACATCATGGGATCCCATTTTTTTTCAGCCAGCCATCGTTTTGAGGTCTCCGCCGCAAGAACGATGGAATGTTCATTGGCCATGCTTCCCTGCCACCTGGCAAACGGGGTGCTGTAATAGCCCTTGTACGGGATGTACGCTTTGCTTAACATGAATTTCATCTCCTTTATGTCGTTTTGGTTAATTTTGTTGTTAAGCCCTACTTGTATTTTGTGTATTCCGTGGTCAATAAAATATTTTCACGGTGGAATCACGGCGAAAAACGTTCCCTGAGAACCCTGTGGAGTATTTTCCCCGTGCCGGTCCGGGGCATGTCTTCCGGCGTGATGAAAACAATCTTCTTGGGCCGTTTGTAGCCGGCCAATTTCTCCTTGCACCAGTCCATGAGCACCTTTTCTTCAACCGGTTTTCGGGGAACCACGACGGCCATGACCAGCTCTCCCCATTTCTCATCCGGCACGCTGATGACCGCCACATCAAACACATCCGGATGGTTGCCGATCACTTCCTCGACCTCGCTGGGATAAACGTGCTCACCGCCGGTAATGATCATGTTGTCTTTGCGGTCCACGATCTCATAAAAGCCGTCTTCATCCCTTCTGGCCATGTCTCCCGCGCTGAACCATCCGTTATTGAAGGCGCCGGCGGTTTTCTCCGGAAGCTTGTAATATTTGTCAAACAGCATGGGGCCTTTGGAGAAAAGTTCGCCGACCTGTCCCTGCGCCACTTCCTTGCCCGTTTTCATCCAGAATCCGGATAAAATCCGTTCCCAGGGACTCGTATCCGATGGAGCCCAGCTTCCGCATCTGGTCTTCAGGCTTTAAGACCGTGACGATGCCGGCTTCGGTGGAACCATAGGCCTCATAAAGCTCGACGCCGGGGAAAAACTCCATGATGGCTTTTTTGACGCTTTTGCGGACCGGCGCCGAAGAGCACAGCAGTTTTTTGATGGAGCTGACATCACAGGTTCTGGCCGCATTCGCCGACGCTCAGGATCAGATTGTAATGCGTGGGAATCAGGGAGATAAAGGATATTTTTTCCCTTTCGATGATCTGCAGGATTTCCTCGGCCCGGAACGATCTGGCCGGATGGATATAGACCGATCCGCCGATATAAAGAAACGTGAAGGTAAAATAGGTGGAATTGATATGGCAGAGCGGCATGACATTCATGCAGATGTCATGATGGCTGAACCCGAAATCAATGGCGTTGATCAGATAAAACGCAATATGGGATTCGTGGGAGCGGATCACCCCCTTGGGTTTTCCGGTCGTTCCGGAAGTATAGATCAGAATCCAGGTGTCTTCGGGGTTGACGACGGCATCCGGTTCGTGGCCGGGAGCAGAAGCCAGGATCTGATCATAGGATCTGAAACCGGAAATCTCTTTGCCGACAACGATATAGTTTTCCGCCGGAATCTGCCGCAGATCGGATTTGATATCCTGAATCACCGGCGCGAATTCGTCATCCACAATCAGGGCCCTGGCATCGGAGTTGTCGACGATATAGGCCACATCCTTTCCAAGGAGCCGGAAATTGATGGGCACCATCACAATGCCGGTTTTGGCCGTTGCCAGAAAAATTTCAACGATCTCGATGCTGTTCTCCATAAAAACAGCCACCTTGTCGCCCTTGTTCAGGCCAAGGGACAAAAGGCCATTGGCCAGCCGGTTGACGCGCTGGTTCAATTCCGGATAGGTAAAGCTTCTGCTGCTGTCTTTAAGCGCAACAGTGTCGGGAAATTTTCTGGCGTTTATTTTAAGATTCTGTCCAAGATTCATCCAGCAGGCCATTACTTCCTCCCCTTTTAAATCATTTGTATAAAACTATTCAGTCAATGTCATTGATTTTTCAAAGGACTCCTGGATAAAGCATCCGCAATGGGATTCCGCGTCCCGAGCTCGGTAACATGCCTCAGCCTTTTGCCTTTACAGATACGATCTTGCGCCGACATACTGCTGATTGTAATACCGGTCGGAAAGCGAATCCGTGCGGATTTTTTTACCCCTTCCCGGCGCATGAATAAACTGGTTATCGCCGGCATAAACCCCTACATGGGAAACCGTGCCCCATTTGTTGTCGGAGAAAAAAACAAGGTCCCCTTTCAGCAGATTGTCGCGGTGAACCGGATACCCCGTTTCAAACTGGCGCTGAGAGTTTCTGGGAAGGTTCAGGCCGTTCAGTTGATAAACCGTCATGGTCAGCCCGCTGCAGTCAAATCCCGTATCGGCCGAGGTCCCTCCCCACAGATACGGCGTGTCAATGAACCGCATCGTGGTTTTCACCAGTTCATCCCGCAGATAAGCGTCTCCCAGGCGGGATTGCCGGTCCACTGCATATTCGCCGGGGCTGACAATATAAAACACTTCGATGATTCCGGATGCCTTTAACCGTTCAGCTTCTTTCCGGGCATCCTCCTTGGCGGCGAAGTCCCCGAACCGCACCTTGAACAGGCCATCCTCGGCCCTGAAATAGGTGGCATCCAGCCCCTGCCCGGAGAGCGTATCGGAAAGCCTGGCCGCGTTTTCCGCAACGGCGAATGCACCGACCTGGATGGTATAGCCCATTCGCTGCAGCCGTTTTTCAGGCGGCAGCGACGCCGGAGTCGGCCGCAACCGGCGCATAATACCCGCCGCCGCATCCGGACAGAAAGACCGCACAGCACCACCGCAACCACCGACTTGACCAAAGAAAATGAGAAAATTCCGGTATCCTTCAGCCTTCCGCCATCCGTTTCCTGTTATCTCTCATCCGTCTTCTGCCATCCGCCCTCCGTCCTTCACGGTTGACATTTAAATCCCGGTCTCGTAATGATCAATGAAACATTTCAGATCGGCAAATCATCCCATGTGCAGCGACATTTACAAAGTTCAGTTAGAAAATATTTTTGAAGGTCCGATGGATCTTCTCGTCTATCTGATTCGAAAAAATGAAGTCAATATCTACGACATCCCGATTTCGCTGATTACCGACCGTTATCTGGATTATATCGAATGGATGAAATCCATGAATGTCGATATTGCCGGCGATTTTCTGGTCATGGCCGCAACCCTTATCCAGATCAAATCCCGGATGCTGCTTCCGGTTCATGACGATTCCGATGAAGAAGATCCCCGCCAGGAAATCGCCAGACCCCTTCTGGAATACCTTCAAATGAAATCAGCCGCCCTGCAACTCAATGACAGAGAGCTGCTGGGGGAACATACATTCATCAGGTCCCCGTCAAAAACATCCGATCCCGGAAATCTTCCGGATCGCGAAATCCGGGTGGATCTGTTCGATCTGATTCAAAGCTTTTCAGCGAATCATCGACAACCTGTCCCCGGATGTTGCCCTGGATGTGGTCGCCGACAAGCTGTCCATCCAGGATCGCATGACAGAGCTCATCCGGATGCTGAAAGTCAAGGGGCTCCCTGATCTTTCAGGAACTGTTCTTACGCACTGCCGGAAAGGCCGAGATCATTATTACCTTTCTGGCCATACTGGAAATGGTTAAACGCAATGCCGCCGGCGTCATCCAGCACGCCGATACCGGCAACATCACCTTGTATCTGAATGAAAGCACCCATGCCGGAATTGAAGTTCATCATTGAAAGCTTTCTCTTTGTATCCGAAGAGCCGCTGACCCTTGAAAAAATGAAGTCGGCGCTTCCGGCAACCGACGCCAAGGCCATCAAAGAGGCCATTCAGACGCTTCGGGACGAATACGACCATCGAGAAGGCGGCATCTGTCTGGTCGAAGTGGCCGGCGGATACCAGCTTCGGACCCGTCCCGGAATATGCCGAATGGGTCCGGAAAATCATCCAGCCCTCCGCCCAGCGCCTGAGTCCGGCCGCCCTGGAAACCCTTGCCATCATTGCCTACAAGCAGCCGATCATGCGAAGCGATATCGAACACATTCGCGGGGTCGACGCCGGCGGCATTATCCGGATGCTGCTGGACAGAAAACTGATCAAAATCCTGGGCAGAAAAGAAATCCCCGGAAGGCCCCTGATTTACGCCACCACACGGCATTTCCTGGAAATATTCGGACTGAGAGATATCAAAGATCTTCCGGCGCCCAAGGACATTTCGGATCTGGGCAAACCGGCCGTTGACGCCCCTGAAATGACGCTGCCCGATAATTTTATTCCCCCTCCCGATGAAAACGCTTGACTTCAGGGGCACAATGTCGTTATTTAAAGGCCAACATCGGGGCGGTTAACTCAGCGGGAGAGTGCTACCTTCACACGGTAGAAGTCGAAGGTTCAAATCCTTTACCGCCCACCAGCAAATTCAAGGGGTTGTGACGAAAGTCATAACCCCTTTTTGATTTTTTGCCGGCATCCTTCCCAGGTTACCCGATCCCATTTTACAAGCCTTCTCATCATTACTAGGCTACATTGTAGCTGTCAAGGTATTTATGCGTTTATTCCGTCCAGCTCCCTGTTACATTCCCATGGTGGGCTGATCCCGCGAAAAGCACCAGGAACCCGCCGGCGCATCCGGTGTCCGGTAAAAACTTGACATACAAGCCGATTAATGCAATTCATGCTGCAAATTGTAAAAAGCATATTCTTGTTTATAAATCTTTCGGAAACCATAATGGCTGATAAAACCAAAACTGGCCGGCGACCAGCTAAATCGGCCCTTCCCGACATTTTTAAGGATATCGAGCGCCTGGCGGACCGTTCCCAGGATGGCATCTACCACTACGATCTGGAATCCCGGAATTTCCTTTTCTTCAACAATGCCTTCAGGGAAATATTCCGCCTGCCCGCAAAGACGGGACGCCGGATTTCCGTCAAAAATGTGATGTCTATCATTCACGCTGAGGACCGCGATGCCGTCCTTCAGGCAATCGGCAAATCCATAGAAGCCGGCCTGAGCAAGGGCGAGGTGCAGTACCGCGTGCACTATCCCGATGGAACAATTCGCTGGCTCCATGACCGCTGGATTGTCCTTCGCGACCGCAAAGACGGCAGGCCCCTGTCTCTTGAAGGTTTCATCCGCGACAACACCGAAATGCGGATCGCCGACACACAATTGATCCACTGCCGGCAAAAATCCTTGATCGGCAGCTTCATCGTCCAGGATGGAAAGTTTCAATATGTCAACCCCGAGTTTGTCCGCATCACAGGCTTCAGTGAAGACGAATTACTGAACACCGATCCTCTGGATATCGTACACGAAGACTACCGCGACTACGTGCGCCAAAACGCCGTGTCAATGCTCAAGGGCCACAGAGACACACCATACGTGTTTTGCGTAAGGGACAAAAACAGACAGATCCACTGGGTACTGGAATCCGTCACGCCGGTGTCCCACCATGGCCGGCGTGCAGCTCTGGGCTATTTCATGGACTTTTCCGAACTACGGCGCATGCAGGGCAACCTGTCGACCCTGGGCCTGATGATCGGCACGATCTCCCACAGTCTCAAGGGATGTCTGACCGGCCTGGATGCCAGTCTCTATCTCATCGAAACCGGCTTTTACCGCAACAAACCGGCCCGAATCGAGGAAGGAATCGATGTTACCAAGCTGATGATTGACCGTATCAGCAAACTTGCACAGAACATCCTCTACTACTCAAAGGAAAGGGCCTTGGAGCTCGAAACCCTTGAGGTTTTGCCCTTTGTCAAGGATCTGGCCGCATTTTTAGAGGCACGTATCCGGGCTGCCAACATCGCCTTTGAAACCGATTTTTCAAATAATATTGGTAAATTCCGTATTGATTGCAACATTATGCGCCCGGCGCTGATCAATATTCTGGAAAACGCCATGGAGGCGTGCATCGCAGATCAGCGCTCTCTGGCCCACCGTATTCGTTTTTGCGCCCACGGGGACGCCGATCAGGTCGTCTTCGAGATTTCAGACAACGGTCCGGGCATGGACGATGACCAGATCCACCGGATATTTCAGCTTTTCTACTCGTCCAAGGGCACGAAGGGTACCGGCATCGGACTTTTTGTCACACGCAAGGTAATCCGCCAGCACGGGGGAAGCGTTACCGTTGAGTCCAAACCCGGGCATGGGGCCCGCTTTATTATCACCCTGCCTCGACAGATGGTCGCCATGCCAGCTTCTTCGAAAATTTAATAGAACAGATTAAGCACAAAAAAATGAAGGTAAGTTGGTAAAGTTTGGACGGGTATTGATATTGATTTTGGGAAATACCCATTTTTATGATGAGAAACTATGAATATCAATAGAGTAGCTCAGTCCGACCCGACCCAGGGCTCTCTAATGGAAACTCTGCCTGATCTATACGCACATACAGAGTTTAAACCAAAAAAACCAAGAACAATTAATGGCCCTTAAAAAATCCGATATTTACAGCTCCCTTACTTCTGCGGCAATCCCGAGATGCCAGGCGACCTCAAGGCCCGCGAACCGCAGTGCGCAGCCCTCTACAAAGCCGCCACCGCCCTGGTGCGCGCATATTCGAACATTGCGGACGAACTGGAGGCCGCCGGTTACAGCGCGGCGGAAACCAAACGGATCACGACCGCTGCCTCAAGCTGCGGGAGATCATCCGCAAAGCAAGCGGCGAGACCATTGACATCAAAGCCTACGCGGCCGACATGCGGCATCTCATCGACACGTATATCGAGGCGGGTGCGCCGCGGAAGATTTCGCACTTTGATGACATGACGCTCCTGGAGCTGATTGTCAAATCCGGCATCGCCGCCACATATGGCGCTTAAGCACAGCAAAATGCACCTGCGGGTGCGGCATGGAACGGGCAAGGAGAAAAAGCAGGCCAACGTTGAGGCGTGGTACCGGGACCAACTCCGGCAGGCGATCCCGTCATTGATTGCAAAATGGGAACCGGTCTTGGCGGTGAACGTGGAAAGGTTCTTCGTGCAGAGAATGAAGACCAATTGGGGCAATTGCTGAACCGGTTGCCCGTGCATCATGCGCAATGGAAATACTGAAAAAAGGTGCAGCCGGAAAAATTTGACAGATACCTGCCTTTCTGGGCATGATTCAGGAATTATTGACCGGGAAAGAAATCCAGAGGCTGAACTATGGGTCTGAAGCGGCTGTGTCTTTGTAATAACTGTGAGAAAATATCTTTGAAAAATCGCCATCTCTGATATAATGAAGAGACAGGGCAATAAAACAATCCACTCACCTGTTATCTTGCAGAGACGAACATGAAAAACACCCTAATTGAAACCA
Source organism: uncultured delta proteobacterium (assembly GCA_963845015.1). GTDB lineage: Bacteria > Desulfobacterota > Desulfobacteria > Desulfobacterales > Desulfatirhabdiaceae > RAAP-1. The sequence continues at coordinate 76,315 of CAWJRD010000040.1, forward strand.
GGCTTGACCGAATTGAACGAAATCTTGAAGCGTTTTCCAATGGGATGCTGGAGCTCAAAGAATCGCAGAAAAGAACCGATGAACAGATTATGGAGCTTAAAAAATCCCAGAAAAAAACCGACGAACAACTTAACCGGACAGATGAACAGCTCAACCGGACAGACGAACAGCTTCAAAAAACCATCAAAAAGCTGGACGATATCGGCTATCAGCTTGGAGATATGGGACTTGTGCAGGGCGAAGTGGCCGAGGAATTGTTTTACCGGAATGTAAAAGGACTCTTCCGGCCAATGGATATGCGTTTTGCACGAATACGCCTGAATGTGAAGGTAAAGGGATTCGGGGGATAAGAAATCAAGAAGAAACGCTGTATTCTACGTTGGCTGTTTATTAAAAACCATGTATGAGATCATCCGAGGTCTCGTTCCTGGCGCACCTTTTTCATTTCTATCCAGTGATGCCCATCTGCATCGGTCTGGTTCATGTATGCGTTTTCATTCTCCCTGTTTTTCTGTTGCATCATAATCCAATTATCAACATGACAATAAGCGAGGAAACGAAATGGGAAACAAGGCTTTTTCCGAAATAAACATTCAGGACCAGATTGCCTCATTTGTGAACACTGCAATTGCCGTGATCACCAACCCGATCGGTTTTTTTAAAACCATGCCCAAAACAGGGGGACTGTTAGAGCCGATTATTTTCCTGGCACTGATAGGTGCAGTTGGCGGTATTTTACAGGCAATTTTATCGATCTTCGGTGTGGGTCTTGCGGCATCATTGCCTATGGCATTGGCTTTCATCGTCATTGTTCCGATCGTAACTGTTTTTTTTGGTTTCGTTTCCGCAGCAATCTTATACATTATCTGGAAATTGCTGGGTTCCCAGGAACCGTTTGAAACCGCTTTCCGCTGCGGCGCCTATGCTGCCGCCATCACCCCTCTGACCACCCTTTTGGGCATTATCCCTTATTTGGGGTCCGTGCTGGGGCTCTGCTGGATGACTTATCTGCTGGTGATAGCCAGCGTTGAAGTCTACCAGATTGAGGCCAAGAAGGCCTGGATGGTCTTTGGCATCATCGCTGCGCTGCTTGCCATTTCCAGCATTTCTTCACAGATCGCAGCCCGCAGGATAACGAGCCAGCTCGACCAGTTCCAGAAAACCATGAATCAGTCAGGTGAGATGTCGCCCGAAGAAGCGGGCAAGAAAATGGGGGAGTTCCTGAAGGGATTGGAAAAAGGAGCGGGTAAACAAAAATGAAATACAGTAAACGCTCATGATCAAGGGCTTGATCGCCCCCGGACATAAAAATGGTTTTTTCCCGTCATTCCGGACTTGACCCGGAATGACAGCGTTGAAGTATTTTCACGGGAATAAGATATTTATGCGAAATTGATCCCGTTGTTTTATAAGCATCCCCGGTCCGTCTCGACGGCTTTATAGACCCGGTTTTCGATTTTATTGTCTGGAGGGTGAGAACCCGATGCTGTATGCTGTTGTGTCCTCATCTCCCGGGTCCACCAACACGCCATCATAAGCAAAGGAAATCGTCCGGGCTCCTTCGGGTACGGGTATTGTCTTTTCAAAAGCCATCGGGAACATATTGCTTGAGTAACGATTTCCTGCTGAGTATATAAGCGCGTTTTCAATAACAATTCCCTGGTTGTCCAGAAATAACAGGTACACTGCAAGTCGTCCAATCTGACTGAATCCGGTGGCAAATCCACCGAGCAGTTCGGTGGTTCCGGCAATATTCAAGGTTTCAGGCGTGATCTTGTATTGATATTTTATCGCAAGTTCATTGGTTTTCCACTCTCCCCGCTGATTCCCATCCATAAGCGGAACCATGAGATTCTGTTGAGTTACCTTGTTTCCTTTATAGGTGAACAGTCTTCCCCCGCAGCCGGCAATGATGAAGGCTGCGACCGTTAACAAAAAAGCCGCCTTTATGAATCGGCCACCTTTCGAATACGCTTGCATGGGATGCACCCCCGTAGTTATAAACTGTGATTTACAGACACTTGTTTTTTTTGTATTTAAGCCCGTAGTATATGTTATCTTCTCCACAATATCTTTCTTTCATGGAAAAGATAGTTCATGATATCATCTTTATCAATACGTTTATTTGAACGGATTGATTTATTATCAACAGTGTGAAGGCTGCGGAAGTCGTAATTGAAGGAGAGTTAAGCATGAAAACCATCGGCCTCATCGGCGGCATGAGTTGGGAGTCCTCTCTCGAGTATTACCGCATTGTCAATCAAACAACCAAAGCCAAACTCGGCGGACTGCATTCGGCCAAATGCGTCCTGTATTCCGTGGATTTTGCGAGAAATAGAAATCCTGCAACATCAGGGCCGATGGCAGGAAGCGGCGCAAGTACTGATTGAAGCAGCCGGGGGTTTAGAGAAGTGCGGCGCGGATTTCATTGTCCTTTGCACCAACACGATGCATAAAGTGGCGGATGATATCCAGGCGCACATCAACATTCCCTTCCTGCACATTGCCGATGCGACAGCAAGACAAATAAATCGTTCAGGCATCAACAAGGTGGGGCTGCTCGGTACACGTTTCACGATGGAAGAAGATTTCTACAAAAGCAGACTCGCCCAAAAATACGGCATAGAAGTGATCATCCCGAATGCCAATGCGCGCGAGATTGTGCATCGGGTGATTTTCGATGAACTGGTGGTTGGCGAAATCCGGCAGGACTCCAGAAAAAAGTACCAGGACATCATCCAGCATTTGATCGATGGTGGCGCTGAAGGGATAATTCTGGGATGCACCGAAATCGGGCTTCTGGTTCGAGATGGCGATTGCCGGGAGCCTTTATTTGATACGACGAGGATTCATGCCGTGGCAGCGGTCGAATATGCGCTGGCGGAGTAAACATTATCAGGGAGGCGAAAACCAAATGCTGTAAGAGGTTCTGTCCCTAACATTCGAATCTATCAACTCTCCGTTATAAGCAAAGGAAATTTGTCGGGCTCCCCCGGGTACGGGGATTGATCTTTCAAAGCGCATGGGAATCGGAATGGAAAGATTCGTATTTCCTGCATAAATAAGGGAGTTTCCAATAACATTTCCCTGCGTGTCCAGAAACAACAGGTTCACGGAAAAGTTATTGATATAGTTAAATCCAATGGCGAATCCACCGACCAGTTCAACGGTTCCATCAATCTTCAAGATTTCAGGAGTTGTCCGGGATTGAAATTTGATCGCGACTTCATTGGTTTTCCACTCCCCTTGTTGATCCCCATCTTGAAGCTGGATCATGTAATTCTGCTGGGTGACCCTGTCTCCTGTATAGGTTACCGTACTTCCCCCGCAGCCGGCGATGGTGAAGGCTGCGATCATTGTCACTAAAACTGCTTTCATAAATCGGACACCTCTCAAATGCGCCTGCATGGAATTTCCCTCCGTTATCATAAACATTTTGTTGCGGCCACCCGCCTTTTCTATGTAAGCCGTTAGATGCTGCCGCCATGGACTTCATTTTATCACGTTTTCCGGTAGAACCAGTTTGTATTTTTCGATCAATGCCGACTCAATCCGGCTGCATGTATTGCCATCTCTTTTCCTGCGTTGTCAAGCGGTCCGGGTGCGCGTGTCCGATCAGCAGATACTCCCCGGATCTGGCCAAATCCAGAACTTCCTGGTCGAATTTGGCCTTGTTCATTCCGGGAAGGTCCTTGCGCAATTCAGACAGCAGCACGGGCGCGCCAAGAGCCGCCTTTACTTCAAGTCCTATCAGTTGTGTCAGTATTTTGCTCATGTCATTTCCCCGCTAAATTTTTCTGTTCATTTCTTTAATGAAAAGATAGTTCATGATATTTCTTTATCAATACGTTTTTTTGAACGGATTGATTTATTATCATCAAAAGAGATATGGTCAATACGCTTGTTTGATTGTTTGCGCATTGACCGGGCCTGAAGGCCGCTGAGACGATGGCTCGTGAAAAAAACAGCCCCTGACTTTATCTGTTCGCAGTCTTACGGTTGCAAATGTCGATTTGAGATGGTAGGAAATTAGTGGACACTTTCTTAAACGTGGACTTGTAATCCGCAAGGCGGTGTTAAAATGAAAAAGAATAAAAGAGAGGGCAAAGGAAATGAAAAAGCATATGAAGCCATTGAGAACTCGAAACCTTTCTTTATTTCTGTCGTTTCATACATGGAACTCGACCAGGGCATGAGAAACAAGAATGAGTTGAATCACCTTCGAAAGGCTCTCCATGACTGGAGCTCGAAAATTCTCTATATTTCAGAAGAGATATCAGCTAAAGCGATGTTCTTTGTAGAACAGCATCATCTGAGCCATGCCATTCAACTGGCGGATGCTTTGATAGGTGCCACGGCGATTGCCTGCGGACTGCCCATTCTAACAGGGAATGACAAACATTATAAAGTATTCAAAGGCATGCAAATTAAAAAATTCCGGCCGTAATCGTCTGAAACCTTAGCGAACAAGGCGTTCAACTCCGATGGCCAGTCAACGTTGGGGTTATTGATCGTTTTATCATCAGGCTTTTGTAATACAGGAAGATGATACATCGAAAGGATTGGAACTATGAATATTAATCCGGATTTTATTGCGCCTTGCGGGCTTTATTGCGGCGTCTGCGCCATTTATATGGCGCATCGTGATAACAATCAAAAATTCAAGGAAAGACTGGTGGGCCTTTACAAGGGAGAAGTACCCGGCAAGGGCACGCTCCCCGGTCACGAAACGCTTTCACCCGAAAAGATTAAATGCAATGGCTGCTTATCAAATGACCTGTTCATGCATTGCAAGAAGTGTGAGATCCGGGAATGCACCCAGAAAAAGGGCTATGCGGGATGTCATCAATGCGATGAATTTCCCTGCCGATACATTGAGAATTTCCCCATGACTGTCGGTAAAAAGGTTATTTTGCGGGCCATTCCGTATTGGCGGGAGTTTGGTACGGAAAAATGGATTCAAGATGAAGAAGCCCGCTATATCTGCCCTGAATGCGGTAATAAAGTATTCCGGGGCGCTGCAAAATGCAATCAGTGTAAAGCGAAACTGGATATGGACTAGTTTTTCCGGCAGGGCAAAAGCTGTTCCATCTGTGGACGCATGACAAGGCTGTTGAAATTGAATCTCAACATAAGACCCTGAAAGAGAAAGGAGGCCCCATGAACGAAAGCACCATTAACATCAGGCTCATGAAGGCTGAGGATTTTGACGCCGTGGTCGGGATTGACAGGAAAGTCCTCCAGGCTTCCCGGTCGGCGTACTATGAGATGAAGTTTGAAAGGCTTTTTAAATCCAGGGAATATCTGCCCACGTCGCTTGTGGCTGCGGAGGCGGATGGAACGGTGGTGGGATTTGTCATGGGGGAACTTTACATGGGAGAATTCGGCATCTTCCAGGAACAGGCGACCCTGGATACCATCGGCATTGATCCCGATTACCGGCACAGGGGTATCGGTGCGCGGTTGATCAATGAATTCATGGATCATCTGAGAAGTCTCGGCGTTCATAAAGTAAACACCCTGGTCGACAGGAATGATTCCAAACTGTCGCATTTCTTCGGCAAAAACCAGTTCAACCCCTCCAACACCATTAACCTGGAACGAAGCCTTTGATGCCGGCGGGGCCGAGGTCATCGACGGCAGCTACAAATCGGGAACGGGGGAATAAATGAGTACGCATGCTGCAGAGAGGTTCGGTCTGCCTCTGGAAAACCTCGGGGAGATTCCCTGGCGAATGTATCTGATCATCGGTTGCATGGGGCTGATCCTGACAGGGATCGTGGGATACGGGTTTTTCACAGCGGACCGGATGAACAAGACGGACATCCCTTCCATGGATGCCGTTTCAGAGGCCAAACTGGAGGCTACCCGCGCGCATCATCGGATCGAGCGGATTGCCAGCGGCGAGATCTTCGACAATATCGATTCATCCCTTGCCCGCCTGGATCATGCGTTTAACCACCTGCAGGAAATTCTCTCCGGAGGAGAAGGCGCCGTATCAACGCATCTTCCCCATCAAAGACCCGGAACTTCAAACGGAAATCCGGATCGCAAAGGAGAAGCTCATTCGGGCTTAAATCCGTAATCTGGCAGCGTATCGCCTCCAGGGAGGTTCGCGGCAGCTGAAAAAGAAGTCGATTCCCGCTACTTCGAACATCTTCAATGGTTTCATGAACCAGATCGACCGGATCCGCTTTCGCCTGGAAGAGATCAAGTCCGAAAATTTCAGAAGATTCCGGGCCACGCCAATTGATGATCACCGCCATCTGCATTTCTCTGACCCTGATCATCGGCATCGCCTTTCATCGGTTCGAACGCCGCAGCGCATCGGATTTTATCGCTTTGAGAAACGTCATGGAGCGCCTGGAAAAGGAGATCTCCGAACGGAAGCGCTATGAAAGACGGCTTGAAGAACTTTTGACCGAAATCCGGAATTTTGCCGCCATCGTCTCCCACGATCTGCGCGCTCCCCTGGTGAACCTGAAGGGATTTGTGCGGGAGATCGCCCGTGTTCTGGAAAAAATAAAACCGGAGATGCAGGCGTTTCTTTCAAGCATACCGGAGATCCGCAGAAAAGAGCTCGCTCCCGCGCATCGAGGAAGATCTGCCTGAAGCGCTCGATTTCATCACTGCATCGGCTGCCCGGATGGAGACCATGATACAGGCCGTACTCGAGCTCTCCCGCATTGAAAAACGGAAACTGAACCCGGAATCGATCAACATGAACTCGCTTTTAAACGATATCCTGGAATCCTTTGCCTATCCGATAAAGCAGCAACGGATCCGGGTCTCGGTCGCCCCCCTGCCGCAGATACGGGCGGACCGGTTTGCCATGGAGCAGATCTTTTCCAACCTGATCAGCAACGCCATTCAGTACCTTGACCCCGATCGGAGGGGTGAAATTTCGATCGGCGCCGAACAGCATCCGGATGAAACCATCTTCCACGTCCGGGACAACGGCCGCGGGATACAGCAATCTGACATGACAAGAATCTTTGACATATTCCAGCGCCTCGGCGCTGCAAATGTTCCCGGAGAAGGGGTGGGGCTGACCTACACGAGGTCCCTGATCCGGCGCCTCGGTGGGAGGATCTGGTGCGAATCACGTTTGGGTGAAGGATCGATTTTCTTTTTTACCATAGAGGTTCGACCGGAGGAAAATCAAAATGGCTGAATCTGTTGTTTCACGGATGTCACGGGCAAACCGTTCGATTTCCGTCATGAGAGTGCCGGACCTGACCGGCATCGATAAGCGGACGAATTGAAAAAATTCAAAGGAGGCGGTTTTGAAAAAGATATTTTATCTCGCGCTTGCAGTCGGAATGGTTTTCATCGGCACTTCGGCCCTTGCACAACCCGATGATATCACCCAGCACCCGAGCTGCCCGTACTGCGGAATGGACAGGGCGGAATATGCCCACTCCCGGGTTTATCTCCAATATGACGACGGGTCAAGCTTCGGGGCCTGCTCCCTTCACTGCGCAGCGCTCGATCTCGGGCTCAAGATCGACAGGGCCCCGCAGAAGATCCAGGTGGGCGACTACAACACCAAGGCGCTCATCGATGCGGGAACCGCCTTCTGGACAGTCGGCGGAAACAAGATGGGCGTTATGACCAAACGGGCGAAGTGGGCCTTCGAGAAAAAAGAAGACGCCGAAGCCTATATCCATGCAAACGGCGGCGTCATCTGCGGGTTCGAAGATGCCATGAAAGCCGCATACGAGGACATGTACCAGGATACCCGGATGCTCCGGGAAAAACTGAAGATGATGCGCATTCAGAAAGGGAAAAACTGATACGGCGTAAAAACACGCGGACTTGAGGACGGACAGATGGGCAATCAAATTATCATTATTGATGATGATCCGGATTTTCTGGACAGCATCCGCAGGGACTTGATCGACGCCGGGTATAAGGATGTGCGTACGGAGAGCGACCCGGCAAAGGCGGCGGCGTTTTTTGAACAGGGCCAGACATGCGATATCGCGCTGATCGACTTAATCATGCCGGACATGGACGGCATGGAACTGCTGGAAATCATCAAAAGCCATAGCCCCAACACCGAGTGCATCATGATTACGGCGGTAAACGACGCCACGGTGGCAGTGGGGTGTTTAAGGAAGGGGGCTTACGATTATTTGACCAAACCGGTCTGCAAAGAGGAATTGCTTCTGAAAATCGGTCACACGGAGGAAATAAAACGGCTGAAGGACATTCTGGACCTGAAGAGCACGGGAGAGCCCCCGGAACTGACGAACGTTAAAGCGTTTGAGCGGATCATCACGCAATCTTCCGTAATTCAGACTGTCTTGAAGGAAGCAGAGCTTCACGCTGTCAGCAATGTGCCGGTGCTGATTACCGGGGAAAGCGGCACCGGAAAGGAGCTTCTGGCAAGGGCCATCCATATGGCCAGTTCCCGGGCGAAAGGCCCGTTCATACCCGTCAACATGGCTTCTTTAAGCAACGGTCTGTTTGATGACGATTTTTTCGGCCATGTCCGGGGGGCGTTTACGGGAGCGGAAAAAAACCATGCGGGTTATCTGGAACGCGCCAATCACGGCACCTTGTTTCTGGATGAAATCGGCATTTTGCCCGTCGATCTTCAGGGAAAGCTGCTGCGGGTGCTGCAGGAAGGAGAATTTGCAAAGCTGGGGACCAGCAGCATGCAGAAAGTGGATGCGCGCTTTGTTGCAGCGACCAATGAAAATCTGGATGCGTTATTGAAACGCGGGAAGTTTCGCAAGGATTTGTATTATCGCCTCAAAGGCGCGCAGCTCCACCTTCCCCCGTTAAGAGAGCGGCCGGGTGACATTCCGCTGCTGATAGACAGATTTATGGCCGATTTGCCCGGAGCCTTCAAGGAATAGACGCATCGAGGATAAGGCCGTTTCGCTGCTTGCAGCCTATGACTATCCCGGAAACATCCGGGAGCTCAGATCCATTCTCCATGCGGCCGCCAATCTGGCTCAAGGCGGGCCCATCGCCCCCGGTCATCTGCCGGACCCGGTCCGGACCCGAAAACCGGCATCCGTTTCCGCGCCGGAGTTAAACAGCGGCACCCCTGTTTTTTTGTCGGAAAACGAAAAGGCGCATATTTTATATATTTATCGTCAAACGGATGAAAACAAATCCCGGACAGCCCGGATTCTGGGCATCAGCATCAATACGCTGCGAAGAAAGCTGGAATCCTACGCAATCGAATAGGCCCTGGCGCTTATATAAAAAAAGGACTTGAAATCATGAAAAGAATCATGCTCATCGTCATCACATTGCTGCTTGCAGGTTGTGCGTCCCTTCCCGATACCACTACCGGCGATCCTGAGATCATACTGACCAACGTCAAATTCGACTGCGTCCGGTCCATGTTTATGAATAGTTTCATCAATCAGGGATATACGCTTCGAAACGTGTCGAACACACAAATCGTTGCCGGAAAGACCACGACCAATAGTTCCGCCATCTGGTATCGCACAGTTTACCGCGGCCCGGCCGAAGAGCGCGTCACTATTTCCTTATTCCCGATGGACACTCCGAATGCATTGCGGGTAGCCAGCTCTGCCGCCTATGTCTCGGATCCCGGCACTGCTTCCGAAAAAGTATTTGCTTCTACGGGGACTCAGGAGGACCAGGATAGACTCACGGATATGAAATTCATCATTGAAAATCAATGCCGCAAACAGCCTGATATCGGCAAAACGGAACCATAATTTACGTGTCGTTTTCCGGATGGAACACGTCATTGGAGATCAAGAAACCATTACCAACAGGAAGATATCAAGAATGAATCACAAGGAAGGTTTTTTTGAAGGTGTTCACGGTACCCGCATTTATCACCAATGCTGGCTGCCCGAGAGCGAGCCGAAAGCGGTGCTGATGATCGTCCACGGGCTCGGCGAACACAGCGGCAGGTATTTGAATCTTGTCAATCACTTTGTGCCGATGGGTTTTGCGGTTTACGGAATGGATCACCCGGGACATGGCAAATCCGATGGCGCCCGAAAATATGTGGACCGGTTTGAGGATTTCATCGACAATGTCAAATCCTATTTTGACAGGATACAAGGCTGGCAGGCCGGAAAACCGATTTTTCTGGTAGGCCACAGCATGGGAGGACTGATCAGCGCCGTATATCTTCTGGACCACCAGGCCGGACTCAAAGGGGCCATCCTATCCGGTCCGAGCGTGAAAATTCCCGGCAACGTCTCGCCGATTACCGTTTTTATCGGGAAAATGCTGGCAACCCTGATGCCCAAACTTGGCCTGCTCAAGACCGCTCCCGAAGGCGTGAGCCGGGACCCGGCCGTGGTAAAGGCCTATATTGATGATCCCCTGGTAACAAGAGGAAAACCACGGCAAGGCTGGCTGCCGAAATGCTGAAAGCCATGCAGCGGGTCAGCAGCGAAGCCGGAAAAATCACACTGCCGATCCTGATTCTGCAGGGCGGCGCGGACTGGATCGTCGATCCCGCCGGCGCCAGAATGCTCTATGACCTGGTCAGCTCCGCCGATAAAGAGATCAAAATCTATGACGGCCTCTATCACGAAGTCTATAATGAACCCGAGCATCCCCAGGTGCTGCGGGATGTGGAACGGTGGATAGCGACGCGCATGAAATAAGTTTCTTATTCCGCCGGCGCGGAGTGGGAATCAGGTTGGGGAACAAACAGCGCTTTGGTTAAAACAAAAGCTGCCTGGAGCGCCTCTGTGGGGCAAAGCGGAAAACATTCCTTGCAGTTCCAGCACTCCTTGGCGGCGATTTCCGGAATGAAACTGATCTCTTTCCGGATGCCCCTGTCCACAAATCCAACGGCGTTCTTTTTCTTGACCTCGGCGCAGTATCTGACACACAGCCCGCAATGAATGCAAAATGAGGCCTCTTTTTCAAACCGGTCTCTGTCCGCGCCATACTCTCTGGCCAACTCCAGCAATTCAAAGGCATCCGGCGCATGCGCCAGCAACAGCTCCATAATCATTTTGCGGATCCGATCCACCTTCTCGGATCGGGTTCTGACGACCAGATTTTTTTCAACCGGGTAAACGCAGGAAACAACGAGCTTTGTCCAGCCGCGTTCTTCTACTTCAACGATGCAAAGGCGGCACCCTCCGAAAGGTTCCAGTTTTTCATGGTGACAGAGCGTGGGGATGGCAATCCCGGCGCTTCGGGCCGCCTCCAGGACGGTCATCCCTTCCCTTGCCTTAACTTCTTTTCCGTCAATCTGTAACAGGATTTCACTCATTTTTCTTTGCCCTTTCGGGTTATGATTCTTTCTTCTTCAGGGATGGGAGACGGAACAGGCTCGCCGGAAATTTTCTTCACCGCGCCAAAACGCGGGGGGCAGGCTTCAAAGCAGGTTCCGCACTTCGTGCATTTCTCCTGGTCAACGACATGGATCCTGTTCTTGCCGCCGACAATCGCTCCTGCCGGGCACTTCTTGAAGCACATCATACAGGCCTGGCACTTGGCCGGGTCGATATGGTAGGCGATCAGCTCCTTGCAGGAGAGGGCCGGGCACCGCTTCTCCCGGATGTGTGCCTCATACTCTTCTCTGAAGTAGCGCAGCGTGCTTAGAAACGGGTTCGGGGCGCTCTTTCCCAGCGCGCAGAGGGAGGCTTCGATGGCTGTCTCGGACAGGGCCTCCAGAAGCTCGATGTCGCCTTCTTTGCCCTTTCCCTCGGTGATGTTCGTGAGAATCTTGAGCATCTGCCGCAAGCCTTCGCGGCAGGGGGTGCATTTGCCGCACGATTCATCCGTGAGAAAGTCGATGAAGTACCGGGAGACATCCACCATGCAGGTATCCTCATCCATGACGATCATGCCGCCGGAGCCCATCATGGAGCCGGCCTTGGTGAGTTCGTCAAAGCCCACTTCCAGATCCAGCAGTTCCTCGGGGATGCATCCTCCGGACGGCCCTCCGGTCTGGACGGCCTTGAATTTCTTGCCGCCGGGGATGCCGCCGCCGATCTTGAAGATGATATCCCTCAGATGCGTGCCCATGGGTACTTCCACAAGGCCGGTATTGGTGATCTTGCCGACCAGGGAGAAAATCTTGGTGCCCTTGCTCCCTTCGGTCCCGAATTGCGTGAACCAGTCCGCGCCTTTATTGATGATCAGCGGCACATTCGCCCATGTCTCGACATTGTTCAGCACGCTGGGTCTGCCCCAGAGGCCCACGATGTTGGATCGGACATATTTCGGCCGGGGCTCTCCCAGCCCTGCCTTCCAGTGCCGTCATCAGCGCCGTGGATTCCCCGCAGACGAACGCGCCGGCCCCCTGGTGCACGATGACCGTGAAATCAAAGCCGGAGCCCAGGATGTTTTTCCCCAGAAACCCGTACGCCTCGGCCTGCCGGATCGCAATGTGCACATTCTCGACCGCCAGGGGGTATTCCTGGCGGACGTAGATATAGCCCTCATGGGCGCCGATGGCATAGGCGCCGATGGTCAACCCCTCGAGGATCGCAGTGCGGGTTGCCTTCAAGGAGCGCCCGGTCCATATAGGCGCCCGGGTCGCCCTCGTCGGCATTGACGATCACATATTTGATCGGCTCCGGGGCGTTGCGGGACCCTTCCCACTTTCTTCCCGCGGGAAAGCCGCCGCCGCCCCTGCCCCTGAGATTGGATTTCTTGACTTCCTCCAATACCTGCTCGGCGCTCATCTCGGAAAGCGCCTTGGCCAGCGCGGAATAACCGCCGATGGCCAGATAGTCGTCGATGCTCTTGGGATCGATACTGCCGTTGGAGCCGAAAACAAGCCGTTCCTGATTCTTGTAGAAGGGGATCTCGGATTCATGGATGATCTTTTCGTCGGTGGCGGGATCGGCATAGAGCAGCCGCTCGATGACCTTTTTCTCCTTTATGGTCTGGGAGATGATCTCCGGAACGTCCTCGGGCTTTACCTGGAAATAGCAGATCTCCTCGGGGTGAATGACGATGATCGGGCCCCTCTCGCAAAAGCCGTGGCAACCGGTCCTTCGGATGTCCACTTCAGCATTCAGGCCTTGTTTTCCTATCTCCGCTTCAAGGCTTGCGGCAACTTCCCCGCTGCCGGAAGCATGGCAGGCAGACCCCGAACAAAGCGTAATGCAGGTTTTATTCGGATCCCGCTTCGACAGGATGCCCTTCCTGAATTCTTCCAGTTCGGCAGGGTGAATTTATCCTCGACATAATTTTATCCTACTCATAGTTTTTTAACACCTCCGCGGTCTCGCCCGGCGCCATCTTGCCGTATGTCTTCCCGTCGATTTCCATCACCGGTCCCAGCGCGCAGCAGCCGAGGCAGTTAACGGTTTCCAGGCTGAACTTCATATCCAGGTCCGTTTCGCCGGGTTTGATCCCCGTCATGTCCTGCACCGTATCGAGAACACGCTTTGCGCCGCGAACATGGCAGGCGGTCCCCATGCAGATGTGAATCCCGTGACGTCCCTTGGGAACCAGGCTGAAGGCCTTATAGAAGGTGGCGATATGCTGTATCCGGGTCATGGGCACCTGCAATTTTTCGCCGACCCGCTCCAATGCCTCCTTGGGGAGCCAGTGGTTTTCGCTCTGGATCTCCAGTAAGACCTGAATCAGCGAGCTGGCCTCTCCATGATGTTTTTCAATAATCTGATCGATTCTATCGTTATCCATAGACACTGTCCTAATCTGTTGTTCCCCCGATCCACTACTTGCAGGGTGCCGCGCCCCTACAGCGTCCCCCTAGGCAAGCGCATAGCACTTCCGGCTTTCATCGTACCTGACAAGCCCGTGCCTTGATGAAACATTCATGTGCCTTGATATTTCAGACGGGCTCAGACCCAGCATCTCGGAGAGGCTGCCCGTCGAAAGCGGTCTTTCCCGAAGGAGCAGCATGATCTGGCTCATTGCCATTTTACTGGCGATCAATTCATCAAACAGCCTGTCAAACGCGTCGCTGGTGAAAAAATCGTCGTAACCTTCTTTTGATTTCAGCGGGATCCGCAGCCGCTCCCGTTCCACCAGCCGGATGTAGGGGACGAGTTTTCGAACGGCTTCGAGTTTGACCTTCAATCCTTTTTCGTCCAGGCCTTCACCTTTGCCGAGCGGTCCCAGAGACTTTATCTTCTTGGTAAACTCATCGGCGACTTCGGCCAGCAGGATGCCATCGGCGCCCGACATGAATTGAATCCTCAGCCTTTCCGGGTTCAGCCCGATATGTTCCATAATTTTCTTGCATATATAGGTAACGCCCAACGCATCATAATTTCCATGCGTGATGTAGTTGCATTCATCCAATTTGCAGCCGCCGATAAACACGCCGTCCTGTCCGTTCGAAAAGGCCCTGAGGATAAATTCCAGGTCCACCCTGCCGGAACACATGACGCGAATCAGCCTGATTTCATTTGCATATTGCAGTCTGGAAACTCCAGCCAGGTCAGCAGCGCCATACGCTCACCAATGGCAGACAAAACCCAGTATTCTTGGTTTGAATTCAAGACCCGTACTCATCCGTTCTTACCTCCTTTATTCATAATCCCGGCTTGTTCACTCGCATGCTTTTACACATCTCACCCCGCCGCATCAATTTGCCGGAGGATATCTTCTTCCGTCATTGCGGCGTCGATCTGACTGCAGAGCTCTTCATCGTTAAAGTGCTTCAGATAAATGGCATTGGTGGGGCATTTGGCGTTACACAGGCCGTCTCCCTTGCAGAGGACGGGATTGACCCAGGCCTTTCTGCCGTTTTCCGTTTCAATGAAATCGATCGCCCCATACGTGCAGGCCGTAATACATGCCCCGCACGATACGCAATCGCTCTCTTTCACCTCGCAGACGGAACCCGAGGCAATGACCGTATCTTTTGACAGCAGCGTCATGACCCGGCCGGCGGCGCCATAAGCCTGGTTGATCGCCTCCGGGATATGCTTGGGATAGTGCGCGGTGCCGCACAGGAAAACGCCGTCCGTGGCAAACTCGACCGGTCTCAATTTGACATGGGCTTCCTTGAAGAACTCATCCGGGCTCAGCGTCACCTTGAACAACCCGGCGATTTTCCGGGTCGAAGCAGACGGAATGACCGCGGCGGCCAGCGAGAGAATATCGGCATCGAGTTCAAGCCGCTGGCCCAGGATGGCATCCGGCAACGGTGATTCTCAGAAAAGACCTGCCCCCCTCCGTGACGGCTTCTACCATGGGGCTTGTCCTCCGGCTCATAACGGATGAACTTGACATGCTTCTCGGAGGCATCCCGGTAGGCATCCTCTCTGAACCCGTATGTTCTCATGTCCCGAAAGAGGATGTGGATATCCATATCGGGGTTGATCTCTTTCAGTTTCAAGGCGTTTTTGACGGCATGGCTGCAGCATACCCGGCTGCAGTAATTTCTGTCCGCGTTTCTGCATCCCACGCACTGGATCATCACCAGGCTCTCGGCCTGGATGACGTTTTCCGATTTCCCGGCGATTTTCTCTCCCAGTTCAAGGTGGGTGACAACCCGGTCGTTTTCGCCGTAAAGGTATTCGACGGGTTTATAGACATCCGCGCCGATCGCAATGACGGATGCCCCGTGCTTGATCGTTTTGACCCTGCCTTCGGTTTCCACCGTGGTGATGAAATTGCCCACGTAACCGGAAACATCCGTGATCGTGGCTTCATGGGATACATGGATCAGGGGGTTTTTATAAACCGCGCGGATCAGATCGTTCAAATAGGATTGCACGTCCAGCCCTTCAAGGGTGGAATGAATCCTTCGCGCCATCCCCCCCAGGGCTTTATCCTTTTCCACCAGGTGAACCTCATGGCCCTGGCTGGCGATCGAAAGCGCGCAGGTCATGCCGGCGATGCCGCCGCCCACCACCAGAGCCGCCTTGTTCACCGGCAGGTCAAATTCCTGCAACGGCTCCAGATGGCGGGTGCGCGCCACCGACATCCGGATGATATCCTTTGCCTTCTGCGTGGCCTCTTCCTTTTGCTTGGAATGGACCCAGGAGCAATGCTCCCGGATGTTGGCCATCTCGCAGTAATATTGATTGAGCCCCGCCTCCCGCAGGGTGTCCCGGAACAGCGGCTCCAGGGTCCTGGGGGAGCAGGCGGCGATCACCACGCGATTGAGCCCTTTTTCCTTGGCCAGGTCCGTGATCTCCTTGGCGGAGTTCGTCGCGCATGAAAAGAGCTGCTGCTGCGCATAGACGACATTCGGCAGGGTCAGGGCGTATTCGACCGCGGAAGGCACATTGACGACGCTTGAGATGTTGGCCCCGCAGTGGCACACAAAGACGCCGATCCTGGGCGCTTCCTCGGAAACATCCCGTTCCGGCGGATAGATTCTTTCCTTGGCCAGATTCCCGCGCCGGTAATCAAGCAGTTCGCCGCACTGGGCACCGGCCCCGCTGGCGGTAAAAACCGACTCCGGGATATCCGTCGGCCCCTGGAAGGCGCCGCTGACAAAGATCCCCGGCCGGGTCGTCTCTATCGGATTGGCAGAAACCGCCTTGCAGAATCCATGGGAATTGAGCGCGATGCCGAACTTATCCGCCAGGCCCTTGTAATTCAGGGGCGGATTCAACCCGACGGATAAAACCACCATATCGAATTCTTCGTCTTTGACGCCATCGTCTGAAGTCGCATACCGCACAACCACATTCTTGCTCTCCGGGATTTCCCGCTCGATGGATGCGTAGCTTCTGATAAACCGCACGCCGGGAAGTTTTTCCGCTCTCTGGTAGTACCGCTCGAAATCCTTGCCGAATGAGCGGATATCGTTATGAAATATCGTGCACTCCGCGGACGCGTCATGATCTTTTGTCAGAATCACCTGTTTCTGGGTATAGGTGCAGCAGACGCCGGAGCAATAGCTGTTGTCGCCGGGGGTTACCCGCCGGGAGCCGACGCATTGGATCCAGGCTATTTTTTTGGGGTGCGCCTTGTTTGAAGAGCGCAGCACCACGCCGCCGTATGGCCCGGTGGAGGAAAGCAGCCGTTCATAATCCATGCTGGTCACCACATTCTGCATCTTTCCGTAGCCGTACTCATCTTTCACCCCGGGATCATACGGCTCGATACCGTAAGACAGGATGATGGCCCCGACACTGACTTCCATCTTCTTTTTCGTCTGTTTCAAATCAATGGCGCCCGTCTTGCAGACGCTTTCGCAAATCAGGCATTTCTTCTCTTTCAGGTAAAGACAGGTTTCATCAATATAGGCGACAAGGGGAATCGCCTGGGAAAAATAGACATGAACCGCTTTATTCTTCGATATTTCCTGATTGAATGCGATCCGGATATTCCACCGGGCAGTATTTGACACAGGTCGTACAACCCGTGCACTTTTCCTCGATAATGTATCTGGGCTTTTTGGTCAGGGTTACCTTGAAATCTCCCGCCTCGCCTTCCACACTGTCAACTTCGGTAAATGTCAGAACCTCAATGTTTGGATGCCGGCCGACCTCGACCAGTTTGGGTGAAAGTATTCACATGGAGCAGTCATTGGTCGGAAATGTCTTGTCAAGCTGGGCCATATGGCCGCCGATGCTGGGCGATTTTTCAACCAGGTAAACCTTGAAACCCGCCGTGGCAAGATCCAGAGAGGCCTGGATGCCGCTGACGCCGCCGCCAACGACCATGACATCGCCAAAATTACTGTCCCCAAGGCTTGCGGAAAATTGTTGAATGACTTCTGTCGGCAATACTTCGTTTTCCATTTTCTATCACCTCATCCGTATGTGAAATCCGTTTCAGGCGTTAAAATTACACTTGAAACGCAGCACTTGAAACTATTTTCAAATCACTTCCTGGATAATTTCCGTGATGTCCTTAATCTCCAGGACGTCACCATATTCGAGGTTCAACCGGCTTTCCTCGAAATTGGTGATGCAGTACGGACAGGAAGTGGCGAGCACCCTGGCCCCGACAGCATTGGCCTGTTCGATTCTGAGATCGGAGAATCTTTCATTCTTTGGCGTGTCCATCCAGATCCTGCCGCCTCCCCCGCCGCAGCAGAGACTGTCCTTGCGCGAATCCGCCATCTCGACCAGTTCCAGTCCGGGTATCGTCTTTAATACGTCACGGGGCGCTTCGTATATGTCATTATGTCGCCCCAGGTAACAGGGATCATGATACGTCACTTTCTTCTCATACGCCCCGGTGATCTCAAGCCTTCCCGCATGCATCAACTCGAGTAGATACTGGGAGATAAAAACCACCTCGAAATTCACCATGAATTCGGGATACTCGTTTTTGAAGGTGTGGTAGCAATGCGGGGAGGAGACAATGATTTTCTTCACGCCGTTGTCGATAAACGTTTTGATGTTTTCCCGAGCCAGGCTTCTGAATACTTCCTCGCTGCCGGTCTTTCGGATGCTTTCCCCGCAGCAGTTTTCCCTGGTGCCCAATATCCCGAAATTCACCCCTGCTTTTTTAAGGATATTGGCCGTGGCGGTTGCGACCTTTTTCATTCTAGGGTCATAGCTCAGATAGCAGCCGACAAAATAGAGTGCCTCCATCCCCTCGGCGAACGTTTTGACTGACAGATCCTTTGCCCAGTCCGCCCGCTTGTTTCGTTCAAACTGCAGGGGGTTGCCTTCGGAAATAAGGCTGGCTCTTGCGGTGCGGGCGGAACGGACGGAAGGGGGAAAAACCTCATAATTCGAGGCGAGCCGTCGCAGGGACACCCCGACCTCGATTTGTTTGACACCTCTCGGGCAGCGCTGGGGACATCTTCCGCAGGTCGTGCAAAGCCAGATATCTTCGCCTTCTATCTCGGTCAAACCGAACGTGGCCTGCCGGATTATTTTGCGAATGCTGAATTGCCTGACCCGGTTCCACGGACAAACCGTATCGCACAATCCGCACTGAAAGCAATACCTGAAGGCTTCTCCGCCAGCCTCTTTTATCTCTTCTATTACCTCTTTGAAGGGGGCGACTGTTTCCACTGCCTTTATTAATCCTCTTATTTCGAAGTGATGATTTAGTCCTTCTTTGACATTCGGGCAACGGTGTCCATTATCTTCTGCAATCCATATTTGTCTACCATTGATGCCAGTCCGATCTCAACGTCCTCCATCTTCACCGCTTCCTCTACTTCCTCTTCCCTTTCTTCGCAAGTCAGGGCATCTACCGTGCACCACTTGACACACAAGGGCTCTTCTTCGCCTTCACACATATCGCATTTCAAAGGCAGGCCGGAATCGGGTTCCTTGAACTCGCTTCTGGATGGGCAGGAAGCCCTGCAAAATGCACACTCGTCGTATTCCTTTCCATCAATCGTGTATTTGTCTCTGCCGGCGCATTCGGCGGCGTGCATACTCCCCGGCGTATACCGGAACATATATGTCACTGAGCGGTTCACGGATTACCCGAATACGGGATCTGGCCGGATTGTTACTGCTATATTTGGGCGCGGCGTGAAAGGCGGAGCATATCATTTCACAGGCCCGGCAACCGTTGCATTTATCGACATTGATTTTTATGGTCTTAATTATTTTCTTTTTTTTCTCAGCCTTCACGGTCGTCACCCCTCCTTCACTCTATTGCTTTTCTTATTTCGACGGAGTCTCTTTGGTGGAAGCTTCTTCACTGTCCGTCAAGATCCCCCGCTTCACAAAGTCTTCGCTTACGAAATCCAAACCCATTTCATGCAAGGACTCTTTCGTCGGAATACCCTGATCATTCCACCCTTTAAATTTGTAATACGTATCCAGGAGTTCCTTTTCAAGCTCGGGAAATCTTTTCTTCCAATGGTCCTCAGGCGGCTTCTCATCTTTTCTGCGCATGCCCCTTCTGATATTGTTGGCCCTGACCAATGTCCGGTACCTCTTGGTTGCCTGCGTGAGTTTGGCTTCATCCATATCGATTCCGGCCCCTGATGAGATGAATTTCGGGTAATTGTGGATATGATACGGGGGTTTCAAGGGAAATGAAGACAGCCCGGCGCACATGCCGAGGGCGTCATCGATGTAGTGCATCCGCTCTTGCCAGTCTACAATGTCGCAACACATTTGAACCGTCGGGTATAAGGGCAGGGATTTTTCTCCGCGGAGTTCCCAGTCCAGAAAGATTTGCTTAAACTTGTCATCGGGAACCTGGATCCAATCCTTGACAAATTCTTCTCTTTCCTCTCGCGTCGGAAAAGGCGCCTGGGGGAACTGCCCTTCAATCTGGGTAATGTTGATCTTCTCGCCGGTACAATACATGAGGAAATAAATGGGATTCAGCATGGACAGCTTGAGCGGAAGCTGCTCATGTTTCTTGATATTGTTGTGCGCATATGCTTCCGCGCCGTTTCCGATCTCTTTGGCCGCCCAATACGTACCATTGGCCAGAATATCGCCGATCCCTTCCCGCCGGACAATTCTGTCCAGCAGCCAGTAAAATCTTCCATTGTTATCGGATGGCATTCCGGGGAAGTTTTCATCCTTCAAAATGCCGGCCTCGTAAAGCTCAAGGGCAAAGGCCATCACCTGCGGGGCCGAGAATCCGTCCACCCCATACTCCGTGGCGCTTTGCGCAATCCCCAAACCGAATTCCAGGTCCGACATGGCAGCCATGGTATAAGTCAGTTTCGTGAAGCATTTCATCATGTAGGTTGGAAGTCCCGGGGGCTGAATGGTCGCCCCGCATGTCATCGGGCAGTTATAGCAACTGATCAGCCGCTTGCGCATGCTATCCATGGTATTCATCCACTCCGTTGCGATTTCCTTGCTCCAGAAATCCTTTCTGCGGGTGCGGGAATTTCCCCACATGAAATTTTCGGTGTGCCACTTCTCATCATGGACTTTCATCTCTTGCGGTGATCCAAGCCCGGCCAAAATGGGCATGACCCCCGGAATCGGATTGTCATTCCGGAATTTTATATATTTCATTACATCGTTGCAAAGTTCCATGAATTCAGCAGGGCGGGCAAGATTAATGTCCTTTGTTCCGCGAACAACGATCGCCTTCAGCCCTTTGTCGCCCATAACCGCGCCGATTCCTCCCCGGCTGGCACTGGATCTGCCCTGCTCGATGGACGCAAAAAAGACCCTGTTTTCACCGGCCAAACCGATAGCCGCCACCTGGGCTTTCGGCTCCTTCAACTCCTTTTTAATAATTTCCGCGGTTTCAACAGCGCCCTTACCCTTCAAATGGGAGGCATCCCGTATTTCCACTTTGTCATTGTTTATCCACAAATACACCAGATCGGGAGACTTGCCGCGAAAGATCACTTTGTCATAACCGGCATACTTCAATTCCGGAGCAAAAAACCCCCCCATCATTGAAAATGCCATTAACCGGGTCTGAGGAGAAATGGTGGTAACAATGGTACGATTACAACCCGTGGCAGGGGTGCCACATAAAAGACCGGCGCCGAATATGAGCAGATTGTCCGGAGAAAAGGGTTCAACTTCAGGGGGAACCCTGTCCCATATTATCTTGGCATTCGTACCCAGACCCCCCAGATAAAGTTCGGTGTCTTTTGGGTCGGTTGCTACCCTCTCAATGTTTCCGCGGGTTAGATCGACTTCTAAATTAAACCCTGTCTCTGCGTACCTCATTTTATTCCCCTTCTATATTACCTGAATCCGTGGCATGCTTTTTTATTAATCCTGGGTTGCAGGCACTTAACTCAAAACGGCCTTCACCCGTCAGGTGAAGGTTGAAATTGCTTAAGTTGCTGAGTTATTTTTTCCGGCAAATCGATGACATAAGTTCCAGAGAACAATAAGCCTTCAATATGGACTCCCATTACAACATAGTTACGATATAGCCACATCATAACTACGTGTCAAGAAAAAATGCACGTATTTCACAAAATCCTAAAAGTTATATTGTAATTATATTATAGCCATATTGTAACTACAAGGACAAGCGGCGTCAAGATAAAAGCGGGAACATGGGGATAATAATCAGGTGCGCGACCATGGCGTCTTTCAATGTCGATCGTCAGAGCCGCTCCCGCCGGCTTTTCCAGTATCCAGGTTCGCGGCGTGTCAACAAAGCGCGCAAAGCAGCAACCGACTCAAGCTGAGCCTATTCATGCGCGCTCCAAATATTCCTTAAGTATGATTGACCAAGGTTCCCCATCTGTTTTTCTATTTTCAGCGTCCTTAGCTTCACATAGGCAGACGGGGCTGCCACCCTTAACCTTATCGGGTTTGGCAAGACTGCTGCCAAAAGCGCCGACTCTTTCTTCGTCAGTCCCGACGGAGGCTTTCCAAAGAATTTTTTCGCCGCAGCTTCCACGCCGTATATACCGTCCCCGAATTCGGCTACGTTCAAATACACCTCGAGAATCCGCCGCTTAGGCCACAGAAGTTCCATCAGGACCGTAAAATAAGCCTCCAGCCCCTTTCGGATGAAGCTCTTTCCTTTCCAAAGAAACAGATTTTTGGCAACCTGCTGGCTGATCGTACTGGCCCCCCTGAACCTGCCGCCTTCCTCTATTTCTTCCAGGGCGTCAGCGATGGATTCGAAGTCAAATCCAAAGTGTTTCGGAAACTTCTGATCCTCGGCTGCAACTGCCGCCAGGGCCATCTGGGGAGAAATCGCATTCCAATCGACCCAATGGTACGCGATTGCCGTCTGACCGCGCGAAGCAAAGAGACCACTGCAGTACCTTTCAACCATAAACGCACTGTACACAGGCGGCACAAATCTCAAGATCAGCACCGCGACCAGGGAGATCAGGAACAAACCAGCCGTCAGCCACACTGCCTTCTCGGCAACTCTGTTAATAATGTGCTTCGTATTGCCGCCCCTCCATACCCCACCCGTCAGATGACTGCTATTCAAACGGCTGACCGAAAAAAGTGAGCGCCCATATCGCAAGCAGATAAACGCTGATAAGGGACTGTACGCCAGAAACTGTCCTCACCCATCCGGATGCCCTGAGAGAATAATCTTTCGGTTGAAGACGTTGATCCAATTGCCCACGTTGAGTTCATTCAATGCGCTTTCAAATCCACACCCATGCGCCTGAATAGCGGTTCGATGCGGACCATGCCCAGTTGCTGGTGTTCCTTAACGGCTTCCTGAAACCGATACCAGTCAGTTTCTTCCGGAGTCACATCCTCCCGCCACATGCCGAAGCCACTGATGATGGACCCCGGAAAATCTTTTTCAATTGCGGCATCGCGCCATTCCGCTTCGTCGAACTCACCTATCCATGGCGCCAATCGCCGGTAGGCATCCATGCGCTTATCCTTATACCAGTTGGTGCTACCGGAAAAGAGTGGTCCCATGGCATCCACCAACTTATTCTCCAATTCGGGCCATGCTTCGGCCGGCGCGTTATTTTGCATCGCTGCCCGGTATTTCTCGTAGAGTTTTTTTGCGGCGGCCATAAACCGCATGGGTATTGTAGACGGCGCCTTCGACCAGACGCGCGTCCTCCCATCTGTGGGAGGGCCAGTCAGGATGGTGTTCGGCATCCGCATGGCCGATGTCCGGTTTGAAATCGAGGCCGACATTGTTGAAGTAGTCGAACCAGCCGACGAAATTCTGGTGCGCCCAGGTGTCCACATAGGCATGCGTTGCGATTCCGATGCGATATAGCCGGGTTTCGCCCGTGACTTTTATGGCTTCATCGATCAGTCAGTTCGCAATTTCGGAATCCGGCGTCGTATTGAGCAGGTGCATCTTGCCGTCCCTGCGGCGTGCCGTGTCGGCATCCGGTTCACCGGGGATGAAATGAAATATCGGATATATCCGCATCAATCGATGTTTCGGTTTCAGAATGTTCATGGTTTGGGAAATGTAGTTTTCGTAAACCTTGCCGTTGCGCCGGTCCTTCACCTTGAGTATTTCATCGTTTTCATCGGTGTATTCCGCTGCCGTGGCGATGGTTTTGGCTTCGTCCTTGCTGAATCCGCGGCATGGGCAATAATCCCCGTCATATAGTAATGAAATTCGGTGTCCATGAAAATCCTCCTTTTTCATAAATCAGTCCATTACTGTCTTCCGAATCCCCAGGAAAACGACTGCTTGATCACGGGGTGGCCGCCAACGCGGACGCCCTGGAACATGATTTCGGCCATCCGGGTTTCCTTCAGAATGCGGGCCACATCGATCATCAGCTCCGCATCCGCGATCAGCCTTTCCACCGCCTCGTCCGGATACCCCGCCCAGTATTTCAGGTCGTGCAGGAAACAGGCCGGATAGAGATCGCATCCATCCCAACTGTCGAACCACATGCTGCATCCGTCGCTTTGAAAGGGAAGCGCAGGGGGATCTTTCTCAATTTTTTCCCAAAGGGCGCCCAATCCATATTCCATGCAGATTTCCCTGATTGTTTCCAATGGCACGATACTGCCCTTTTCCGGTAGTTTCATTTTGCATCCTCCTTATGCATCGTGTTGAAGATTCATGCGACAACGCCGCAGCCAAATCCCTCTCAACGCCCCCCTCCGACACGTCCGGCGAAATTCCGCCTTTGGTGGAACTGCGATATGCCTCACCGAAAGGTATTCCGGAACTCTTCTCCTGCGTTAATTGAAATCAGTTGCATGGCGCGCCCAGGATGTGTTTATTTCATAAATCAGGAGGTCAATCAAATTTTTGTCATGATTCATCCAATTTTTGTCGATTCGTCCGTGGATGAATCCATGGTGCCATTCCATGCGCCGGAAGGTCACGCAGGCGTGCCCCCCAAAGACATGAAGTGAAGCCCATGGTTTACAAAACCCGCATATCGGACATAGTGAATTTGCTCCAAATGGAAGCATGAGCGGCCCTATTTTTGCAGACAAGCCTGTGAAGTGGTGATAATCCGGAACCAATGTAATTGACTTAAAGAAAAATACCCCTCCTTTTTTTATTGAGAATCCGCCTTTTTCAACGGGGATTTTCTGATTTGGCCCCTAAAGTCAACGGCATTGAATCATCTATAAGGAATTAATCCGATGGCAAAAATAGTTTCGATGCAGAAGAAAGACGGCAACTTCCTGTCCGGGCTGCCGCTTGCTTCCTTTTTGCAGATCCTTGATCAGGATCGGCAGACATGCACTCTGATTGTCAGCGCGGAAGACAAAAAGCGGATTTTGTTTATTAAAGAGTGCGAGATCATTGATGCGAAAGAAGATGATAATTCCGGCATTGATGCGGCCAATAACATTCTGTCATGGAAAGAAGCAACCATCGAGATAACCGACCTCGAAGAGAGGCCCCGGAAGATAGACACGCCTAACGCAAATCATCCTTCAGGCGACCGTGAATCAGGATCAGCACTGGCCAATACACCACAGCAACTGGCCGAATCCAGACCGGAATCTCATGAAATCGAGGCTATCCCGCCTTATCGAGAAGTTTCAATCAATTGACGGCATCCACGAATACTATCTGTTGAACCTTCAGGGTGAAATGATAACCCAGTCGAACCAGAACTGGAAAATGGGGGATTTTATTGCCTACTGCCTCGTTACCGGCAGACAGATTCGAAAAAATCTCAACGCCAAGGGGCCCAGTCGTATTCTTCTCTCTATGAAAACAGGCCATAGCCTGCTGATCTTCTCCGCCGCCGGAATGATTATCGGGCTGCTGCTCAATCAAAATGTATCTTCAGACAATGTTCTTGATGCAGCTCAAGCCTGATCTGAGGATAGGATAATTCTTGCATGTCCGTTCCTTTTGTCTGACGGATTTTCCAGGATGTAAAGGCATATTCATCGAGTAATCGATAACAACGGAGACATCAAAAAGTGTGCCCTTTATTCCGGGGCTAACGAGGCATGGGTGTATATATGAAAGATATTCTTAATGAAATTGATATGTTGCCCGGCGTTGTCGGCTCCTGTCTTTTCAGCAAGGAAAGAGGTCAGATTTGTTCAGGGTTGCCGCCTTCGTTTACCGATGAAGCGGTTCAGGCCATTGCGAATCGGGTGACCCGGCTGGTTCAGATGGGCGGAATCGTTGATATGGATGTCCAGACCATCGCTTTGCGGTTTGATATTTTTACCATTATGACCATGCCGGTTGACAGTGAAACGCTGCTGTTGATCGCCTGTGAGTCGGGAGCAACTGCTCGCTTGATTGCAACCACCATTTCCATGCTGACCGGGGAATTGCAAAGCAGATTGACCCAGGAGTCCACACCCGTCTTGACATAAAAGAGATTGCCGATAAATCCGATGATGGCCAGGAGGGCGAAAGGACTGCATCACTGCTTAAACAGGTGCGTGGTGCGCTTGCCTTTGTCGTCGGTCCGATGGCGGATATGGTTTTTGATGACAATGTGGCTCTCTGGACCCAAAATGAAACTGCCAGTTCATCCCGCCTTCCCGAACTGATAGAAATGCTTGCCGGCGAAATCGGCGATGATTCGGCTGCCGAGTTCAAGGAAAAGATCAACGTGATTCTTCCCAAAAACCGTTTGAAATAGCGTTATAAAATAGGTTAGGTGTTTGTATTGAAAAAGGAACAATGAAAATGTTCAAGACCATGAAACTTCAATTGAAATTGGTTATCATCGGATGTCTGATGGTTGTCCTTCCTCAGACGGTCGTCGGCTCATCACCTATTTTCAGAACAAATCGACGCTGAATCATACCATCGCGGAGACAACGCATCTGACATATGCCGATCTCAACTTCAAACTGAAATCCCTTTACAGCTTGATGGCATCCCACAGGATGTCATCGAGAAGAATATAAAAACGCCTTAAATGTCGCCCGCAAGATCGATTCCCACGGCGGTGGGTCTCGATGGATGAACGGACGGTGAACTGGGATACGATAAATCAATTTTCTCTTGAAATTTCAAATCATCAGCTGCCCCGGATGAATGGGGAATACCTGGCTCGGGCAGGTGAGCGACTCGAATACCCGGTTCCTGTCGGTGGATCGGGTCCATGAGACATTTCCGTGACCTGTACGGTTTTTCAGCGAATGAATGTATCCGAGGACATGCTTGGGGTTGCCACGAACGTTACCAAGAAAGATGGAACCCGTGCGATCGAAATTTCATTCCCGGCGTCAACCCGTACGGAAAGACAAATCCGGTGATTACCGCGGTCATGAGAGGCGAAACATTTACCGGCAGGGCCTATGTGGTGAATAATTGGTATATGCCGCATATGAGCCCTTCCGGACGCCAGCAACCAAATAATCGGAATGCTTTATGTCGGGATACGATTGATAGCGTAAAGAGCCTCCGGCAGTCCACATGGAAATTCAGGTGGGCAAGACAGGTTATGCCGGGGTTCTGGACAGCAAAGGCTATT
>CAWJRD010000041.1:0-134652 GCA_963845015.1 uncultured delta proteobacterium
GACTTCGATTCTGTCCGAAATCGTTTTAATCCCGGAAAGTCTTTCCAGCATGCGATCCACGGCCCAAAACAGATTTACGGCTGTCGGACGGCTGGACTTGATGCGGCTGCATTCCAGCATCAGAAATTTTTCCGGATCATCCTGCGTTGCCGAGTTCACCACGGAAAGATAAACACCATAGGCTGCCGTAACGCCAATCAGCGGCGCTCCCCTGACCACCATATCGCCGATGGCCAGAATGACATCATCTGCAGTTTTCAGGTTCAGTATGCCGACGGTATGGGGAAGCAGTCTCTGATCGATGACCTTCAAGGTGTGATGGTCACTGTCCAGCCAGATGGGCCGGGTATAAATCGTATTGGGAATCATGTTTGCCTAAAGCTTAAAGTATCTGTTTAGAATCATGGAGAATACCATTGATTCTACCCTGGTTTGATGGTATAGGATAGTCAAATTATGAGTTGACCCTATCACATTTTCATCCCAAACGCCAGACGGGATGATCCCGGTCTGGACAATAATCCGCAATCATAGGAGAGAGCAAATGACAGACAATATTGTAATCGTACTTTCATGTGGCACCGACAATCCGAACCGGGCGACCCGGGCATTTTTTCTGGCAGCCGCCGCCAAGAAGCTGGGGAAAAACACGACCGTGTTCCTTCTGGATGAAGGCGTGTACCTGGCCAAAGAAGGCATGTCCGCACATTTGCGGGCCGCCACCGGCGATTCCGCGGATGATCATCTGTCCTACCTTCAGGAATATGAGGTGCCGATTCTGGTCTCACCCCTTGTGCGGTATCCCGCAAAATCAGTGAGCAGGACCTGATCAAAGGCGCAAGAATGGCCACAGGAGCAGAATTGATTGACCTTGCCTGCAATGGAACGGTCATCAGTCTGTAAACAGTGCCTGAACGATCCCTACAGGCAAAATTCGAAATTCCAATGCCTGACAGATTATTCTTTCAGTTATTTGTTGCCAGGTTTGGGCTCAGCCTCGGCTGAGTGGGATGCCATAAAGGCAAACAATGATGCAGCGCTGCATCAAATCTCTTTTTCGCTGACAGCACGGTTCTTACCGGTCCGTTTGGCTTTGTACAGCGCTTTGTCCGCTCGATCAATAAATGCTTCCGGGGTGTCATCTCTTCGAAGCTCGCTGACTCCGATGCTGACTGTAAAACAGATCCGTTCATCCGGCCGTAGCGCATCTACCATGAACTGTTTGAGCGACAACAATCTACAGAATGACTGGGCACGGCTCAAGGACTTCCTGAGACCGATCCCCGGAAGGAGAATCGCAAACTCCTCGCCCCCGTAACGGGCGACAAAATCATCGCTTCGAAACATGGTTTTACATTCCTGAACAAAGCATTTCAGAACGCGATCCCCGACGATATGGCCATAGGTGTCATTGATCTGTTTAAAATTATCCAGGTCGCACATCATCAGGGATGTCGGGCTCCAGACGATCCCGCTTCTTTTCACAACCCATTTCATTCGCGTATCAAATGTCTTACGGTTATACGCGCCGGTCATGGCATCGATCAAGGCGGCATCCTTGACCTGTTCAAGACTGGACCGCAGCACGGCAACCTCTTTTGACAGGGATTCTATTCTTTTCGAATCGCTGGCCTGCTTTTCCCCGATGATTTGCTTCATCTCGGCAACTTCGGCTTTCAGGGATTCCTTGATTTTTCGAATATCATCAAGCTGGGTGATGGCCTCCATCCTGACGTTTTGATCATAAATCCGGGAATTGAAGTTCTGGGTATCACCGATCAGTCCGGTCATGCCGTTTCGCAGCAGTTCGATAATGTTCTTGAACTCGGCTTCCTTCTGCCGGATTTGTTCTTTTTGACGACCGATAAAGTCAATAATATACTGTTTATTGTCCGATATCGTGCATTCTGTGGCAGAACCGGTATCCCGCATTCAGAATATCCGCTGCGATCCGGTCCACCCGGTTAATAAAGTCTTCCGCATCCGTTTCTGCGATATCCATCGGAAATTCTTTAAGAAAAAATATCGCCGAACTGGAAACATGCTGCAAGGCCTCAACACGCTGCCGGCAGTCATCCAAAAGCTGTTTCAGGGATTCGGGCGAAGTCCCTGAGGGCGCGTTGCGTTTAAACAGGTTCATGACTGAAGGTCTCCTTACACCCTTAAATCGCTGCTGTTCGGGCACAGTGTCAGTAAGATGATTCCCATCGGGGATTGCATTTTGATAATCCTGAAAAATTTCTTCCAGATTTTGACTGTCAGGGCATCTTTGTTTTTTGCATGCTGATTTTCACTACCGTATTCACAGGGGTCAACGCAAGAAAAATTCCATTTCCATCGATCGGATTGATGCCACGGTCAGCAGGAAAACGGGCTTTCTAAGGCATCATCCATGGATTGAATGATCAGCTTGACATCTTTCTGCGGTTATGGTTAATAATTTTCATGAAAATAGTCGTTTACCCATGCAACATCCCCATTTTCAACTCCTTCATCCCTCTGAAGGCTTTATCCGTGGAAAAGATCGATTCATTTCCCGAAATCGTCCAGGCCTGCCTGAACGGAGTGTTACTGGCGCGCTCGGAGATTCAACTTGAAGATTCGCTGGCCTTTTCCAGATAGGAATGACGGGCATTTTTACTGAACAGGAGGATCATGAGCATTGAACCGATATTTACGCCGGATTCCCCTCTTTACCCTGGTAGAAGAAAGCGCACTGCAGGAACTGTCCCGCAGCCTGCAACTCGTCCAGCTTGAAGCGGGCCGGACGCTGTTCTGCGAAAACGATTCCGGGAATTGTCTCTATATCATCGTCGAGGGAAATCTGGAAATCATCAAAGCTTACGGCACTGCGGAAGAGCGACTGCTGCAAAATTGGGGACCGGGCAATTACCTGGGTGAAATGAGCATGTTCGACCTGGAAAAACGCAGATCGGCAACCGTTCGCGCAAGATCTCATGCCACCCTGCTGAAGATGAGCCATGCCTCCTTTCGCGCCCTGCTCCACCGCCAGCCGGACCTGGCCTTTGAAGTCACCCGGCAGTTCAGCCAGCGCCTTCGGGACACCGACAATGCGATCATTCAGGGGCTGCAGGAAAAAAACCGTCAACTGGCCGCCGCTTATGCGGAACTGCAGGCAGCGCAGGTGCAGATCATCGAAAAGGAAAGACTGGAGCGCGAGCTTCAGGTGGCCCGTGAGATTCAGGAAAGCATTCTGCCTCACACCCTTCCGATGATTCCAGGGATTGACCTGGGGGTGATGATTCGCCCCGCAAGGGCCGTGGGCGGCGACCTGTACGATCTGATCGCTCTTAAAGAAAACTGCCTGGGCGTTGTGATCGGAGATGTGTCAGACAAGGGCGTTCCGGCAGCGATTTTCATGGCACTTGCGCGCAGCCTGCTGCGCGCCGAAGCCTCCCGAATGGCCCCGCCGGCCGAGGTGCTTCGCGAGGTCAACCGTCACCTGCTGGACATGAACTCCGCCGGGTTATTTATCACCGTCATTTACGGCGTGCTGGACTGCAATCGCCGCCAATTCACCTTTGTGCGCGCCGGGCATGAAATTCCATTTTTCTTCCAAGGAGACGGAACGGAGATTTTGCCGGGAAAAAGCCACGGTCAGGCACTGGGTCTGTTTGACGATGTCGTTCTGGAAGAACTGCGCGTCTACCCTTCCGCCCGGAAGCCGGATCGTGCTGTACACCGATGGAGCAACGGATGCCATCAACCCCAGAAATGAACGGTTCGGCCGAGATCGTCTGCGCGAATCCATGCGCCGCCACCTGCCGTCTTCGGCACAGGATTTCTGCGAAGCGATATTTCAGGCCATCACCCGGTTCCAGAACGGCGCCTGCCAGGCCGACGATGTGGCGATGGTGGCCATAGACATTCAATGAACCCCGGCGGCTCGACCCATAAACCGCCAAAGGCTTATCTATGCTTCGGTGTCACAGCAGCAATCGGACGCATACCACAAATCAATTTCATGGCCCACGTGTAAACTCCTTGACATCGGTCTGGACTTGAACCAGTCTGAAACAAATTCCATGTCCGCGGCATCCGGGCTGGAATAGCGTTTGTTTCTGGCAATGATTCCTTCCCAGGAATCTTCGGTGGAACAGCCGCCTCCGAAAACCAGGCCTCTGGCCTCGATCGCATCCAGAAAATCCTGAGATAAATTTGTCAAAATCCGCTTCCGAGACTTCCTGGGGTTTCCAGGTGATCTCGAATCCTGTTTCTTTAAATTCTCCAATATTCAGTTTTTTTCTGATTCGTTTTCTCATTGGAATCTCTCCTTGGATATAGGGAATATTATTCCGTTTATGTTAATGCTAAAAATATTAAGCTTTCATCATTTAATTCTATCATCAAGAAACATAGACTCAATGTCATCCAATAAAACATAATTTCCGTAAGTCAATGACATCAGTCCGCATGGTCCCGGAAGTTTTTTATAAATTGCAACTTCAGCTATATCACCGCCAGTTGCTCATTCAGGACATCGGTGATAAACATGTAACCCGGGGCATGGGTGATGCACAGGGAGGGTTTTGCGGACAGCACGGCCAGGGTGGAGGTCACCCCGCAGGCCCAGTAAACCGGGGTTTCGCCGTCTTTGATGGTAACTGGATCACCAAAGTCGGGTCTGGACAGATCCGTTATGCCCAGCACTTTTTCATCGCCGATATGAATGGGCGCCCCATGCACACGAGCATAACGGCTGGTAATCTGGACCGCACGGGGTACCATTTCATGGGGAACCGGCCGCATGGTCACAACCAGGGGCGCGGAAAACGGGCCGGCGGGTTCACATCGCCGGTTGGTGATGTACATGGACACGTTTTTTCCTTCCTCGATATTCCGGATTGGAATCCCGGCCCCGATCAGGGCGCCTTCAAAACTGAAGCTGCATCCGAGCAGGAAAGAGACCATGTCGCGATTAAAAACAGTCGAAATATCCGTTTTTTCCTGCATAGGTTTTGCCATTTTCCCAGACCCGGTACAAGGGAATGTCTTTTCGGATATCGGCCTGTTCCGCCACCCGGTGGGGCTCGAACATGCCCGGTTCCAGAACTTCCAGGATCGGACAGGGTTTGGGATTCCGGACGCAGAAAAGCAGGAAGTCAAACGCATACCGGCGATCCAGGATCACCAGATTGGCCTGGGCATATGCCTGGGCAAGCCCGGTTGTCGGACCGGTCCAGATGCCTTCTCGAATGTGTCGGCGAATCTCAGCGGGACTGTTCATGGTTTATCCATTTTTGAAATCGATATTCAGCCGTTACCGCCAGTTCCCTGGCCGTCCATAAACTGACGGCTTCAAAGCGCACGGTTGATGCCGGAACCAGTTGGGCCAGAAGCGGCAGATCAACGGAGATGACGGTGGCGGGCTTGGCATATCCGCCGATGGTCTGGCGATCGGCCATCAGAATAATCGGCTGGCCGTTTCCGGGAACCTGAACAGCGCCGAAAACCGTACCATCGGAAACAATATCTGCTTTTTGCCGATGCGCCAGAACCGGTCCTTTCAGGCTGCATCCCATCCGGTCGCAGCGATCCGTTACAACAAAAGGCGATGATAAAAAACGGCAAAGGCTTTCCGGTGTCAGCGCATCCGCCTGGGGTCCCAACGTGACCCGCAGCACCGGGTGATCGCAGTACTCCGGAATCAAGGCCCGGGGACATTCCGAAAAGGGAGATTCTCCCCCCTGCCCCAAGGATAGAATATCCCCCTTTTGAAGCGCTCTTCCCTTATGTCCGCCGAATCCGCCGCGAACATAGGTGGATCTGCTGCCCATGACTTCAGGAACATCCACCCCGCCGGAAAGCGCCAGATACGTCCTGCATCCGGTTTCCGGGAAAGTCCATCTCCAGAATATCCCCTTTTCGGGCCGAAATGCCGGACCAGCAGGGAAAGGACCGGCCATTCAGCCTGGGCTTCGGGTCTGCGCCGGCAACCGCTATGTGAGCATGGGCCAGAAACTCCGCACAAAATCCGCCCCAGGTGATCTCGATACCGGCCTCGGCATCTCGATTTCCAGCCAGAATATTGGCGATTCTAAGGGCCTGAAAGTCCATGGCGCCGGAAACCGGCACACCGCGGTCCTGATAAGCCGAACCGTCCGGAGTCCTGGACCGTGGACAAAGGCCCGGGTTCAATGATGCGAATAGCTTTCAAATTCATCTTCCGTAATGGGAACGAACTGGAGAGAATCCCCCGGGTTCAGCAGAAACGGGTCCGGGCGCTGCCGGTCAAACAATCTTAAAGGGGTCTTGCCGATCAGTTGCCAGCCGCCTGGACTATCGATGGAATATATCCCGGTCTGGCGATCGGCAATTCCCACGCTGCCCGCGGAAACCAATTTTCGGGGCTCTTTTTTCCGCGGGGTAAAGAGCCGCTCATCAAGGCCGCCGAGATAGGGAAATCCGGGTGTAAAACCAATCATATATACGTAGTATTCCGGCGCGGCGTGAAGCCGGACCACTTGATCGGCGGTCAAGTCATGAAAAGCGGCAACCTCATCCATATCCGGACCGTAAACACCGCCATAGCAGACGGGAATCCGGACCGGTGCGGCCTGCCGGGCATGGCCTTCTTCAGGAGACTTCAGGCTTTTCTCGACAAGCAGCACCAGATTCTCGAAAGAACACTCCCAGGGACGGTACTGGATGAACAGCGACCGGTAGGTCGGATTCAGGTCCACGATTCCCGGAAAGGATTTTGCCTGAAGATGCCGGAACAGGCGCTGAACCCTGTCATTCACCAGAGCGGTCGATCCCATCCGCGAATTCCACGCTGAGACCCGTATCGCCGCATGGCAGAAACCGGGGAGGATCATAAAAAACCGTCATTCAGGACTTCTGCCAGTATGGATTGATCATATCCTCAAAAATGGCCATGGCGGCTTCGGCGCCCTGACCTGCGGCCGTGACAATCTGCTTGTATCCGCCTTCGACATCGCCGGCGGAATAAATCCCGGCAACGCTGGTGCGGTGTTTGGCGTCCTTCTGGATGTAGCCGTCCGGCGTCAGGGCAACCCCTGTTTTCCGGGCCAGTTCAACGGCCGGCTCGTATCCAATGGAAAGAAAGACGCCATCGACGGCAAGAGAAGAGGTTTCACCGGTCAGGGTATTTTTCAGCGCAATGGATTCGACCCTTTCCTTGCCGGTGATTTCCGTAATTTCGGTATTCCAGAGAATGGGGATTTCACTTAAAGTCAGTTGCCGGACCAGAAACTCCTGGGCCCGCAGACTGTCCCTGCGGTGAATCAGGGTAACCCCCACGCCCATGTGATGCAGATAAAGCGCCTCGGTCACCGCGCTGTTCCCCCCGCCCACAATGACGACTTTTCTGCCCTTGAACAAGGGGCCGTCACAGGTGCTGCAATAGCTGACCCCTCTTCCGGACAGCCGCGATTCGCCGGGAACATTCAGATGCTTGTGATTGGCGCCCGTTGCCAGAAGAATGGTCTTGGCCTTGAATCTGCGCCTGCCGGTGGTGACTTCAAAGGGTTTTCCGGGAACCACATCAATGACTTCTTCTCCGGGGAAAATCTGGACATATTCCAGGGCGTGGGTCACCAGAATATCCACCAGGGTTTTTCCGCCAACCTGGGTAAATCCCGGATAATTTTCAACAACAGGCGTGGTGGCCACCTGCCCGCCCAAGACATTTCGCTCGACAATGGCTGTTTTCAGGCCGCTTCGAACCGCATAGATCCCGGCCGTCAGTCCCGCAGGCCCGCCGCCGACAATCAGAAGATCGGTTTCAACCAGCTCCGCATCACTGTCCGGAATGAAAAGGGTCTGGGGCTCCAGCCGGCTCAAGGACAGGGCAAAGACTTCCTCGGACTGCGCGCCCATGCCCGATCAGCACGTCATTGGCAAATGCCTGCGGAACGCTGTGCGCCGAATACTGATGCGCAATTTCCGGCTGGCATCTGAATATCGATGATTTCAAGCGATATCAGATCCGGTTTTTCAATCACGGCTCTTACGGCATTGACCGCCTGCTGCGGACAGTAGGGGCAGCTCGGGCTGACAAACACCTTGATCTGACGGACCGAATCAATTTTTGCGATGACTTTTCTGGACTGATCGCTTAAACCGCTCATGCCGGAGCCCACCATCAGAATGGTCTCCAGAAATGTTCTGGCTTCCTCGCCCAGGGGGGCGCCCAGCCAGCGGATGCCATATCTGTCGGGTGCGATCAAGAGCGTCGGCGAGTGTTCGATCTGATATTTTGCCGCCATTTCATGATCGAGTCCGAATTCACGCAGCCGTATTCGCGGCGTCAGTTCGCGAAACGCCCGCACGATCTGCCGGGAGCCTTCGGCAAAAGCATCCTCCCTGCCTTTCTCCGTGAACAACAAGAGATCGATGTCATGGGGCATTTTTTCAAAAGTCATTTTAAGCTGCTTGATGAAATCAGCCTGCTGTTGGGTGCCGGGTTGAGGCTGCGAATCATTCATGACAAAACCTCCAATATCCTGATGTAAGCTTGATCTTCTTTTCAACCATTGAATAAGGGGGATTTCTATAATTTCCGACTAATGTATCCCCTCTGCCAGGGCCAGATCCTCGGGCGTGGTAATTTTCATGTTCAGCCGGGACCCCGGAATGATCCGGACCTTGCGTCCCAACCGCTCAACCAGCATGGCATCATCGGTTCCCATGAAACGCTCCAACCTGGCATTTTCATGGGCCGTTCGGATCAGGCTCCAACTCGAAAGCCTGCGGCGTCTGAGCCATCCAGATGGTATTTCGATCCAGCGTGCGTTCGATTTGACCCGATATTACCAGTTTTGCCGTTTCCATCGCGGGCATTCCGACGATGCAGGCGCCCGAGACACGGGCCTCGCTCGACACAGGCCTCGATGATACGGGAGCTGACAAAGGGGCGAACCGCGTCATGAATCACCACGATTTCACATTGCTGTCCCGAAACCGCCTGAATCCCCCGATAAACAGAATCCTGCCGTTCGATGCCTCCGGCGACAAGATGAATTCTTTTATGCAAGGTCAGGGACGAAATCCATCTTTCAGAGACAGGTATCCAGGTCGTCGGGCGGAACCACCAGATAAATCTCTTCGATGCAGGGGCAGGCATCGAAGACTTCCAGCGTATGACAGACGATGGGTTTACCCGCCAGCAGCATGTACTGCTTGCGGGTGGTGGCGCCCATTCGAATCCCCTTTCCTCCGGCAACGATAATGGCTGAGACGGACATCGAAAGACTTTCAATTTAGGGGTTACGGGTATGGGTTATGGGATATAGGCTATAGGTTCCTGCATACTGAACCCTGATTCGGGACTTTTTATCTCAGATACTTCAGTTCTTTTGGCAAGGGAACCCCTTTTCCCATCGTATCTTCCCCGTAATTCACTCCGGCCAGAATTTCAATATCGGCCAGTGCCCGGGTGTCGCCTTCAAAGATCACTTCCGTAACGTTTTCCTTGTGGATTTTCCCGCCGGCCCATTGAATGTCCAGGACGCTGCTGGCATCGAAGCGGTCCGGTCCGACGCAAAGCTCGACCTGTCCGCCGTAATACTGAACAATTTTAGCCACCAGAAGACTTGGCCGGCTGTGAAACCCCAAGGCCACCGGAATACCGACTTTAATGGAAGACCGTTCAATGTTTTCGTTCAGGATTTCCCGCGCCAGCTTTTTGCCGGTGTTCAGAAAATGACAGGCATAATAAAGGCCGTAATTGATGGTCCGGTCCAGCAGCATCTCCGGATCCACCAGGGATGAAAGCCGGTCCTGAACCATTTTATAGGTATTTTTATATCCGGCTTCATGAAGATGCCGCTCATAAAGATGAAGGAGCCGCCCTGTCATCTGAAGCAGATGAAAGACGACTGAAAAATGACCGCGCAGATCCGTCAGCTTTCGCTTTCCAAACCGGTAGCCCCCATGAATCACGTAGGTATCAAATGAGGACTGAAGATTGTGAACCAGCATCTCAAAGCGTCGAATTTCAACTTCATTGACTTTTTCGGGAACGATCGCCCGAATTTCCTGAATATCATAGGGTTCATAAAAACCCAGTTGATCAAAATTTCCGGCAATACTGAGAAACTCGCTGGCGATTTTTACAATATGCTGTTTCTGCTGGTCCTTATCCGTATCATCGACATCGGACTCCAGCATTTCACAGGTGGTCGCGGTCGGAAAATCAGAAGGTTCATAACCGCTATCCGGTATGGGGATGCTCAGCCTTCGGGCTTCTTCCAGGATTGCCGGTGCAATTTTCATCAGCGACGAATTGAGAAAATCCTGTGTAATCTGTCCCTGGGCCTTCGAATTCAGCCGTATTTTCAAGTCCATAAAAACCCAGACGATTGGAAATATGTTTCTGGGAATAACTGCCGATACTCAGATGCATGAGCGTTGCGGTCAAGTTCTCTGAAATAATACCAGTTTTTATTGTTCTTGGCGCCGTGAAAATCCAGAAAATCTTCCAGCAGTTTGGTGGTTGCCGTCAGTTTGGAATACAGCATCTTGGTGAACAGATTCTGCGTCTGTTGTAAAACTGGAAATATACAGACAGCATTTGAAAAGATCATGCGCAAAAAACTGCGATTTTTTCAATAAACGGACTGTCACAAGAAGGAGCTGACACGTTAATGACGATCTCCTTCAGATACGAAATATGATTCACATGAATGTCAAATTTGCGATAGGAACCATCGACCGGTCGAACTCCTACATCATGTCTTTCTGGGTTTCGGAAACGGTCTGATCCAGTTTCTGCTTCAAGGCCGGCGGCAGTCCTTCGATATCCACATTCAGGAATCCGCGAACAATCGTGGAGATGGCGGATTCTTCATCGAGCCCCCTTGCCATCAGGTATTCGATTTCCCGCTTGTCAATTTTACCCACTGCCGCCTCATGGGACATTTCAACGCCGGGAACATAGCCGGATAGTTCCGGGATGGCGTGCATGAGGCCATTGTTCAGAATCAGGCCCTTGCATTCCAGATGGGCCTTGACGCCGGCGACCTTTCCGATCAGATCCCCCCTGGCGATGATGGTGCCGCCGGTTGTGATCCCGCGGGAGATGATCTCGGCGCGGGTTTCCGGAGCGCTCAATATCACGCGCGAGCCCACGTCCAGATGGCTTCCCTTGCTGGCGACCAGAATGCTGTTAAAGCGGGCCACCGCCCCCTTTCCTTCCAGATAGGTGGTCGGAAACATCTGCAGAGAGCCCACGGGTCTCAGCGAAATATAATTTGAAATGATCGTGCCGCCTTCCGCCACACGGGTCACGGTTCGCGGACGGACATTGACCTGCTTCTCCCCAGTCGTGAATCATGGTAAAGGTGAGCTTGGCCCCTTTTTTGACATAGAATTCCGAAACGCCGACATGAAGTCCGGAAACCAGATGCGGGGCCGTGGCGCAGCCGGTGATGATGTGAAGCTCGGAATTTTCTTCGGCAATGACGATGTTGTGAACATGCTGGGAAAAATTTTCGCTGGCGATATACAGGCAGGCCTGAACCGGCTGGCATGGATTTTATGCCCGGAAGCGACCGGATAAAATAGCCTTCATGGGGCTTTTCCTTTACCCGGCTGGTAAACAAATCGCTTTCCGGAGAAACGTTTTTCCAGATATAGTCTTTGAGCCATTCATGCTGTTTCTGGGCCTGAGAGATTCCCATGATCTCGATGCCCGGCTGGCAGGATTTACAATGAATCACGGACCGGTCCTTCTGAATAAAGGATCCCCCGCGCCCACTTTCCGACGGGTCCACCCCCACATTTAAAAACTGCTGCGCATCCTCGGCATCCATCCGGCTTAATTCGGGAAGATATTCATGAGGGGCGGCATCGTCCCGATAGACTTTTTAGGTCCACCCCGTTTTTTTCTACATCTGACATCGGACACACTCCTCATAGCCATATTCCCGAATCCATTTCAGGATTTCCCTGGCGTTTCGCGAACAGCACAGAACGCCATTGTAAAGCACCTGCCCCTTGTCGGCATTGATGTAATCCAGAATATGGCCGGTATGGGTGATCACCAGCGCGGATTTGGACCGATCCCCGACGATTTCCTTGTGGGGTTTTTGACTCGGACGTTTGATGCCCCTTCTGAGCAGGCTGTTGATGGTATCTCCCAGCATGACGATGCTTTCCAGATCCACGCCGGATTCCGGCTCATCCAGAAGCACCAGGTCCGGCTGCTGGGCCATGAGCTGCAAGCAGCTCGGAACGTTTGATCTCGCCTCCGGAAAAATTATGGTTCACATCTCTTTCCAGAAATTCCTGAAAATTCAACTGGGCGGAAAGCGCATCGATATCCACGGATCGCTCTCCAGCGCAGATTTCAACCATGGCGCGGGTTTTCAGGCCATTGATGGTCGGCGGCCGCTGAAAGGATATGCCGATTCCCATACGGGCCCGATCATAAATCGGCAGAAAGGTGATATCCTCGTTTTTAAAGGTAATCTTCCCGTGGGTCACCACATAGCCTGAAAATCCCATCAGTGTCATCATCAGGCTGGTTTTCCCCGACCCGTTGGGACCAAAGAGAATATGGGTCTCGCCTTCGGGGATATGCATGTTGACATTCTTCAGGATGGGTTTTCCGCCGACTTCAACCCTGAGTTCTTCGATTAACAACATAATAAATATCCCTCTCCTCAACCCCTTGTAAAAAAATGGCCGAAGCAGCCCGTAAGCCGAATCCTGTATCCGGAACCGGTTACCCGGTTCCGGCTGACGATCATTCCTCTGTGGACGCCTGTTGCCAGGCGCCTCCTGCAACCTACCCGGGAGCTCAGGCGGGCCGCCTTCAAACGCTCCTCTATTTGGTCTTGCACCAGGTGGGGTTTACCAAGCTTCTCCGGTCACCCGGAGAACTGGTGCGCTCTTACCGCACCATTTCACCCTTACCCGGCTCATTTTCGCCTTCCGCGCAGTGCGCGATAAACGAAAAAGCGCCGGGCGGTATATTTTCTGTTGCACTTTCCTTCGCGTTGCCACGACTCCACGTTATGGAGCACCCTGCCCTGTGGTGTTCGGACTTTCCTCCGGATCATGGTGAATCCGGCGATCGTCTGTTCTGCTTCGGCCATATAATCGTTAACTCTGCTTCCAGTAAATGATCCGCTGACAGTTCGGACACATTCTCAATTTGTCACACCGCTGAAGTTCGTTATACATCTGCGGCGGAATATTGACATAGCATCCATGGCAAACGGCATCCTGAACCGGAACAACGGCATTTCCCCGGACTTGCTGCGACTGAACCTTCTGAAACAGCTTCAGTATATCCGCATCAATCTTACCGGACATTTTCAGCCGTTCCTGATCCAGTTCTTTCAGCCGTTTTTCGGCAGTCTCGGTTTCAACACCGACAACCTGCTGTTCCTGCAGAATATCATTTTGCAGCAACTGAAGCTCTTCCTGCATCGCCACCGTTCTTTTCTCCGCATCATCAATCTGATTCAGAAAATCAATCATCAGTCTCCTCGGTTGCGGCATTGGTTCGCTTGAGCTCTTCAATTTCTTTAAGCAACGCCTGATATTCCCGGTTGTTCTTGATGGAATTGAGCCGTTCCTGACTCCTTTTAATCATGACCTGATTCTGTTTGATGTCGGATTCGTGAGAACGATACAGTTTTCTCAGTTCTTCAATTTTCGCAGTTTCATCCGTGATGCGCTGTTTCAATTCGTTCTGGCTGTTATTGAGAAGTATCCAGTCGTTTTGATATGGAACACAGGTGTGCTTTTACGCTTAAAGATTCAATTTCAATCTGCTGCAGTGAAACAAGAATATCTATCTGATCTTTCATATCTTTACCCGCAATGTTGGGGTTAATAATTTTGGGTAATGGGTTATGGGTTATAGGTTACGGACAAAAGAATCAAATATCTCTCACCCATTACCCTTTACCCATTACCCATTACCCTGTTTATCTTATATCATGGCAAATGGGTCTTTTTCAAGTTGATAGGCTTCCACACGAACTTCCCAGGAAGCGTTTGAGATCCGCCGGCGAAGATAGTCGCAGACCGGTTCGATCATCAGGTGCTCGGATGAAAAATGCCCGATGTCGAGCAAGGCCTTCCCCGCCGATTCGGCAGCTCTGGCATCGTGATACCGGAGATCCCCGCTGATATACACATCGGCGGTGGAAGCAAAAAATGCATTCAGGAGGCTGGAGCCGCTTCCGGAACAAACCGCGGCCCGCTGAACCATCATATCCGGGTTTCCGGATATTTTTACATTCGGCAAACAAAGTTTTTCCTTAACGGTTTGAGCGAATTGAAACAGATTCATGGGAGCGGTTATCGTGCCAGTCCGGCCAAAACCGTGTCTGCTCTCGACAGGCAACAGGGGGTAAACGTCATAGGCCATGGTTTGGTAGGGATGATGGCTTCTGACATGAGAAAGCACAGCGGAAATGTCCTTTTTTCTGACAAGGGTTTCAATCCGTATTTCATCCACATGCGAAATCTCGCCGGGCTTTCCGATAAACGGCCTTGCCTGGCCTCCCGGAAGAAAAGAGCCTTTGCCGGCGTTTCTGAATGCGCAGCACGAATACTCGCCGATGATTCCGGCAGCGGTCTGAAACAGTGCGCTCAGCACCTGCTGTTCATGGTCGGCGGGAACGTAAAGAACGAGTTTACAGGATTCAGCATCGTTTTCGGGCACAAGAACATCCACTTGATCGAGTCCGATCCGCTTTGCCAGGATATCGTTCAAGCCGCCGGATACTTTATCCAGATTGGTATGGGCGCTGTAAACGGCAAGTTGATTGACGGCGGCTTGATAAAGGATGGAACCAATGGGCGAGTTAAAGTCCAGATTTTTAACGGGTTGAAACAGCAGCGGGTGATGGGTGATCAGCAGGTCGACATGCTGATCGCAGGCAGCGGCAATCACTTCCGGAAGGGGATCCAGCGCCACCCAGATCGAACGAACAGGCCAGTCTTTTCTTCCCACCTGCAGACCGACAGGATCCCAGGATTCCGCAAGGCGGGAGGGCGCCAATTCTTCCATTAAATTGATAATATCCTGAACACTCGGCATGTTGCCAACTCCTGCAAATGAAAAAAAGGCGTGGAATGTATTCCACGCCTTTTCTATCGTATTGATGGGCCCACCTGGGTTCGAACCAGGGACCGACCGGTTATGAGCCGGTGGCTCTTCCAGCTGAGCTATGGGCCCATGAGTCTTCTTTTTTAACTTTCGTATCAATTTTTGTCAAGCTTTACATATCAATAAAACTTTTTAGCTTCTTACTCCTTGTGGGATGCCGAAGCTTTCTGAGGGCTTTTGCTTCGATCTGACGAATGCGCTCCCGTGTAACGGCAAAATCCTGTCCAACTTCTTCAAGGGTATGATCCGCCTTTTCTCCGATTCCAAAACGCATCCGCAACACTTTTTCTTCCCGGGGGGTTAAGGTGGCCAGAACTTTTCGCGTCTGTTCCGCCAGATTCAGACTGACTGCCGCATCCGAAGGCAGCATGAATTTCTTGTCTTCAATAAAATCCCCAAGATGGCTGTCTTCTTCTTCCCCAATGGGGGTTTCCAGCGAAATCGGTTCTCTGGCGATTTTCAATACTTTTCGAACCTTGTCCAGAGGAATTTCCATTTTTTCGGCAATTTCTTCAGGCCTGGGTTCGCGGCCCAGTTCCTGAACCAGGTACCTTGAGGTGCGAATGAGTTTATTGATGGTTTCAATCATGTGAACCGGAATG
Organism: uncultured delta proteobacterium; assembly: GCA_963845015.1. Taxonomy (GTDB): domain Bacteria; phylum Desulfobacterota; class Desulfobacteria; order Desulfobacterales; family Desulfatirhabdiaceae; genus RAAP-1. Next base: position 15,718 of record CAWJRD010000041.1, read on the forward strand.
CGGATGGTTCTGGCCTGATCGGCAATGGCCCGGGTAATGGCCTGACGGATCCACCAGGTGGCATATGTGCTGAATTTATAGCCTCTTCGGTATTCGAATTTATCCACTGCCTTCATCAAACCGATGTTTCCCTCCTGGATAAGATCCAGAAACTGAAGCCCGCGGTTGGTATATTTTTTGGCAATGCTGACCACCAGTCTCAAATTGGCCTTGGTCAACTCGCTTTTGGCCATTTTGGCTTTATAGCGGCCTTCATCGACATCCGAGAGAATTCTTTTCAATGCCTGAGATTTTGATTTTACAGCCAGTTCCTTTTCGGCAATCTGCTGATTGAATCCGGACAAATCGGAAAACAAGACAGACTGCCTCATCTGGATTCAGCCGGCAACGCGGCTGAATCCAGGCTGAAAAATCCGCAACCGTGCTCAAGTGGCTGATGAGTTCCGTCACAGACACACCCAGGGCTTCCGATGTCAATGCCAGCATCTTGTTCATGGCATCGAACCAGTCTATCTGATTGCGAATGATCTGCTCAATTTTGTCAACGACATTTCCTTCAAGCCGCCAGTCTTTCAACAGGTCAAAAATCTTGGTGTTTTTTCTTGTGATGCCGCGCCGGATTCTGCGAATCTCATCAGAATCCAGTTCCGAAGCAAACAGTTTTTCGCGGGATGCCTTGTTTTCTTCATGAATGGCCTTGATCTGACGAATGGTGTTCAAAAACTTTTCTGTCTGAACCACTTCATCCACATAAGCATCGCCTTCATCAATGTCTTTCAGGACATATTTGGGACGCAAGGCGCCGTTTTCAATTTCGACGCCTAAATTCAGCAGACATTCAATGCCGGTGGTCGTGTCAATCAGCGCTTTCAGGACTTCCTGTTCACCGGCCTCGATTTTTTTGGCGATCTCCACTTCCCCTTCGCGGCTGAGGAGGGTTACCAGTCCCATTTCCCGCAGATACATCTTGACCGGGTCGGTTACAGCCCCAAAATCCGTCATGGCCGTTTCTTTTCTGGCCCGTTTCACCGCTTCCTTGGCTTCGTTTTCGCTGGAACCGGAGGCTTTTTCATCCAATATGTCGATATCCAGTTCATCAAAAATCATCAGCGTTTCATCTAATTGTTCCGAGGTAATCATATCCTCAGGCAGTGCCCGGTTAATATCATCATAGGAGAGGGATCCTTTTTCCTTTCCCTTTAAAATAAGATCCGTTATGGTCTTTGATGTGATTTTCTTCTCGAGTTTCCGTTTGATAACGGATGATTTTGCCATAATTACCTGCCTCCTGCGGACACCTGACCGTCTGAACATTCTTTGGTTAATTGTCGAAGCAACTCCTGTTCGCCGCTTTCTTCGGCAGCTTTCATTCTTTGCCGCAACAACCGGAGGTTATCTCGCTTTTGATTTCTTTCAATTTGTTCAATCAATTTACGGCACCCCTCAAGACCCCACTCCTCCTTCTGAATGGAAAATGCTGCAATCAGACGCTTTTTTTCATCATTGTCTGCAGCCATCAAAACGATAGAAGGCAGGTCATTGATCTGCTCCGGTGCATTATCCAGATCACGATAACATGATCAATATATCATTTCCCGTGGATTTTAGCAAAGGATCTGAAATAGTACTCGATAAGATTTTTTTCAATCAGGTCCGGGATGATATCCGGAAATTGAAGCATCATGGCAATCAGGTGCTTCTCAAATTTATTTCCCGCATCCGGCGCCTTTTCAGCAGGTTTTGCCCGCAAAGGTCTGCGCGGAGAATTTTCCCGAATTTTTTCCTGTATCGCGCTTTCATCAATCCCCGTTCTTTCGGCAATTTCCTTGATGGCCGAAATCCGGGTCAGTCCATCTGTCAGTGTCGACAGCGGCTCCTCCATCTCCTTGATGATCCGCAGTTTTCCTTCCAGAGACAGTCCATGTTTTTTTATGGCCACATCCATCAGGAAGGAAAACACCCCGGAGGCTTCACGGGCGGCATTTCTAAAGGATTCAGGTCCGAATTGCTGAAGATAGGTATCGGGATCATGTCCTTCGGGCAGAACCAGGATGCGAATATCCTCAAGCTGGTGATGGGCTTTGAAAAGCTCGATGCACCGCTGGGCGGCCTTGATTCCGGCCTGATCCGAATCGTAGACCAGTGTGATTTTCCGGGAAACCCCTTTCAGAAGCCGGATATGCTCTTCGGTCATGGCAGTGCCCAGTGTGGCGACTGAATTCTGAATGCCATGAAGATGCAGCGAGAGCAGATCCATATAGCCTTCGGCAATAAACACTTCACCGGTCTGCCGGCAAAACGGTTTTGCCTGAAAAAGGCCATAAAGCGAACGGCTCTTGCTGTAAAGCGGCGTTTCCGGAGAGTTCAGGTATTTGGGCAGGGAATCATCCAGAACCCTTCCCCCAAAACCCGCCACCTGATTGTGGGTATTGAAGATCGGGAAGATGACGCGATCCCGGAAACGGTCATAATAGCCGCTCCCGCTTTGTCGCCGGCTGATCAGGCCCGCTTTTTCCACAAGGGCCAGGGCCACGCCTTTTTGTGAAAAATAATTCGTCAGATGGTCCCAGCCCGGCTGCGCATATCCCAGTTTGAAGTCCGCGAGGATACGGGGAGGCAACCCGCGGCGGGTGAGATAGGAAAGCGCCGGAGTTCCGGTTTGCGGATCCAGGAGGGCATGATGATAAAACGCCATGGCCTGGCGGTTGATCTGAAAGAGAAGCTCCCTTTCATCCATCTGTTTTTTGGCAGCCAGGGCTTGAGGTCTGATCAACGATCACGATGCCATAACGTTTGGCCAGAAATCGGACGGCTTCCGGAAACGCGATCCCTTCCTGCTTCATGACAAAGGTAAAGACATTGCCCCCTTCTCCGCAGCCAAAGCAGTAAAACATCTGCTTGTCCGGGCTTACGGTAAACGATGGGGTCTTTTCAGAGTGAAAGGGGCAAAGCCCGAGGTAGTTCCTGCCCGCTTTTTTCAGCACGACCGCATCAGAAATGATTTCCAGGATATCGGCGCTGTGTTTGATTTCTGAAATTTTTTCTGCCGGAATGGAGTAAGACAAGAACAAGCCTCCAAAATCTTTCGGAAAAGGCAAACGAATCGGGGGATAGGATTTTAAAGTTATAAGAAAATAATGCAGATCATGCCGATTGTCAATTTAAAATAAACCTGCACTCAATATCTGATCGACGACAAATTTACCGCCATGGCCGATGGCGGCAGACTGGAAATCAGAGTTTTCAAAACAAGTCAACGATGCGATCTTCATGGAGTGTTCGAATACGACGGATGCCAGTACCGGTCTTTCTGGTTGTCCCCCTTTGCAAATGCTGTCATTCTTGACTTAATGACGAAAGAGGCTTATTAAATGAAATAACTTAACCGATACTTTTCATTGAAAACAAATTCATTTTTGTTCTCAGAAAAATAAGGACACGCTCATGAAACTTGCTGTCAGCGGCAAAGGCGGGGTGGGGAAAACCACATTTTCCGCTTTGCTGATTCGAACTTTTGATGCACAGGGAAAGCACGTTCTGGCAATCGATGCGGACCCGGACGCGAATCTGGCCGGCGCACTGGGAATCGCCAATGCCGATAAAATCATTCCGATCTCCGAAATGAAAGACCTGGCCTATGAACGCACCGAGGCCCAGCCCGGCAGCATCGGCGGATTCTTCAAGCTCAATCCCCGGGTGGATGATCTTCCGGATGCCTTGTCCGCAAAACTGGGCAACATCAAGATGATGCGCCTTGGCGGCATCAAGAAAGGCGGCTCCGGGTGCATCTGCCCGGAGAGCACGCTTTTAAGGGCCCTGATCACCCACATCGTTCTTGCCAGGGACGAGGTGGTGGTCATGGATATGGAAGCCGGCATCGAGCACCTGGGAAGAGCCACGGCAAAGGCCGTGGACAAGCTCATCGTGGTGGTGGAGCCGGGCAGAAGAAGCATTGACACGGCTGAAAACATTCAGCACCTGGCCTCTGAGATCGGGCTTAAGCGCATCGCCGTGGTGGGCAATAAAATCCGCGGGGATGCGGACATCGCTTATCTTCGCAAAAATCTGCCCCAGTTTGATTTTCTGGGATTTCTGCCTTATGACAACACCCTGATCGAAGCGGATTTAAACGGCATCTCCCCTTATGACACCGACGCGCTATGCCAAAACCCAGATGGATGCGATCATTCGGCAGCTGATAACATGAAACCCAGAGGCAGTGTCAAGGCCAAAATTATTCGGCAGACCCAAGATCCGGCCAAGGATATCGGGCCGGCCCCTGCCATTCGGATGAAAGCCGGCGCCGACTCCAGCCTGAAGGCCGTGTTCAAAACCATCGGCGTTCCGGAAGACCGGCCGTTTTCTCCGGATCCGTTTCAACTGGAAGCGCTTGAGGCCATCGAGAAAGCCGATTGCCTGGTGACGGCGCCCACGGGTTCCGGCAAAACCTGGATCGCGGTTCAGGCCATTTCCAGAATCCGGGAAAAAGGCGGGCGCTCCTGGTATGCAACGCCGTTAAAGGCGCTTTCAAACGCCAAGTTTCACGAATTTTCCGAGATCTTCGGCCAGGACCAGGTCGGCATTCTGACCGGGGACCGCAAAGAACGGCCGGATGCATCGGTGATTGTCGGCACCACCGAAATTCTTCGCAATCAGCTTTATGACGCCATGCACCATGGCCAAACCCTGGATACGGATTTTGTGGTCCTGGATGAAGCCCATTTTCTGGGAGATGAGGATCGCGGGGTGGTCTGGGAAGAAACCATGATCTACCTGCCGTCCCGAATCCCCCTGCTGCTGCTTTCGGCAACCATCGGCAACGCCGGAAAAATCGCCGAGTGGCTTACGGCCATTCGATCCAAAGCCTGCACGGTCATTGAAGAAACCAAAAGGCCGGTGCCGCTTTATCCCATTTTTCTTCACCCTTCCGGAACCCTGTTGCCGCTTCTTGCTGTCCGATATCAAGGGAAAAGGCCGCATTTCCAAAAAGGTTCGGGAATACCTGTTTGAAGAAAAACCGCAGCGGCTGACATCCACGTACAGCCAGTTGCCCCCAATGGGCGAAATTCTCGGGATTCTGGACAAATTCAATCTGCTTCCGGCCATATTTTTCCTCAAATCCCGCGCCGACTGCGACCATGCCCTGGATCTGTGCAAGGAGAACTGGGTGGATGACCCGTTCCGGATGCAAACCCTTCATCAGCGAATCGACGAAATTATTTCCCAGAATCCGCATCTGGCCAAACACCGCCAGCTCTGGCATCTGGAGCACCTGGCCGTGGGCGCGCATCACAGCGGACAGCTTCCGGCCTGGAAACAGGTCATCGAGACCCTGATGACCGAGGGGCTCCTGCAGGCGGTATTTGCCACATCCACAGTTGCCGCAGGCGTCAATTTTCCGGCCAGAACCGTCGTGTTCCTGAACACCGACCGCTTTAACGGCCGGGAGTTCATGCCGCTCAGCCCCACGGAATTTCACCAGATGACCGGCAGGGCCGGACGCCGGGGCATGGATCATATCGGCTTTGCCATCGCCATACCGGGAAAATTTCTGGACACCCGGCTTTGCGCGCAACTGGTTACCGCCACGCCCTCGGATGTCAAAAGCCAGATCCGGATCAATTTTTCAATGGTCCTGAACCTGCTTCTGTCCCATGCTCCGGACCAGATTGAAGACCTTCTGACGCGATCCTTCGCCACATTTTTATTGATGCGCACCGGCGGCAAAAGAACCGAAGCCAGGGCACTTTCGGGCACCCGGCACAAGGTACTGATTCACGAATTCAACCGGCACCTGAGCTTTTTGAAGCTGACGGGATTTGTCACCCTGGAGGGCAGCCTGACCCAGGACGGCCGATGGGCTTCCCAGCTTCGCGTGGATCAGCCGCTTCTGATCGCCGAAGGATTTCGAAAAGGCATTTTCCCCCAATTGGACCCGGCCCTGATGGCGGCCATTCTCTCTCTCTTTGTGTCGGACCGGGAAATGGATGACCGCGTGGACCGGCGCTCTGTCCCGCCGCCGCTCTTTGATGCCTTCATCTGCAACCAATACCGCATTAAAGCCCCTGATGCGGGACCTGTATGACCATGATTTTGACGTCAGGCCCCTCTATCTGAGGCCCGCCATGACAGTTTATGCCTGGGCAGGCGGCATGCCCTGGGAGGAAGTGGTTGAGCTTTCCGAAGGCGCGGAAGGCGATCTTGTCATGCTGATGCTTCGCACCGCCGATCATCTGCGGCATGTCATGAGCCTGGCAAAGACCTTTCCGGAGGCCGCCGAGACTGCATCAAAAGCCATCGAACTGATCATGAAAGCGCCTGTGTGGATGGAAATCGATGCATGAAGAATATGGAGTCTCAGAATGCATTACATGAGAGATTGACAATAAATATTTTGAGTGGTCACATAATTCTTGACAGAGTCAGAGATTTCAGTTATGGGATAATCATGAATCAGATGAACAGACTTTCATGCATGAATGCTTTTTTTTGGCGCTGGTGGCTTCAGATCCATATGAAGGGGTGTTCCCTGAGGCTCTTGTAATCCATTGACGTAATATAACCATAAAAAGGACCCGGGCACCCCAAATGCCCACGGTCCTTTATTACTTTTAAAGGGGCTGTGGAAATTTCCACAGCCCCTTTTTTTATTGATTTTCTTAAAAACGTGTTTCAACCCATTCAAACAACAGTTCGACCCAAAGGAGAAAGCAGATGTTAATCGTTATGAGCAAACAGGCAACCCCGGAACAGACCGAAGCCGTTGTGGCGGCAATCGAAAATCGCGGCTACGTGGCCCGCCCCATTCCCGGCGGCGAACGGGTCACCATCGGTGTACTACATAACAAGGGGCCCGTGGATGCATCCCCGTTTATCGGAATGCCGGGGGTCTCGGACGCCATTCCCGTCACCAAACCCTATAAACTCGTCAGCAGGGAATGCAAACCGGAGGATACCATCGTTCAAGTGGGCGATATCGCCATCGGCAATGGAAATCTCGTCATCATGGCCGGTCCCTGCGCCATCGAAAGCGAATTGCAGGCGTTAACCATTGCCGGACATGTCAAGGCATCCGGCGCCCATATCTTTCGGGGCGGGGCCTTTAAACCCCGCACGTCCCCCTATTCTTTTCAGGGACTCGGCAAAGAAGGGCTGGAAATCCTGGCGAAAGTCCGTGAAACCACCGGCATGCCCGTGGTCACCGAAGTCATGGATGAAGACACATTTGACCTGGTTGAATCCTATACCGACATCATTCAGATCGGCACCCGGAACATGCAGAATTTCAGCCTGCTCAAACGGGCCGGACGGGCGTCAAAGCCGGTTCTGCTGAAGCGGGGAATGGCGGCGACCATCGAAGAATGGCTGATGGCCGCCGAATACATTCTGGAAGGCGGCAATTCCCAGGTGATTTTATGCGAAAGAGGGGTCCGCACCTTTGCCGACCACAGCCGAAACACGCTGGACTTGTCGTCCATACCGGTTGTTCGAAAGCAGAGCCACCTGCCCATCATCGTGGATCCCAGTCATGCGGCCGGCCGGAGAGATCAGGTCATTCCCCTCAGCCGGGCTGCAGTGGCTGCCGAGGCTCACGGCCTGATGGTCGAAGTCCATCACGAACCGGAAAAAGCCATGAGCGACGGCGCCCAGTCGCTCTATCCCGATCAGTTTACCCTGCTGTGCAAACAGGTGAATGCGATTTTTGATATTTTTCATTCCAAATCAATTTAAGCCCGGAGTCGGCTTCATGCGCCGATCTTTAACAATCAACAGGACGTATGTGCGCCAGTTGTTTCAGGGATCGGAAAAAGCCGCGACTGCCCTGGGCTACGTATCGAGTTTTCAGGAATGATTGAAACCGAATTTATCAATAAATAAACGTCTTGTTTTTATCTTGATTTTTTTCAGTCAACCATATAAAAATTTTTAGTGAAATGCTCATGAAAGAACTGGCATGATGGACAATTCTATAGAGAGGAGCTTTGTTTGAATGACTGAAATGGTTGATAAGATTAGAAACATTGCGCTTGTGGGCCACGGAAACTCCGGAAAAACTTCCCTGGCAGAAGTCATGCTGTATCAAACAGGCGTAACCAGTCGTCTTGGACGTGTTGAAGACGGCAATACGGCAATGGATTTCGAGCCTGAAGAACTCAAGCGAAACATCAGTATTAGCAGCGGCTTCCATCAATTTAATTGGAAAAAACATTCCGTTACCCTGGTTGACACGCCTGGAGATCAGAATTTTTTTACAGACACCAAATTTTGCATGCAGGCTGTTGATGGCGCAGTGGTTCTGGTTGATGCCGTCGACGGCGTCAAAGTTCAGACCGATCAGGCCTGGAACTTTGCCCAAAGCTTGAAGTTGCCCTGCGTGATTCTGATCAACAAGCTGGACAGGGAACGGGCGGATTTTTCCAGAGCATTTCAAGATGCCGTAAAATCCTTTGAACCCAAACCCGTCATCCTGCATTTGCCCATTGGCACCGAATCGGATTTCAAGGGCATCGTTGATTTGGTCGCCATGAAAGCCTATACTTACGATGCCAATGGCAAGGCAACCGCCATTGACATTCCTCCGGATATGCAATCCCTTGTTGAGGAAGAACGCGAAAAATTGGTTGAAAATATCGCCGAAGCCGACGATACGCTTCTGGAGCGGTATCTTGAAGGGGACCCGATTTCAGACGATGAACTTAAAGCAGCCCTGAAGAAAGGAACGATATCCCGCATATTCTCCCCGGTGCTGTGCGCCTCCGCCATTAAAGCCGTTGGCATTGATTTGCTGATGGATTTCATTGTCTACAGCATGCCTTCGCCATTGGACCGCATGCCCAAAGTCGGGATAGATCCGGTGGTGGGAAATGAAATCGAACGGGCGCCGGATCCGGATGCGCCGTTTTCAGCGTTTGTTTTCAAGACCGTGGCAGATCCTTATGCCGGCAGGCTCTCGATATTCCGGGTGGTATCCGGCAAACTGGGAGCTGATGGCAGTTTTTACAATGTCAACAAGGATGTTAAAGAACGTTTTAATCAGCTCTTGACGATTTTCGGAAAAGAACAAAAACAAGCCAAAAGTGCCGGGCCGGGTTCTATCGTTGCTGTCGCCAAACTCAAGGAAACCTTTACCGGCGACACCCTTTGCGACGAAGCCAATAAAATCAAATTCCCCTTCCCGGAACCCCTTCCCACCCTGATTACGTTTGCAATCACCACCAAGGGCTCCGGGGATGAAGACAAAATCTTCATCTCGCTGACCAAAATGCTGGAAGAAGACTCCGCGCTGAAGCTGGAAAGAACCGCCGAGACCAAGGAAATTCTCTTGTCCGGAAGGGGTCAGGTCCATATTGAAGCCGCCATTGAAAAGCTAAAACGCAAATACAATGTGGAAGTTCACCTGAAAACCCCAAAAGTCCCCTATCGGGAAACCATCAAGAAAAAAGTCCGCGTTCAGGGCCGGCATAAAAAACAATCCGGTGGTCACGGCCAGTTTGGTGATTGCTGGATTCAGATGGAGCCCCTGCCCAGGGGATCCGGATTTGAATTCGTGGATGCCATCGTCGGCGGCTCGGTTCCCAGATCCTACATTCCGGCTGTTGAAAAAGGCATTATTGAGGCCTCCCAGAAAGGGGTTTTGGCCGGATATCCCTGCGTGGATTTCAGGGTAACCCTGGATGACGGATCTTACCACGCCGTGGATTCATCGGAAATGGCTTTCAAGATCGCCGGCTCCCTGGCTTTCAAGAAGGCTGTTGCGGAAGCCAAGCCGGTTCTTCTGGAGCCGATTCTAAGCGTTGAAATCACAACGCCGGAAGAATTCATGGGCGACATCATGGGGGATTTGAACAGCCGCCGCGGCAGAGTGCTGGGCATGGATTCCGAGGGCAAATACCAGGTGATCAAGGCCAATGTGCCGATGTCCGAGTTTTTGTCCTATGCCCCGGACTTAACCTCCATGACCGGCGGCAGGGGGGTCTACAGCATGGCGTTTTCCCATTATGACGAAGTTCCGGCCCTGATTTCCGAAAAACTGCTGGTTGAGCTCAACAAAGACAAAGAGTAAAACTGAAGACAGATATCAGGCTACAGATGGCGGATGACGGAAGACAGCAGAACGGATCATTTCACGCCTGGAGCAGCTTCCAGACGGTTCATGAATGTTTCATTTTAAATCAATAAAATGCCTTCCGCCTCTGTCTGTCCTCCGTCTTCATTTCCCCGGCCTTTATTCAATCGGCCCCTGGCCCATACATTTTTTACAGGGCGCATATCCTTCCCAGAACGCATCCCATTTCCGGCCAAACTGAATCCGGTTTTGCTTCGATGTCCGCTGCCCCAAAGCGCAGGTTTTCAAATGAAACCGCCGGGATTTCTTGTTGCCGATGTAATCTGAAGGTTTTTCCTTCCAGTTTTTCCACATCCCCTTTCCGGCTATCATGGCTTCCTGCTGGGATTTCAACAATACGGCGTCATATGTGGCGCTAAGCGGTTTATACAGAACATAGGCCAGCCCGTTTCGGACAATTTCCTGATTCACGAATGTACCGTCCTGCAAAAACACATATGCCAGCCGCCGGTTATACTGATCCGATGCTTCCTGGTCCCCCTGAATCCGGACCGGTCTGGATAACACGATTTTCTCATTGAATGCCAATGCTTCGGGGCCAAAAGGTTCTCCGGGCTTATCCTGATGCGCAATTTCCGGGGCATTGATGCCAATGTAACGGACATGCGTTCCATTTTCCAGCTCGATGGTATCTCCATCGTATACCCTTCGAACTGAAATAAAATCGCCCGCAAATGCCTGAAATACACTCACAAGGGTCATGATGATAAACGGCATGACCCTGAAAATCTGTTTAACTATTCTCATAAACACCGCCTTGCTTTCTCAGCACAAAACAGCATGAAAGGCACATTGACCGATGAAGCAAAGAAAGTGGTCCGGTTACGCAATCAGTCCGCAATGATCTTTTGCACTCACATCCAGCATTCCGGGTAAGCCGCCGTATTTTTCGGGTGTAAATCCCATGGTTTTTTCCCAGATCTCGTCATCTTCCATACAGTAATAGACCCGGACGAACGGAGCCAGCTCCCTGATCCAGGAAACCATTTTTTGATAGAAATTGAGGCGAAGCGGTTTAAAATAACGCATCTTGCCATCCAGACCGGTGATAAACTCGCCGTAAACAAGTGTGGAATCGCTGAACCGTTTCTGAATGATGCTCTTTAATTCCGGAATGAACCGGAATGTGCCGACGCTGATCCAGACAATGTTGTCCGCCGATACCTGAGCGAAAAGTTTTTGTATAACCTGACGGTATTCTTCCTCGCAGCCCGCATAAAGAACGACCGGATCAAAATGAAATGCCAGGGGATATCCCCAGGATTCGCAAGTTCTGGCTGCACGAAGCCTTGCATTCAGTGACGCCGTATGCCGTTCCTGTTCCCGGATGACCCTTTCGGTATTCAGTGACCAGGCGCAGATGGTCTTGCGGTTATGGGGAAGGTGTTTCAAACGCTGAATATCGGTTGTTTTGGTTTTCAGTTCCAGCACCGCCCGGTTCTGTGCACCGAAAAGAGGCACCAGCAGCGATGAAAGATCTGTACCATATTCCCAGATCATGCTGTCCGTAAATTCACCGGTACCGATTCTGCTGATGCCGGGTTTTGAAAATGTCTGCGCCAGTTCGCAAAGCATGTCCTCATGGTTTACGAAAAACTGAAGCAGCGGCGGATGAAAATAGGCCTGTAAAATACAATAGGAACAATCCATGGTGCAGAAGGTGCCGATATGCAGGATTTTATAGCCGCAGCAGGTATAGCAGCGGGTTCCCGGACACTCCCGGATGAAAGCGCCCTTGTTTCGGGTCAGATAAAGGATTTCTTTTCCCTTCTGTATCGGATCGATTGCCCGGGAGACCTCCTGGTATACCTGGCCAGGATCGCTGATCACCCTGCCAGCCATACCCAGACGGGACTGGACATCCGCCACAACAGGAAAATCCTTCACCTGCTCATCGATAAAAAGATCGGAGATTTTCACGGATTCCTTACACCCCACTCACCAGGGTGATCAGCAGGTCACTGGCCTTTTCAAGGCTCAGTTTGCTCATGTTCAGCACCAGGTGGTAGATATCCGGCTGATCGTAATCCACTTTTCCCAGAAGCCGGTAGAAATTTTGCCGGCGCCGATCCTGCCGGTTAACCACATGAAGCGCTTTTTTAAGAGACAGGTTATAGCGCTCTTCCATGAATTGAACCCGGTCTTCAAGGTCAGCCACCAGCAGCACGTGAAAAACGTCATTGTGGTCCCGAAGCAGGTACTGGCCTCCCCTGCCAACGATGATGGCATTGCCTTCCTGGGCAATCTGCAGAAACAGATGTTGCAGAATATCCACGGCGATGGTTTCGTCCATACCCCCTTTTTTGTCGTCCAGAATCATTTCCGTATGCCCTTTGCGGACGCAGTCCGGAAATATAAGGCAGCAGCTTTCCGCCAAATTCCTTATCAAGCGCATCCATCCAGCCTCCGGACCCTGCCTTTTCAGCAACCAGATTGATGATTTCATCATCCAGAAAGACATACCCCAACTTCTTTGCAACCAGCGCTCCAAGGGTTTTTCCGCCTGCGCCAAAATGTCTGGATAGGGTAATTAAAGCCATGCCGCCTCCTATGGGAATAAGGGAGTGTACCGATAGAATGAAGCCTGTAAATACAATAAATGAATCAGATTAAACAATAAAAAAAGAAGGGTTGAAAAGCAAAAACGGAAACCGGTAAAAAAAACAGCCGGCGCAGAAAAATATCTGCGCCGGCTGATCAGGCAACACTTGATAAGTTAATGGTCATGCGTCGGGCATTCACTCCCAGAGATGGCTTTCCTCCTCTGGAAAACGTCAATCTTTCAGATTCCGCTGTTTTCCCCGGCTGCCTCAAGGAGAAGACCAGGGCGGCTTTGACGCCGACAAAGACTATTTTCTGGATTTGGCATACCCGATGGAATTCAAGGCCACTGCCATTTCATCCAGGGTCGCCGGGTCATCGATGGTTGCCGGCAGTTTATACTCCTTGTTGTCCGCAATTTTCTGAATGGTGCCCCTGAGGATTTTGCCGGAACGGGTCTTGGGAAGCCGTTTGACCACCGTGGCGGTTTTAAACGAAGCCACCGGCCCGATCCGGTCTCTGACCATCTGTACGACTTCTTTAACGATTTCGCTGTGCTCGCGGGTCACACCGGCATTCAGGACAAGGAACCCGATGGGAACCTGACCTTTAAGATCGTCTTCCACGCCCAGAACCGCGCATTCGGCCACCTGGGGATGATCCGCCAGGATTTCCTCCATGGCGCCCGTGGAAAGCCTGTGACCGGCCACATTGATGATGTCATCGGTTCGGGACATGACAAAGACGTAACCGTTTTCATCCATGTATCCGGCATCCGCCGTCTTGTAATATCCGGGGAATTCCTCGAGATAAGACTTTACATACCCCTCGTCATTGTTCCACAGGGTGGGCAGGCTTCCGGGCGGCAGCGGCAGTTTGACCACCAGCGCGCCGATGTCTCCGGCTTTTACGACCTCATTTTCCGGATTCACGACCATGACATTCCATCCCGGAACCGGTTTGGTGGGCGAGCCATAAATGACCGGATAGTGATGCAGCCCCATGCAGTTGGCGGCAATGGCCCATCCGGTTTCCGTCTGCCACCAGTGGTCAATGACCGGAACCTTGATGTTGTTTTCCGCCCATTTCAGGGTGTCCGGATCGGATCTTTCCCCGGCCAGAAAAAGCGTGGCAAAGCTGGAGATGTCATAATTCTTAATCAATTTACCTTCCGGATCTTCTCTTTTGATAGCCCGGAAAGCCGTGGGCGCGGTAAAGAGTGCCTTGACCTTGTGCTGGGAAATCACGCGCCAGAACGCGCCGGCATCCGGCGTTCCGACAGGTTTTCCTTCATACAGGATGGTGGTGCAGCCCTTCAGGAGCGGCCCGTAAACGATATAGGAATGCCCGACGACCCAGCCCACGTCCGAGGCCGCCCAGTACACATCTCCGGCATCCACGTTGTAGACGGCTTTCATGGTCCATTTCAGCGCCACCATATGGCCGCCGTTGTCGCGGACAACGCCTTTGGGAATGCCGGTGGTGCCCGAGGTATAAAGAATATACAGCGGATCTGTGGCGGCAACCGGCACGCAGTCATGGGGCTTTACGCCCTTGATGGCGGTATTCCAGTCGATATCGCGGCCGGCAATAAGTGCCGCGGTCTCCATGGGGCGCTGAAAGATGATGCAGGTCTCCGGTTTTGAGTCGGCCATTTCAATGGCGCCGTCCAGCAGGGCTTTATAGGGAATCACTCTTTTGATTTCAATGCCGCAGGAGGCCGTGACAATCACCCTGGGTTTGGCGTCATTGATACGGGTGGCCAGCTCGTTGGCCGCAAACCCGCCGAATACCACGGAATGAACCGCGCCGAGACGTGCGCAGGCCAGCATGGCAATGGCCGCTTCGGCGATCATGGGCATGTAGATCAGCACCCGGTCGCCTTTTACAACCCCGCGGGCTGCCAGGGCGCCGGCAAAGATCGCGACCTCATCCCGAAGCTCCGCATACGTATATTTCTTGACGGTATCTGTCACGGGGCTGTCGTAAATCAGGGCGACCTGATCGGCTCTGCCGTTTTCAACATGATAGTCCAGCGCATTGTAGCAGGTGTTGACGATTCCGCCCGTAAACCATCGGTAAAAGGGCTTTTTCGAGTCATCCAGCACTTTGTCCCACTTCTTGTACCAGTGCAGATCTTCGGCTGCTTTTGCCCAGAACACATCCGGGGTTTTAATGGAGGATTCAAAAGCCTCGACATAGGGGTTACTCATGTTCGATTCTCCTTTCAGAAAGGGCGTTCAATTGAAGAAAATTATTTAGATGGTTTATTGCGAAAATGCATCGTGAATCGTCGCCATGAAACACATAATAAAAGAGCCGGAAGAATCCTCTAATTCTTCCGGCTCCGGTTATTTCATGGGACGGTTACAGACGCGATACCATCATCCTTTATAACCATCAACCATACCATGAATGGCTTCAACGATTTCCGGGTTGGCCAGGGTCATCACATCGCCGACATCCGTCTTGTTGGAAAGGGAGCCAAGTACCCGGCGCATGATCTTGCCGGATCGGGTTTTGGGCATATCCGGCACAATCCAGACCTTTCTGGGTTTGGCAATGGGGCCGATCTCCACAACAAGGGCCTTGATGATTTTGTCTTCAAGCTCCTTGCTTGCCGTAAATCCCGGTTTCAAGGACACATAAAGATCCGGAACCTTGCCCTTGATTTCATCGGCAACCGGCACGACCGCGGCTTCCGCAACTTCATTCACCGTCATGGCCGCGGACTCCAGTTCCTTGGTTCCCAGACGATGGCCGGAAACATTGATAACATCGTCGATTCTGCCCAGGATTCGATAATACCCATCCGGGGCCTGAACCGCTGCATCGCCGGTCAGATACGGCCAGTCTCTCCAGTCCTTGCTGTTCGGGTCTTTGCAATACCGCTGATAATACTGACGGACAAAGCGCTCGCGATCTCCCCAGATGGTCTGGAATCCGCCCGGCCAGGGGTTCTGAATGCAGATGTTGCCGGCCTTGCCGCATCCGGATGGCAGTTCATTGCCATCCTCATCATAGATGATGGGGTGAATGCCGGGCATGCCCGGTCCGGCGCTTCCCGGTTTCATGGGCCTCAGGGCCGGCAGGGTGCTGCAGAGAAATCCGCCGGTTTCCGTCTGCCACCAGGTGTCCACGATGATGGCCTCGCCTTTTCCGACTTCTTTATGATACCATTTCCATACAGCCGGCTCGATGGGCTCGCCGACGGTCGTCATGTGTTTGAAATGGTAGTTGTATTTTGCAGGTTCATCCGGCCCGACTTTTCTTAAGGCGCGAATCGTCGTGGGGGCCGTGTGGAAAATGTTGACATCCAGGTTCTGGGCGATTCTCCAGGTCCTGCCCGCATCCGGATAGGTGGGAATGCCTTCATAGATAACCGATGAGGCGCAAAGCGCCAGCGGGCCGTAAACAATGTAGGAATGTCCGGTGATCCAGCCGATGTCGGCCATGCACCAGTAAACATCTTCCGGATGAATGTCCTGAACGTATTTGGAGGTTCCGGTGACATAGGCCAGGTAGCCGCCGGTGCTGTGCTGGCAGCCCTTGGGTTTTCCGGTGGTGCCGCTGGTGTACATCAAAAAGAGCGGGGCTTCAGCAGGCATGGGCACCGGGTCGATGCGTACGCCGTAATATTTTTTCAACAAATCATTGACGATAAAATCCCTGCCTTCGACCAGCGGGGTGGGGCTGGAATATTTGCCGGGATACCGCTGCCAGACCAGAATTTTTTTCAAGGTCTGGCCTTGTTTCTTGGCTTCATCAAAGGCGATATCAGCCTTTTCCTTGTGGTCGATAATGGTGCCGCCGCGATAATAACCGTCGATGGTGATCAAGACTTCACTTTGCGAGTCCTGAACACGGTCTGCAGCCGCCTTGCCGCTGAACCCGCCGAATACCTCGGAGTGAATGATGCCAAGGCGCGCGCAGGCCAGCATGGTAATGGGAAGCTCGGCAGTCATGGGCATATGCAGCGTCACCCGGTCTCCTGCCTTTAATCCGCAGAAATCCTTCAATACGGCTGCAAATTCATTCACCCGGACATAGAGCTCCTGATAGGTGATGTGTTCGACTTTTTCATTTTCCAGTTCCGGCACGAAATGGATGGCGGTCTTGTTTTTGTTCAGAGGAAGATGCCGGTCGATGCAGTTATAGCTGGCATTGATTTTTCCACCGACGAACCACTTCCAGCACGGTGCATCGCTGGTGTCCAGAGTGGTATGCCAGTATTCGTACCAGGTTAACAGATCCGCATATTCCTTGTAGCAATTCGGGAAATTATCCAGACTGAACCGATCATAGATGCCTTCATCTGTCATATTGGCCTGGGCAATGAACTTTTTCGACGCATAATAATACTCTTCTTCCTGCCAATGTACCGCAATCTGCGCTTCTGATGTTTCTACAACTTCTGCTTTTTCTACTTGTTCTGCCATTGGTCATTTCCTCCCCATGATCGTGTTAATGGTTGTTAAGATTTATCCATTTCTTTCCGGCTGCAATTAACGCGCTATTCCGCGTGAAAAGACTTCAAAAGCAAGATCCAGCGTCGGTTTGAGATAATCCTTATCCTCGTTGATGATTTTTTTGCTCTCTTCCCAGAGAATGATTCCCGAGAACAGCGCCCAGAGGGTGTCCGCCAGTGCAAAAGGATGCCGGTCGATAAACACCCCTTTTTTTATTCCCATCTGAAAAATAGTAGCCATGGCTTCCAGAGAATTCCGGGACAGTTCCACGATTTCCTCCAATAGCTCCGGTGTCAGATTTTTCAGCGTTTCACTGGATTGAAGTTGAAACAGGTTGATCACGATTAGCGGATCAAAATCATAGACATCCAGCATGGCCTGCTTCAGGGCTTCGATATACTGCTCGGGCCGTAGCTCCAGATTTTCGATAACATGCTTGAGCCGAATGCTCAGATATTGAAGAATTCTGACGGACAGTGACGCGTACAATTCATCTTTGTTTTTAAAATACAAATAAATGGTTCCAGGACTCAGTTCTGCTTCCCTGGCGATATCTTCCATGGTGGACTTGCTGAAGCCGCTTGCCGAAAAGACTCGCTTTGCAGCAACCATGATCTGCTGCCGCCTGCGCTCTTTTTCCCGCTCTTTTCTTTCGTGAATCCCCATAAATAATGAACCTTATTTATTTGTTGAAATATTTTATAAACTATATTCTTATTTGTCAAGAAAAATTATAGCTAAAAAATTTAAACCAAATATAATTATTACGTTCATCTATCGGCGAAATATCATGGAGCATCGGAACGGGAGTCCTATTCAACAAATAATTTTGAAAATTGCAGGCTCACTAATCAAAGATAATAAGTAGACTGAAAGACATTTCGTGTACTTTTGCCCCCCCTTTTTTAAAAAAGGGGGGGGGTTGGTTTTTTCAAGCAATGTTCAAAAACGCATCATATTGCGCGGTTTATTTTCCGGGCTCTCCAACAGGATTGCCCGGTGCGAGATTAACTATGCGTTTACCTTTACGCTATCCTGCTGTTCCGCCCAGAGCGGCCGGTTGGTGCTGAAAGCCAGAATTACACCGACAATCAGGAGGGCGCCTGAAATATAAAATGCGTAGTTGAGGCTTCCGGTAAGATCCTTGATGGTGCCGCCCAGTCTGGCCATGAAAAAGCCAAGGCCCCATCCGATGAACACCAGCCCGTAATTAAAGCCCAGGTTTTTGGGGCCGTAAAAGTCGCCGACAAAAGAGGGCATCAGGGCAAGCCCGCCGCCATATTGCCAGTAGGCAACGCCGACTGCCAGAAACAGCAGGAAGATGTTTTCGGAGCCGATGATGTAGGGAAGTGTAAACAGGCACAGGGCGGAGAGTCCGCAGTTCAGAGCATAGGCGTTCAGCCGTCCGATCTTATCCGAATAGAATCCGGTACCCACACGGCCCGCAGCATTGACCAGTCCCCCGAAAGAGACGAGCAGCCAGGCATTGGCGGCAAAGAAGGGAATTTTGGCGCCTGTTTTGCTCAATAGTCCTGCCGCATTGGCAATGATCAGAAGGCCGGACTGGGTGGTCAGGATGAACATGAACACGAGTGCATAAAATTGCCAGGTTTTGATCATCTCGCCCGCTTCCCAGTTATGCTTGGTCGAGGCGGCCAATTGTTTGGCGGTTTGCGCAACCCTTGGCGGGGCAGGCACATAACCCGGAGCGGGGATCTTGATGAGCTGGCCGGCAACGACAACCACCGTGGCAAAGGCAATCCCCAGGATGACAAAGCTCTGGGTAATGCCGAAATTGCCGATCAGGTATTTTGCCAGGGGGCCGATATAAAGCGCTGCCCCGCCGTATCCGCCGACCACAAGCCTGCTATGAGTCCGCGGCGATGGGGGCCGAACCACTTCAGGGCTGCCGGGGTTGGCGCTGCGTATCCGATTCCCATGCCGATGCCGCCGAAAATGCCGAATCCGATAATCAGACCGGTATAGCTTTTCATCATGCCGGCAATGATACACCCGACGGCCAGAAACAGCCCGCCCAGGGTGGCGCCGAATTTGGGACTGATTTTATCCTGGATTTTTCCGCCGGGGATCATCAGAAGGGCGAACATGATTACGCAGAGCGAAAAAGGTGTGGCTGTCTCTGCATTGTTCAGGTATATCCATCCCGTATTTTTGGGATCCGTCATTGCCTCGCCGGCTTTGGTGATAATGTCGCCGGCTCTGAGGTCGCCTTTAACTTCGCTCAGCAGGACATATCCTTCCTTTACATTTGCCCCAAATTTAACTTTCAACGCATCGGGCCTGGGAACGGCTTCCTTTGCCTTTACCACCAAGTTTCCGGGGAGTGCTTTATCTGCGTCTGTTGCTTTGGCGGCCGCAATTACCGCGGTTTTGGTCACAACATCTCCGGGGGCCAGGGTAACTTCGCTGACAAGAGCGGCTCCCCACATACTCCAGGCATATAAAATTCCCAGACAAAGATTGATGGCTGTGCCTGCGAAGGTCGTTATCCAGGCCTGAGTAGGTTCCTTTTCGTAAGTATCCGACATATCTCATCTCCTTTCACAACAAGGTTAAGTTACCTGTACATTATTGACAGTATCCCAGAGATTTTCAGCGCCACCCTATAAGGCCCGGAGCAGGAGGTGTCCTATGGATCTGATTCAGGACATGGTATTTGATTTTCGCAGTTTTTCCTCCAGATCGTTGGCCTAACGAATTCCCTCCTTCCTGTAACCCAAGGGTTACAACTCCCTTAGTGATGTTGCGAATAGATAATTTAAAATCATCATATGTCATTACCAATATAAATGAATTAAATTTATTTGTTATTTGCATATATATTCTATGCATTTTGTTTGTCAAGAATTATTTATTCATTATTTTTATTTTATTAAAAATCATAAAAACAACTCTATTTACTGAGAAGGCTGTCCATTGGAAGGCTTTGGTTAAATCTATAAAAATATGACTTTGAAAAAAGAGCTTTTCAGAAAAAATGCCAATGGATCACAAAGGCATCCCCGGATATAAAATGATAATTTATCCCATGAAAAAGGGTAGACGGAGGAAGATTTTTAAGCAGGACAGATACGGAAAATCGGATGAATAACCAGAGATGGCTACAGCGCTGAAATCCGACAGCCATTCAGGATTTCATTCAGGATGGGGCTTGAAGATACTTCTGTGAGGTGGGAAAGACGATGCTGCAACTGGTCAATATCAATAAAATTGAGATGAAAACTGAATGTGGTTCCTTCAAAATCCCGGGGAGGGATCAGCGAGATACCGGATTCAAGGTTCAGGGCTCGAACCCGAGATTCAAAACCTTTTTCAACGGATGTGATCGAAGGGTACCGGCGGCGCCTTAAATACTGTCTGAGATGAATGGTTTTATGGGATCTGTCCCATTTTTCATGAAGCATGATCTGCTGAAGTTCAGGCGCATTCAGAACATCCTTTACAGTTAAATGCTCCCGGAATGCAATCTCCTGAATCATCGTCAGAACTTCCCGCTGCTTGTTCAACCCCAGCTTCAAGTATCCAAAAAGTGTTGACAGTCCGATTCCGCTGGACTTTTCCATTTGCCCCAGCTCAAGGGCCATGGCCATTGAAAGCACATCCGACAGCACTCCTTCCTGAATTTCCGGCGCAAGGCCGGATAATCGCCGAAGCTTTTCAATCGCAGAGAAATTGTCCGGCAGCCCGAGCACCCCTGCTGCCTGGCGAAGATCATCGGGCTCAGGATAAACCCCGGACAGCAAAACCAGCGCACGGGATGTTTCAATCAGATTCAGCGGACGCTGCATCGAATTCTCGGCGATCGCCAATTGGACGCAGGTCAGTTTATCCGTACCCGGCGAAAGCAGCCTGACGGAAATGCTGGAAAAACCCAGAGACTTGCAGGCGGCAATCCTTCTGAACCCGCAGACAATCCGATAGCCCGAATCGTCGGTCAGAAGGACTGGTGGATGCATCACCCCCAGCCGGGAAATGGCGGCGGCAAGCGGGCCGATGGCGGCTTCGGTGGTAACCTGGAAGGTTGTATCTTCCAGGTGAACCCGCTCCAGCAAAACAATCTGCTCAGTTGACGGCATAACCGGGACCAGCGAGAAGCTGCAGGGCTTCCAGATATTTTTTCCGGGTGCCTTCTATCACATGATCCGGAAGCTTCGGCGCGGGCGGTTTCTGATTCCACTGAATGGACAGAAGATAATCCCGGACAAACTGTTTATCAAAGCTTTCCTGAGATCCTCCGGGTTTATAAGATGACTTGGGCCAGAACCGGGAGGAATCCGGGGTAAGCACCTCGTCAATCAGGATCAGTTCATTGCCCAACAGACCAAACTCAAATTTGGTATCCGCGATGATAATGCCCTTGCTGTCTGCAAGTTCAACCCCTTTCCGATAAATGGCAAGGCTCAAGTCCTTCACCCGCTCGGCCAGGGACTTGCCGATCAACTTTGCAGCCTGATCAAAATCGATATTCTCATCATGCAGCCCGATTTCGGCCTTGGTGGATGGGGTAAAAATGGGTTCGGGGAGCCTGTCGGATTCCGTCAACCCATCCGGTAGGCGAATCCCGCAAAGGGTTCGGGTCTGCTGATAGGATTTCCAGCCGGACCCGGACAAATAGCCTCTGACCACGCACTCGACCGGCAGCGATGCCGCTTTCTTTACCAGCATGCTCCTTCCCCGGAGCACGTCCGCATAAGGTTTGCAAGCTTCCGGATACGCATTCACATCGCTGGTGATGACATGATTGGAAACCAGATCCTTCATCACATCAAACCAGAACAGGGATATCTGGGTTAAAACCTTTCCCTTGTCCGGAACCGGGTCCGGCATGACAACATCAAAGGCCGAAATCCGGTCCGTGGCAATCATCAGCAGACTGTCCCCGAGGTCATAAATATCCCTGACCTTTCCCCGTTGCCGCAGGGATAAGCCGGAAAAATGGGTCTCAATTACAGAAGTTTTCATAATCATATACCCTCAAAGTAAATTGTGCCTGAACGGAAAGTCCTTTCAGGCACAATCCGAATATCAAAATCGGAAATCCGAAACAAATTCAAAACTCAAATGTTAAAACGACGAATACTGTCAGTCTGGAAAAAAAACAGTTTTGATCATTAAGATTTTGATCATTGTTTCGAATTTCGTGCTTCGAATTTCGAATTTATAATTGAAAACAAGGTGTTCATTCATACATTATATATCAACATGATGTCATTTTCCATATGAATTTTGGAGATGTCTTCGCTGAGATCATTCCGAAACCAGTACTTTTTCGGTTGTGACCTTCCCGTCTGACAGTTTGACAACGACAAAATGATAGGAGGGGTCCCCGAAATACACACGGGCAAGCGGTGCTCCGCCGCCGCCGGTAATGATGTGGCGGGTTCCGGAAAGCGTATCTTCATCGTAAAGATGGTAGTGCCCGTAAAACACGGCGGCCACGTTAAAGCCGGAAAGCGTCTGCAAAAACGCGTCGGCCCCCTTTGTAAACGTGTGATCGTCTATCCATTTATGGGTTTGCGGCGGCACATGCATGATTACAAATTTCAGGGAATTCTCCACACGCAACTCGGTTTTCAGATAGTCGATCTGGCGCGGCGTCAGAAAATAGCTTGAATTGTCCAGGACAATGAACCTGGCATTGATTTCGGGAAGATCCAGAACGTAATCCAATGGGCCGATCAACTGCTGAAACAACGCTTTGCCCTTCTCGCTCTTATCCCCGTTCGTCAGCTCATGATTGCCTGCAGCGACAAAAACAGGCATGTCAGGAAGGGTTTTCTGAAGAAGCGCCTGAAAATGCAGAAACTGTTTCTCACTTCCGGAGGATACGGCATCTCCCACGTGCAGAATAAACAGCGGATGGTAACCGGCTGCAGCCAGCAGGCATTTTGTAAAAACTTCATCGTTGTCGCGGCTGTCTCCCATGACCACAAAAATATAGGGTTCTTTTTGAATTCCGCCCAACCTGGATTCCAGCTTCTGCCAGGACTGCTCGTAAAGCGTGGCGGATTGAGCGCCACCGACAATCAGGATAAAGATCAGAATCCATCCCAGACAGTAAAGACAATATCGATTTCCCGCACGCCGATATATCATCCGCATCCTCCTCTATCTGATTGACGGCTTAACCAAAAGCACGTTTCGATCCAATGGCAATCACTTTCAACGGCTTTACGCTGCAATTAACTTCTTGACATGAGGATATCGTTGCTGGTATTGAACAGTCAAACAAAAAAACAATTTAAATTATCATGATATCTATCGCCATCATCATCCTTATTAGCCTTATTCTCGTCCTCGTAGGGATTCTCCTTCCCTGCGAGGCGCCGGGTTGATAATGGCCTGATTTTTTCTTAATATTTAATTTAAAAAATCCGTTATCAGCCCTGAAAAGCTGATAACGGATTTTTTTTTGCCCATAAACCCAATTTTTACAGGAAACCCATGAAAAGCAATATCGTCAAAAACGGCATCGAAAGATCCCCCCAACGCTCGCTCTTCAAGGCCATGGGATACACGGACACCGAAATTCACAGACCGCTTATCGGCATTGCCAATGCCGCCAACGACATCATCCCCGGCCACATTCAGCTCAACACCATCATGGAAGCGGTAAAAGCCGGCATCTACATGGCAGGCGGTACGCCCGTTGAATTCGGTGTCATCGGTGTCTGCGACGGCATCGCCATGAACCATGTCGGCATGAAATACTCCCTGGCCAGCCGGGAGCTGATCGCCGATTCCGTGGAAATCATGGCCACGGCCCATGCCTTTGACGCCCTGGTGATGGTCAGCAGTTGCGACAAGATCGTTCCCGGAATGCTGATGGCTGCCGCCCGGCTGGACATTCCGGCCATTTTCATCTGCGGCGGCCCGATGCTGGCGGGGATTCATCCGCAAAGCCATGCCGCCCCAAACAAAATCGATCTGATTTCGGTGTTTGAATCGGTCGGCGCCGTAAAATCCGGGAAAATGACCGAAGATGAACTGTCCCGGATCGAAGATGCGGCCTGTCCCACCTGCGGTTCCTGCGCCGGCATGTTTACGGCCAATTCCATGAACTGCCTGACAGAAGCCATCGGCATGGGGCTTCCGGGAAATGGAACCATTCCCGCTGTCATGTCCGCCCGAATCCGTCTGGCCAAAGAGACCGGAATGAAGATCGTGGAACTTCTGGAAAAAGGCATCACTCCGAGCAGAATCCTGACAAAGGAAGCATTCAAAAATGCCCTCACGGTGGATATGGCGCTTGGCTGTTCAACCAATACCGTGCTGCATCTGGCAGCCATCGCCCGGGAAGCCGGAGTGGATTTTGATCTGAATCTGATCAACCGCATCAGCCAGGCAACGCCCCATTTATGTTCGCTGAGCCCCGGCGGCAAACACCATGTGGAAGACCTCTGCCGGGCAGGCGGCATACCGGCCGTAATGCATGAGCTCAACCGCGCCGGACTCATAAACGCGGACTGCCTGACCGTTACCGGCAAGACCGTTGGCGAGACCTGCCGCCAGGCGGCGATTCTGAACCCCGATGTCATCCGCACCGTGGATGACCCGTACCACAAACAAGGGGGCCTTGCGGTTCTGTTCGGGAATCTGGCCCCGGATGGCTGCGTGGTCAAGCAGTCGGCCGTGCGGGACGAAATGCTCCGGCACCAGGGCCCGGCCCGCGTTTTCGATTCGGAAACCAGCGCCTGTCAGGCCATTCTGTCGGGCCAAATCCGTAAAGGCGATGTGATCGTCATCCGTTATGAAGGCCCCAAAGGCGGGCCCGGCATGCAGGAAATGCTGTCCCCGACATCCGCCATCGCCGGCATGGGACTGGACGCTTATGTGGCCTTGATCACGGACGGCAGATTTTCGGGCGGAACCCGCGGAGCCGCCATCGGCCACGTTTCGCCGGAGGCAGCATCGAAAGGCCCCATTGCCATCGTTTGCGAAGGCGACTTGATTTCCATCGACATCCCCGGGAAAACCATCCGCCTGAATGTTACAGATGCCGAGATTCAGGGCAGGCTCTCCGCTTGGAAGCCGCCCGAACCCAAAATCGCATCCGGATACCTGGCAAGGTATTCGCGAAACGTTTCATCCGCCAGCACAGGCGCGGTTGTGGAATAGGAGCGAGCTTATGAAACCCATCGAAAGCACCTTGACCGGAGCCCAGATCCTGATGACGATCCTTCAGGAAGAAGGCGTGGACACCATTTTCGGTTTTCCCGGAGGCGCCGTCATCGACATTTATGACGAACTGGCCCGAACACCCCTCCGGCATATCCTGGTCCGGCACGAGCAGGGCGCGGTTCACGCCGCGGACGGCTATGCGCGGGCAAGCGGCAAGGTGGGCGTCTGCCTGGTGACTTCCGGCCCCGGAGCCACCAATACCGTAACCGGCATCGCCTCCGCCTACATGGATTCCATTCCGCTGGTAATCATTACCGGACAGGTCCCGACGCATCTGATCGGCAATGACGCGTTCCAGGAAGTGGATATCGTCGGCATCACCCGGCCCTGCACCAAGCACAATTACCTGGTGAACCGGATCGAGGATCTGGCAAAAATCCTGAAGGAAGCCTTCTATATCGCCAGATCCGGCAGGCCCGGCCCGGTGTTGGTGGATATTCCCAAAGACGTAGCTAAAAACCGGACTGTTTACACACCAGTTGAACCGATTCGCATGAAATCCTACAACCCGACGTATCAACCCAACATGTGGCAACTTGAAAAAGTAATCAGCCTGATCCGGGAAGCCCGGCGTCCGATGATTTTCGCCGGCGGCGGCGTCATCCTGTCTAAAGGATCATCGGAACTTACGGCCTTCGCCCGCAAAACCCGGATGCCGGTGACGACATCGCTCATGGGCATGGGTGCGTTTCCGGGAACCGATCCCCTCTGTCTGGGGATGATCGGCATGCACGGCACCTACCGGGCCAACATGGCCACCGGCGCCTGCGACCTGCTGATTGCGGTCGGGGTCCGCTTTGATGACCGGGTTACCGGCAGGACCGACGCCTTTGCGGCCCAGGCAAAGATTGTCCACATCGACATCGATCCCACATCGATCCGAAAGAATGTCCTGGTCACGCTGCCGCTGGTCGGCGATTGCCGGATCACGCTGTCGGAGCTGAACCGGTTGATCGAAGCCGTTGATTTTGGCGATCTGACGGAACAACGTCGCGACTGGCTGGATCAAATCGATCAGTGGAAGCAGGCCGGGGCCTTGAACTATGATCAGACCACCGTAATCAAGCCCCAGTACGTGGTTGAAACACTCTACCGCCTGACCCGGGGCCAGGCCATCATCACCACCGAAGTGGGGCAGAATCAGATGTGGGCCGCCCAGTATTATCACTTTGACCACCCGGATCATTTCATCACCTCGGGCGGGCTGGGCGTCATGGGATTCGGTCTTCCGGCAGCCATCGGCGCGCAGGTGGCAAAGCCGGGGAAACTGGTGGTGGATATTGCCGGAGACGGCAGCATTCAGATGAATATTCAGGAAATGGCAACCGCAATCCAGTATGGCCTTCCGGTAAAGGTGGTGATTCTGAACAACCGGTACCTGGGCATGGTCCGGCAGTGGCAGGAATTGTTTTACGACAAGCGCTATGCGTGCACCGACATGGAGTATGCCCCGGATTTCGTGAAACTGGCCGAGGCTTACGGCGCCCTGGGACTGAGGGCGACCACCCCGGATCAGGTTGAGTCGGTGCTGATGCAGGGTCTGGCCTCGCCTCAGGCAGCCATTATGGATTTCTGGGTGGATCGGGAAGAATGCGTGTATCCGATGGTTCCGGCCGGAGCGACTCTGACTGAAATGCTGCTGGTATAATTATTGCGCCTGAACGTAAACCCAGTTTCTAATTAAAAATTCGAAATTCAAAGCACGAAATTCGAAACGATGTTCAAAACAGTGCGTGTTCATGCGGTCGGTTTTGGTCATTCTGACATTGGAATTTTGAATTTGTTATGGAGGATTTTCAAAGTGACGGAAGCAAAACATGTCATTACCATGCTTGTGGACAACCAGCCTGGCGTTCTGGCCCGGGTTGTCGGTCTTTTTGGCGGCAGGGGCTTTAACATCGAAAGCCTGTGCGTTGCCGAAACCATCAACCCGGAAATATCCCGAATTACCCTGGTTACCCGGGCCGATCCCCTGGTGATGGAACAGATTCAAAAACAGCTCAGGAAACTGATCAATGTCATCAAGGTCCGGGACATGGACAAATCCAAGGCCGTGCAGCGCGAAATGGCGCTGATCTGCGTCAAGGCCAAACCCGAACACCGGGCTGAAGTTTTAAGGATTGTGGACATTTTTCGATGCAAGGTCGTGGATACGGGTATCGAGCATTATATCATCGAGGTCACCGGAGACGAAGGCAAGCTTGCCGCAATTATCAATTTACTAAAGCCCATTGGCATCAAGAAAATCGCCCGAACCGGCATTGTGGCGCTGTTCCGGGAACCGAAATAAGACAGAGAACGGAAGACAGAAGGAAGAAGGCAGAGGACTGAATTCTTTTCAAATCTGGGAGCCTTTCCAGATGGTTCATGGCTTTTTACCTTCAGTCTTTAGCCTCTAACCTATTACCTATTATCCATAACAAGGAGATCTGAATCAAATGGCACAAATCAATTTTGGCGGCGTCATGGAAGAAGTGATTACCGCATCGGAATTTACCCTGGAACAGGCAAAAGCAGTGCTGAAGAATGAAACCATTGCCATTCTGGGATATGGCGTTCAGGGACCCGGTCAGGCCCTGAACATGAAAGATAACGGATTGCAGGTCATTGTCGGCCAGCGGGAAGGCGGCAATTCCTGGGACAGGGCCGTTGCGGACGGTTTTGTTCCCGGAAAGACGCTTTTTCCCCTGGAAGCAGCCGCCAAAAAAGCAACCATTGTCCAGTATCTGCTTTCAGACGCCGGCCAGATGGCTGCTTGGCCGAAGATAAAGCCCTGCCTGAATCCCGGAGACGCCCTGTATTTCTCTCATGGGTTCGGCATTGTCTTCAGCGATCAGACCGGTATTATCCCCCCGGACTTTGTGGATGTGATTCTGGCGGCGCCAAAGGGATCAGGCAGGACGGTCCGGACCAATTTTCTGGCGGGAAGCGGCATCAACTCCAGTTTTGCCGTCCATCAGGACTACACGGGCAAGGCCCGGGAACGCGCCATTGCACTTGGCATTGCCATCGGTTCCGGCTATCTGTTTCCCACCACATTTGAAAAAGAAGTCCACAGCGACCTGACCGGAGAGCGCGGCGTTCTCATGGGGTGTCTGGCAGGTGTCATGGAGGCCCAGTATACCCTGCTGCGGAAATACGGCCACAGCCCCAGCGAAGCTTTTAACGAAACGGTCGAAGAACTTACCCAGAGTCTGATCCGCCTGGTTGCCGAAAACGGCATGGACTGGATGTTTGCCAATTGCAGCACCACGGCCCAAAGAGGGGCGCTGGACTGGTCGCCGCGCTTCCGGGATGCGGTCAAGCCTGTTTTTGACCAGCTCTATGAAAGCGTGAGATCCGGAGAAGAAACCCGAAGAACCCTGGAGAGAAACAGCGCCCCGGATTACCGCGAAAGACTCCGCGAGGAGCTTGAAGCCATTCGCCTGTCTGAAATGTGGCAGGCAGGCGCTGCAGTCCGCTCGCTGCGACCGGAAAACCGGAAATAGGCGGCAGGGCTGAAGTCTCCCGCCTTCAGCTTTTGAGCCTGTTTTCACGAAAGGATATTTCTTTATGGAACCGATTCACCTTTATGACACCACCCTGAGGGATGGAACTCAAGGGGAGGATGTCAATTTTTCGGCTGAAGAAAAAATCATGATCGCCCAGCGCCTTGATGACTTTGGCATTCATTATATCGAAGGCGGATGGCCGGGGTCCAATCCCAGAGATATGCAGTTTTTCGAGCTGGCCCAGCAGGTCGATTTCAAGCATGCCAAGCTCGCCGCTTTTGGTTCCACCCGAAAACCCGGCTTTGCCGCGGGCGATGACCCCAATGTTCAGGCGCTTCTGGCAGCCCGGACCCCGGTTGTCACCATATTCGGGAAAAGCTGGGATCTTCATGTCGGAAAGATCATGGGCAATACCCTGGAAGAAAACCTGGCCATGATCCGTGATACGGTGGCATTTCTGAAAGACCATTTGCGGGAAGTCATCTATGACGCCGAGCATTTTTTTGACGGCTACAAGGCAAACCCGGAGTATGCCCTGTCCACACTGGCGGCGGCTGTGGATGGTGGCGCCGACTGCATCGTGCTCTGCGATACCAATGGCGGAACAGTGACATATGAAATCGATCCGATTATTGCAAGGGTGCATCAGTTTGTGACTGAAAAAGCCCATCCGTCAAAGCCTGCCGTCAGAATCGGTATTCATACGCACAATGATTCCGGTCTTGCCGTTGCCAACAGCATTTGCGCGGTAAACGCCGGTGCGCTTATGGTTCAGGGAACCATCAACGGATACGGGGAACGATGCGGAAATGCGGATTTGACGAGCATCATTCCCATATTAAGCCTGAAAATGAACCGGACCTGTGTCTCCGCCGAGAACCTTTCACGCCTGAAGAAACTGTCCCGGTTCGTCAGCGAAACCGCCAACATGATTCCTCAGAACACCATGCCGTTTGTGGGAA
The DNA here is from genome assembly GCA_963845015.1 of uncultured delta proteobacterium. Classification (GTDB taxonomy): domain Bacteria; phylum Desulfobacterota; class Desulfobacteria; order Desulfobacterales; family Desulfatirhabdiaceae; genus RAAP-1. Next base: position 45,509 of record CAWJRD010000041.1, read on the forward strand.
AAAGCGCATTCGCCCATAAGGGCGGGGTTCATGTGAGTGCGATCATGAAACTTCCCAAAGCGTATGAACACATCGATCCGGACCTGGTTGGAAACAAACGCAAAGTGCTGATTTCCGATCTTTCCGGCAAAAGCAATGTGGAATACAAGGCAAGGGAACTCGGCGTGGAGCTGAATGGGTCGGATCGGCAGAAAGTCGTTTCTGAAATCAAGCGCATGGAACAGGAAGGCTATCAGTTTGATGTGGCAGACGGATCTTTCAAGATTCTGCTGGAAAAACTGACCGAACAGTTCAAACCGCTCTTCGAGCTGGAATCGTTCCGGGTGACCATTGAAAAAGACAAAAATCAGCCCTGCTCCGCCCATGCAACCATAAAAATATCGGTTGACGGCAAGCAGGAAATTACGGCAGCCGAAGGCAGCGGTCCGGTCAGCGCTCTGGATAACGCGCTCCGAAAAGCCCTGGATAATTTTTTCCCCCATGTGGATCACATGCGGCTTGTGGATTTCAAGGTCCGCGTCATTGACGGCCGGGCCGGAACGGCTGCCAAAGTACGCGTGTTTATCGAATCCAGGGATGAAGACCATGTCTGGAGCACCATCGGCGTGTCCGAAGATATCATTGAAGCCAGTTGGCACGCCCTGGCAGACAGTTTTCAGTATAAGCTGAGCAGGCTGGAGGCTCAAGGCTGAACACATTACAAGGAAGTTTTTCATGTTGAGAGAAAAGGATACAACAAATGCCGCGGGACGGTTTTTCAGCATTGTCCTGCGGCCCATGCTTGGATAGGTGTTGCAACTGCCTTTTGGCCAAACGAATGCGGGCAAGCCGGCCTGTTCATTCACTGAAGGATCAATCAGACAGACACTTTTTAAAAGGAGCAATACCATGACCGAGCGCGTAATTATATTTGACACCACGTTAAGAGACGGCGAGCAGTCCCCCGGCGCCAGCATGAATACCGGCGAAAAGCTGCGCCTGGCCACCCAGCTTGAAAAACTGGGGGTAGATGTGCTGGAAGCCGGATTTCCGGCAGCATCGGATGGCGATTTCGAGGCAGTATCCCGAATTTCCGGAAACTTGAAGCGCACCGAGGTTGCAGCCCTTGCCCGCACCTCCAGAAATGACATTGACCGGGCCTGGGGCGCCATTCAGCATGCCGCTTTTCCCCGGATACACACCTTTATCGCCACATCCGACATCCACCTGACCTACAAGCTCCGGATGACCCGCGATGAAGTCGTTGCAGCCGCCGTGGAAGCCGTGAAATATGCCAGGTCTTTGACCGAACGGGTCGAGTTTTCTGCTGAAGACGGGTCCCGAAGCGATCGGGATTATTTATGCCGGGTCTTTGAAGCCGCCATCGAAGCGGGCGCCACCACCGTCAATCTGCCGGATACCGTGGGATACGCCATTCCGCAGGAATATGCCGAACTGGTTCAGTATGTCATGTCCCATACGCCCAATATCCACAAGGCCATATTAAGCGTTCACTGCCACAATGATCTGGGACTGGCGACAGCCAATACCCTGGCTGCCATCAGCGCAGGGGCCAGGCAGGCGGAGGTCACCATCAACGGCATCGGCGAGCGGGCCGGCAACACCTCTCTTGAGGAAGTGGTCATGGCGCTTCACACCCGGCCCAATTATCTTTCATTCACATCCGGCATCAAGACCGAATTCATTTATCCCACCAGTCGCCTGGTCAGCATGATTACCGGCATTCCGGTTCAGCCCAACAAGGCCATTGTCGGGGCCAATGCCTTTGCCCATGAAGCCGGCATCCACCAGGACGGGGTTTTGAAAAACCCCATGACTTACGAAATCATGAAGCCTGAAACCATCGGCCTGAACACCAACAAGCTGGTTCTGGGAAAGCACTCGGGACGGCATGCGCTTCGAACGCACTTAAAGGACATGGGATATGATCTCTCGGATGAAGAACTGCAACTGGTTTTTACCAAGTTCAAGGAGCTGGCGGACAAGAAAAAGCATGTGGTGGATGAGGATCTGGAAGTGCTGGTCACCGAGGGAATTCTGCAAAGCCATGAAGTCTTTAACCTGGATTATCTTCATGTCATCAGCGGCACAACGGTTCTTCCCATGGCCAGTGTACGGATGATGATCAACGGAAGGCCGGTTCAGGGGGCTGAATATGGAAACGGCCCCATTGATGCCGTCTATAAGGCTGTTGCGGGTCTTACCGGAACCGGATCCGAACTGCTGCGGTTTTCGATCAACGCACTGACCGGCGGCACCGATGCCCAGGGCGAGGTCACGGTCCGGCTTCGGGAAAACGGACTGGAGGCCATGGGAAGAGGCGCGGACCCGGATGTGATCACGGCCAGCGCCAAAGCCTACGTCAACGGCCTGAACCGGCTGGAGTATTTAAAGGCGCATCCGGTAACGCCGATGGAGTAAAGCAGGGGTTATGGGTCATGGGTTATGGGTTCGGTTATCGGAAGATAACGGCAACGACAACGGATTCCAACCCATGAACCTATTACACCATTACCCATTTCGCCCATTGCCCTTATTTATTCTGTAGATCAATGGCTATCTGGACAATGGAAGCCACTTCGCTTTCCGGTACTTTTCCCCGGACGATCACCTGAACTACCCGGTTTTTATCCAGAAGAATAACATTGGACGTGTCTATTTCCAGGCCCCAGGCATTTCTGAGCATGGCGTCATAATCAAACAAGATGGTGGTATTGTATTTCTTGGCTTTGTTTCCGGCAATTGTCCGGATGAGGACATCGGGTTTCCAGGTGGCCTTGCAGTCCGCGATCCCGATTCCCTTGTAGGTTTCATCCTTCAGGAGTCCCTGGTCTTTGGCCTTTTTCATGGCATCTGGTAAAATGTTCGTTCAGGTCCGACTCGTCCGGATCCACATAAATGACCAGCAGCACCTTTCCATCCCAGGAAGCCATTGAAAAGGCCTTTCCTTCGGAATCCTTGAATGACCAGTCCGAAGCCTTCATGCCCGCCATTAGCGCTTCCGCGCTTGCCATGGAACTCCAAAACAACAGAACCCCCATCAGACTCAATACCATCAACCGCTTTCGACTCATGCCAAAGACTCCTTTCTGTTAGGTTTTCAAACAATTGAATCTCAATAAAAATCCGCCATCAATCTCCCATTTGCGCCATATACTCATCAAAAAGCTTTTCCAGCCACAGCTTATGCCGTGCTTCTTCCTGACAGAGAATTTTAAAGATGTTTCTGGCGGTTTCGGTTTCAGACTTCTGAAGCAGTTCGTTATAGAGCTTCAGCGCCTTTTCTTCCCGTTTCATGGCAAGGAGCAGGATATCCCGGTAGGACATCCCTTTCTGCCAGACAATATCCACCATGAGATCGCTGCGTTTGAGATCTCCGATCCACTTGAATTTGTAATCCAGGGTTACCAGGGTGCACTCGCCCTTGCAGTCGAGGTTTTCCAGAAGATATTGGTGCTTTCGCTCTTCCTTGGCAAAGTCGAGAAACATATTCCGGGTTTCCTCCCTTGTTTCATTCCCGGCGGCTTCCTCATAAAAAGAGGCGGTCTCAATTTCCTTTTCAATGGCAAAATCGATAATGGCCTGATAGCTCTTGAATTCCATCCCCATATCCTTTCTTGATTAAAACGCGTTGCTCAAACAAAGCATCACAAAAATCACCATTTTGAAAAGGGCCAGGGGGGATTTTTGTTAGCGCATATTTCATGGTCCATGCCCCCCTTTTATGCGGTTTTCAAAGTTCCCGTGATGTCGGACAGTTTTTCGATGTGATGCTGAACCAGAAAAGTTTCAATACCTTCGATGATGTCCAGCGTCGCCCGGGGATTGACGAAATTGGCGGTACCCACCTGAATGGCCGAAGCACCGGCAATGAGAAATTCCAGGGCATCGGATGCCGTCATGATGCCGCCGATGCCGATAATCGGAACCGATACGGCCTGTGCAACCTGCCAAACCATTCGAACCGCCACCGGCCGAATGGCGGGACCCGACAACCCGCCGGTGATATTGGCCAGCTTTGGCCGCCGGGTTTCAATATCAATAGCCAGGCCGGTCAAGGTGTTGATCAGGGACAGGCAGTCCGCCCCGGCATCCACAACGCTTCGGGCAATCCGGGTGATATCCGTGACATTCGGTGAAAGCTTTACGATCAGGGTTTTTGAAATTTGCTTTCGAACTGCGCTGATCACATCAAAGGCAGCCTGCGGGTCCACCCCAAAGGCAATGCCGCCGGATTTGACATTGGGACAGGAAATGTTGACCTCGATTGCCGAAATGCCTTCAACATCCGCGATGCGGCTGGCAAGCTCGCAATATTCTTCGATGCATTTTCCGTAGATATTGACGATGAGCGGCGGAGACAGTGTCCGCAAAAAAGGAAGCTTTTCGGCGATAAAAGCCTTGATCCCCACGTTCTCGAGGCCGATGGCATTCAGCATCCCGCACGGGGTTTCCACAATCCGGGGCGGCGGGTTGCCGACAGAGGGCTCAAGGGAAAGGCCCTTGACCACAATGGCCCCCAAGCGGTTCAGATCTACCAGATCGACAAACTCGCTGGCATACCCGAAGGTTCCCGAAGCGGTCATGACCGGGTTTTTCAGGCTGAGTCCGGCAAGTGTCACTTGAAGATCAACAACGGGTTTCATTCCCAGATATATCCTATGCGCTTGCCCACGGCCTTGATGCGGGCTTCAAGATTGAGAAGATATGCGGGTTCCGGCTGTTTGGGCTCCTGCTTGAGATCATACTCGACAGCCTTGATCCTTGTCATGACATGCGGTATGTCGCCATGTTCCTCGGCCAGACAACTTTCTACCAGAATTCTGAATTCATCGCAATACTTCAGGGACCGGGGGATGTAGTTTCTTGCATCCTGTCCGGTAAAGGCATACCGGTGCGCCAGACATATCACGTCCGAATCCAGAAGCGCCAGTTTTTTCATGGAATTCACATACTGATCATAATCCACCAGACAGTCGGAAACGATATAGCCGCTGGAGTCCAGGATTCCGGCAGCTTCCGAACAGATCAGGGCTTTCATCTCCGGTGCGTAATAGCTTAAACAGTCCCGCGTATGTCCTGGAGTTTCAATCACCTGAAGGGCCCGATCCGCGGATATGTTTAAAACATCGCCTTCTTTCACTGTCATGTCGATTTCAAAGGGGGTAAACTCAAGCGAGGTATCTGCGGAAAAACCATCCCGCTGAACCACTGCCACGGATGCGCGGTTGAGTTCACGAATCAGCTCAATGGCATTGGGCCTGGCCAGGGTTGCTTTGGCCTGTTCCGAGGAAACAATCTTCATTTCCGGAAAATGAGATTTCAACACCGAAACGGATCCGCAATGGTCAAAATGCGAATGGGTCAACAGACAATAGGCAGGCGTCCGGGTGCCCAGCACTTCAGAAATGGCGGCTGCGTAATGGTGACCCAGAAAGGAGAACCCGGCATCAATAATGGCCGGATTTTCTCCATCCAGCAGATAGACAGGGATATGCAGGGTTTCCCAGCATATACAGCGGACCGGCTATTCGGCCGGTTTTGTCGATGATCATTGGCGTATCCGACTCAATATCAAGAAAGTGGAATCATCCGTACCCGACGGGTCTGAAATTAGACCGACTGTGTTCCTATAAATCATTACCGCCACAGAATCAAGTCAGTGTTGATGAATCCCTTGAAAAATTAGTGTAGGACGGGTAAGAAGTATCATAATAGAGCTTAATTTAATCAAATGTGTGTTTCATTTTCATTGACATATTCCATCGTGAGTGTGAGACAGTGGGCGTCAACTGTCTTTTCAATCGCGGGCAAGCCTCGATATCATTGTTTAATTCATAGTGGACCGTGCGTTAGGCCAAACGGCCTTTATATCGAAACGGCCCTCAGATTGAATGTGTCAAAGGAGGGAGGATATGGATAGACTGTTTGGAGTTCTTCAGAAAACGAGCACAGGGCTCGCCGTCGTTGCGGGCACTGCACTGACATTCATGATGCTTTTGACCGTCTCGGATGTGGTCATGCGGGCGTTCGGGCACCCCATTATGGGTACGTATGAAGTGGTCGGCCTGTCGCTGGCGGTGGTCATCGGGTTCAGCATGCCCAAGCTTTCCCTGGCTAGGCAACACATCTACATGGAATTCCTTATTGACCGTCTTTCCAAGAGAAACAAGGCGATCATGAACACCATTACCCGGATGATGTGCATCATCCTCTTTGTCCTCATCGGATACGGCCTCTTCAGCATCGGCAATGAATTTCGGACCTCGGGTGAAGTGTCTCCCACCATTTTGCTGCCGTTTTACCCGCTGGCCTACTGCGTAGGGATTTGCTGTTTCGTCGAATGTTTCGTTTTTTTCTTCGAGATCGTGAAAAGCTGGATGGCAATCCATGAATGAGACGACCATCTGTATATTGGCGCTTGTTTTTTTGCTGGCGCTATTTACCACGGGCATTGAACTCGGTTTTGCCATGGCCTTGGTCGGTTTTGCCGGCTTTGCCTATCTGCACGGCTTTACGGCGGCCATCAATCTTTTGGCCGGGGACGTTTTTGAGGCCTTCACGAATTACGGGTATACGGTTTTTCCCCTCTTCATGCTGATGGGGCAGATCGGTTTAAACTCGGGGATTGCCGAGAGGCTTTACGGTTCGGCGAACAAGTTCATCGGCCATATTCCCGGGGGGCTGGCGATGGCGACGGTGGTCGGCGCAGCCGCCTTCAAGGCCATCTGCGGTTCGTCCACGGCCACCGCTGCGACCTTTGCGAGCGTCGCGATTCCGGAGATGAACCGCTACAACTACGACAAGCGACTCTCGACGGGGATCATTGCGACGGTGGGAACCCTCGGTTGCATGATTCCCCCCAGCGTGGGCCTCATCATCTACGGGATCATCACCGAACAATCCATCGGGAAGCTCTTTCTTGCCGGGATCATCCCCGGCCTGCTCATCGCATCGTTTTTTATGGTCATCATCTATGGATGGGCCAAAATCGATCCGAAGGTCGCCCCCATGTCCGAGCGGTCCACGTGGAAGGCCCGGGTCCGCACTTTGCCGGAGATCATCTGGGTCCTGCTGGTGTTTTTTGTGGTCGTTGGCGGGATCATGGCGGGCTTTTTCACCCCCTCGGAGGCGGCAGCCGTAGGTACCTTCGCCCTGTTGATCCTGGCATTCGTCAGACGGAACATGACGATCAGGACCTATATCAAATCCGTCAGGGAAACCCTCGACATCGCCGGGATGATCCTCATGATTATCGCCGGCTCGGTCATCCTCGGCCATTTCATGGCCGTGACCAATGTCCCCCAGAAACTGGCGGACTGGGTCGTGACGCTTCCGATGAACCGTTACATGATCCTGATCGTGATCTGTCTCATATACGAAATCGGCGGTTCTTTCATCGACGATCTTGGCCTTCATGATCCTGGCGACGCCGATCTTCTTCCCTGCCGTTCTCAAACTCGGCTTTGATCCAATATGGTTCGGGATCCTCATCGCGGTCGTCGTCGCCATCGGGGTGGTCATTCCGCCCGTGGCGGTGTGCGTCTTCGTCGTCAAGAACATTACCGGGGTGCCGATCGGCCAGATCTACAAGGGCGTCATGCCTTTCCTGATTTCTCTGGTCCTCGTTTGGGGCTTGCTGTTCTTCTTCCCGGGGCTGGCCCTGTGGCTTCCCTCGTTTTTCTATCCGTAAGCAGAGACAGGTTCGACAGCGGGCATGCGGAAACGACACCCTGCGGACCATTCCGCGGGGTAAATAGAATTTGACAAGGGAAGGGAAATAATCAAAGTGCCACAGGAGGAGAGAAAGACGAGCGGTTTTAAAACCACACCAACAACAAAAAGGAGGCGTGAACATGAAGAAAAAAGCATTAGGAGTGATGTGTGTCGTTGCGTTTGTTTTTTTTATTTCTTCTTTCGCGAATGCCGCAGAGGTCATAAAACTGAAATTCGCCAACTATTTCCCGCCGATGCATCGCGCATTCGATCATCATGGATGAGTATGTCAAGAGATTGAACAAGGAGCTGCAGGAAAGGTCGAGATCTCCTACCATACCGGGGGAACCCTTCTGACCGCCCCCAAAATGGCCGCCGGCGTCGCTACGGGGATTGCGGACATCGGCCTTGCCCATGTGGGCTACACGCGGGAACGTTTCCCCGTCTCGGAGATCTTCGGCCTGCCCATCGGCCATGCCCAGCCCCTGGATCGGTCTCCATGTGGCCGATGAGTTCTTTGCCAAGTTCCCGTTGAAAGAATGGGATGAATTTCATCCCCTGATGTTCTCCCCCAGCGCCACGACCATCATCCACACCACCAAGAAGCCGGTATATAAGCTCGAAGACATGCAGAGGGTTGAAGATCCGCGCCACCGGAAGGCTGGCCGACCTCACCACGGCCCTCGGTGCGACGCCCGTTCCCATCGGAATGGGCGAAATGTACGAATCCCTCAGAAAAGGCGTGGTCGACGGCACGATGTCCAACATGGAGACATTGAAGGGCTGGAAGACGGGAGAAGTCATCAAGTTTGCGACGGCCTCCTGGAAAGTCGGCAGCTGCGATACGTTCTATGTTGTCATGAACAAGAAGAAGTGGGACAGCCTGCCCCCCGACGTTCAGAAGATCATCACGAGCGTCACGAATGAGTACAAGGAGAAATGGGCCGTCCTCTGGAACAACATCGATATCGAAGGGTTGGAGTTCTTCAAGAGCCAGGGCGGTCGAGATCATCGAACTGAGCGATGCGGAAGTCGGCCGATGGATCAAGGCCGGCGACGCCGTCATCGCGGATTTCAAGAAGGACCTGACGGGCAAAGGATACAAACTTGCTGAAATCGACAGTTGGCTGAGCTTCATCAAGGAGCGCATCGAATACTGGAAAGGCCAGGAGAAGGCAAAGAAGATCGCGACGGTTTACAAATATTAATCATCAACACAGGCATTTACCCTCTGCCGGAAGCAGGGGGTAAATGCCGCCGCACCCAGGTTTCAAGAAAAACCTGATACTCCAAAAGATCGATCACAATACAAGCATACATACCATAATGAAAAATTGCTCGATGGAAGTCAAATTAACAGATGACTGGAGATCACCCCCGGCTTTATAAATAAAATCTTTCAGACCATATTCCAGTGGTTATTTTTAACGAATAACTGTATACTTTAACTCAGCAGACCATGCAGCGCTTTTGGTCAAGGCGATATATCCTTGTACAATATTAAAATTAACCCGTTCATGAGGAAAGCATCTGAGTGCCCGGTCATACACCACTTGAATCAACCCAGGATGCCTTGAAAGCCTGCGAGGAACGGTTTCGGCTGTTGTATGAAAAAGCCCCGGTGCCGATTCTGACCCTGGACGAAAACGGATTTATCATGTCGCTCAACCCGGCATGCGAGCGCCTTCTGGGTTATATGAATGCAGATGTGCTGGGTGTATCCATTTATGACATGCTGGCGCCTTCAGATGCGGATAATCTTCGTGCTTATTTTTCATCCTTAAGCTCCCCTGAACCGACCCAGGATCTTAGACTGAATATTCGCCGGAAAAATGGATCCGCGGCACGGGTTTTGTTTAACTGCTTTCAGGAAACCGATACCCAAAACAGGGCCCATGCGATATTTTGTATCCTGTATGAAGTGACGGATAAATTAAAAAATCAGGCCGATATTTTAAAAGCCGAGCAACTTGAATTCACCGCTACCCTTGCCGGCGGGATTGCCCACGACTTTAACAACCTGCTGATGGCCATCATGGGCAACATTTCCCTGGCACAACTATTCCTCAACCCCGAAGACAAAGCCACCAAGATTCTTGAAAAGGCCGAATCCACCTGTAATCAGGCCAACGAACTTACCCAGCGATTCATCATTCTGTCCAAATGCGGCTACCCTACCAAAAAACCCTCTTCAATCCTTAAACTGCTCAAGGAGTCCTCCGTTATTGGAATCCCGAGCCCAAAGGTTGATATGGTCCTTGATTTGCCGGATCACATCTGGCAGATTGAAGTGGATGAGCACCAGATGCGATATGCTTTCACCCATTTGATGACCAATGCAGTGGAAGCCATGCCCGATGGTGGAAAGGTCCATATAAAGATCAGAAACATCGTCGCTTCCAGCGATTCCCCTGCTTCCAGCCCACCCGATTTCTCCGGGCCATTACCTGCACTTGATGATCAAGGACCAAGGCCAGGGAATTGCTTCCGAACATCTTCCCCGAATATTTGATCCCTACTACACCACCAAGGAACTGGGGCCCAAAAAAGGCATGGGACTGGGACTGACCACCGTATATTCCATCATTCACAAGCATGACGGATTTATTTTTATCGAATCCGAAGTCAATCAGGGCACAACCGTGGACATCTACCTTCCGGCATTCCGGATAATGGAATTCACGCATGATTTCCGCCGGATAATCATTTCATGCCCTATTTTTCAAGTCTATCCCCCCAGGCGGCACGCCGAACCTGAGCCATTTGAACTGAGTCTGAACCTCTTTGGAAATGCATTGCCGATTCTTGCCATGAAAATATTTTCCGGTTTCAGGCAGATGTTGGGCTCGTTGGTCTGATATTCCTGAAATCCGAATGGCCCGAACAGGCGGATGAGCATGGTGCGATACTCCTGGGCGGTCTTCAGCGCGCCGTCCAGGTCCCAGGTCCAGGAATATCCCACCATATAGGCAATCATGTCTTCAATCCGGGGATGATTCAGCAGCAGTTGAACGATGCCGCGGGCAACTCCCGTGGATCGCCAATCCCTGCAGACCTCAATGGCCTTGATCTCGATCATGATCCCCGGACCCAGTTCAGCCCACCTTTCATCCGGATCCGGATGAACCAGCACCCCGAACCCGATGATGTGCTGATAATCGATCAAAGCCAGGACAACATTGGCATCCGGCATTCCGGCGATATTTTCAAGCGTCTCTTTCCGGGTATAAAGGGATTTATAATGGGGATGAATTCCGAACTGGCTGTCGAAACTGCACATCCGGATTTCATCCCTGCTGCAGAACGACCGGATCAGAATCTTTCCGACAGGCGTTTCCCAAACAATTGTATGATGTGACGCTGCTTCACCCATTCATCCACACTCCCCAAACGCACGACAGACTCAAAAATCCCCCCAGTTCTTGTGCAGCCTTTTGGTCATAATGACCAGATTGTGAAAATTGCCGCAGGAATCCTTGACATAATTTTTCAACTCGCCCCGCTCAAAAAAGTCCAGTTTGTGCGCAGCCTCGATGGCCGGGTCTTCAACCCCGACAACCAGATCGGTGCGAAGCTCTTCAAGACCCTTGTCCATGCCCAGTTGAATCAGATCCAGAAGCATCCAGGTTCCCAGGCGGATATGGCGGTATCGCGGCAGAATCATCACCCGGATTCGCCCCACATGCCGGGTACAGCCAAAACCCCGAAGGTGAAGACTGGCATGCCCCACGATTTTATCTTCCGTCACCGCAACAATGGAAAAAACCGTCGCAGAATCGATGCCGTCAACCCATTTTCGAATCACTTTCGAATCCAGTACATCGTATCGCATAAACCATCGGTCCGAATCCGGCAGTTCGGCATAGAACCGGCCCAGCAGGCCCTCATCCTGCTTTTCCAGCGGACGAATGACAGCTTCCTTTCCTTCTTTCAGAACGACTTCCTTGGGATACCTCACGGAATGAATCCTCCTCTTTTTCATGTTTCTGTAAAGCATGGCCAGCTTTTCAGGCGCCACCCCAAATGGTATCCGGCAATCACCAGTTGATTGATCAGCGTGGTGCGAAACGCGCCAAGTCTCAAGCCACCTTCTGCCCGAGGTCAGGGCCGCCGCATCCGCGATCACGATACGCCCCTGTCGCCTCAGCCTTCGAATAAAATCGTAGTCTTCCATGATCGGCATGGGTTTGTAGCCGCCCATCTCGATAAAATCCCGCCTGCGAACAAATATCGCCTGATCGCCGTAAGGCATTTGAAGATGGCGGGCACGCAGATTGGTCATCCATTCGACCAGCCGGCGGCCCGAAAACGGCTGAGCGATGCCAAAGCGAAACGCGCCGCCTGCAGCCGAACCATTCAGTATTCTGCGTAGATGTGAACCGGATAGCCGTCCGGAAGCCGGGTATCCGCATGCAGAAAAAGAAGATGGCTGCCCCGGGAAATTCCGGCCCCGGCATTCATCTGAACCGCCCTGCCCCGAGGCGCCTGAATGACGGTTGCCCCGGCTCTGGAAGCGACTTGAACCGTCTCATCCCTGCTGCCGCCGTCGACAACGATGATTTCAAGCGGAAGCCCTTTGCGGGCGCTTTGAATGGCTGACTGAATCTGGGCGGACTCGTTCAGCGCCGGAATGATGACGGAAAGGGAGTTGTTATGGCTGTTCCCCTGCTTTTTGGATGCTTTCCCAGATATGCAGATCCTCCGGCGTGTCCACGTCACTGAGCCGCTCCAGCAGCGCGCAGGAAACTTCAAGGGTTGAGAGCGCTTTGCGTGTCTCTTCCAGAACCTTCTCCGTCCCCCATGAAATATCCTGAAAAACGATCGAAAGCCGCTGCTTCAGGCCGATGAGATAATAACCACCGTCGGAAGCAGGCCCCAACACCACGGGATGGTGATCCAGCGCCTGAAATGCCTCTTCAAGAATATCGACCGTCAGCCCGGGACAGTCCGAGCCCACGAGGACAATGCGGTCGCATCCCTGATCAAATCCGGCTTTAAAGGCATTATCCATCCGTTCGCCAAGGTCCATGCCGGTCTGAGCCGCATATGCCATGTCATTTCCAAGCCACTGCCGCATTTTGGAATCATCGCCGCCGACAAACCGTATTTCAACGGCAATGCCGGTCAAAGCTCTCAATTCACGCGCCGTGCCGACAGCCCGTTCCGTCATCCGCCTGTGAAGTTCGGCGGCGCCACGGCGCCAAGCGCGCCGATCAGCCGCGTCTTGGTGGTTCCGGGTTCCGGATAGCGGGTAAAGAGGATCAGTTTTTTCAGGATTCGTCATCGTTGGCTGCCATCATGGTTACGTAATTTTATTCATGGCGAAATGCGCGAAGACAGGGCTTTTCTTGCCAGACGCGTGACAAAAACCGTAACCGCAACCGTCGCCAATAGACCGATACCGTAAAGAATCCACTCCGCCGTCGTGCGCGTGCGTCCCCCGGCGCCCAGGCCGGCCAGATCTCCGGCCAGCGACCCGATGTACACATACATCAGGGTTCCGGGTATCATGCCTATCCAGGATGCAAAGAAATAGTGTTTGAGGCTGACCCGTGTCAGCCCAAAAGCGTAATTGAGGAGATTAAAGGGGAAAACCGGAGACAGGCGGGCCAGAAAAACGATCTTCCAGCCCTCCCTCGCCACGGCTTCATCAATGGCCTTGAATTTCTCGTTGCCGGCAATCCGCCTGGCCACCCAGTCCCGGGTCAGATAGCGCCCGACCAGAAAAGCGCAGGTTGCCCCCAGCGTCGCACCCGTCAATACCGCAATGAATCCCTGAACCAGCCCGAACACCGCACCGGCACCCAATGTCAGTATGGACCCCGGAAGCAGCAGCACACAGGCCAGTATATAGAGGGCAATGAAGATCATCGGACCCAGCGGTCCCAGACCGGAAATCCATACCAGCGCATCGCGAAAAGCCTGTTGAAGATTAAAAATCATTCCCGCAACAACCAGACCGCCGATGATGACCGCGACCAGAATCGCCTTGATCATTGTCCCCTCCATGGCCCAGGCGAAGATCGCACCGGTTGTAATGACAAATAGTCCCAGATGGCTTAACGGGCCGGAATCTGAGACATGATGAATTCCGACAAAGCAGTAATCGTCAGACTGGGATTGACCCCCAGGTTGGCCGGTACCACCGAACCATCCGCCACAAAGAGATTCGGATACCCGAATATTTCGCCATTCACTCCGACCACGCCTTTATCAATCGATGTCCCCATGCAGCACCCGCCCAGAATGTGCGCCGTGGTGGGCGTATTGAAAACGGCTTCCGAAATCGAGCTCAAGGGTTCACCTTTCATTTTTTTGGCCAGGCGCCGGGTCACTTCATTGGCAATCGGGATATAGGAAGGGGAACGATTTTGACCGGGAGGCGTCGTGGTATTCATGCTGCGCCGACCCAGCCGCCACCATCGGGGGTTGTAATCCATCTTGAGGTAATTTTCATCCGTCTGCATGACCAGAACGACGGTTGTCTTTGACGCCATGCCAAACGGCCACAGGAGCTTTGCGAACTTGATCGGATGGTTGACAATATTTCCCAGATACCGAAAGGCGCGCGGGAGATTGCCGCCCCCATCCGTCAGCAGCGTGCAGATGGTAAACAGCGCATCGGAGCCTTTGTTAAAGCGCACCATCTCAATGTGGGTCGTGTCGTCTGCATAAATGCCGGACGTGATGGCAATCTGATCGTTCCAGTCGATGGATTTATCGTTTGATTTCACACCCAGAAGCGCTTCGGAATTGGTGCGGATATAATTGCCGAGCTGACTGGAAATAAGGGGAAGCAACCCTTCCTGCCTGCATTTCATCAGCAGTTTAACGGAACCCATAACGCCCCCGCTAAATACCACCCCGCCGGCGCGATAGGTTTTTTCGGGATGACGCAGTCCGGTGGATTTTCGGGTGATGACTTCATATCCGCCGCCCCAGGGCTTGACACCGATGACCTCGGTTTCCGGAATAACCTCGGCTCCCAGACCTTCCGCCAGATACAGGTAGTTTCTGTCGAGCGTGTTTTTGGCGCCCACCGGACAGCCCACCATACAAGCGCCGCAAAAAGTGCATCCCGTGCGTTCAGGCCCTTTGCCGTCGAAATAGGGGTCCGGAACCGTTCTATCGGGGTGCCGAAAAAAATGCCCACATCATTTTTATGAAAGGTGTCCTTTCCCCGCAATTCGATGCCGACTTCCCGAAGGTATTTGTCGGCAATGCCGATCTGGGGGCTGGGGTTGGCGCCCAGCATTTTTTTGGCGGTTTCGTAGTGCGGCGATAGCGCGGCCTTGCAGTCTGTTATCCCCCATTCCGGGCGTTCGAAAACCTTGTCCGGCGGAACAAGCAGTTGGTTGGCATAAACCAGGCTGCCGCCGCCGACGCCGCCGCCGTGGAGGATCAGTACATGTTTGAGCTGAGTGAGCATCTGATAGCCGTAGCAGCCGAGGGCCGGCATCCACATAAATTTTCGGATGTTCCAGTTGGTCTTTGGAAAATCTTCTTTTTTCCAGCGCTTGCCTTTTTCCAGGACAGCCACCTTATACCCTTTTTCGGATAGTCGCAGCGCGGAAACACTGCCGCCGAAGCCGGAGCCGATCACAATGTAGTCGAAGTCGAACATCCCTTCCTGGGTCATGCATGTTCCTCCTGTATGGATAAATCCGGGCCTTTCGCAAACCTTCCGAGGCAAAAACTTGCAATAAACCGATCTGTTGAGATGCGTTCGGCGCGAATAGTATTGACTTTTTTTGACTCCGGAATGTAAAGAAAAGGAATAACGGTTGCACGGACTGCTTGTCTCTTGTTTTTATATTTTTTCTCATCATCACAAGGAGCTATGGTATGGATTTTACACTTTCCGTTGATCACGAGATCCTGCGGGACTCGGTTCGAAAATTTGCCGAGAAAGAGATTAAACCGGTTGCCAAGGAGCTTGATAAGAAAGAAGAATTCTCGTATGACACCCTGCAGAAAATGGCCGAACTGGGCCTTTTCGGTGTTTTTGTCTCGGAGGAATACGGCGGACAGGGAATGGATTATCTGTCCTACATCATCGCCACCGAAGAAATCGCCCGCGTGGACGGCTCCCACGCGGCAACCATTGCAGCGGAAAATTCCCTGGGAATCGGTCCGCTGTATTATTTCGGAAACGAAGCGCAGAAGAAAAAATACCTTCCCAAGCTCTGCAGCGGAGAAGCCCTGTGGGGATTCGGGCTGACCGAAGCCAATGCCGGCTCCGATGCGGCCAATTCCAAAACCAATGCCGTACTGGACGGGGATGAATGGGTCATTAACGGCAGCAAGATATTTATCACCAATGCCTCGACACGGGTCAGCGCAGGGGTTACCGTCCTTTGCAAAACCGGAACCCGCGGCGATGGAAAGCCGGAGCTGTCCTGCATCCTTGTGGAATCCGGAACAAAAGGGTATGTCACCCATGAAATGCACGATAAAATGATGTGGCGGGCATCCAACACGAGCTCCCTGTTTTTTGAAGATTGCCGTGTTCCCAAGGAAAACCTTCTGGGAGAGCGGGGCCACGGGTTTCACCAGATGATGAAAACGCTGGATGGCGGGCGGCTTTCCATTGGCGCCATGGGGCTTGGCGGGGCTCAGGGGTGCTTTGACATGGCGCTGAAATATTCCAAGGAACGGGAGCAGTTTGGAAAACCCATTGCCTCATTTCAGGTGAATGCATTCAAGATGGCGGACATGGCGCTGGAAATCGAATGCGCCAGGCTCCTGCTGTATAAAGCCTGCTGGCTTCGGGACAACAACCTGCCGTTTTCCAAGGAAGCGGCCATGGCCAAACTCCATTGTTCGGAAGTCATGCACAACTGCGCCAATCACGCCGTTCAACTGCATGGCGGGTATGGACTGATGCAGGAATTTGATGTAGAAAGATTCTACCGGGACCAAAAGCTTCTGGAAATCGGCGAAGGCACTTCCGAGATTCAGAGACTGGTGATTGCCAGGCACATCGGCGCATTATAGTGCTGAACTTCGTAAAAAGTATCTGCGTCGAGCTTCATCCTTCGTCATTGCGGCGTACCAGTAGTACGCCTCACTTCAGGATTTGCTCGCCTTGATCTGAATTTTTACAAAGCATCTTAATTTTGACTTTTATATTCATCAATTTAATTAAAACCATATGTTAAGGAGAACAGCATGGACACTGCAGTACAAAAACCACACATTAACGTGGATTATTTTGAAGACTTGACCGGCGACATCTCTGCGCCGGCATCGCTCAGCGTTGAAGAGATCGGCGTCAGAATCAAAACCATCCGGGAAGAAAAAGGCATTTCGCTGCAAGATCTGTCCAAACTGACCGGCTTTGATGTGGAAGCGCTTTCCGATATCGAAGCCAACCGGTTTCAGCCCCAGCTCGGAACCATCATCAAACTGTCCAAGGCATTGGACAGCGCCTTTGGCAGAATCGTTTCCGGAGTCGGCAGCAAGCTTTATTCGGTTACGCGGAAAAACGAACGTAAAACCGTCTCCCGTTCCACTTCCTATAGAGACCAGAAACCCGTCTATTTATACAAAAGCCTGGCGCCGGAAGTCAAAGGCCGGCACATGGAATCCCTCATTGTTCAACTGGAAGTAAATCCGGATGCGGATATGTCCGTTCACGAAGGGGAGGAGTTCATCTATGTGCTGGATGGGGTGGTGTCCCTGAAGATCGGCAGCGATGCTTTTGAACTGGAAGCAGGGGACAGCGTCTATTATCTGTCGACCACACCGCATCTGATTGCCGCCAAAAGCGGAAAAGCCACCATTCTGGCTGTCATTTACGAGGGATAGGAATCAGAAGACAGACGGCAGAGGACAGATGACAGAAGTTACATGAAAATGATTAAACCGCTGTTATTCTGACTTCTGCCTTCATTTTCACGGTTGGTCGCGAAAGGGGACTGTGATGGGATTCAAACAGGAACTTCTGAAAAAAATTCAGATTGACCGGCTGACCGAAAAAATTCTTGCTACGATCGGGCCATCCGGGAACCGAGCAAAAGGTGGACAAGGGACTTTTTCGCGTGCTTCTGGAAATGGCTGAGTATCGCCACCACAGGGAACGGGATCTGGATCTTTATCTTCCTCCGGAAGGTTCTGGAAAAGCCCATATTCTGGTTCTGGATAACGATCTGCCATTTTACAAGACCACGGTTTCCGATATTGCCATGCGAAAAAGTCCCACGGTCAAGGAAATGGTCAATATCCGAAATGCCATAAAAATATTAAATGACAGTGATGTCGTGGTCAGTAAAAAGGCGGATTCCGTCAAAACGGTTCAGCACGAATGTATTTCCCGGCTGAATCTGTCGTTCTCTGCTGAAGAGATTGAAGCGATTGCCGCTGACGGCGCCGGATCACTGGAACATGGATATGCCGAAGGCGTTCAGGAATGCCTGGATCTGTTTGCCGAACTTCTGGGCTATCAGCCCGCCCCGAAAGCATTCATGGTCGATCACCACCGGATCATCGGCGCGGTTACCCAGAAGGAAACCGGCGAAATCGTGTTCGGTCCCATTGTCTGTTACAACCTGATTCACAACAGAGCTTTTTGCGGTGCTGTCCCCCATCGGCAGTTTCGATCGCATCAAGTTGGAAGGGTATCTGGAGGTCATGAATGGCGCTGAAAAACCATCCCTGACCGGTGCCGAGGTTTTTCAGTTCCTGAAAGACGAGGTGAACCGAAGAGGGTATTCTCCATCTTGACGATGAATATTTAACATGTTATTTTGATTAATAATTTATTTCATCTGTCTTGTATTGAGGGTGCCATGGATTTTATCAAGCAGTTTTAGAGCGCATCACTGGTGCCGGCAGGGAGTGCGGCCGCAGGGGCGCAGAGAAAGAAGATATCCTTCAGCCTAAACACCTGAATACTTATTAAAAGGTTTTGACAATGCCGAATGATACCAGCTCACATAACGGAGAAACGATTTCTGAACCCGCCAGAAGCAAGGTGAAGTTTGAAATTTTCGGCGAAGAAATGCTCGAAAAAGAAGTCAAGTCCAGCGGCAACAGCGGAAGGGTTTATCTGCCGCCCGACTGGGTCGGTCATCATGTTAAAATCGTTCGAATTGATTAACAATTCCTTTTTGACAGGAGACATCAGTGGAAAATTGTATCATCAGACGATTAAGGCCGGAAGATGCCGATGATATCAACCGGATCAGCGCAGCCATCACCAATGTTCCCGCGGAATATGATTTCAAGCGCATGATCGTGGATCAGTCCGGGAGGACCGAAGACGCCAGTTTTGTGGCGGAATTGCAAGGCCAGGTCGTTGGATATCTGATTATCTCCATTCTTTCGGGTTTTTTCGGCATCAAACGCAGTGCATGGATATCCCTTTTGGGGGTCCATCCCCGGTTCATGGGGCAGCGGATCGGCGAAAGACTGGCGGAAGAAGGATTCAAATATTGCAAGTTCCAGGGCATAAAAGATATCTATACAACGGTGCGATGGGATTCGACGGATTTACTGTCCTTTTTCAAAACCCTCGGGTTTGACCGAAGCAATTTTATCAATCTCAGAAAAAAACTGGATTTGTAAAAGAAAGACTGCCTCATTATCTCCATGACCCAATCGACTGATTCCCCATTTCTCATTCTGGCATCCAAGTCGCCCCGCCGGCGGTATCTGCTGAAACAGGCCGGCGTGGCGTTTACCGTCATTCCCAGCAGTTTTGATGAGTCCGCCATCCCCGAGACAAGTCCGGAAGATTTTGTTCGCATCCTGGCGCAGGCCAAGGCCAGGGTCGTTTCGGAGCAGCATCCCCACAGCTGGGTGATCGGTGCGGACACCATTGTGGTGGTTGACGATACCATCCTCGGCAAGCCCGCTTCCAAAGCCGAAGCCCGCGCCATGCTGAATACTTTAAGCGGCAGGGTGCATCGGGTGCTGACGGGATTCTCCCTGTGCCGCCTTGCGGCAAACCGCCACTATGCGGAAGTCGTGTCGACCGATGTCCGCTTCAAGATCCTGACGCCGGATGAAATCGAGTGGTATGTCCATACGAGCGAGCCATTTGACAAGGCCGGCGCCTATGCGGCCCAGGGCCTGGGCGCCTTCATGATCAAACATATTCATGGATCCTACAGCAATGTGGTGGGGCTTCCGGTTTGCGAGGTCGTGGAGTGCCTGGTCCGGGAAGGGATCGTCGAATTCAGGCCCGGAGTCCGCGGCTTTGAAGGGCTTCGCATGAAAAATGAAGGATGAAGGCCAATTGAATCTTGAAATCGCCCGGAATCTGAAGGCTGTCCGGCAGCGGATCGCGGAAACCTGCACCCGGTGCGGCAGAGACCCCGGCGCCGTCCGCCTGGTTTGCGTCACCAAAACCATGAGCGCTGAAACCGTTCTGCTGGCCATTCAGGCAGGGGCTGGCCTTTTCGGGGAAAACTATATTCAGGAAGCAAGGGAAAAGTGCGGGGCGCTGGCGGAATACCCGGTTTCCTGGCATTTTATCGGCCATCTTCAAACCAACAAGGCCAAATACGCCGTCAAACTCTTTGATCTCATTCATACGGTCGACTCGCTTCGCCTGGCAACGGAGCTGGACCGGGAAGCCCGGAAAATCGGAAAGGTTCAGAAAATCCTGATTCAGGTCAATATGGGTAAAGAAGCCTCCAAATCCGGGATTGACGCGGAATCGGCGGATACGCTGATTCGAAGCCTTGCCGCCTTTCCCAATATTTCGGTACGGGGGATGATGGTGATTCCGCCTTTTTTTGATGAACCCGAAAGAGTTCGCCCTTATTTCAGGGGGCTTCGGGAGCTTCGGGATACGCTGAACAAACCGGGAATCAGCGGCATCCGCCTGGATGAGCTTTCCATGGGAATGACCGGAGACTTTGAGGCGGCCATCGAAGAAGGGGCCACCCTGGTCCGGATCGGCACGGCGATTTTCGGAGAACGACAGTGATGAGGCTGCTGCTTCATACCTGCTGCGCGCCCTGCGCCATTTATCCCGTCGAAACGCTGCGAAATGACGGCGTTGAGGTGATGGGTTTTTTTTACCGCCACAACATCCATCCCTATACCGAATGCCTCAAACGTCAGGAAACCTTGGCTGCCTTTGCCGAATCGATTGATTTAAAGGTCATCTTTCAGGATGGCTACGACCTGGAAGGCTTTTTGCAGCGGGCTGTTTTCCGGGAATCCAGCCGATGCGAGATCTGTTATCATGACCGGCTGAAAACCACGGCCCTTATGGCCAGAAAAGGAAAATTCGATTCGTTTTCATCCTCTTTGTTGTACAGCAGATTCCAGAACCATGAGATGATCCGGGCCATCGGCGAATCCGTGGGAAAAACCGTCGGCATTCCCTTTTATTACCGGGATTTTCGAAGCGGGTGGAAGTACGGCATCGAAACTTCCAAACGCCTGGGCATGTATCGCCAGCAGTATTGCGGATGCATTTACAGCGAAAAAGAGCGCTATTATTCTCCCCCTGACCGCCGGAAAGGCTGATTGTGTTTGCAAACTTCATTTATCTGATCATCGCCCTTCTGATCTATACGACGTATTACCCGCCGGATCAGCCTTATTTCCAGGGAATGGACGCCGCAATGCTGGCGCTGTTTCTGATCATGGTTTTTGCCGCCTTCACCCGGATCCAGTTTCGCAGAATTGAAAAGCGGATCGGGCGGGAGAGTTTTATCGCAACTGGATCACCGGTTCAGTTCCGCCCTGACCCGGCATGCGATTCTGGCAATCGGTTTTTTCACCTTCAGCATCTATGGCCTGAACCTGACCGTATTTACCGCCCGGCTTCCCTTTGTATCGAGCTTTCCAACGATTGAAGCCCTGATCTGCCTCTGTCTTTTTCTTCTTTACATGGTCATCGTCTGGATCTGCGCCTGGTTCCCCTATGATAAACTCTACCGACAACGGAATTTCCCTTCGCGCTTATGTTTCGTCGCAGATTTCCTTCAGCATTCCCGTGGTGTTGCCATGGCTGCTGATTTCCGGCGCATCCGATATCCTGCAGGCCCTTCCTTTCGAGCTGCCCAAAAAACTGCTGGAAACCTCCACGGGCCAGATCCTGTTTTTTCTCTTTTTCCTGCTTGCCGTCGCGCTGATGGGGCCGGCCATGATTCAAAAATTCTGGCGGTGCAGACCTCTTGAGCCGGGGCCCGTTCGGCAGCGGATTGAAAACCTGAGCAGGCGCGCCGGGTTTACTTTTGCCAATATCGTGTACTGGCCGATTCTGGGTGGCCGGATGATTACGGCAGGGGTCATGGGGCTGATCAGGCCATTCCGGTATCTGATGATCACCGAAGCCCTGCTGGAGTACCTCAGCCCCGAAGAGGTGGACGCGGTTGTGGCCCATGAAATCGGTCATGTCCGCAAAAAGCATCTTCAGTTTTATCTTTTTTTCTTTGCCGGATACATGCTCATTTCCTATACCCTGTTTGATGTCATTCTGATTGCCATCCTCTATATTCCGCAGCTCTACCCGCTGATGGAACAGGTTCAGGGAAGACAGTCGACCGCAACATCGGCTTTTTTCAGTCTGGGCGCAGTGCTCTCGTTTTTAATCTATTTTCGGTATATTTTCGGCTATTTCATGCGAAATTTCGAGCGCCAGGCGGACGCCTTTGTATTTACCCTTTTCAACAGCTCTCTGCCGCTGGTCACGACGCTGGAGAAAATTGCGATGACCAGCGGCCAGCCGGCAAATAAGCCCAACTGGCACCATTTCAGCATTTCGGAAAGAATCCATTTTTTGCGAAAATGCGAAGCAGACCGCTCCTGGATCAGCCGGCAGGACCGGAAAATCCGCAGGAGCATCGCCATTTACCTGGCGGGAATCCTTTTGATCGGTGCGCTGGGGTATACCCTGAACTGGGGCGATACCGGCAAGAAACTGAATGCCCATCTTTTCGAACAAGTTCTGCTGAGGGAAATTGAAAAAAATCCGAACAATCCGGTTTCATATAATGTTCTGGGAGACAGCTATGTGCTTCGCGAAAAATTCGAGATGGCGCAACAGGCCTATGAAAAGGCGATTTTGCTGCAGCCGGATAATTTTTCAGCGCTGAACAACCTGGCCTGGATTCTGGCCACCAGTGAAGATGAGGCATTCCGCAATCCCCGGCGCGCCGTGCTTCTTGCCGCAAGGGCCGCGGAATTGAAGCCCTCCTCCCAGATCCTGGATACGTTTGCGGAATGCCTGTATCGCAACGGTCAGATTGAGGAGGCGATTTATATCGGTGAAAAAGCGCTGCTTTCGGCAACCGGAGATCGGAGCTATTTTGAAAAGCAGCTTGAAAAATTCCGCAAGGCACGGGAAAACCCCTGAAGAAACAGGACCATGCACGCTATGGCCTTGCGATTTCGATAGCCGGGGTGTTCAGGATGTCTTTGGCCTGTTTTTCAAGAAACGTTGAAGGCCATGACAGCATCACCCGCAGCCTGCCGTTTCGCTGCATTTGCGCCGCAACATCCGGATGCGCATCCAGATATGCTGCCGCTGTTTCCGCCAGCGCATCGGCCCCGTCGATCACCTGGGCCTGTTTGCCGATTTTCCGCTGAATCACGGTCGACAGAAGCGCATAGGGGGTGCTGGCCAGAATGAGCGTGTCTATCTGGCGGGTCTTCAAGGGAATCAGGTATTTTTTGACGATCATGGCGGTTACCGGTTTTTTCAGCCACCCTTCTTCGATAAGGGGAATCAGCAGCGGACAGGATGCGGAATAAATGCCGGCTTCGGGACATTGTTCCCGGATTTTCTCCGGATAGCGGCGGCTTTCGATCACCGCACGGCTTCCGATAATGCCGATGCGGCGGTAGCGGGATCTGAGGACTGCCCGGTTCACCGACGGGGTGATGATGTCCAGAACCGGAACACCGGCGCATCCTGCTGCCATTGCGGCTCCGGCAATGCAGGAAAGCGTATGAGAGGCAATCAGGATCAAGTCTTGCCCCGAGCCCGATCAGAAGCGCCGTGTTTTGAACGGCATGTTGTATCATTTCGTCCGGATTGAAGGCGGCTGCCGGAAAAATGCGCAGGTTGTCGCCGAAACACAGCACATCCACGCCGGGTATTTTTTCCCGAACCGATCGCGTCACGATCATACTGTCCAATCCAGAACCAATAATTCCAATCATGTGTAAATACCCCGGTTGTGAAATGGTAATCCGGTTGACTCATAAAGGCCATAAAGATTATGTATAAATAGCATTTATTTATCAATAAATCATCATCATAATTTCAATCCTTCGGCTTTGCCGGAGGCATCTGACTATTTAAGGAGCATACCGGTATGGAAACATCCCCTCCGGCCAATATCATCGATCTTGTCAACCGCCTGAAAAGCGCGCGGATTCAGCCCGATTTGTCCGGTCTCAAAAAGTATAAATATGCCTTCGGGCTGCTGATCGTGCTGGTTGTCGCTTTTCAAATGTTTTTTGTTTACATCAAACCCAACGAATTCGGCATCAAGGTGGTCCGGATCGGCATGGAACGCGGGGTTCATAAGGATATCTATCCCTCGGGGCTGAATTTCATCCTTCCTTTCGGCTTTCAGCAGATGTACGTTCTGCCCAAGGACATCCAGGTTCTGGAGCTGACCAACTCTCCCCAGACCGCGGCCAGAGGGTCCCGGCATCTAAAGGCCGTTCACATTCAAACCTCCGATGGTTTTTTCGTGGATGTGGATGTGTCCATTTTGTACCGCATTGTGGATCCCTACCAGGTATTCACCCAGATCGGACCCGGAATTCTTTATGAGGACAACGGCATCATCCCCAAGGCCGAACCCATTTTAAAAGCTTCCCTTGGCGAGCTGACCACCGAGGAATTTTACAACAGCCCGCTTCGGGCCAAAAAAGCCGATGCCGCCAAAGCCATGCTGAATCAGGAGATCAACCAGAAAGGGATTCAGATTGAACATGTGATGGTGCGGTATTTTAATTACAGCCCGGAGATTCAGAAAAATATCGAAGAAAAAAAACTCAAAGACCAGCTTGTCTTCAAGAACCAGGCCGAAGCCCGGGCAGCGACCGAGGAGGCCGGACTCAAAAAGGTCGAGCAGGAAGGCAAGGTGATGGTGGATGTTGAAATGGAAAAAGGCAAGGCCTATGTGACACTGAAGCTGGCGGAAAGGGATCTGTATGCGCGGAAAAAAAATGCAGAGGCCAACCTTCTGGTGAAAATGGCCGAAGCTGAGAAAATCCGTCTGAAAAACGACGCCATGAAAGGCGTGGGCGCGGAACGCATGGTGGGATTGAAAATGGCCGAAGTGCTGAGCGGGCTGGATATGATTATTCTGCCCAGCGACGGTCCCTCCGGCTTTAATCCGCTGGATTTGAACAAGTCATTGAAGCTGTTTGATGTCCCCAAGGGAGGTCCGGAATGAAAATCATTCGCTTGATTACGCTGCTATCTGTCGTGTGTTCTGGGTTTCGGCGGGTGTGTTCCGCATACGACCGGTGAAACCGAAGTCGGCGTCCGGACCGTGAAGCTTGGGCTCTTTCAGCCCAAAGGCGTGGAAGACAAGGTCTATGCGCCCGGGTCCACCTATTTTTTTCTTCCCTTTGTCAATGACTGGAGCACCTTTGACATCAAACTCCAGAACCTGGAAATGACACTTGATAAAACCAGCGGGGACCGTAAAACCCGGGATGACCTGCTGTTTAAAACCATAGACGGCAATGATATCAGCCTGGATGTGATCGTGGCCTTCCGGATCGATCCGGAAAAAGCTTCCTATATCCTGCAGTTTGTGGCGCCGGACAATGCGACCCTTCGGGACAAAATCGTTCGAACCATTGCCAGGAGCAAACCCCGGGATATCTTTGGAGAGCTGAAGACCGAAGAATTCTATGTGGCGGAGCGCAGGGAGCATCAGGCCCAGAAAGCCAAGGATGTCCTGCAGGCCATGCTGGGGCCCATGGGAATCGTTGTTGAAAAAGTCCTGACCAAGGACTATCGCTTCAATCCCGAATACCAGAAAGCCATTGAAGACAAGAAAATTGCGGATCAGCGTGTTGAAAGACACAAATCCGCCCAGCGGGCCACGGCCGAGGAATACAAACGAAAACTTGAAGATGCCAGGGGCGAGGTGAACAAGCTGGTTGCCGACGCCGACGGCGAGTATCTGAAAGCCAAGATCGAGGCCGATGTGTATTTTGAAAAACAGGGCCTGCTGGCTGAAGCCATCAAAACCGAAGGCATCACCGAAGCCAAGGGCATTCAGGAAATGAACCGCGCCATGGCCGGCTCCGGCGGCGCAGCCCTGGTCAAGCTGAAAATCGCCGAATCCCTTCAGGGAAAACGGATTGCGCTCCTGCCGGTATCCGAAGGCGGCATGAATTTAAAAACCACGGATATCAATCAGCTCATCAACACGATGGGCGTGAAGTCTCTGGCCCAGCCCAAAGCGCCTTAGGCATTCCGGCTCCGGAGGTCACAGTTAACGCTTTGCAGACAATCATGAATTACTCAGGACTGCCACTCTCGACAATGAAAAGATGTCTTCCCCCTTTGAAAAAGGGGATCGAGGGGGATTTTTCAGCGAGAATATGAAATCCGTCTTCAAAACCATATCGTTACCGGCAATGGCGACGCTTGTAAGCGGCATGATCTTTATGGCGCTTCTGGCCGTTCGCATGGACTGGTTTCAATCGGCCGAAGTACCGGTCAGCGCGCCGAAAGGCACGATTCCGGAATCCGAAACCTGGATGGGAATCTACCAGAAATCCTTGAAAATCGGGGTGTCTCACCGGAAAATCTCACCAATGGCGGAAGGGGCCGCAATTTCTGAAACAACGGTGATGCGGCTGAACACCATGGGAATGGTTCAGGATATTCACCTTGACACGCAGGGGGTGCTGAACGCGGATTTTTCCCTGTCGTCATTCCGGGCGGAAATAAAATCCGGGCTGTTCCAATTCTGCCGTCAGCGGACAGGTTCAGGGGGCATCCCTTGTCCTTGACGCCAATGGCCGGCCCCTCACCCTTTCATTGCAGTCCCCGGTCTATCTGTCCGCGGCGCTATGGGATGCCGCGGGCAGAGCCGGTCTTTCCGAAAACCAGTCCCTGACGCTTTCGGTGTTCGACCCCTTGACAATGACCCCGCAGCCGGTCAGAATCACGGCTTTGGGTACGGACCGGATTGAAATCATGGGGGCATGGCAGGCGGCCCGCAAAGTATCGGTTGAGGTCATGGGAAGCCGTCAGACCGCCTGGATCGATACGGACGGCAGCGTGCTTCGGGAAGAAGGGGTGATGGGAATTACCCTTAAAAAAATATCGGCTGAAGAAGCAAAGGATTCGGGTCTGGCTGCCGGAGAGGATCTGACCCGGCTGGTTTCCGTTCCGGCGGACCAGGTGATTGCGGATGCCGGAAAAACTGAGCCGCCTGGTCCTTCGGATCACCGGCGTTGAAATCATCAGCACCGAAAGGCAGCGCTTTGACAACGGCATCCTGACCCTTTCCAGAGAAGCGCTTTCCGGGCTTTCGGATAATTATTTTGCCGAACCCGCCGTGTTTCTGGAGCCGTCAGCGCTCATTCAGTCCGATCATCCCTTGATTTTAAAACAGCTATGGCAAATCATCTCCGAAAAGGACACGCCCCTGGTCCGGATTCAAAAAATCACTGGAATGGATTTTCCAGAATATCGAAAAACGTCCGGTGCTTTCGGTGCCCAATGCCCTGGAGACCCTTGAAAACCGCGTGGGCGACTGCAATGAACACGCGGTTCTGTTTGCGGCCTTTGCCAGGGCTGCGGGAATTCCGGCCCGGATCGAGTCCGGGCTGGTGCATCTTCGGGGCCGGTTTTATTATCACGCCTGGAATTCGGTTTTTCTGGGAAAGTGGATCACGGTGGATTCGCTGATGAACCAGATTCCGGCGGATGTCACCCATATCAGCCTCGAGCCAGCGGCAATCCGGAGAATCAGTTGGAGATTCTGGGCGCCATCGGAAACATCGGCATTTCCATCCTGGAGCAGCAATGATCCGCCTCGTTCATCTGTCCAAAACCTATGGCGGCACCGTTGCCGTCAGCGATGTCAACCTTCATGTGCAGCCCGGCGAGGTGTTCGGATTCATCGGGCCCAACGGCGCGGGCAAGACCACCACCATCAAGATGATGGCGGGTCTCCTGTCGCCCACGAAAGGATCGGTTTTTATCGACGGCGTGGATATGGCAAAAGAGCCGGTCCGCGCCAAGCTGAAAATCGGTCTGATTCCGGACCGGCCGTTTTTATATGAGAAACTGACGGCCATGGAATTTCTGCAGTTCACCGCCGGTCTTTACAATGTCGGCAAGCAGGCTTTTGCGGAAAAATCCCGGGAACTTCTCGGCCGGTTTTCCCTGTTGGACCGGGCCAACGAACTGATAGAGGCTTTCTCGCACGGCATGAAGCAGCGCCTGATCATGTGCGCGGCCCTGCTTCACGAACCTCAGGTGCTCATCGTGGATGAACCCATGGTCGGCCTGGATCCCCGGGGAATCAAGATGGTGAAGGAGCTGTTCCGGACCCTGGCGAAAACGGCACCACCGTGTTCATGTCCACGCACACCCTCCGGCTGGCCGAGGAGGTCTGCGACCGGATCGCCATCATTCACAAGGGCAGGCTGATGGTGATCGGCACGCTCCAGGATCTCCAGCAGCATATTCAGAACGGGGATGCGGACCTGGAGCAGGTGTTTTTTGAAATCACCCAGGAGTGATATGGTCATGATCCGGCAGACCCTGCATCTTCTCAAACCCCGATGGTGGTCATTGACCCATGGGCACGGCGATCCCCGGCGCATCCTCCGGAGCGGGGTGTTCGCGGCAATGGGCCTGGGGTTCTGGGCCGGAATTTATCTGGTTTCCCGAAGGCTTCTGGCCTATTTTCAAAAGTCCGAGGAAATCGGAGACATCCTGGCCTATAAACTCCTTTCGATCGTGCTGGTCACATGCTTTTCGCTGCTTGTTTTCAGCGCCATCTTAACGGCCCTGTCCAAGCTCTACCTCAGCAAGGACCTGAATCTGGTTCACGCCCTGCCGGTTCCCGTGGAAACCCTGTTTCTGGCCCGGTGGATTGAAAGCACCGTGGACAGCGCCTGGATGGTGGTGGTCTTTACCCTGCCGGTGCTGGCGGCATACGGCACCGTTTACCGGCCCGGGCTGTTTTTCTATGCGGACATTCTGCTGGCGCTGGTGCCGCTCTGCCTGACGGCATCCGGCATCAGCGCCCTGATCGTCCTGGGGGTCGTGCTGGTGCTGCCGGCGTCCCGGATCCAGAGCGTCGTGGTATTTCTGGGGCTTTCCGTCTTTATCGTCCTTTACCTGGCGTTTCGCATGGCAAGGCCGGAGCGGCTGGTGGACCCGGAAACGTTTTCAACCGTCCTTGGCTACATGGAACAGCTCAGGACCCCTTCGCCGCCGTATCTTCCCAGTACCTGGGCCTTTGACAGCCTGAAGGCCGCGCTTCAGAACCAGTGGGCAAAATCCCTCTTTCATGCGGGTCTTGCCTGGAGCTGCGCGCTCTTCGTGCTGTTTCTGAACCTGTGGGCCGCAAAATGCGGCGTATTTCAGGGGATACTCCAAGACCCAGGAAGCCTCGATCCGGCTGTTTCGCGGCCAGGGAACGTTTCTGGAGCGGGCGCTGTCCTTTCTTCCCGGCCCGGTAAAATCCTTTGCCGTAAAAGAGATCAAAACTTTTTTAAGGGACCAGACCCAGTGGTCCCAGGTCTTTCTGGTCGGCGCCCTGATCGTGATCTACCTGTACAATTATTCGGTGCTGCCGCTTGAAAAATCCCCCATTCAAACCGTCTATCTTCAAAATGTCCTCTCTTTTCTCAACATGGCCCTGGCCGGGTTCGTGCTGGTGGCGGTCGTGGCCCGCTTCGCGTTTCCGGCGGTCAGCATGGAGGGCGGCAGCTTCTGGATCGTTCGTTCCTCGCCGATTACCCTGAAGTCTTTTTTATGGATAAAATTCTGGATTTATCTGCTGCCCCTGCTGGTTCTCTCCGAAACGCTCATTGTTGCCACCAATGTGCTGCTTCGCGTCACACCGCTCATGATGGGAATTTCGGTGGCGACCATTTTCTGTCTGACCCCGGCGGTGATCGCCATGGGAATCGGCATGGGCGCGGCCTTTCCGGATTTTGCATCCGAGAACCCCGCCCAGTCCGTGACCAGTTTCGGGGGGATGCTGTTCATGATGCTTTCTTCGGTTTTGATCGGCGCGGTGATCCTTCTGGAAGCAGGCCCCGTATACCGGCTGTTCATGGCAGGCATTAAGGGAAAACCCGTTTCTTTCTGGCTGTGGAGCGGGTCTGTTGCGGCTTTTTCCGTCGCTCTGGCCCTTTGCATCGCCGCGGTTGTCATTTCCATGCGATTTGGTGAAACCCGTCTGAAACAGGAGAATGCTCATGTCCCTTACGTTCGAACCCATACGACTTAACCAGCAGGAAGCCTATGCCAGGGTGCTGGCCGTTTGCCCCCAGCCCACTTCCGATTACAGTTTCATCAACCTGTGGGCATGGGCGGATGAATACGGACTGATATGGGCCTGGGAAAATGATCTGGTCTGGATTCAACAGACATTTCCGGAGCCCGTTTACTGGGCGCCGGTCGGCGACTGGCGATGAGGCCGACTGGCCGGCTGTTTTGTCCAGGCATTTTTCCGGACCCAACCGAGTTTACGCGCGTTCCGGAGAAGCTGGCCGAATTGTGGAAGGAAAGGGCTGGGGAGGGCAGGGTCATTTGCCGAGCCGCTTCGCGGGCACTGGGATTATCTGTATGCCTGCTGCGGACCTGATTTCATTGAAGGGCAACCGGTATCACAAGAAAAAGAATCTTCTCAACCAGTTTATGGCCGGTTACGCCTACCGGTACGAGCCGCTTGGGCCTGAAATAACGGAAAAAGCCCTGGCGCTTCAGACCGACTGGTGCATCTGGCGGGACTGCGAAGCCAGCGACATGCTGTCCGCGGAAAACCGGGTGATTGAAAAAGTGCTGAAAAACTGGACCCGTTTGAAGGGACTTATCCGGGGGCGCGCTGCTGGTCAATGACGAAATCGTTGCCTATACCATTGCCGAAATGCTCGGCGCCAACACCCTGGTCATTCATTTTGAAAAAGGCAACCCGGACTACAAGGGCGTGTATCAGGCCATCAACCAGATGTTTCTGGAGCGTTTCGGCAATCCGGATATTCTGGTAAACCGCGAGCAGGACCTGGATGACGAGGGCCTTCGAAAGGCCAAGCTCTCTTATAATCCCGTGGATTTTCTGCGAAAATTCCGATGTGTATTTGATCGGGCGGGGACTATGTCCTAATCGAATTCAGTCAACCACTGTTTGAAATCATTATGGCTATGCCGACAGCTCGGCAAGCCACCGGCTTGCCGATATAACGGATATGTTTTGGATGACCTGTTCATGGCGAAGCTGGTGAACAAGCTGGATGACTTCGACACCGGGCAATCTTTCCGAAAAATAGCGAAGATTCCTGGAAATCGCATCATCGGCGTATTTGATTTCGATTATGCGGACAAGCTTCTCGTCTTTACAAACGGCAAAATCCACTTCTTTCCCCTCTTTGGTGCGAAGATAATGAAGGGACAGATTTTCACCGGTTGCATCCCGTAAATAGCCAATATGCTTTAAAAGGCTTACGGCGCAGGTATTTTCAAGACGCACTCCTTCGTCGCTCCGAACATAACCGCTGTCAAAAAAATAGACTTTCGGTTCCTTCAGCAGAGAACGCGCGATGTTCCGATGAAAAGGCCGGATCAGAAAGATGATATACAGACTCTCCAGGATCTCCACATATTTGCGGACCGTATTGGGTGAAAGCTGGAGATCAACGGCCAAGGAAGTATACGAGAGGGGGGAACCCACGCGGTCCCGCAGCAATTCCAAAAGGAGTCTGATGGACCGTATCTCCTGCACACGGCTGAAATCGAGGATGTCTTCTCGAACCAAATCCGTATAATACTGGTTTCGCCAGCGGGATGCCCCCGCTTCCGATCCCGCAAGAAACGGTTCCGGAAAACCGCCGAAACGATTCAAAAGATCCAGAGCGTCAAATGGGTTCATTTGATCCTTCAACTCCCGGACCGATAACGGGTAAAAATGATAGTGGAAATAACGGCCGGCAAGAGATTCGCCGGACTGACGGAACGTATCCAGCCGGGCGCTTCCCGTTACCAGGATCGCCTGATTGCCGGGGCGAGTGTCGAAGATGCCCTTCAGAGAAGGTTTCCACGCCTTCATCTTGTGGATTTCGTCAAAGACCAGAAAATCCGTATTCAGCGGCCAGGACTGGGCAAGCAATATCCGTCGATCGTTAATAGCATCGTAATTGAGATATTGCGGCCTCTGAAACTCCGATAGAAGCTGCTTGGCCAGAAAAGTCTTCCCGATCTGGCGAGACCCGGTCAGAATGACCATTTTTCTGCCCAAGTCTCCTTTGATGGGATCGTAAAGGTATCGCTTCATGCTGTCTATAAATCACGTTAATGCAAAATAGTCAAGACTATTTCGCAAACTATTGCTGATAAGTCATTTCATGGGAACTCCGATTTCCCGGTAACCGCGAGCAGTATCCCGTATGACACGGGCCTCCGGAAGGCTAGGCTATCCAATTACCCGCATGCATTGAATTTAGCCAGTGCGCAGAGCCTTGACTTCTGGCTGTTTGTGGGCTAAGTTTTGGTCTAAAGGAAGAAGCGATTATGACCCAAAATGCTGTTGTCCGTGCGCGAATCGACGGTCCTATCAAAACTGAAGCCGAGGCCC
The DNA here is from genome assembly GCA_963845015.1 of uncultured delta proteobacterium. Lineage (GTDB taxonomy): Bacteria > Desulfobacterota > Desulfobacteria > Desulfobacterales > Desulfatirhabdiaceae > RAAP-1. Next base: position 77,989 of record CAWJRD010000041.1, read on the forward strand.
GGAACTTGGTGGCTATCGAAATCAAGGGAGGCAGGGACAACTCGAATATCCATAATCGCATCGGTGAAGCCGAGAAGAGTCATCAAAAAGCCCGAAATGACGGTTTTGTTGAGTGCTGGACTATTGTTGGTATCTCAGAGTTGAATATGGAATTGGCCAAAAAAGAATCTCCCACCACGGACAGGTTTTATCATCTTGTGCGTCTTACAGATGAACTCTCCGATGAATTTAATGATTTTCGGGAAAATCTGCTGTCACGGTTGGGAATATGTGATTGAAGACATCTGCTGTCCAATGAAATCATCATGAATCGAAGAACCTTCCTTAAAATTGCGGGCATCGGCAGCATCGCCGTTGCCGCCGGATGCACGACGGAGCCGGAGAAAACCTTTTACACCCTGGTTCATGCACCGGACGACATGGTTCCGGGAGAGGCCACCTGGTATGCCTCCACCTGCCGGGAATGTCCGGCCGGGTGCGGCGTTCTGGCCAAGAACCGCGAAGGCCGCGTCATCAAGCTGGAGGGCAATCCCCATCACCCGATCAACCGGGGCGCGCTCTGCATGCGCGGACAGGCGGCCCTGCAGGGCATTTATGATCCCGACCGGCTTAAAACGCCCATGATTCAGGAAAACGGCGCCTGGAAACCCATCAGCTTTGAAGCCGCCGAAGCGATGATTGCAGAAAAAGCCCTGGAGGCCGGCAGGCAGGGGCCAAACCGTGTCCGGATGCTCAGCGAAATCATCGGCGACAGCCTTCTGGCGCTGTTTCAGGAGGCGTTGCGGCAATGGGGGTCCGATGGGCCGGTTCTCTTTGAGCCCTATGCCTATGAATCGCTCAAGGCCGCTCATGAAGCCGTTTTTGGCATGCCTGCTGTTCCGACACTTCATATGGACCGGGCGGACCTGCTTATCGGGTTTGGCGCGGACTTTCTGGAAACCTGGGTGTCGCCGGTCGAATACGCGCGAAAATTCAAAGCCATGCACGGCCTGCAGAACGGAAAAAAAGGGCTCTTCATTCAGGTAAGCCCTTTTCAGTCTCTGACGGCCGCCAATGCCGACCGCTGGCTGGTCTGCCTGCCCGGCGGCGAAGCGGCCGTGATTTACGGGTTGATCCGGGAACTGCTTGCCCGGGGCCGGGGCCAGGGCCTGCCGGCTTCAATCCGGGACCGCATGGCTCAAGCCTGCCAACGCTTTACCCTGCCGGAAGTCGTTCGCCTGTCGGAGATTCGTGAAGCCGATTTTCAAATGCTGGTCAGCCGTCTCCTGGATGCAAAAGCCCCCCTTGTTCTGGGAACGGGCATCGGAGCCGGGGGCGAGGGTTCTCTTCAAACAGATTTTGCTGCCGTCCTGTTGAATCTGGTTCTGGATCCGCAACTGGGACTTCATGATTTTGAAAACCGGCATCGCATCGAGCATGCGGCAAGGCGATCCGAAGTTCTGGCGTTTCTGGACGGCCTTGAGAAAATGCCGGCCGGCATGCTCCTGCTTCATAACACCAATCCGGTCTTCACCCTGCCTCCTGCCAGCCGCGCCGCGGAAATCATCTCCCGCAAGGAATTGTTCGTGGTCAGTTTCACCAATTTCATGGATGAAACCGCCATGCTCTCGGATCTGGTGTTTCCCATTCAGCTTGCCGCTGGAAACCTGGGATGCCTACGAGGCCAAAACCGCTGTGACCGGCATCCTGCAGCCGGCGATGGGCAAACTGACGCCGGCGCCCGCAATCGGGGATGTGCTGCTGCGCTGCGCCTTTGCCGAAAAGCCGCCGGCCCCGGATTACAAGACTTATGTCGCAGGCCGCCTGAATGCCCGAAAAGCCATCGAAAGCTACTCAGGATTGGGTCGCTGCTGTTCAGGCCGGCGGCATTTTCAAAACGCCGCCGACTGCATCGTTTCCCGGGCTGTCTTCCGATGCCTTGCCCGAGGCACTGCTGTCCCGCCACATTCGGCCGGCCGCTGTTTTGCCAAAAGATGAAATGATTTTTATCGGTGTTCCGTCCATCCGTTTTTTTGACGGCAGGGGCGCCAACAAATCCTGGCTTTGCGAAGTGCCCGATCCCCTGACCCTGGTGTCCTGGCAGTCCGTTGTTCAGGTCCATCCCGAAACCATGGCCGCCAAAGGCTGGAAACAGGGGGATGTGATTGAACTCCGGTCTGCGTCCGGGACATTAAAAGCCCCGGTCTTTGAATGTCCCGGCATCCACCCCAGGGTGATGGCAATGGCCATCGGACAGGGGCATTCCGCTTTTGGCCGCTATGCACGGCATCAGGGCCAGAATCCTTTGGCGCTGCTGGATGCTGCCGTGGATCCTGCCAGCGGCGGCCCTTCTTACCTGGTTTCCGTTTCGGCTGCCGGAGTTGCCGGGCAGAGCAGCAGGAACTGGCGCATGTGGACGGCAGCCGGTTTCAGCATGGCCGAAAGATCGCCCTTGCCACAGCCCTCAAAACCCTTTCAGCAGCCTGCTGCCCATGATGAGAAAGGGCTCGGGATGTGGGAATTTCCGCTTCACCCTGCCGCTGCCCGAAGGTTATGACGCCAAACGGGACATTTATCCCGCGCATCCGCACGCGGATTACCGGTGGGGAATGGCCGTGGATCTGGATCGCTGCATCGGATGCGGGGCCTGTGCCGTTGCCTGCTATGCGGAGAACAACATCGGCATGGTGGGTGAAAAACAGATTCTTGCCGGCCGCGAAATGGCCTGGCTGCGGATCGAGCGATACCTGGATCCGGAAGACGAACGAAAAATCATCTTTCTGCCCATGATGTGCCAGCACTGCGACAATGCGCCCTGCGAGGCGGTATGTCCGGTCTATGCGCCCCATCACAGCAAGGAAGGCCTGAACAACCAGATTTACAACCGCTGCATCGGCACGCGCTTCTGCGCCCAGAACTGCCCCTACAAGGTCCGGCGATTCAACTGGCTGGACTGGGAAAGGCCGGAGCCGCTTCCCCTGCAGCTCAATCCGGATGTGACGGTCCGCAGCAAGGGCGTCATGGAAAAATGCTCTTTCTGCGTTCAGCGGATCAAGGACGGCCATGATGCCGCCAAAAATGAAAAGCGCAAGATCCGCGACGGCGAAGTGGTTCCGGCCTGCGTGCAGACCTGTCCCACCCATGCCCTGGTTTTCGGCGATTTCATGGATCCGAAAAGCCGGGTGCGGCGACTGATCGACGATCGCCGGGCCTATCAGGTTCTGGGATATCTGAACACCAAGCCCGCCGTGATCTATCTGAAGAAAGTGCTTCAGGATATCTGAAGTCCGACGTGAAATGAAATCTCCGCCATTGAGCCCTATTTATCCAGAAACTTGCGGGAATGCAGTTTCAGCCCTTTCCCGGGCAGCGTCATCAAGGTCGACGTGCCATGGGCAATCAGTTCCCGCTTTTCATTCAATACATTTGTTTCGGCATAGCTGATTGAATTCCCCGATCGGATGGCGCGGCCCTCTGCGATCAACAACCCGCTTTCGACGGGTTTCAGGTAATTCAGCTTCAGATCGATATTCACCAGGCCCGCTTCCTCCGGAATCCGCATGTAAACCGCCCAGAACGTCGCCGTATCGATCAGGGTGGCCAGCACGCCCCCATGAACAATACCATAAGCCTGAAGATGGCAGCGGGCCTGTTCAGTTCCAGAACGGCCTTGTCCAGTGCGACTTCCAACAGTCGCATCGCCATGTGATCCGGAAAGGGACTGGCGTTGATGACTTCGATTAATTCTCGAATATATTCAGGATTCGGATTCAGCAAGGGAATCTCTCATTACTTCTTGATGAATGTTTTTGCACTATCGCTTGCGTACGATCAGGCTGCCGATGGAGTATCCGGCACCGAAAGAGCAGATCACGCCGATGTCGCCGCTAGCAAGGTCCTGGTTGTATAGGTGAAAGGCGATGATCGAACCCGCGGAAGCCGTGTTGGCATACCGATCCAGAACGACGGGCGCCAGGTCCATGCCGGCTTCCCTTCCAAACAGTCTGTTCGAGATCAGGGCGTTCATGTTGATGTTGGCCTGGTGCAGCCAGAAACGCCGGACTTGCGGGACGGTCAATCCCAGGCTTTCCAGGTGACACCGGAGATGCTGTTCCGCCATGGGGCAGACCTCCTTGTAAACCTTGCGTCCGTTTTGATGGAAAAGCTTGTCCGCACTGAAGGGGTCCACATCGCTGGCGCGGCTGAGGATCCCGAAATTGGACCTGACGTTGCTGGAAAACTGGGTCATCGCCTTTGTGCCGAGAATATCGTAGCTGTGAAGCGACGTGCAGGTGTCGGCCCGCTCCACGATGGTGGCGGTTGCGACATCGCCAAAGATAAAATGGCTGTCGCGGTTGCAATAATCGACCTGGGAGGATATCAGCTCCGGATTGATCAGCAGGACGCAGCGTGCGGTTCCGGCGGCCACCATCTCATATCCCCGCTGCAGGGCAAAGGTGGCTGCCGAGCAGGCCACCAGCATGTCGAAGCCGAATCCCCGGATCCCCAGTTCGTTTTGCACCTCGATGGCAATGGCGGGATAGGCGCGCTGGGTGTAAGCGCAGGAGACGACAACCGCGTCAATGTCGGCGGCGGTTTTATTGGCGGCCTTCATGGCGTCCCGGGCCGCATGAACGGCGATCTCCGCCTGGTTGGAAAGCGAATCTTCCGGGCGCTCGGGTATGGCGGGACGCATGCGTTCAATATCCAGAATGCCCTCTTTGACGTAAACATAACGCTGCTTGATGCCCGAGGCCTTGAGAATAAATTCCACCGAAGATTTTTGCATGGCCTCAAGATCACCGGCCTGAATTGCAGCGGCATGTTCCATATTGTACTTGTCGGCCCATGCATTATATGACGTCACAAGCTCTTCGTTGGTGATGGTATATTCCGGGGTCCAAAGGCCAGTGCCGCTGATAACAACGGTGGCCGGTATTTCTGATGGCATGGTTGTCCTTATTCTGTGATAATAGGAAAATCAATTCGATCATCCGGTAAAAAAGGGGTTGCAGTCGATCAAATGATAATAATAGGCTCTTGTCTGATTGGGCTGCGATGGAAATGCAAAAAGTACGAATGGGAATGGATGGGAAAATCTCCGGTTTCGATGCTCCTGCGTTTGAAGCAAAACCCAGCGGTAATTTAACAGGGTACGAGAGGAATGACAATGCTGAAAATTGGACTTTTTGTAAAAGAAAGGTAATAATTGAAACAAATGCGCGGGTCTCTCACGACATGATCGGCCGTGCGGATCAAAAGCTTTAAGATCACAGTGAAACATGTTATTGATGTTTCAATAAATCATGTCATTCTCGAATTAAAAATGGGAGCTCTGCGCATGAAACCTGACGACACGATCATATCCCGCATCCTGTTTCACCCCAGAGAGGAATCGCCGGGCTATGTCCCGGAAGGCATCCGGACCGTTACCGTTTCAGGGAACGCCGGAATCGGCGGATATCTTCACCTTCACCCGACAAGCGATGCGCTCCTGCTTTTTTTCCACGGCAATGGCGAAATCGCCGCCGAATATGACGATATTGCATCCTATTTTACCGGCTGCGGCGTTTCGTTCTGGAGCGTCGATTTCCGCGGGTATGGCAGAAGCTCCGGTCTGCCGGCTTACAGCCTCATGTTCGACGATGCCGATGCCCTCTTGCGTGATATTCCCCGCATGGCTCAGTCCGTGGGCAGAACATTCAGCCGCGTACTGGTCATGGGCCGGTCTCTCGGGAGTGCATCCGCGATTTTTCTGGCATCCCGCCATGCATCAACTAAACTGAGCGGCCTGATCCTGGACAGCCCGTACGCCGATGGACTGAAGCTCATTTACAGGCTGAGCGGTATCGCGTTGGACAGACAGGATTTTCCGGATTTCATGGATAACATCGATCTCATGCGCTGCGGCGGACCTGCCGACGCTGATCATTCACGGCTCGATTGACCAGATCATTCCCATATCCGATGCCAGGGCCCTTTACAACGCCTGTCAAAATCCCGTCAGGCGCCTGATCGAGATCGAGGGCGCCGGCCACAACGATCTGATGTTCAGAGGCGGCGACAGGTACTGGTCATCGCTCCGGGAACATATCATCCAAAAAATTTCCAGAAGATGATGCGGGTGGCGGATGACATACCAGCGGTTACCATTCATTTCCGCCCGGGATGAACAGCTTTTGTCCCGGCGCCGGTTCCTTTCACTGGGTGCCAAAATCGCCCTGATGGCCGGCGGCTGCCAACTGTTTCCCGGCGCATGGCCTGTTTCAGCCGGATCGGATGATCCGCCTGAAGCCAGGTACTGGGCCGGATCGATTGGCGAAAAGGCCGACTGCCTGGCATGCCACGCCGCCAGCGAAACACCAAGAGATCTTCTGGCCAAAAAGCACTACCACCGGAATCAGCCGATCGTAAAGTGCCTGCTCTGCGCCCAGGAATGTGTGATGAAAAACGGGGAGCGGGGCCGGTGCCGGGCAAGGATCAATCAGGACGGCGTTTTGAAAAGCCTGGTCTATGGCCGTCCCGCGGCCATTCATGTGGATCCCATTGAAAAAAAGCCATTTTATCATTTTCTGCCCGGCTCAAACGCGTTTTCCCTGGGAACGGCCGGATGCCCGCTGAGCTGCCGGTTCTGCCAGAACTGGGAAATATCCCAGGCCAGGCCCGAAGATATCCGCACATCGCTATTATTCTCCCGAAGAAATCGTTTCTTCAGCCGCCCGTAAACACTGTCCCGTCATTGCGTTCACCTACAACGAACCCACGGTTTTTATCGAATACCTTACGGATATTGCCCGGCAGGGACGGAAACAGCGGATGAAAAGCGTACTGGTAAGCTGCGGATTTATGAATTCCCGGCCCCTGGATGAGATGTGCGAGGTTCTGGATGCGATCAAGATCGATCTGAAGGGTTTCAGTCCGGATTTTTACCGCGATGTCTGCCGGGCGGAACTGGACCCGGTTCTGCGCAGCATCAAAGCGATTTCAAAAAAAGGGATTCATCTGGAAATCGTCAATCTGGTTGTCCCCACGTTAAACGATTCCCACGGCCATGATGACCCGCCTGATCGAGTGGGTGGCCGGTGAAATCGGCCCGGATGTCCCGGTGCATTTCACCCGGTTTCACCCGGCTTACCAGATGCTGCAATTGCCCCCGACCCCGGTTTCAACCCTGGAAATGGCTTATGAAACCGCAAAGGCCAAAGGCCTGCATTATCCCTATGTGGGCAATGTGCCGTCACACCCGGGAAACCACACTTATTGTCCGTCTTGCGGCAAAATCGTCGTGGAGCGGACCGGGTTTTTTGTTCTGTCCAACCGGATCATAAACGGCAAATGCCCGTTCTGCGGGCGGGCCATTGCCGGCGTATGGTCCTGAAACCAGGAGGTGCGCCATGAAATGGTTTCGATGGCTCTTTATCCTGCTGGCGTTCTGCGGGGCGCAATTGGCGGACTGCGCCGCCGGGAAGCGCTTTTGTCCGTCCCGCCGCAGTGGCGGGCAAATTCTATCCGGAAGACCCCGGCCGGCTTTCCGCCGCTATCGATGCCATGATGCGCAATGCGGCGGCCCCCGAGATGGAACCGCCGATTGCACTGGTGGTTCCCCATGCCGGATACGCTTATTCCGGTCAGATCTGCGCGGATGCGTTCAAACTGGCTTCCCGTTTTTCGTTTGACCGGATCATCATCCTGGGGACCAATCATACGGACTCGGATTTTCAGGGCATTTCCGTATTCGATGCCGGTGAATTCGAGACCCCGCTCGGCCGGATTCCGATCGATGAAGAGATCGGCCAAAAAGCTTGTTTCAGCCGGAAAGCCCGTGACATCGGATCGCCAGGTTCATCGCCGGGAGCATTCGATCGAAGTCATCCTGCCATTCATCCAGAAAGTATTTCCAAAGGCAAAAATTGTTCCTGTCATCATCGGTGCGCCGGATATCGAAATGTGCCAATGGTTCGGTGGCGTTCTTGCCGAAGCGATCCGGGGGAAAAATGCCCTCATCATTGCCAGCTCGGACCTGTCGCATTATCCGGGTTACAGCGATGCAACTGAAGTGGACCGCGGCACCCTGAATGCCATGATGCGGCTTGACCCCGGCGCATTTCAGGCGGAAGTCCGGCGGCTGGAGGGGCTGCGGGTCCGGAATCTGGCGACCGCAGCCTGCGGACTGGGTCCGATCCTGACCGCAATGGCCGCGGCCCGATCCCTGGGCGCGGACTGCGGCCGGGTCATCAGTCATGCCAATTCCGGCGATACCACGCTGGGCGATCGCTCCCGGGTGGTCGGCTATGCCGCCGTGTCTTTTTGCCGGGCGTCCCGATCCTGCGGCAAACCCTTGCCCGCCGGAGCTCCGTTCAAGGATGCCATGCCGCCGGCTCTGACCGGCGAGCAGAAACAGGTGCTGCTTGCCTTTGCCCGGAACACCCTTCAGCAGTATCTGGAAACCGAAACCACGCCGCTGTTCAGGCGGGACGACCCCGCTTTCCTGGAAAAACAGGGCGCGTTCGTCACGCTGAAAAAACACGGCGAACTGCGCGGGTGCATCGGCAACATGACGCAGGATCTGCCCTTGTACCAGACCGTCGGCCGGATGGCCCTGTCCGCTGCGCTTCATGACTCCAGATTTCCCCGGCTTTCCCTGTCAGAGCTTAAAGATGTGAAGATCGAGATCTCGGCTTTAACGCCCTATCAACGGGTCGATTCCGTGGACCGGATCCGGATCGGGCAGGATGGGGTCATTTTGAAGCGCTCCGGCCGCTCCGCGGTGTTTTTGCCCCAGGTGGCGCCCGGAGCAGGGCTGGAGCCGGAATGAAATGCTGGACAACCTGTGCCGCAAAGCCGGGCTTTCGTCGGATTGCTGGAAGCAGGAGCGCTGAGTTTGACACTTTCCAGGCGATCATCTTCAGTGAACCGTGATCCTTCGGGCCCGGCCGGTTTAAACGTCCCGCTGTCCATCCGGCGAGTTCCCATTCAGGGATCTCGGTGCTGGATCCGGTTTTGTTCGGAATCGGATCCGTATCGGTTCTGGGCCAGGTGGTTCTTTTCCGGGAATGGATGGTTGCCGGTTACGGGGTGGAGCTCATCTGTGTTCTGGCCCTGGGCGCCTGGCTGCTCCTGAACGCCGCAGGCGTTTTCCTGGCAGCCTCGGGACGCGGTCCGAATCTGTCCGCCGCGCTGTTTCTGGCGGGTTTCGGGATCGTGGCCGACATGGTTTTCATCCGGTCGCTGCGGAACTTGGCAGGACTTCCTCCGGGAACCTATCTTCCGCTTTCCGTCTTTATCCCGGCCGTTGTTGCGTCCCTGTTGCCGCTTTGCCTGTTTCTGGGCGCAGCCTTTCAGCGGGCCGCGGATCTGGGGATGCGGCACGGCCGCACCCTGGCCCGCGCCTATGCCGTGGAATGCTGCGGGCAGCGTATTCGGGGGCCTGCTTTCCGCCCTGATGCTGTATTGGGGCATTCAGAACATGGCCCAGGCCATTGTCTGCGCGGCCATTACGATTGCGAGCCGCGATCCTGGCCGTGGAGCAAGTCCCGGGACAAAGCCCGCCGCCCGATCGGGCTTTGTCTTGAAATGGCTTTTTGCGGGCATATTCCTGATTGCCCTGATGGCAGTTTCCGATAAGCTGGACCAGGCCATGACCCGGTGGAATCACCCCTTCCTTGTGGAAAGCCTGGATTCCGGATATGGCACGGCTCACGGTGACCCGAAGCCAGGGTCAGACGGTGCTGTATCAAAACGATGTCCTGATCGCCGACAGCCAGTCCGTCAGCGCCGAGGAACTGGTCCATATGGCCTGCCTTCAGCATCCGGACCCCCGGCAGGTGCTGATCCTGGAAGGATCGGCCGAAGGGCTTGCCATGGAGGCAGCCAGACATCGGCCGGATCAAATCGACAGATTGAAATCGATTCGGTGCTGATCCGGTTGACCCGAAAGTACATGACAGCGGATTTTCAACGGAGACCGGTTCAAACGTCAAAATACTACACCCATACTCAGGACCCGCGCCAGTACCTGCGAACGGACTAAGTCCTACGATGTGATTATTTCCGGCTGCGCCGAGCCATCGACAGCCCTTTCCAACCGGTTTTTTACCCGGACGTTTTTCAAGGGGTGTCAGGCGCGCCTTGCGCCCGGAGGCATTCTGGGATTCCGGCTGAATTCATCGGAAAATTTCTGGTCTCCGGCCCTGTCGTACCGGAATGCTTCGGTTGTCGCCGCGCTTGGCGCCGTGTTCCCGCATGTCCTGGTGCTTCCGGGAAGCGTCAACGTGGTGCTGGCGTCCCAGTCCGAACTTGTGACCGATCCGCGGGTCCTGATCGCGCGATACCGGGACCGGGATCTGAAAACGCGGCTGGTGACGCCGCCTTACATCGAGTATGTTCTGTCCAATGATCGACGCGATGATATCAGTCGTATTCTTGCCGCCCAGGCTGCCCTGCCGAACACGGACGATCGGCCGGTCTGCTATCCTCTGACGACCTGGATATGGCTTTCAAAGCTGATACCGGCCCTGGCCCATCAACACGTCTCCGGCTGGATTCAGGCTGTGCTCCGGTATGAATGGATCGCGATGGTTTTTATCATGCTTGTCTGCGGCATCGGGATGAACCGGCTGGCGGCAGGCGGCGGTTCATTGGCTTATGCGGCCGCAGGGTTTGCCGGGTTTGGCGGGATGGTGCTGGAGAGCGCCATGATGCTCCATTACCAGACGCAGAGCGGCGCCCTCTATCAAAACATGGGGATACTTTTCATGGCGTTCATGCTCGGCATGAGCGCGGGCGCTGCGGCAACGCTGAATCTGATGAGGCGTTTCACGGGCCGGTCCGTTTCCAGGTCCGTGGACGGCCTGCTGTTTTTTATGCCGGCTGGGGTATGCCTGGGATGGGCAGGGATGCAATATTTGAGCGATGCGCCGGGACTGTTTCTGATGGCTGCACTGCTGGCGGTTGCCGGATTCGGGGTATCGGCCATATTCACCCGGTACGCCCACGAATCCGGTCATCCGCGGCCGCTTTATGCGGCCGATGTTGCCGGCGGCGGCATCGGCGCCCTTGTCTGCGGGATATTGCTTTTTCCGCTGCTGGGCATTAAGCCGGTCTGTCTTTCTGCTGGCAGGAATGTCCATTGCGGCCGGTATCGGGGTTGCGCTGTCAGGCCGTCATCATTCTTGACAGGACGCGGCATCCGGCAAACATTCCGGTGGAATAACCCAAAACTGGCTCAATGAAACCATACCCAGCACGCGTTCATGCCAATTCAAAAAAGAATGTTGACACATTATACAACGATAAATAAATATTGATGAATAGCAAACATTCTGCTATATTTTCGAAAACAAAATCGAAAGGAGGCAGACATGTTACCTGATTGTAGAATTGCCGATGATCCATATTTGATCCCAAAGTTCGATATAACGGTTGATGATCTTGAGGGTATTGTTAATGAATTAAAGGGATTCCATGAGCAATTTAATGACTGCTTTTTAAGAAGCGAACCCAGAGAGAATTTTTACTACTATATGGTGGGCCAACTCAGTCCCCTTGAAAGAAAGTCCATTGAACCGATTGCATTAAATATTGAAAATGCCAAGGTTCGTGCCATGCAGTTTTTCGTCAGTGATGCATTTTGGGATGACAATAAAATTTTATCAAAATATCGTATATGGTTAAAGATGATATGGGAGAGCCGGATGGCGTATTGATTATTGATGAATCCGGGATGGTTAAAAAAGGAAACGAATCTGCCGGTGTAGCCAGGCAGTATTGTGGTAACATTGGTAAAGTTGAAAATTGTCAGGTCGGTGTTTATGTCGGTTATGCAACCAGGCACGGCTATTGTTTATTGGGGTCCCGATTATATGTGCCGGAAATCTGGTTTTCTGACGAATACGCAGGAAGAAGAAAGCGTTGTCGATTCCCGGCAGATCTAACATTTAAAACAAAACCCCAAATTGCAGCGGAATTATTGGAAGAAATTGTACAACCCAGGCAAATACAATTTCGATATGTCGTTGCGGATTCAGTTTATGGGAACAGTCCGGTATTTCGTAAAGCGGTTGAAAGCATACCAAATGTAGCCTATCTTGTTGGCATGCCAGATAACACCCAATGTTGGCTCAGGAGGCCGGTCACCGAAAAAAAAGAATACAAACATGGTCGTTTACGAAAAACAAAGCTGATTTTAAAAGCATCGGAAAAAGACCCAATAACATTCGATACATTTGCCAAAAGCCTGAATAATTTTTTCTGGTTCCGGCGTAAAGTTTCTGAGGGAACAAAAGGCCCAATCGAATATGAATTCACAAAAAGACAAATTGTGTTGGCCCGAGATGGTCACCCCGAAGATAATGTTTGGCTGATTGTTCGTAGAACCTTGGGGGAAAATCCAATCTATTCCTACTATATAAGCAATGCTATGGGAAGCACACGATTGAAAAGTTTTGTATGGCTAAGCGGTATTCGCTGGGCGATAGAGCAATGTTTTGAAGAAGCTAAAACTGAACTGGGCATGGATCATTATGAGGTGAGAAAGTGGCCGGGGTGGATTCACCATATGATGATATGCATGTTGGCACATTTTTTTCTCTGGCACATAAAGGTCAGATTGGGGGAAAAAAACTCCAGCAGTTACAGTGTCGCAAATACGGATTTTGCTTAGAATTGTACTGCCCATGAAACAATTCAACCCCATTGGAATTATCGAATTGATCAAAGGGATTCAACTGAGAAACCACAGAGCCTATATTTCACACAGAAAAAGAAAGTTGATAAAGGAGTCAAATCAAATTATTACGCGCTTTAATGTAACAAAATCACCCGTAATCTGAACTGCCTATCTTTGCGTCACCCGTAAAAATGCGCCATTTTTTATAACTGATAAACGCTTAAACCTCTTGATCAACGGCCTGGTTGCCCCCCGTGGATAAAAACGGTTCTTTACCGTCATTCCGGTCAAGCCCGGAATGACGGCGCCGATGTATTATCACGGCAAAAAGTCAAAAGTCGTAATAAGCCGATGCGGGGCGAAAACGATTATTTGTAACCTGAGAAATCGATGCCGCGGGTACGTCCCCGCGCTTCATACCAATCCGTCTCGGTAACCGGGGGAGCCGTTACATTTTCACCGTCCTTGTGTACGAGCCTGATGGATTCCGTCGGACAGGTATTGATGCACAGGCCGCAGCCGATGCACCGCTCGGGAACGATTCGATACGTTTCTTCAATTTTCTCAATTGCGTTTACCTGACAGCGCGCATCCGAACAGGTTCCGCACCCGATGCACGTTTCCGGATCGATCTCAGCGTAATAATGGGAATTGATCACCAGTGATGCCGGAATGTTAAGATCGTTGATGGCCCTCAGGACGCCGCAGCAGCATTTGCAGCAGTTGCAGATAAAAAACTGACCGAACTGGACATTGCCGGTCAAATGCACGAGGCCCTCTGCCTCGGCCTTGTTCAGCAGCACGTATGCCTCGTCTTTTGTAATGACGCGACCCGTCGGTGACTTTTCAAAAACCCCCGGGACAGGCGCAATCGCCAGACACACTTGCGTGGACCTGTCGCAGGCATGGCCCAGCAGCCCGCGTTCTTTCTTGCATACGCACTCATTTGCCAGAAACGATTGGCCGTTTTCGATAATTGTGGATACCTTTTCGTACGAAAGCGCCTCCTGGTGCACCGGAATGGTTTTTTCAATGGCAAGCGTCTGCATCAATTGCGGCGTTTTCGAGAAGAACTGTTTTCCATAAATCGGGCTATAGGCTTCGTTCAGTTCGGCAAATTCCCTGTCCATGCGGGGGAGCTGAAACTCATAAATGCCGAAGACCCAGGGCAGCATTCTAAAGAAGCGGGTTTCTCCCATGGCAATGCAGAAGAGCTGACCCTTTTCCCGCATCGTCAGGAGGCTGTCTTCCAGACCGGCAAGCGGGCGTCCGGTCCGCTGGGCGATCTGCTCCGCCGTCTCGAATGTCAGGCGCAGGTCACAGAAAAGTTCCGCCTCTTCCGGCGTGAAGATCTTTTTCAAAATCGTGATTTCCAAGCCGTCATCGGCCGCCGGAAATCCGTTCGGCAGGGTATCCAGAACCCTGGCCAACTTAAAATAGATGTCTTCGTTCATGAAATTCCTTGAAGCATCCGTCATGCGGGCCGCCGCCTCATTCTCATACATAGCCAATCCCTCCGGTAATACCGCAATTAATTGATTCCACACATTTTGTCGGTCATACGCCCATTTTGCCGATTTGCCTGAATCTAACAGCACAAATCGTGCCGAAAATATTATCCAACGAATTCAATGACCCTGATGACCCGAAAAAAGAAATGTGTTATATGCGATATAAAATATATCATATGTGACAGTTCTCGATCGGCATGTCGCATATGACAGACAATTTTTCTTTCGTTTGAGCGGATCTTACTCCGGAACCGGTTTATTATAAAAAAGGAAAATGAAAGTGGATGACAAAACATTTTTCAGAGAGGCCACCCTGCGGATCTGCGGGAACCTTGAAATCGAAACTGCGCTCTGGCGCTGTTTTCTTTATCTGGCGGAGTCCATTCCGGCAACGGAGGTATATCTCAATTATTATGACCACAATCTTGGCGCCATCCGTTTTTATGCCATGGCCAACGCGGCAGGAGGCAAACGGCTGAATGTGCACATTCCGCTTCCAATCGAAACCCGCGCATTAATCGAACAAAACAGACTTCCGGACATCGTGCTCATTAACGAAGCGGATGAACATCCCATCACAAGGCAGGTAAAGCATATCATGGGATTTCCGGATTTTTCGACAATTCTCATGCACCTGGAAGTCGGCGAAATGAGTATCGGCAGGGCGGCATTTCCGGCAATAGGCAAGAATCGCTATACGCCGGAGCATCTCCGGCTGCTGTCTCTCTTGAAGGAGCCGTTCGCCATCGCCCTTTCCAACAGCCGGAGATACCAGGAAGTGCTGGATCTTAAAGAACTTCTGGCCGACGACAACCGCTACCTGCGCGATGAACTGCGCCGGGCATCCGGAGAGGATGTCATCGGCGCGGATTCTGGCCTCAAGCAAGTCATGGAGATGGTCAGACAGGTTGCGCCGCTGGCCAGCCCCGTTCTGCTGCTGGGGGAGACGGGAGCGGGAAAGGAAGTGATCGCCAATGCCGTCCACAATCTTTCGTCGCAAAAGGATGGGCCTTTCATCAAGGTAAACTGCGGCGCCATTGCCGAGAGCCTGATGGACAGTGAGCTTTTCGGTCACGAAAAAGGCGCGTTTACCGGCGCCATAGCCCGCAAACGGGGCCGTTTCGAGCGCGCCCACGGCGGCACCATTTTCCTGGATGAAGTCGGGGAACTGTCCGCGGCGGCTCAGGTAAGGCTGTTGCGGGTGCTCCAGGAAAAGGAAATTGAAAGAGTGGGCGGGACTACGCCCATCCGGGTGAACATCCGGGTTATCGCCGCCACCCATCGCAATCTTGAACAGCGGGTTGCCGACGGGAATTTCCGGCAGGACCTGTACTACCGACTGAGGGTGTTTCCCGTCACAATCCCGCCCATCAGGGACCGGAAAAGCGATATCCCGGCGCTGGTGCATCATTTTGTGCGAAAAAAGGCAAGGGAGATGGGGCTTTCCGCCATTCCGGCCATTGCTCCCGGCGCCATTGATTTTCTGATGTCCCGGGATTGGCCCGGCAACGTGCGGGAGATCGAGAATGCGGTTGAGCGGGCCATGATTCTGAGCGGGGGAAAACCGCTGAATTTCGAATTCCTAGAATTTCCCCTTCCAAAGAAATCCCCGGCGGATTCCCACCGCGACGAAGGCGAACCCGTCGATTTGAACACCGCCATGTTCCGTCACATCCAAAAAATCCTCGATCTGACGGGTGGCAGGGTTGGGGGAAAGAACGGCGCCGCGCAGATTCTGAGGATCAACCCGTCCACGCTGCGTCACCGCATGCGAAAACAGGGCATTCCTTTCGGCAGAAAGGCTTCCATGTCGTAGCCAATTCAAATCACGCCAGCGTCGGATTTTTTGATCCATCCGATCTTGCCGTCTGAAAATGCGATCCGGATATAATCGTCCTTTTCCTTGTCGATTCTCACCTTTGCGCCGGCGTGAAGCACAAAGAGCTCCGTGGCATCATCGGTCAGCCCGGAACGGATCGACACCTTGGCCGGCAGAATGACGGCTTCCTTGATAAAGTTGGCCTCATAATCATTGTAGACTGCCGTGAAGGTGAAGATGAGCCCCAGGGCCAGTATCACATGGCCTATCGTTTGGAAGCGGTTTTTTCGTCGGATCACCCGGACCGCCATCAGGGACCAGAAGATCAGGTTGAAAATGATCGCCGTCCACTGGATTCGGGTCTGCGATAACAGATACTTCCAGAAAAACAAAATCCGGACAAGGGGAAGTTCCTTATCCCCTTTTTCATCCTTGGTGAGGGATTGGGCATATTCGTGGTTGAATTTGAGATCCGGGTCATGGGGCAGGAGCTTTATCGCCCGTTCGTACCATAACAAGGCATTGCCGATATCCCCGTTTTTCAGATAGGCATTCCCCAGATTATAAAAGAGTTTGCCGTTTTTGATTCCTTCATCGGCAACCCTGGAAAAGGCTGCGGCAGATTCGGCAAACCGGTTTTCCTTGTAATCCTTGATGCCGTCCAGAAATATCCGGGCGGTTTCGCTGGCTCCGGTGATCCGCACGGAGCAAAGAATCAGTATTACCAATAAAAGAAAGTGTTTGAATGCTTTCATCACGATATCTTTCTTACCAGTTCCCGGATTTCCGACAGAAGGGTTTCACGGCTTGTTAAATCCATCTCCTGACCGCTGAATCTGGCGGAATCGATTTTCTCAAGCAGGCGGGAGGCAGACCTGGCATCCGCCACCGAAAATCCTTTGGACTTTAATATCGTTTCGGCTTCGGCATAGGTCAGGGATTCACCCTTGACCCCGGCCTTTGCAAGCAGAATGGAAATCAGAGACCGGGAAAGACAGGTTAAAAAAGCTTCCGCCGTGATCCCGGGTTTGCTCGCATCCTTCAGTGCCTGTTCCCCGCGCTGAGTCATCAGGCTGGTCGGATCATCCTTTTTTGTCGTGATTGTCAGAAACACTTTAACCCCCAGACAGAGCAGCGCCGGAATCAAAAGCAACGCCCAGAACCCGGCCGGGCTCATGTCCTTTTGGGTTTCCAGGGCATTCATGTCTTCTTTCAGGGGCAGGATGTCCCGCCCCGTGAATTCCACGTTCTTCTTCAGGGGTTTAAATACGGTTTCCGGTGGGGAATGGGCCTCGGTTTTATCTTTTTCCCTGGATGGGTGAACGCTGATGGAAACAGGCGCGGTGAGCCGGGTCTGATATTGGCCGCTGGATACGTCAAAAAAAATCAAGGCAATGGGTTCCAGGGTATATTGCCCTTCTTTTAACGGAACCAGCGCCGTGCGAAACAATTTTTCCCCCGTATACCCGTTCAGGCCGGGCTGGATATTCTCCTGAGGCGCATCCTTGTAACTTTTGAATGCATCGGGTATCGCAATTTCCGGGGAGGCCGCATCCATAATGTTGCCGGTGCCGCTGACGGTCACGGATAACGTGGCGGATTCGCCCACGCTCAATGTGGTTTTATCCACTTCCGATCGAATCTGAAACGCGCCCACAAGTCCGGAGAATCGCCCCTTGGCGTTGAAAGGCGGCAGAGGCTTGACCTTAACGTTTAGCGGTTCTGTCCGGATGGCCCGGCGTTCCAATCTGCCCTGTCCGAGAAACGAATCATCCAACATGCCGAACGGGCTTCTGCGCTTATTTTGACGCCGAAGCACATCGCATTCCAGGATGGCCGGATCAATCGTTTTTGAGCCGGCGCCAACGGGAACCAGCAGGATGGTGAGGTCCGTGACATTGTATTCACGTCCATTCAGGACGGTTCTGTAAGTTTTTTGGCTTTTTTCCACTTCTTTGGCCGTAAAGCCGGTAAATTCGGGCTTCTGAAACCGGGCATTGGTGATCTGAACCGCACTGAACAACTGGAACGTATAGGCAATCGGCTCGCCTTCATAGGGACTTGTATTGGAGACCTTTCCATTTGCAAATATATCTTCTCTGCCTGTTTTCTCCTGGGTCGCCGGGTTGACGGTAACGACGATTTCCGCAGTTTTCTGTGTGGTATTGTCCGTTGTCACCGTCAGGGGAGGGATCACCAGGCGCCCTTCTTTTAACGGAATCAACGTGTAAGTATGATTCACCTCTTTGGACATTCGGCCGTTGATGATCTGAACGCTGGTGTTTGTACCGCCGGATATCATCTTGAAATCCCGGATGGGAGAAATGTCCACCGTCCCCTCTCCGCCTTTAACCGTCACCGTGAGTTCAACGGATTCTTCGGGCCCGATGTGGGTGCGATCCACTACCGCCTGAATCTCTGCCGCTTGAACGGGGGCGCAAAGGTTGAGGATGGCAAAAAAGATCATAAACATCCAGTAATTCGGAATTCTGCAAAGCATTACCAGTCTTTCTCCACATCGGTTTTTCCGTAAGCGGGAATCATTGCTTTTCCAGGCTGATCCTTCAGGCGGTTCAGGATTTGTTCGGCCTTTTTATTCTCTTCGGAATTCTCAGGATCGCCGGCGGGCTTTGATGGCAAAGCCCCTTGTTCTTTCTGCGCTTCGGTTTTTTGCGGATCCGCTTCTTTTCCGGCAGTTTCTTTCGGAGCGTCGGGGCTTTTTCCGTCCTTATCGGTCAACTCTTTCCCAAAGTCCGGTGAAGGTTTGTCTTTTTCGGCATGCTTTTCATCCGGCCTGGACTGCACTGCCTGGTCTTTGGGTGATTGTTCTTCCTGCGCCGGGTTCTTTTCTTCGTCTTGGCCTTCTTTTGACGGGTCCTGATTCGGTTCCTTTGCTTCAGAATCTTTTTTCTTGTCGCTCTTGTCGTTCTTCTCGCCTTTTTGCTGCTGATCCTTCTGCTCTTTGACCTGCTCCATGACCTTTTTGACATATTCCAGATTCTGTCGGGCCTGGATATCATCGGGATTCAGATTCAGGGCATCTTCGTAATTTTTAAGGGCGTCTTCGTATTGTTTTTTTCGAAATTCGGCATTGCCAATATTGTAATGGGCTTTTTGCTGGAGCAGCTTATTCTCGGTTTTCAGTGCTTCCTTGTAGCTTTTTGCGGCCGCCTCGTAATCTCCGGTATGGTAATAGGCGTTTCCGATGTTGTATAAGATATCCGGCCTGTCCGGATGGTCGAGCTGGGCGTCGATAAAAAGCTTCAGTGCCTTTTCGTAGGCGCCCTGGTTGTATGCGTCAATGCCTTCCTTCAGGGGATCGGCGGCATGAGCCGGCACGCTCCATAACAGCAGAAACACCATCCCACATATGGCGGTTTTTCGAACCGCCGGCACAAACAATTCGGCCCCGAGGGCAATGACGGCCAGGGCGAGCACCCACTGAAAGCGGTCTTCCCAGATCTGCTTTTTGTCCGTGGCAAGGGTTGATGCCTCCATTTTTCCGCGGATCTCATTCGTATAAATCACATCCAGGTCCATACTGCCGGCTACGGATCGCACATAGACCCCGCCCGTGAGAACTGCCATTTTTTTCAATGTTTCCGCATCGATTCGAGAAAGGACGATGTTCCCGGACCGATCTTTTTTGATCCCGCCGGCCTCAGATGGAACGGGAGCGCCTTCATCGCTTCCCACGCCGATGCAAAACAGTTTTACCCCGGCCTTGCGGGCGTTTTCCGCGGCTTCCAGGGGATCTGCCTTGCCGGTATTCTCTCCGTCTGTTATCAGAATGACGGCCTTCTGGGAAGTTGTTTTCTGGTCAAAGGCGGAAAGACAAGCCGTGACCGCACCCGAAATGTCCGTGCCGCCGACAGGCATGGTATCGGGCGTCATCGCATTCAAAAAAATGTGAAAAGCTTCGTAGTCCAATGTGAGCGGACACTGGAGAAATGCGGTTCCGGCAAAGGCGACCAGACCCATCCGGTCCCCTTTGAGCATGGACAGCAGATCGTAGATTTCCCGTTTGGCCCGGTCCAGACGGGTGGGCTGAATATCGGTGGCCAGCATGCTGCGGGAAAGATCGACGGTAACGATGATATCCACGCCTTTTTGCTCGATGGTCTGCCATTTGTAACCGTACTGGGGGCCGGACAGGGCGATACAGATGAACAAAAGAGAACACAGGACCAGTCCGGCCTTGACCCATCGCCGTCCGGAGTCCGCCTCCGGAGCGATGGCGGCAAGGCCTTTCGGGGAGGCAAAACGGGTCAGAATGTTTTGCCGGGTCTTCATGCCGTAGACAACCACCAGAAAGAAAACCGGGATCGCCCAGATGAGAAACAGCATTTCAATCTGATTGAATTTCATGGCACACGCAAAAATCGGGTGTGGGTCAGCACGGTCCACGCTCCCAGAAGTATAAATGCCGGAATCAAAAGATACCGGTAAAGCTCATTGTATTCCGCAAAGGTCTTGATCTTGACCTCGGTTTTTTCCAGCGTATCGATGGTGTTGTAGATCTGCTGGAGTCCCTCGGTATTTTCGGCCTTGAAATACATGGCTCCGGTTTTCTTTGCAATATCCTTGAGGGTGTCTTCGTCAATGTCCACCTGCTGATGCACATACCGTTCACCGAAAACCGGGTCCTTGATCAAAAACGGGACCTGGCCGCGAGTCCCCACGCCCACGGTATAGATTTTGATTCCTTTCTGGGCCGCCACCTCCGTTGCGATCATAGGGGACAGCTCGCCGGAATTGCTTTGTCCGTCGGTCAGCAGAATAATGATATTGGATTTGCTTTTGACATCCTCCAGCCGTTTGAGCGAAATGCCGATGGCATCCCCGATGGCCGTGTTCGGTCCTGCGGCCCCGATCTTAAGCCGGTCCAGAATGGATGCGATGGTGCTGTAGTCTCGGGTGAGGGGAAGCTGCGTATAGGCATGGGTCCCGAACACCACAACGGCGATCCGGTCGCCGTTTCTTTTGGATATAAAGTCCTGGACCACGCCTTTAATGGCTTCCAGGCGGTTGACGATTTTGCCTTTGTACTTGAAATCAAGCGCCGCCATGCTTTCTGAAAGATCCACGGCAAGGACGATGTTGATGCCCTCTGTCAACACATTGACCTGCCGGGTTCCCCACTGGGGCCGGGCCATGGCCACGATCATCAGGCAAAGCGCCGCATATTTCAACACGGGCAGAAGCCTTTCGATCCGCAGCATGCCAGATGGATTAATGTCATGGGCCGGCATCAGGGATGACAGTTTCAGGACCGGCCGCATTTGCCGGCGTTTCCGGAAATAAATTGCTGCCGGAAACAGGGCCAGCAACAACAAGAAATAGGGTGATGCGAATTGAAACATATTGTCCTTGACGGCTTCGAAAAAGTCCGGCAGGCAAAACGCCGGCCCTCAGGATTATCGCCGAAATCTCCGGTGCCGCTCGCCGCGCATCTGGCGCTTTTTGCTTTGCCATCCCAGTTTTACAATTTGTATGAGTTCTTCATCCTGCAGCCTGCTTTTCAGCAGTCTGCTCTACAAAATTTCTCACAAAGGCAAGGTCCTGCCGCATGTTGATCACCGCTGCCGGAACACCGGCAAATTTGACCGGATCGGATGAGCGGAGCAGGGCTTTGAGTTCCTGGTGCATTTCTCTGTTTGTGTCCAGATGATCGATTTTCGGGAGCAACTCCTCGGTGGTCATTTCCAGGGCATTGATGCTGTAACGGGCCTGAATATAGGCTCTCAGGATGTTGGAAAGGCTGAAATAAAACGCTTTGCCATCCATGTTTTCCACATCCGCGAGCGCATCCAGGAGTCTTAGCGCAGCTTCATGGGGGGGGGCCGGGGCCTCCACGAAAACCCGTTTATGATTCCGATGCTTTTTCCAATAATATATGGCTGCTCCGATAATGGCCAGAATCAATACCGCGCCCAGTAAATAAAACAGCAATGACCCGTCGGCCGCCAGAATTTCCAGAGGCTTGATATCGTGGATGTCGGTCATCGGAGAGGACGCGTCATTTGCCTGCATTACCGTTTTCTCTTTTCCCGGATTCGAAAATACCGATTCAGTGCATCCACCACGGACCCTGCGGTATGAATCTCAATGCAGTCCATATCGGCATTTTTCAAGGATTGCAGCGTAAGGGCATAGTCACGGGTCTTGTTCTCATGATAAGCGCGGCGGGTGGCTGCATCCGATGCATCCAGAACAAACGCCTGGCCGGTCTCGGAATCCCGGACCGCCAGAATTCCCGCTTCCGGCAGATGGAACTCCCCGGGGTCCGAGAGCATCACGGCGATGAGTTCATGCTTGCCGGATATGGATTTCATCCGCCGGACATAGGCTGCGTGAGGCTCCGGAGAAAGAAAATCGGACACCAGAAACGAAATCGTCCGTTTTCGGGACACCCTCCCCAGAAACGCCACGGCCTCGCGGATATCCGTTCCTCTGTGTTCCGGTTCAAATGAGAACAGCTCCTTTATCACCCGCCAGACATGGGCGGAGCCTTTCTTCGGAGGAATGTATTTTTCCACCCGATCCGTAAACAGAATGGCCCCGACCTTGTCATTATTCCGGATGGCGTTAAAGGCCAGGATCGAAGCGATTTCCGCGGCGGTTTCCTTTTTCAGGTTTTCGGTGGTTCCAAAGCCTTCCGATCCGCTCATGTCCACCAGAAGCATGACCACGAGTTCCCGCTCTTCGCGGTAGAGCTTGACATATGGCCTGCCCATACGGGCCGAAACTTTCCAGTCTATGCTTTTCACATCATCGCCCGGAGAATATTCCCGCACTTCCTCAAACTCGATGCCGGAGCCGCGGAATACGGACCGGTAATGACCGGCCATCATGGTGTTGACCATGCGGGCGCTTCGGATATGAACTTTTTTGATCTTTTTAATGATTTCAGGCGAAAGCATCTGTCATTCCCGTCAGGGCACTTCAACCGAATCAAACACCCGCCCGATGATGTTGTCCGTTGTGATATCCTCGGCTTCCGCCTCATAGGTCAGAATGATGCGATGCCGCAGAATGCTGGGCGCCACGGTCTTGATGTCCTGAGGGGTGACATAGGCCCTTCCCTGGAGAAAAGCAAAGGCCCTGGCGGCAAGGCTTAAAAAAATGGTGGCCCGGGGCGAGGCGCCGAACTGGATATAGTCCGAAATATCCATGTTGTATTCCCTGGGCCTGCGGGTGGCGAACACGATGTTGACGATATAGTCTTTCAGCTTTTCGTCCATGTAGACCGAGCGGATCAACGCCACGATGTCATCGAGCTGGGAAGGATCGATCACCGGACGGACTTCCGGAAGGGTTTCAAACCCGATCCGGTTCATGATTTCCTTTTCTTCGGTTTTGCTGGGGTAATCGATCACCAGCTTGAACATGAAACGATCGACCTGGGCTTCCGGAAGCGGATAGGTGCCTTCCTGCTCGATGGGGTTTTGGGTTGCCAGAACCAGAAACGGATCAGCGAGGATGAACGTGTTTTCACCGATGGTCACCTGCCTTTCCTGCATGGCTTCCAGCAGCGCGGACTGAACCTTGGACGGGGCACGGTTGATTTCATCGGCAAGAATGATGTTGTGGAAAAGGGGGCCTTTTTTGATGGTGAAATCCCCGGTCCCGGGCCGGTAGATCTCGGTTCCGATAAGATCCGCGGGAAGCAGGTCCGGGGTAAACTGAATGCGCTTGAATTCCGCCCGGACCGTTGCGGCAAGCGCCTTGACCGCGCTGGTTTTGGCCAGTCCCGGAACGCCTTCGATGAGAATGTGTCCTTTGGTGAACAGCCCCATCAGCAGCCCGTCAACCAGGTCCCGCTGCCCCACCAGGACCTGGTTGATTTCATTTCGCATGCTGTTGATCAAATGGTGCTTTTCTGCGATTCTATCTTTCAATTCATCAATGAGCACGTTTCCTCCCGGCAAACAAGATAATAGACAGATTCAGGGCAGCTATCGTTCCAATGGATCCGGCATCGGTCCGATACACGTCCTTTTCCCGGAACGTGCTTGCCCTGGCGATTTTAAAGATGCGCTACGAACTTGATTTAAACATGATGCTGGAAAATAGTCATGGAAATTTCATTTTCAAGACCGGATCGCCTGATCCATCCAGATCTTACCGTCAGGAGCGCAAACATTGATGGCAGGCTGTGGACTCTGGTTCTGCTCTGGATGTTTATCGAACCCCATATTTTTTTAAAGATCAGGCATAGACATTGATCCGTCGCTTTCGGAACAGGTTCGAACAATAAAAAAGGGGCCCATCAGGAACCCCTTTTTTATTGATACAGATTTTAAGGTCAATGCGTTATTCGATCTTGATCTGAACTTGCTTTGGCTTTTGTTCTTCAGGCTTGGGAATTTCGATTTCCAGCACCCCGTCTTTAAATGTGGCCTTGATGCTGTCCGGATTGATGGTTGAAGGCAGCGTAAATGCCCGGTAAAACGATCCGAAACTGCGTTCTTTCCTGAAGTATTTGTCTTCACTTACTTCCTTGACTTCAACCCGTTCGCCTTTCAGGGTCAAAACGTTTTCCTTGACTTCAATGGAAACATCGTCTTTTGTAACCCCTGGAAGTTCCGCATGGATGATAATTGAATCCGCCTTGTCAAAAATATCCACGACAGGTTTCCATGCGCTTACAGCAAAATCTTCTTCTGCTAACGAACGGGGGAAAGCATCGTGAAACAGCCGATTGATGCTATCCTGCAAACTGGATACAGCTCCATAAGGTTGCCATCTGACAAGTGCCATAATTCCACCTCCTATGATAGATGAGTTTATGATGCCAACTGTATACGCACTGGCCGGATTAAAATTTAGTTTTATGAATTCAAGTGGTTAATTATTTCGATTTATAGTGTAATCACATTTCTTGAACTGTCAAGTAAAAATATCTGAATCGTTCGGGTAATCGCAGCAGCATTCAAAATCGTTCGATCCGTTTATTTTCAAGAAAGTGCTTTCTCTCCCTGTTTTATGTCAAAATATCGTTTGAATTTTGACATTTTTTGTCGAAGGCGATTGTTTTGCACCCGGAGTTTTAGAAATAATCTCTATAAGCAGACGATCACACATGACACGCAAGCAGCACGCAAATGCCTATTCCGTAAGATTCTTCGAATGATTTAAAAAATATTCAGGTCGTTGCATTCTAACGAATTACTGATAAAATTGTTTGTATTCCACATATAGGTATGCCAATTGCATGTATAGTTTTTAGCCGTAAGCCGACATAAATTGGTGTTGGATTCAACTTCCGGCCAAATACCATTTGCTGTTATCTTTCATATGAGGTTTCGTCTTATGCAATTCGACAAGTCTTTATTGGAAAAACTGACCAAATTTAAGCATATTCCGACGCTTCCCCATATTCTTCTGCAACTGATCAAAACCTGCAACGCAGATAGCGGAAGCCTCAAAGAAATATCCAGAATCATCGAAAAAGACCCGGCGCTTACCAGCCGAGTTCTGAGTCTGGTGAATTCTGCGTATTATTCAAAAAACAATAAAATCCAAAATGTTGATGGAGCCGTCATCTTTCTGGGAACGAATGCCATCAAAAATATTGCCATCTGCAGTTCCGTTCATGAAGTTTTCCAGAAAGTCAAATCGGGAGATGGCTTTAACTTAAAACAATTCTGGTGGCACTCATTAAGGTGCGCGATCCTGGCAAAATCGATCGCAAAGAAACAGAAATTCCGTGATCCGGAAGAAGCTTTCCTATTCGGAATGCTCCATGATCTTGGCAAGATCATTCTTTGGGTTAATTTCCCGGAGCAATATGCGGATCTTCTGAAAAAACGAAAGGGCAATCCCGACTTAATCCTGGCCGGAGAATCCCATTTGGGCGCCAATCACGCTGAAATCGGAGCCTGGCTGCTGAATAAATGGAATTTTCAACATGAAATCGTAGACGCGGTTCTCAGTCACCACCATTCCATGTACAGTATGCTGACCGCGCCCCCGCTAGCCCAGTTTATCTACGTGGCAAATTTATTGAGCAGTGATTCCGGAGAAAAAATCAGAGAAGGCTTAAGCGCTTCTCAAAAATTATTTGAATTCACGCAATCTGTTGCTGAAGATTTCCTGCACCAGGCTGATGATGAACTAGAGACCATGGCTGAATCTTTAAATATCGAAATAGAGCCATTCAAGTACAACGATTTTGAGTATTCGGAATATGACCGTGAAAAGGAAATAAATCTGAGCAAAGAAGTGTGGGAACGGTCGCTTTTACTGAACACCGTACAGAATCTATTAGGTGCAACCGATGAGGTCACAATTTGGAAGGAAACCGCTCAAGGGCTCCAGATTCTCTTTGAACTTACAACGATTCTCTTCTTTGCCTACGATCCTGAGAATAACGGACTCCGGGGAGTTACCCTTCCGGATGCCGACAAATCCGCAATGATCAAAGACATGATTGTTCCAATGGAACAGGAAGAAAGTCTGCTGACGGAATGTCTTCGAACCCGAAAGATCACCAATTCCTTCAGCAGATCGACGGAACCTGCGCCCTGCGAATCGGATAAACAAATCATTCGGATTTTGGAAAAGGAGGGCCTTGTCTGTATCCCCATGGTCGCCTATGGCGAAAAAATAGGTGCGATTGCACTGGGCCTTGATCTCATGGAACTTTCAAGCCTCGAATCTCAGGTCAAACTTCTGCAAATGCTGGCGGATCAAGCGGCAATTGCGATTCGTGTTCATCATCTCGGGCAGGCGCGGTTACAAAAAATACAATCGAAGCGCGTGAGTGCTTTTTCGCCATCATCCAATAAAAATGCCGATGGGTCCAACAAACCTTTCGGTATTATCAAGAAATATCTGAAAATGCCTTGGCGTAAAATTGACAGTCCCGCTCAAATACCATAGTACCTGACGGCAAACACCGTGATGTCTGCCGCAAACACCATGCGCTGATGATTCTGCTCCGTAATCCG
Source organism: uncultured delta proteobacterium (assembly GCA_963845015.1). Lineage (GTDB taxonomy): Bacteria > Desulfobacterota > Desulfobacteria > Desulfobacterales > Desulfatirhabdiaceae > RAAP-1. Next base: position 104,920 of record CAWJRD010000041.1, read on the forward strand.
AGGACGACATAGTCCTCCTGCCCGTTTCTGTGCCTGCTGAATGCCCCCCTCCCTCAACTAAAAAGACGCCGCTTACCGTCTCAACGGTTGAACTACTTGAATGCACGCGATGGCCCACTGGGGTAGACAGGCCGTTCCGTTCATTGATTTTCTCCAATGTGATTGACATGAATAGCGCAAAACCACTATAAATAATCGATCGCAATGTTTTGAAATGTTTCCTGAGCGGATACCCGTTAATAAATTTGGGGAAACATATATGCCACATGCCGGAATCATTTATGGATTGACAGGCATGCAGTTTATAAAAAAAGGGGATTTATCATGGAAAATCGGGAAATGGGGGGCATCGGATTTACTTCAGGACATTGGCCGCTTGATCCGGGAAAGCCGACATTGATTTTCATTCATGGATCGGCTTCAAATAATGCTTTTTGGAGCCATCAGATCGAATATTTTGCAGAAATTATGAATACGGTTGCAATTGATCTTCCCGGCCACGGAGCCAGTCGAAGCCCGGGCAAAGACAAGATCTCCGACTATGCAGAGGCGGTTCTGGATTTTATCGATATGATTCAGGCTCCCCGACCCATCCCCTGCGGACTGAGCATGGGGGGCGCCATAACCCAGCAGCTTCTTGTCAGCCACAAAGGCCGTTTCCCCGCAGGCATTCTCATCAACACCGGCGCAAGATTAAAAGTAATCCCTTTGTTCTTTGAAATGATCGAGAAGAATTACACCGATTTTCTGAAAATGCTTTTTACCTTTGCGATATCCGCAAAAAGCAACGCTGAAGCGCTCCGGCCCGAAATCAAAGCCTGTACAATCCGACAGCCTGCTGTCGCTTCAGGCGACTTTCGGGCTTGTGACGGTTTCAATGTGACGGAGGCACTTGGCTTGATCGAGGTTCCGGTTCTGGTGCTGACTGCAACCGACGACAAGTTAACGCCGGTAAAATACGGCACCTTTTTGGCAAACAGCATCAAAAATGCTGAACTGGTAATCATCCAGGATGCGGGACATTTTTCCCCCATCGAAAAACCGTTTGAAGTGAATCAGGCAATTCATGACTTTTTAACCCGGACACTCAGGTAAGCAAATCATGCATATTCGGATGGGAGCTTAACTGAATGAATCAAGCGATCCATGACATGGAACGGCGCTGCCCCCGGCTGGGGGGTTCTGTAAGATTCGGCTATTGCCTGGATGTGGGCGATGCATCCCTGCCCTGCTTCAAGATCTGTGATTGCTGGTGGGAGTATTTTGACGTGGTTGACTACCTCAGAATCACGCTTTCGGAACAGAATTTTGAAGCCCTGATGCAAAGCCGGCCGAAACCCAAGCTTACCGGCTTGCTCCAGTTGATCGAGCAGGCGCGGAAAAGAAGCTGCATAAACGATTAGACGTCTTTTCACCGATGCCGTGATTCTATCCCTTGAATAATGCCATTCCAACACTTCCCATCGAAGCGCATCTTCCGGAGCTTAAACGGATCCTGCAGGAGCATCGGAATGTTGTCCTGTCCGCGCCGCCGGGAGCCGGCAAAACGACCCTGGTCCCGCTTTCCCTGCTTTCCGAAGAGTGGCTGACAGGCCAGAAAATCATGCTGCTGGAACCCCGCCGCCTGGCCGCCCGGGCCGCCGCCAGGCGCATGGCATACCTGATGAACGAGGCGGTGGGCCAGACCGTGGGGTATCGGATGCGCCTGGAGCGCAAAATCAGCGCTGCCACGCGGATCGAAGTGGTCACAGAAGGCGTTCTGACCCGTCTCATCCAGAATGATCCCGCGCTAACCGGCATCGGGCTTGTCATTTTCGACGAGTTTCATGAGCGCAGCATCCATGCCGATACAGGCCTGGCCCTCTGCCTGGATATCCAGGAAGGGTTCCGGCCGGATCTGCGGCTCCTGGTCATGTCGGCCACAATCGACACCGAAGCCGTCTCGGGCCTGCTTGGAAACGCCCCCATTGTTCAGGTACAGGGAAGACAATTCCCCGTGGAAACCCGGTATCGCCCCGGATCATGCGGCCTTGAGCCCGGCCGCGGCAGCGGCCGAATGCTGTTCTTCGCGCACTCCGGGAAGAAAGCGGCAGCATTCTCGTCTTTTTGCCTGGCATCCGTGAAATCAGGCAAGTCTGCGACCGGCTGGCCGGGCACAGGACTCGATTCCTCAATTGTGGTGGCCCCCCTTTACGGCGGCCTGCCCGGCAAAACTACAGGATCTGGCGATTGCGCCCGCGCCCATCGGCAAGCGGAAAATCGTTCTGTCAACATCCATCGCCGAGACCAGCCTGACCATCGAAGGAATCCGGATCGTCATTGATTCCGGGCTTGATGCGCGTTTCAAGATATGATGTCGGAAGCGGCATGGCCCGCCTGGTGACCCTTCCCGTCAACCGGGACACGGCAGCCCAGCGGCGGGGACGGGCCGGACGTCTGGAACCGGGCATCTGTTACCGCCTGTGGTCGGAAGAACGTCACCGGATGCTGCCGGCGCACGGCAGCCCGGAAATTCTGAATACGGACCTGACCCCGCTGGCTCTTGAGCTGGCCGCATGGGGGATATCCGATCCGTCCCGTCTTTCCTGGCTCGATCCGCCGCCGGCTGCGGCATTCAACCAGGCCAGAATGCTGTTGACCCGGCTGGGGGCTTTGGACAACCGGGGGCAGATCACCGGGCACGGCAAGCAGCTATCCGCCTTAGGGCTTCATCCCGCGGCTGGGACACATGATCTGCAAAGGAAAGTCCCTTGGCCTCGGGGGACTTGCCTGCGAACTGGCCGCTCTTCTTGAAGAAAAGGACATTCTGTTTTTGCCGCCGGATCAACGGGATGCGGACCTGCGCCTTCGGGTGGCAGAACTCCGTTCCTTGAAAACTGGCCCGAGTCGCACGGTTTCAGAGGGCGATGCCGCCGACTTGCCCGTGGATATCGCCGCGTGCCGGCGCGTACAAAAAACCGCCGATCACTTGAAATCGAGACTGAATTGCCGGGAACCTGCAGGCGCCATTGGATGCGTGCGGCCTGCTGCTGGCCTTTGCCTATCCGGACCGGATTGCCATGCAGGCGTCCGGGAGAAACCCTGCGGTATCGATTATCCAACGGCAGAGGCGCTTATTTTGCGGACACGGAGCCCCTGTCGGCGGAAAAATATCTGGTGGCGGCATCTTTGGATGGGGAGCAGCAGGAAGCAAAGATTTTCCTTGCCGCACCGGTTTCATATGAAACCCTCATCGAGAACTTTCCTGAGCAGATCACCGAGCAGTCTCAAATTGTCTGGGATCACAGAAACCAGGCGGTCAAGTCCCGCCGGGAAGTGCTTTTCGGAAAAGCAGTGCTGAAAGACTTTCCCCTGCCGAATCCGGACCCGTCTCGAATCGCCGAAGCCCTGTGTGACGGTATCCGTCAGGAAGGCATTCAAATACTGCCGTGGACCCGGCATCTTCGGGAATGGCAGGCCCGGGTGCTGCTGCTTCGACGCCTGAATGCCGCGGGAATGGAATGGCCGGATGTATCGGATGAAACCCTGAAAAATACCCTTGAGGACTGGTTGCTGCCCTATCTCGACGGCATCATGAGGGGCGAGCATCTGCGGCGTATTGACCTTTCCGGCGCGCTGTTCGCCGCCCTTTCCTGGAAACACCGGCAGGATCTTGACGTGCTGGCCCCGACCCATTTCACGGTTCCCAGCGGCTCCCGCATTCCCATTGACTATACCACCGGCGATACGCCCGTATTGGCCGTGCGGCTCCAGGAAATGTTCGGCGCCACCGAAACACCGGCCATCGCCGCCGGAAAACTGCCCCTTCTGATCCACCTGCTGTCGCCCGCCGGACGGCCGGTCCAGATCACCCGCGATTTAAAAAGCTTCTGGGCGCACGGGTATTATGAAGTCAAAAAGGACTTGATGGGCCGCTATCCCAAGCACCACTGGCCGGATGATCCATTGATGGCTCAGGCGACAAACCGCATCAAAAGAAAGGGGTAACCATTAACGGGCGATCTTTTTCAATAGTTGATTGGCGGCTGTCAGAAGCGGATCCCATACCGGGCCAAACGGCGGGGCATAGGCCAGATCGGTCTGGCTGAAGTCTTCCACCGTCATCCGGCCATGCAGGGCAACGGCCACGGCATTGATGCGGTGCGCCACGCCTTCCCTGCCAACCATCTGAGCGCCCAGAAGCCGTCCGGTTTCCTGATCGGCCACCATCTGAACCCAGATCTGCGATGCGCCCGGGTGTGCGTGCGCCCGGGACCGGCTTTGAATCACGCCGGATACCGGATGAAATCCGGCTGCCACGGCCTCCTGAACCGTCAACCCGGTTCGGGCCACTTCCAGACCAAACACCCTGAACACCGCGGTTCCGACAATCCCCGGCAAGGACACCGGTTTTCCGCAGACATTGTCCGCCACGGCCCATCCGGCACGGTTTGCGCGCAGCGCCAGCGGAATCCAGACCCTTTGCCCGGTAACCACATGGATGGCATCCGCGCAGTCTCCGGCTGCATAGATGTTGGGATCCGATGTTCTCAGGCGGCCATCCGTTGAAATCGCCCGATGGGCGCCGGTTTCCAGGCCGGCCTCAACCGCGATGCCGCTGTTCGGCCGGACGCCGACAGCCACGATAATCATGTCCGCTTCGATGGCAACCCCTTCTCCGTGAACGATCAACCCCTTTTCACCCTGCTCGACGCCAAGAATCCGGACACCGGGATAGAGCGCAACCCCATGGGATTCCAGCTCCTGTTGAACGACCCCGGACAGTTGCGGTTCCATCCACGGCAGCAATCCGGGTCCGGGCTTGATCATGCTGACCTGGATATGGCGCTCGCAAAGGGCTTCGCACATCTCCATGGCAATATATCCCATGCCGATAATCACAGCACGTTTCACATCGGCATCCTGAATGAATTTTTTGATTCGCCGCCCGTCTTCAAGATGCTTTCAGCACCATGACACCCGGCAAATCCAGCCCCGGAATGTCCGGGACAATCGGGGATGCGCCCGTTGCAATCAGCAGCGCGTCATAGGAAACGGAAAAAGGGTTTCCTTCCGAAGTCCGGCCGCTGACCGTTTTTGCCGTTCGATCGATGCGGGTTGCATGATGGCCCGTCAATACCGCAATGCCCTGCTTGCGGAAGGCATCGGCCTCCCGGACAACCAGATCCTCCATGGGGCGGGACGGATCGGCGATATTGTATGGCATGCCGCACGCGCTGTATGAGACATCCTGGGTTTTCTCGATAACCGTCACCCGGATATCGGGCCGATTGCGTTTGGCCCGGCTGGCCGCACTCATCCCTGCGGCATCGCCGCCGATCACAACAAAGTCCATGGCTTTTCCTCCTTCATCAATGCATCCGCCATACAGCGAGAAAATAGCTTCAACAGTGTAGCGATCCATTTCGCATTTTACAGCATTTTCGGTTGCATGTGGTATTTTATTTATGCTGAATTCCATCTCCGCCTACTCCAAAGGTCCGGACAGACGGGATTTCACCATGACGGACATACTCCCGAAAACGTAAACCGGCATTTTCTGCTTGACAGAACAAAATCATTCATATATCAAAAAAAGAAACATCGTTTCGTTTGAATAATTAATGATTGTTTAAAACATATATATATTTTATATCAATATGTTATATAATTATTAATTGTTGTCTGATTCAATTTTACAAGATACCATCAATATATAATTATTATATTTATTATCATATAGTTATAATCAATGCTGTATTTTCCGGACAATGCAGCTGAAAAACTCTTGACAGTAACAACGTTTTTATATCTGAAATTCATAAACGGATATAAAAGCATGAATGCATGCTTGGAGGCTGCTCACTTTCACATCGCCATGAGCAGCTTACGGTTCGTTAACCAATCACTCATCACCATACAAGGAGTCGTGTCATGGACAAGAAAGTAACGGTAATCGGCGCAGGAAATGTGGGGGCCACAGCAGCCCAGAGACTGGCGGAAAAAGAATTGTGCGACGTCGTTCTGATCGACATTGTTGAGGGCGTTCCCCAGGGAAAGGCCCTGGACCTGGCGGAAGCCGCGCCCATTGAAAAACACGACGCCCATCTCACCGGCTCCAACAGCTATGAAGCCTCGGCAGGATCGGACATCGTCATCATCACCGCGGGAATTCCCCGAAAACCCGGAATGAGCCGGGACGATCTGATCGGCGTCAATGCCGGGATCGTCAAAAAAGTATCCCAGGAAGTGGCCAAATATCTCGCCCAATGCCATCATTATCATCGTCAGCAATCCCGCTGGATGCCATGTGCCATGTGGCGTATGAAGCCAGCGGATTCCCCAAGAACCGGGTCATCGGCATGGCCGGGGTCCTGGATTCCGCGCGTTTCAGAGCCTTCATCGCCATGGAACTGAATGTATCGGTTGAAAACACGCATGCTTTTGTTCTGGGCGGCCACGGCGATACCATGGTTCCCCTGCCCCGCTATTCCACGGTTGCGGGCATTCCGATTACCGAACTGATGTCCAAGGACCGCATTGACGCCCTGGTCAAACGAACGGCTTCGGGCGGCGCTGAAATCGTCAGCCTGCTGAAAACCGGCAGCGCCTATTATGCCCCGGCATCCGCCGCGGTTGAAATGGCGGAGTCCATCCTGAAAGACAAGAAAAAAATCCTTCCCTGCGCGGTTCTGCTTCAGGGGGAATACGGGTTTCAGGATCTGTTTATCGGCGTTCCCGTCAAACTCGGCGCCAAAGGCGTTGAGCAAATCATTGAAATCAAACTGCTGGATGAAGAAAAAGCCGCCCTTCAGAAATCAGCGGCTGCGGTTGAAGAACTTAAAGGCGTGTTGAAAAAACTGGCATAATAGAATCAGGGGGAATGAGCGCAAATCGTTGTTTTCCTTCAGCCCTGCCCCCTGAACGCCTGCGCATCCCTGATACATCTGCCCTGCCTTTCATTCCTTATCCGGGTAACAGAAAATCTTCCCTTCATAATTTCTCAGAATAATGCCGTTTTCATCCCGGCCGATCACATATTCCGGAAGCAGCGGAATTTTCCCTCCCCCTCCGGGCGCATCGATCGCAAACGTCGGCACGGCATAACCGCTGGTATGGCCCCTTAGCCCCTGAATCATCTCGAGCCCCTTGGACACGGGCGTGCGAAAATGCGAAGAGCCGGGAATGGGATCGCACTGGTACAGGTAATAGGGTTTGACGCGGAATTTAATCAGCCCGTGCATGAGCTCTTTCAGGGGCGAAATGCTGTCGTTGACCCCTTTCAGAAGCACCGTCTGGCTGCCCAGCGGAATTCCGGCATCCGCCAGTCTGGCGCAGGCGGCTTCGAATTCGGGCGTCAGCTCTTCCGGATGCGTCACATGAATGCTCATCCACAAGGGGTGATATTTTTTCAGCATCGAAACCAGAGAAGACGGTGATCCGCTGGGGAAGCGCCACGGGCATTTTGGTTCCGATGCGAATCATCTCCACATGACGGATACGCCGCAGCCTTTGAACGATCGACTCCAGCGCGTCATCCGGAAGCGTTAACGGATCACCGCCCGATATGAGCACATCCCTGACCTCGGAATGGGCCTGGATATAATCAATGGCGGCCGACCACCGGGAAGGGTTATTTGACGCATTGTCGCGTTTTCCGACCATCCGCGATCGGGTGCAGTACCGGCAGAAGGTCGAACAGGCGCCGGTAACCAGAAACAGAACCCTGTCCGGATACCGGTGCACCAGGCCCGGAACCGGACTGTGGTCGTCTTCGCAAAGGGGGTCCCTGCTTTCGCCCGGAGAAAAAATAAATTCATCCGGAGTGGGAACCACGGATCTTCGCAGCGGATGATCGGGATTTTCCCGATCCAGAAGCGATGCATAATAAGGGGTGATGCGAAGGGGTAGATTCTGAGGATGAATATCCGGCGTACTGCATTCAGCGGGTGAAAGCGTGATGAGCCGTGAAAGCGCCTGAACATCCGTGATGCAGTTATTCAACTGCCAGCGCCAGTCATTCCATTCGGCAAGGGTTGCATTTGGATAATAGTTTTTGAGAAAAGCCCTGGACCTTGAACTGCTGAAAAATAGTCAGGAGCGGAGGTTCAGCGGCTTCTTCAGATTCCAGGGTTTCTTTTTCAAGCAAAACTGTCGGTTCCATGGAAGATTCCTTTAACAATCGCATCACTGCTTATTTGATAACAGCACTGTGTGAAATTCCCCTTGCCCCCTTTCCAAAGGCGGGAATCATTTTCACACTTAAGGTCGATATCCTTTACGTCTCTATTCATCTTCTGTCAATGGGATTGATAGCCTGCTCTGAATCATTTCGGCTATTTTTCGATTCATTCCCGGCGCCTGGGACAATTCATCGAGGGAGGCGGCCCGGATGGCCTTGATGCTTCCATAATGTTTGAGAAGCGCCTGCTTTCGTTTGGGCCCGACTCCGGGAATGGTGTCCAGCACCGAACGGATCGCCGCTGCCCCCCGCCTGGACCGGTGATAGGTAATGACAAACCGGTGGGCCTCATCCCGAATCCGCTGCAAAAACAGGAGAAGATTGCCGTCCCTGTCCAGATTCACCGGGTTGAGCCGCCCCGGCTTATAGATTTTATCCTGGGTTTCTCCTTTCAGATCATCTTTTTTGGCGATTCCGATCACATCAAACCGGCCCGACAGATTCAAGTTCATCCAGCACGGACACGGCAATGCCCAGTTGCCCTTTTCCGCCGTCAACCATCAACAGATCCGGAAGAGGCGCCGACTCGTCGCCTTTTCCATATCGCCGTTTCAGGACTTCGGCCATCGTCGCGTAATCGTCAGGCTCGGAAACGGTTTTGATGCGATATTTTCGATAATCGGATTTTTTCGGCCGGGTGTGTTCAAAAACCACCATCCCGGAAACCGGCTGGGTTCCGGAAATATTGGAGTTGTCAAAACACTCGATTCGCACCGGAAGCCTGGCAAGGCCCAATTTTTCCTGAAGCCGAAGCAGCAGGGTTTGATCGCTTAACCGATCCTCGATGAGGTTTTTCAGTTCGTTTCCGGCATTCTGCTCAGCCATGTGAATCAGATGGACCTTGGGTCCTCTTTGCGGCCAAATCACATCCACCTTGGCTTTCTTTAAATCCGTCAGCCATTCCTGAATCACATCCATACCATCAAAGACCGTGGAGATCAGGATTTCATCCGGAATATGGGTTGCCTGCTCATAGAATTGCTGGATGAACGATCCGATCAATTCAGCGTCGGATGCCAGGGTTTCCGAAAAATGGAAATTTCTGGATCCCACCAGATGCCCGGCCCGGACAAAGAGAATCGTCACAATCGAATCCGCCGGCGATCTGGCAAAACCGATTACGTCCCGGTCCAGAAAATCCGGCATGACCACGATCTGCTTCTCCAGGGTTTTTTCGATGGCAAAGAGTTTATCACGGATTTCGGCTGCCAGTTCATACTGCCTTTCCTGAGCGGCGGCATTCATATCCTGTTTCAACTTGGCCACCAGATCCGGCGTTCTTCCCTTTAAAAACAGAACGACTTCCCGTACCATTTCCTGGTACTGATCCGGATCCATCTTGAGGCAACACGGCCCCAGGCATGAGCCGATCTGATAATTCAGACAGGGTCTTGTCCGGATTCTGAACATCCGATCCTTGCATTTGCGAAGTTTGAACGTCTTGTTGATGATTTTAAGGGTTTGATAGACTGCGGGCGGAGAGGTGTACGGCCCGAAATACAAGGCGCCGTCCCTGCTGATTTTTCGAACCACCGTCAAATTGGGATAGGGGCTTTTGATATCCATCCGAAGCGACGGATAGCGTTTATCGTCCTTCAGAATCACATTATACCGGGGCCGGTGTTTTTTGATCAGCGTCGATTCCAGAATCAAGGCTTCGTTTTCCGTTGCCGTAATAATGGTTTCGATGGAGGCAATTTTTTTCACCAGAACCGCGGTTTTGGGATCCGGATGTTCCGGCCTGTTGAAATAGGAATTCAGGCGTTTCTTCAAATTCCTTGCTTTACCCACATAAATCACCTTCCCCGAGGCATCTTTCATCAAATAGACACCCGGATCGGCGGATACGCCGCCCAGCAACTGCTGATATTCCTGAGATGGTGGCTCCAAATAATTATCTTTCAGGGGTTATGGATTTCTGTCTTCTGTCTGCTGATCTGTTGCCTGTCTCACACTTTCATCATAAATATACACCAAGAGACCCAACAACTCAAGGAAAGTGGCCAGTTCCTGATCCCTCTTTATAAACACTTGACAAAATCAAAAATGACATGATAAAGTAATTTGACTGAGCGCTCGTTCAGTATTATTATAAACACGCTGTTTACCATGTTCTGATTACAACATGGTTATTCGTTTTCTGAAGTTTTTTTGTCAATCCGGTTTTGTTCCATTCTTTCCACTGTTGTCGAAAAAGGAGGAAATCCGTTGGATTTTGATCTTACAAAAGAACAGGAAATGATCCGAAAGGAAGTTCGAAAGTTTTCTCTCAGCGAAATCGCCCCCATTGCCGCAGATCTGGATGAATCAGAGACTTTCTCTGCGGAACTCACCCGAAAAATGGGAGACATCGGTCTTTTTGGCATGTTCGTGTCGGAAGACTATGCGGGCCAGGGCATGGACTATCTGTCCTATATCATCGCCGTGGAGGAGGTTGCCAGAGTTGACGGTTCTCAGGCCGCAACGGTTGCCGCCGGAAATTCGCTGGGCATCGGGCCCCTTTATTATTTTGGATCCGAAGACCAGAAAAAGAAATATCTTCCCGGGCTTTGTTCCGGAAAGGGACTCTGGGGCTTTGGCCTTACCGAACCGACAGCCGGATCAGACGCCGGCGGCAGCAAGACCACCGCGGTCAAAGACGGAAATGAGTGGGTTATCAACGGCTCGAAAATTTTTATCACCAATGCCGCATGCGAAATGACGATGGGCGTTACGGTTCAGGCCATCACCGGAACCCGCCCCAATGGCAGGCCGGAATATACCTGTTTTCTGGTTGAAAGCGGAACTCCGGGGTTTAAAGCCGTTCCCATGCATAAAAAAATGATGTGGCGATCGTCCAACACCGCCGAGCTGTATTTTGACAATGTGCGGGTGCCGGACAGCAGTATTCTGGGAAAACGCGGGGATGGATTTCACCAGATGCTGAAAACCCTGGACGGCGGAAGGCTTTCCATCGGCGCCATGGGACTTGGCGGCGCACAGGGGGCTTATGATGCCGCCCTGAAATACGCCAGGGAACGGGTTCAGTTCGGTCAGCCGATCTGCAAATTCCAGGCGATCGCCTTTAAGCTGGCGGACTGCGCCATGGAGATCGAATGCGCCCGAAACCTGATGTATAAAGCATGCTGGCTGAGAAACCAGCACCGGCCCTTTGAAAAAGAAGCGGCCATGGCCAAACTTTACTGCTCGGAAGTCATGGGCCGGGTGGTGAATCATGCGGTTCAGATTCACGGCGGATACGGACTGATGAAGGATTATGGCGTCGAGCGGTTCTTCCGGGACCAGAAGCTTCTTGAAATCGGCGAAGGCACATCGGAGGTCCAGAGAATCGTGATTTCCCGGTATATCGGGTGCTGATGTCAGGTGCCTTATATTAAAACCATTGAAACTACTCAGTATTCAGAACCTGAGAGGACCACGTCTGAATTCTTCCGAATTCTGAATACCTAACGTTCAATATATGATCGTATCGGAGAAATATGGAAGAGAACATCTTACTGAAGGAAGAAAAGGACGGGGTTATCCTGCTGACGTTGAACCGGCCGGGCAGTGATGAATTCGCTGAGTTTTGATCTGCTTCGGGCCTTGCAGAAGGAGGTGGAGGCGATCCGTTTCATGCCAGATGTCCGTGTTGTCATTATTACCGGCGCGGGCGAAAAAGCGTTTTGCTCCGGCGCGGACTTGAAGGAAAGGGCCACCATGAGCCCTCCCCAGGTCAAGGAATATATTCTGACCATTCGAAATCTGTTTACCGCCATTGAATACCTGAACAAACCGGTCATTGCCGCAGTCAACGGCATTGCCCTGGGAGGCGGCACCGAGCTTGCGCTGGCCTCGGATATCCGCATCGTATCCAAAACAGCCTTGATGGGACTTACCGAAACCCGGCTGGCCATTATTCCCGGCGCCGGCGGAACCCAGCGGCTTCCCCGGCTGGTGGGAAAGGGCAAGGCCAAGGAGCTGATCTTTACCGGCCGAAGGGTCGGCGCGGACGAGGCGTTGACCATCGGGCTTGCCAACCAGATCTGTGAACCGGATCAGCTCCTTGACAGAAGCCTACAAAATGGCTGCCATGATTCTGCGAAACCGGACCCATCGCCATCGAACAGGCCAAATACGCCATCAACTATGGCCTTGAAACCGATCTTTCCACCGGGCTGGCCATTGAATCCAATGCCTACTGGGTGTGCATCCCGACCCAGGACCGGCTGGAGGGCCTTGCCGCTTTTCGCGAAAAACGAAAACCGGTGTACAAGGGAATGTAACACTGCAAACGGATTATGAAAATCGCGGTTTGATGCCGCATCTAACACTTACTATCACTTTATCAAGGAGAACAGGCCAACATGACCGAGTATGATTACTGGAAAATTTTTCCCAGAATGCCCCGAAAAGTCACCATCGGCGACATTACGATTCGAGATGGTTTCCAGCACGAAGAAAAATTCGTTTCAACGGCTGCAAAAATATTTTATCTTGAAGAATTGATCTTTGCCGGATGCCGCAATATCGAGGTCACCAACCTGGGCAACCCCATTTCCATGCCCCAGTTCAGGGATGCCGAGCAGCTTCTGGCGCATTTGAGAAGCGACCGGTTCAAAAGCCGCTGCGCCAAAAAAGGAATCAACTACGAGGATATCTGCCTCACCGCCATTACCATCCGGGAATCCGCGGTTGACCGGGCCATCGCCCTCAAACAAAAAGGCGTGGGGCCGGATCGGATTCTCATGATGGTATCCACGGAAGAGCAGCATCATTTTGCCAATTCCGGCACCTCTCTTCCGGATTACTGGAAGGAAGCCGAGCGGTGCATCCAGAAATGCAATGACGCCGGCATCAAAATGTGCGGCACCGTCAGCACCATCTGGGGAAGCCCCATTGGCGGCGCCACGGAATTAAAGGATGCGGTCGAGTTCACCAAGCGATGGCTTTCGATCGGCGCACATGACGTGGAGCACGCGGATCACGATGGCAGCGCATCGGCTGCAAACGTCTACCGCTATTATTCCATGATTCTGGATGAAATCCCCAATCCGGCGCTTCACATCGCGCATTTTCACGAAACCAAGCGCATGGCGTCCGCATCGGTTCTGGCGGCGCTTCAGGCCGGCATCACCCATTTTGAAGCCACGCTGGGCGGCCTGGGCGGACAGCCCGCCAATTTCCTGGATGACTGCCCCACCCGGGGAACCGGCGAATATTATTATGACGATCCCCGGTACGTCGGCCTGGTTTGTCTGGAAGACACCCTGGTTCAGATCGATGAAATGGGGATTGAACATGGCTATGATGTGGACAGGATTCTGTGGCTGGGCAAGAATATGGAAAAAACCATCGGCCGCAGGCTGCGCTCTGAAGCCGTCATCAACGGCCGCACCCTGAAAGAAGGACACATGCAGTACGCCAGACCCGGGCTGAAAAAAGTAAAAGCCAAGCTCGGGGAAACCCCCGACCAGAAACTGCCTGCGGACTGGCAGGGACCCCCTGTTCTTCCACAAAGGTGTTTCATCTGATCACAGACAATCGTTATTCCGGAAGCGGCTTTGAAACCGCAGGTCAGGAATCGCACAGTACCCGCAAGTCTGACCTGCGGAACTGATTTTGAAAATCGCTGCCTGAAAATCCGCACTGCAGGCTGAAGTGGCCGGCGTGCGACCTTCGGGAGCTCCCTGACGCCATGCGCGTATGAAGGAAAGTGGTTCATGACATTCATCGAAAAAGTACAGGCCCAGGGGCTGATCTTTGACGGCGCGCTGGGAACCATGCTGATCCAGAAAGGCCTTGGCGGCGGAAAGGCCTCGGAGTTCTGGGTCCTGGAAAAACCCGAAATCGTTCAGGCCATCCACAAAGCCTATTTTGATGCCGGCGCGGACATCGTGACCACCAACACCTTCGGGGCCTCCGCCATCAAACTGCGGAAATCAGGGCTGGGCAGCCATGCTGAAAGAATCAACACGCTGGCGGTTCAGATTGCCCGGGCAGCCGGGTCCAAGGGTAAATTCGTCGCCGGCGACATCGGGCCCCTGGGAGATCTTCTGGAGCCTTCCGGAACGATATCCGTGGATAATGGCCGTGGATGCTTTTTCCGAGCAGGCGGAAGCGCTTTCAAGGGCCGGCGCCGATGTGATCATCGTCGAAACCATGTTTGATCTGAATGAAGCCCTGGCAGCCATCAAGGGAATTCAATCGGTCTGCTCCCTTCCGATCCTCGCCACCCTGACATTTCAACGCATCCCCTCCGGATTTGCCACCATGATGGGCAACCGGGTGGAGGTCGGCATGAAAACGCTCAGAGATGCCGGCGCTTTTGCCGTCGGCGCCAACTGCTCCATCGGCAGCGACGCCATGGTGGATCTGGCCAGAGAGATCCGGGACCTCGTGGATATTCCGGTCATCATTCAGCCCAATGCCGGAATTCCCGAAATCAAGGGGCTTGAAACCGTATATCCCGAATCCGTGGAATATTTTCTGAAAAATATCCGCATCATCAAATCCGAAGGCATTGAAATCGTCGGCGGATGCTGCGGCACGACTCCCGAATATATCCGCAGCCATCGCTGAATCCAATGAAATATTGAACCCTCATTGAGGTCCTCCGTTAATGCCGATCCTGAAACTTCATGATACACCAAGTTATCTAACCCACAACCCAAAGGATATTGTCCATGCTCCCTGTTACCCGGATTGAAGATCTTGATCACGAAGCCACGGCTAAACTGGTTATCGACCTGTTTCACCGGATTATCATTCACCATGCCCTGTGGTTTACCGAAGTCCGCCACCAGATGGGCATGGAGAAAGCGCTCGACACATTAAAAACCGCCTTTGACCGCAGCTATGGCATTCAGATGAACCGGCTGGCCAAGGTGCTGGGTTTTGAGATGAAGGACAATATTCCCGTACCGCTTCTGAACATGTCCCAGGAATCATTGATGACCCTGATGGACAGCGTGGCGGTCAACTGGCTGGCCAACGACGGCGTCTGGTTCCAGGCCGTTGAATTTGAAAGCGGCATGAACGATGCCAAACGCTGCAACGACAGTTGCTGGGCGCATTTTTCCCCGTTTGAAGCCAAATCCATCAAGCATTTCCTGAATCTTTCCGACCAGCCCGGACTTGCCGGTTTGAAGGCAGCCCTCAATTTCCGGCTTTATGCCAGAATCAACACCCAGTCTTTTGTTGAAGAAAGTGAAAACAGCCTTATCTTCCAGATGAATGAATGCCGGGTGCAATCCGCCCGGAAGCGAAAAAACCTCCAGGACTATCCCTGCAAATCCGGAGGACTGGTGGAATACACTTATTTTGCCCGGGCCATCGACCCCCGGATCAAAACCGAATGCATCGGATGCCCGCCGGATGATCATCCGGACACCTGGTACTGCGCCTGGCGGTTTTCAATTTAAAATGCGTTCTCCGTTGAGACGGATGACCGGATGATTCCGGCCGTCCGTCTCAAGAACGATTTCGTGGCTGCCGTGTCCTTCCAACTCCGGATAGGTGCGCCTGAGAAGTGGAAAATCAAAGCTCTCCATCGCGTGGATAAGAACCTCCAGCTCGGCTTGAAGTTCTTCTCCCTGTTCAGGCGTCTTGAAATACCGGGATATCGTTTTATGGTATTGTTTTCGAATCGCGGTTTCGATACAATGTTTCGAAAGATCCAGCCGTATCTTCATTATGTTTCCTGTTGCCAAACCTGGATATTTGTTGACAAGCTGACCCGTTGCGATTAGATAAAGAACGTTTTGTTCACTCATTTTTTTCAATAACTATATCAGGTTGTCGTTCGGTTTTGGTGCGTAATCCGGCGGCAAGCGTATCCTAACTGTATGGGAGGGTCAATCCATGTATGTACCGCGATATATGGTTTTCACCAAAGGCGTCGGCATTGCCAAAGAAAAACTGTCTTCTTTTGAAAATGCCCTGCGTGATGCGCGTATCGCTCACCTCAATCTTGTAACGGTTTCATCCATTTTCCCCCCACACTGTAATATCATTGATATCGAAAAGGGAATTGACCGTCTGGAGCCCGGTGAAATAACGCACTGCGTCATGGCCAGAGAACAGATCAACGAACCCGGACGCAGAATTGTCGCCAGCATCGGCCTTGCCCTGCCCGCTGAAAGGGGCCGCTATGGTTATCTTTCGGAACACCATGGGTTTGGCCAGACCGAAATTGAGGCGGGCGATTATGCCGAAGATCTGGCGGCAACCATGCTGGCCAACACCCTTGGCATCGAATTCGATGCAGACAAGGACTATGACGAACGCCGTGAAGTTTATAAAATGTCCGGCAAAATCGTTAAATCCCAGCATACCAGCCAGGGCGCCATCGGCGCTGAAGGCAATCTGTGGACGACGGTCGTGGCGGCAGCCATATTTGTGAAATAAAACGATAGAAGCGAGTCCATGAGCACGCCATGAGCCCCCTTTCTTTTGGAGAGCCCGAATATCAGTCGCCTTACCCGGAAAGCGCACGGGTGATTGTGCTGCCCCTGTGCTATGAAAACGCGGTTTCCTATGGCACCGGGACCGGCAGCGGACCGCTGCACATCCTGAATGCCTCCGTGCAACTGGAAATGATGGATGAAGAAACATTCATCAACTGGGGAGAAATCGGCATTCACACGCTGCCGCCGCTCTTTCCTTCCCGGGATCCGGAGCTGGCTGTCATCGAAATGAAACAGGCTGCCCGGGCCGTACTTGAAAGACATCAATTTCTGTTGTCCCTCGGTGGGGACCATGCCATCGCCATTGGTCCCATCATGGCGGCCGCGGAAATTTTCCCCAATTTGGGCGTGCTTCAGGTGGACGCCCATCTGGATCTGAGAAACACCTGGAACGGGAGCCGATACAATCACGCCTGCGTCATGCGCCGGGTGGTTGAAGACATGGCGCTTCCCGCGGTTCAGGTCGGCATTCGCTCATTTTCATCCGAAGAGGCCGATTTCTTCCAGCATCGCGGCTTATCTCCTTTTTTTGCCCATCAGATTGCACAAAACGACCCGTCATGGATTCAGCAGGTGGTCGAACGGCTGCCGGAGCACGTGTACATGACCATCGACCTGGACGGGCTCGATCCATCGGTCCTGCCCGGAACCGGCACGCCGGAACCGGGCGGACTTCTGTACCGTCAGCTCGTCGGCCTGATTCAGGCAGTGGGACGATCCCGAAAAGTGGTGGCCGCCGATATTAACGAGCTTTCCAAAATCGAGGGAAGCACGGTTTCGGAATTTACAGCCGCCAAACTGGCAACCAAATTATTCGTATATTGTGCCTGAACGGAAACCCTGTTTCCGTTCAAAATGTCAGGACTGCATAAGAGGCGGCTATTCACGGAAAATGATTGTGGATAATGCAATCCTTCCTGTCAATGATTCGGTCCACCCATTTCCAGCGGATTCTGTCTGCAGTCACGGAATGCTTCAGAAAACCGTTCTCCAGCGCATGGGACAGCGCGGATACCAGTTTCTTGCGGCCGGCAACCGGCATCGCCAGATGGTCCGCCAGGTCATTCAGCAAATCCCCGGAATATTCCGATCGAGAGCGGATTGTCCAGTTCCCCCGTTTTTCAAGCGCATTTTCCATCATCAGCTCATAAATGGCCACGGTGCGTTCCAGGTTCACCAGGGGCCAGGCTTCTTCATCCGATGCTTCTCCCGCGGCCATGCGTTCGGCAACCAGACCCAGGTATTGGTTGAAATCGTTTTCCCAGCCGATGACGATGTCATCCAGCATCTGGCGGGTCACCGCCGGCGTTTCGACGATGGCCCGATTGGCATGATAGTCCGACCAGTCGTTGGAAAGAATCGTAATTCCCAGCTCGGCGCAGTCCTGCCGGACCCTTGTGCCCGGAAAAGGGGCCAGAAGATGATATCCATACGAAACCCCCAGTTTTTTCAGCTCCTCGCCAAAGGCAAGGGTTTCCTTCAGGGTTTCGGGCGTTTCGCCCGGCAGCCCCAGGATAAACGAGCCATGCGGCATGAGCCCGGCCTGATTGCACAGGCTGACGGCCTCAATCACCTGGTTTAAGGTAATTCCCTTTCGAATGATTTTCAGGATTTCGGCGTTTCCGGATTCAATGCCGAAACTGACCGCCTGGCATCCGGCCTCTTTCATCCGCTGCAGAACCTTCAGGGAAACCGTATCCACCCGCGCAAACGATGTCCATTTGACTTTCAGGTCTCTTTTCAGAATCTCATCGCATACCGCCAGGCAGTGCCGGGCATTGGCGGTAAAAAGATCATCGGCCACATTGATCTGACAGAAACCGTAACCGGCCAGTGTTTCCATTTCATCCACCACTTTAACCGGATCCCGGTACCGGACCTTTGCCCCCACCATTTTTCTGCCCACGCAAAAAATGCACGCATGCGGGCAGCCGCGGCTCGTGGTCATGGAAATCGGCATTCCCAGCGCCCGGTATCTGCCAAGGGCCAGAAGATGCCGGGCAGGCAGCTCCAGCGTATTCACATCAATGGGAAGGCGGCCTTTTTCCGGTTGAAACCATGCTGTCCGCCCTGACGAAACACCAGTCCGGGAATCCGCCGCCAGTTTCTCCCCTTGCCGGCTTCCGCGGCAATTTCGACGAGGGTCTCCTCGCCTTCCCCCAATACCACGAGATCCAGCTCAGGATAGGCCGACAGCGTGTCTTCGGCGCAGAAAGTCACATGAGGACCGCCCATGACCGTCAGGCAGCCGGGAGACCATCGCCTGGCCTCCTGAATGATCCGGATGGCCCGGTCAAATGTCATGGTGACGGCTGTTGCGGCAACGATATCGGGGTTGAACTGCTCCAGCTTCGAGCGGAAATCGGCCTCGATATAGGGAAAAACCACAAAATCGAGGATCTCGACTTCAACGCCGGCTTTTTCCAGGGCCGCGGCCAGATACGCCAGGCCCAGCGGCGGCGAAGGATTTTCGGATAAGGGATAAAACGGATTGATCAATAAACAGCGCATCAACATCTACCTCGATAAAGGCAATTGCCTTCGTAATTACAAAAAAAAGGGCCCGAGCAATGCTTCGGGCCCTCGACAACATTATAACCGTTAACGGGGGTTGGGGTCAGGGATTGAATCAGTGGGTTTACCAACCCCTGATAACTGCCTCCTGGCCCCTGTTTTTATCAGCCGGATTAGAACAGTCCGCTGACTTTTCCGGTTTCGGTATCCACGTCGATTCTTCTGAATGCCGGATTGGAGCTGGTTCCGGGCATCAGGCTGATGGCGCCTGCGCAGGGGCAGAGGAATTTGGCGCCGGAATAAATGAGAACGTCCCGAATCGGCAGGGTCCAGCCCTTGGGCACGCCCTTCAGCGTCGGGTCATGGGTCAGGCTCAGGTGGGTTTTCACCATCATGGTGGCGAAATCCGCATATTTGGGATCGTTTTCCAGCATTTTGGCTTTGGCTTCGGCTTCCGGGGTCCAGGACACGCCGTCTGCGCCGTAAACTTCTTTGGCGATCAGGGCAACACGGTCGCGAAGCTTGGTTTCCAGCGGATACAGGAATTTGAAGTCATTGCTTTCGTTACAGGCGTCGATAACGGCATCTGCCAGTTCCAGAGCCCCGTCCCCGCCATCTGCCCAGTGGGTCGACTTGGCGCAGCGGGCGCCGGCGGCTTCGGCGGCTTTTCGAACGATGGCGACTTCAGCATCGGTATCGGTATGGAAGCAGTTGATGCAGACGACCGGGTTGATGCCGGCTTTTCGGATGGTCTTGATATGGTGAACCATGTTCTCGACGCCTTTTTCCACCAGCTCCAGATTTTCCTTAATATATGCATCGGGAAGCGCGATACCGGCAACAACCTTGGGTCCGCCGCCGTGCATCTTGAGGGCGCGGATGGTGGTGGTCAGAACGGATACATGGGGTTTGAGTCCGCTGTTACGGCATTTCACGTTCCAGAATTTCTCAAATCCGATGTCCGCGGCAAAACCGCTCTCGGTGACATGGTAATCGAACATTTTCAGACCGATCCGGTCGGCGATGATGGAGGACTGGCCGACGGCGATATTGGCGAAAGGTCCTGCGTGAATCATGCAGGGCTGATGTTCGGCGGTGCTCATGAGGGTGGGGTTGATGGTGTTTCGCATGAAAGCGGTCATGGCGTTGCCGACTTCCAGATCGCCGGTGGTGACCGGTTTTCCGCTTTTGTCAAAAGCAACGGTAATATTATTGAGGCGTGTTTTCAGGTCCGCCAGATCCTTGATGATGGACAGAATGGCCATGCACTCGGAACCCACGGCAATACCGAATTTGGACTGCATCATAAAGCCATCGGTTCTGCCGCCCATGCCGATGATGATGTTTCTGAGGGACTGGGCGCAGAAATCAATGATCCATCCCATTTCAACGCGGGTGGGGTCTACATCGAGTCTGCGCATTTTGGTGAGCCGGGCAAGCTGCTCATCGTTATAATTGCGTTCATGCTGCATTCTGGCGGTCAGGGCGACCATGGCCAGGTTGTGGGCGTTCATGATGTCGTTGATGTCGCCGGTCAGACCCAGCGAGAACTCGGTCATGGGAATGATCAGGGCGTTGCCGCCGCCTGCCGCCGTTCCCTTGACGTTCATGGTCGGGCCGCCCGAGGGCTGACGCAGTGCGCCGCCGACGTTCTTGCCGCGTTTTCCCAGGCCTTCCATCAGGCCGACGGAAGTGGTGCTTTTGCCTTCGCCCAGAGGCGTCGGGGTGATGGCGGTAACTTCAATGTATTTGCCGTCAGGTCTGTTCTGAAGGCGGTTGATGATTTTGAGAAAATCAAGTTTGGCCAGTCTTCCCATGGGAAGCATTTCATCTTTTTGCAGACCCAGTTCGTCCCGCCATTGATCCGGCGTTTTCATGTGGACTTCGGCAGCTTCGGAAATCTGCCAGTCTTTCATTTCTACTGCATTGTAAGCCATTGATTCGTTCCTCCTCTGAATTGATGATTAATGATTCTGGAACCTGATAAAACATCCGGGGTTCCCCAGCGGATTCAGTACAATTATCGGAAGATGCGCCTCATGGATGAGCTCTCATATCCTGATATCAGGCATATAGGATAATTGTTATTGTCAAAAGGCAATAGAGTTGCCGTTACAAACAGGGGATCGCGTTGCAGAAGATGATCACATACCCTTCATGATTGCGTTTCAGTATCATGGGACAGGTGTTTTGGCAAGCAATAAAAAGACAGTTTCGGCACATCGTTTTCTCCCGTGATTTCAGAAGGAAAAGAAAAATGAACAGGCAACTCCCGCCATAAAATCATCGATAGAATTGCTTGACAAAATGAAAATGAAGAATTATTCTACTTGATAATTATTCTCAATAAATTCAACTTAATAAAAAAATTCTTCACCCAACTGCCCCAACCCCAATAATCTCATGAAGGGAGAACAAAATGGAACCCAAAAAAACGGATACCTTGAAGCTGATTAACCCCAGCGATGTGACCATCTGTGAAGCTACGGCCCAGATGCTTCGAAAAGCCCAGAGAGACGGCGTTGAAACGGCCTTTGACCGCGCCGCCAACATGAAAGCCTGCCCCATCGGTGCGGATTCGGCCTGCTGCAAGCACTGCGCCATGGGACCCTGCCGGCTGAACTCCAAAGATCCGTACGGAAAGGTCGGGGTCTGCGGCGCCGATATCGACACGATTCAGGCCCGAAACTTCGCCCGCATGGTGGCCTCAGGATCTGCCGCGCATACCGACCACGGCATGGGAATTCTGGATCTGTTCCGCGGCGTGGTCAATGGTACCATTACCGATTACAAAATCAAAGACACCATCAAACTGGAAAATGTCGCCAAATCCATCGGCATCGAAACAGAAGGCAAAAGCACCACTGAAATTGCCAAAGAACTCTATACCGAACTTGAAAAAACCTACACCCAGCTTGAAGGGGAAATTCCCTTTGCCAAACGCGTACCCATCAAGACCCTGGAAAACTGGCGAAAACACAATATCGTTCCCCGGGGCGCCATGCGGGAAATCATGGAGATGATGCACCGGACCCATATGGGCGTTGACCAGCAGTATGAAAACATCACCCAGCAGTTCAGCCGGACCGCCCTTTCCGATGGCTGGGGCGGATCCATGATCGCAACCGAACTGGAAGACATCATGTTCGGCACCCCTTCACCGGTCTGCGTTGAAGTCAACATGGGCGTTCTGAAAGAAAACCAGGTCAATATCATCATCCACGGACACGAACCGAGCCTGTTTGAGTCCATCCTGGAATCGGTCAATGAACCCTCCCTGATTCAGGCGGCCAAAGCCGCCGGCGCTGCCGGCATCAACCTGGTCGGGATGTGCTGCTCGGGCGCTGAAATGCTGGTTCGCCACGGCATTCCCCATGCCGGAAACTTCATGTCCACCGAGGCGGTTCTGGTGACCGGAGCGGTCGATGCCCTGGGCGTCGATGTCCAGTGCATCAAGCAGGGTCTTGCCAAAGTCGCCGCATGCTATGGCACGCCGATGTTTACCACCAATTCCCGGTGCAAAATCGAGGGAGCCGTGCACATTCCCTTTGATGACCATAACGCCAGAGCCTGCACGGATGAAATCGTCATCAAGGCCATTACCCGTTTTAAAAACAGAACCTGTGCAATTGAAATTCCCAAAATCGTCAACACCGGCGTTCACGGATTTTCCCATGAATACATCAGCTACATGCTGGGCGGCAGTTTCAGGGCCAGTTACACGCCTTTGAACGACAACATCATCAACGGCCGGATCCGGGGCGTTGCCGGGGTCGTGGGCTGCACCAACCCCAGGGTCAAACAGGACTGGGTCCATGTGGAACTGGTCAAGGAACTGATCAAAAACGATGTCCTGGTGCTTCAGACCGGTTGCTCCCAGATCGCCCTGGCCAAGGCCGGACTCACGGTTCCGGAAGCTGCGGTCATGGCCGGCCCGGGCCTCAGGGAAGTCTGCGAAACCGTCGGCATGCCGCCGGTCCTGGGTCTTGGCGCCTGCGTGGACAACAGCCGCATTCTGGTGGCCGCATCCCAGATGGTCAAGGAAGGTGGCCTGGGAGACACCATTGCCGGTCTTCCGGTTGCAGGCGCTGCCCCGGAATGGATGAGTGAAAAAGCCATTGCCATCGGCCAGTATTTTGTGGCCTCCGGCGTTTACACGGTCTTTGGCGTCACCTTCCCGATCGTTGAAGGCACCCGTTTCCACAAGCATTTATTCGAAGAACTGGAAGAAATGGGCATGGGCAAATGGGGATTTACTCCGGATCCTTATGAAATGGCCCGCATGATGATCGCCCATATCGACAAGAAAAGAAAGGCCCTGGGCCTGGATAAATCCCGCGAACGCGTCCTGATGGATATGGCGGACCGCAGAGCCATGGAAGCCGCAGCATAATTCTCACGCTTTTACCCTTGTGACAGGGGCGGCCGCCCGGCCGCCCCTTCACCAGACTCGCCTTTCATTACGCTTCAGCTTTCTCTCTTCCCAACAGCCAGGAAATCATGGATCGGATTTCACACTTTGCACCGTCTTTTCCTAACCCCTGACCTCCAACCCATTACCCCTTATCCATTCATATTTTTCAAATACCGGTACAGCGTCGCCCTTCCCACCCCCAAAAGCTTTGCGGCCTTGGCCTTGTTGTCGCCGCTGCGATCGAGCGCGGATTTCACCAGAAAATCATTGAGCTTTCCTGAATGATGCTGCGGCTTGGCCGGCCGGATCCCGGACTGAATTTCAAGCGGAATATCCTTTGGCAGAATGATGTTCCCCTGGCTTTTCACAACCGCATACTGAATGGCGTTCTGGAGTTCCCGGACATTTCCCGGCCAGCGATAGGCCGTCATCAGGGACAGGGCCTCGATGGAAATCCGTCGCGGTTTCTGGCCATTGCGCCTGGCGGCTTCCTTCAGAAAATGCTCGATCAGAAGGGGAATGTCGCTTTTTCGCTCCCGAAGCGGCGGCAGGTGAATGGGAATCACATTGAGGCGGTAATACAGGTCATCCCGGAAACGGTTCAACCGGACTTCATTCTTGAGATCCTTATTGGTGGCGCTGGTGACCTTGACGTTCACCGAAATCGTTTTTTCCCCGCCGACCCGCTCGAATTCGCCTTCCTGTAAGAAACCGCAGCAGCTTCACCTGAACCGGTTTGGTCAGTTCCGCCACTTCATCCAGAAATACCGTTCCGCCGTCAGCCAGCTCAAAACGCCCTTTTTTATCCCGTATCGCGCCGGTAAAGGCGCCTTTCACATGCCCGAAGAGCTCGCTCTCGATCAGGCCTTCGGGCAGCGCCCCGCAGTTAATGGGCACAAAAGGCCCCTGGCTTCGCGGGCTTTCACTGTGCAGGGCGGCGGCAACCAGCTCTTTTCCCGTGCCGGTCTCGCCGGAAATATGAACCGGGTAATCATAGCCGGCGATGTTTCGAATCTGCTGAAAAATCTCCAGCATCTTGACATCCTGGCCGATGATATCGGCAAACCCCTGGGATTTCTCCGCCTTGAGCTGAAGATTCAAAAGGCCCGTAACATCCCGAAACGCAGCCAGAACCCCCAGAAGGGCTCCCTGGTTATCCGCCATTGCCGTAACACGCATCTCGATACGCCGGAATTCACCCTGCCGGGTCTGGATATGCGTAATGCATTCTTCCTTGTCGCTAAGCGCCGGCTGATCACCGCAAAAATGACAGCGGCTGCCGCAAAACGGCTTTCCAAAAGCCTGATGACAGTCTTTACCCAGAACATCTTCCTTGGAAAAGCCGGTTATTCTTTCAGCCTCTTGATTGAAATAGAAAATGCGGCGATGGGTGTCATGCGCAATGATCCCTTCCTTGAGATTATCCAGAACCCGCTCAAGATTATGGGCATACGAAATGATTTCTTCCAGCATCAAGGCGGCGCTATCCTTCGTTGGGGTGTCAATCGGAGTCGGGGCCATCTGAATAGAGAGCAGCTTTACAAACCGGCCCTGCTTTCATTTGTCCGTCAGAAGCGGGTGCCATGGCCTGTTGACCTGTGTATATGAGATGATATTAAAAGTCAATTGGCAGATCATCATTCTCATTGACAAGTTTTCAATTTCATTTTAGGAAGATACAGTTATTCTTGCTGTGTTGATTGTCTATTCACATCCGAGACTTCTCATCCTTCATTCATTATCAGTAGTCTCATGTATCGCTTGCAGTCATAAGGAGGTCAACAATGGCGCCATCAAAGGAAAAAAGCAAAAAACGGAGAATCACCTTTTCGCTGAACGCTGACAAAGCCGCCCAGGTTGCCCTGGTGGGTGATTTTAACAATTGGAGCCAGACATCTCACCCCATGAAAAAAAATAAAAACGGCATGTGGGAAAAAAGCCTGATGCTGGATATCGGGCGATATGAATACAAGTTTCTGGTGGATGGTCACTGGCAGAGCGATCCCCAGAACGGGCAGGTCACCCGGAACTGCTTTGGGACCATCAACAATGTCCTGATGGTCACCACTCCATGACCGTATCCAACCGCCTTCGGCAAAATCCCTTGCCCGGAAACCACATTGTGGCGTTTCAAGGGGATGTACAGACATTTTCACTCAGCCTGGATGTTCCCCTGAAGGGAAAAGCCTGGATTCGAACCAACATCGGCCATATCGGGGTCAGCCGCAAGGAAATCATCGAGCGTATCGAACGGGGAACTCCCCCGCTTGCCCAGGACTGGTTCGACATGCCCATGCGCCGGATTCATGACCGGCTGTTTCAGATTACCCTTGCCCTGACCGAAATCGGCCATGCCGAAGCCAAATGTTTTTTTCTCGAGGACGGCAAATCGGACCCCGAATGGCCGGAAGGCCCCAATACGGTTCTTAACGTCGGATCGGCCCATACCTGCTGCGCCAACATCATTTATAACGCTTTTGTCCGGCAGTTCGGCCCGAACAAGGCCGGAAACGCCGTTCCGGATGCGGAAGAGCAGGGCTGGATTCACGAACTCGACAATGCCGGGTATACGGTGATACCCCAATCCGGCACATTCCGCGATCTGATTGCAGAGCTGGATTTCATCTTGGAAGGCTTGGCTGCCGCTTTCTGCACCTGTTGCCCATTCACCCGACGCCGACAACCTACGCGCGCATGGGGCGCTTCGGCAGTCCTTATGCGGCGCTCAGCTTTACGGCCGTGGATCCGGCCCTGGCCGAGTTTGATCCCAAAGCCACGCCCCTGGAGCAGTTCATCGAGCTGGTGGATGCGGTGCATGCCCGCAATGCGCGGATCCTGATCGATATCGCCCCCAATCACACGGGCTGGGCAGCCAGCCTTCATGAAACCCATCCCGAATGGCTGGTTCGCGGACAGGACGGCCGCATCGAAGTCCCCGGAGCCTGGGGCGTTCAGTGGGAAGACCTCACCCGGCTGGACTATTCCAAACCCGAACTCTGGAAGTACATGGCCGAGGTGTTTCTCACCTGGTGCCGCAGAGGGGTGGACGGCTTCCGGTGCGATGCCGGCTACATGATTCCGGTTCCCGCCTGGCAATATATCGTCGCCATTGTCCGGGAACAGTATCCGGACACCATTTTTTTCCTGGAAGGACTTGGGGGGAAAATAACCGTTGCACGGAATATCCTGAATACGGCCGGTTTTGACTGGGCCTATTCCGAGCTGTTTCAAAACTATGATCGCAGCCAGATCGAATCCTATCTTCCCGACGCCCTGGATATTTCCCGAGAAGACGGGCTGCTGGTGCATTTTGCCGAAACCCATGACAACAACCGGTTGGCGGCCCGCTCCATTGCCTATGCGCGCATGCGCACCGCGCTCTGCGCCCTGCTTTCCCATCTGGGGGGTTTTGGGTTTGCCAATGGCGTGGAATGGCTGGCCACGGAAAAAATCATTGTCCACGAATCCCCATCCCTGAACTGGGGCGCCAAAATCAACCAGATCGATTTCATCCGCCGGCTGACAGCCATTTTAAAGACGCATCCGACGTTTCAGGATCAAACCCGAATGCAGTTTGTTCAGGCCGGCTCCGGTAATCATCTTGCCCTGCTTCGCTGCCATGAACCTTCGCAGAAAAAGCTTCTGGTCGTGGTCAACCTGGATGATCAGAAGTCCGCCCCTGCATTCTGGACGCCCCAGCATGCGACGCTGACGCTCCGGGATCTTCTCTCCGGTGAAACCATTGCGCTTTCCGAATTTGAAGGCAACCATTCCTGCAATCTCGGCCCCGGCCAGGTGCTGTGCCTCACCGATGATTTAACGAACTTCATCGGCTTAACCAGGAGCTGGAGCAGCCCCCGGCCCTTCCGGATCACCTGAACCGCCAGTGTCTGCGGGCAAAAGTCCTGGATATCCGAAAGGCAATCCACGGGCTTCAGGATATCGAAGACCTGGATTTGAATCAGGCCGCATCCCTTCTGGCTGCAGACCCGGTTGCCTGTTGCCGCAAGCTGAATCCTTTCACCAGCGAGCCCCGCATCATCTTCTGGAATTGGCCCCAGGATGGCCGGCGCCTGGTGATGATTCCGCCGGATCATTTTCTGCTGATCCGCGCTCAGGCTGCTTTCCGGGCCAGAATCACCGACGGCGACAAAACCCTGGTTCAGGAACAGAGCCTGACCGATTCAGATGGAAACCATTTTGCCCTCTTCACCCCCCTGCCCGCTCCATCCCGTTCCCGGGTTTACGGGCTGAAGCTGTCGGTCTATTTGCCGGAAGGCTGCGAACATCTGGATGCATCCATTCTGGCCCTGTCCCGGCCGGATGATCCCTGTTTTCCGCCCCTTTACTCCCATGCCGACATCGCGGGTTCGCCGGCCCTGTTTCTGTCCACCAACGACAGGGGCGCCATGCTTCGCGCGCCCATTGCCTGGGGCGATTTGACCAGCCGTTACGATGCGCTGCTGGCGGCGAATCTGAACCCGACCATTCCCGAAAACCGCTGGATCATGATGACCCGTTTTCGGGCATGGGGACTCTATCAGGGGTATTCCACCGAAATCTGCATGGACTGTTTCGACGCCTTTACCCTGGAGGAGTCCGGCTGGGGGCTCTGGCGGTTTCGCGTTCCTTCCGGCCAGGGAGAGCATGTCCTTTTAACCGTCGGCATGCGGTTGGATCCCCATGAGAACCGGCTGCGAATGCTCTGGTTTCGTTACCCGGCCGACGGCAATCTGTCTTCCCTTCCGGATGCCAAGCCCGTCCAGGTGATTCTTCGCCCGGATATCGAGAACCGGAATTTTCATGAAACCACCAAGGCCTATCTGGGATCGGAAACCCAGTTTCCCGCCGGCATGACCGCCGGACCCGACGGTTTTATTTTTCATCCGGATCCGTTTCATCGCCTGGAAGTCCGAGTGCCGACCGGCCAGTACCATTCCGAACCGCAATGGCAGTATATGGTTCATCGCAGCCTGGAAGCCGAACGGGGACTGGATCCGGATTCGGACCTGTTCAGCCCCGGATATTTTTCCATTTCATTAACCGGCGGGCAAAAGGCCGAGCTGACGGCATGCATCACGGCAGCCGAGGCTGCGCCCCCGGCCCAGACCCAGACCCGCTTTCGCAAAAAGATTGCCGCGGCCTTCGATAGTCCGGTCGGCACCGTCTTTCACTGATGGGTTAAAAGCCGCTTTGAATCAGTATATCGTCAACCGCGGAAATCTCAAATCCGTGATCGCGGGCTTTCCCTGGTTTCTGGACTGGGGCCGCGATGCGCTGATCGCGGTCCGGGGCATGGTCGCCGCAGGGTTTCTGAGCGAAGCGCGGGATGTGCTCATCCAGTTCGGCCAGTTTGAGCACCGGGGAACCCTTCCGAACATGATCTGCGGAGACGATGCCGCCAACCGCGACACTTCCGATGCCCCGCTCTGGTTTTTTGTGGCCTGCAATGATCTGATCCGGGCCGAAGGCAAGGACCGGTTTTTAAACCATGCCTGCGGCAGCCGGACCCTTCGGGAGGTTCTGGTTTCCATCGGCGAGTCCTATTTGTCCGGAACGTCAAACGGCATCCGCATCGATCCGGATTCCGGGCTTGTTTTCAGCCCGGCCCACTATACCTGGATGGACACCAACCACCCCGCCGGAACCCCGCGGGAAGGCTATGCCATCGAAATCCAGGCCCTGTGGTTTGCGGCCCTCACGTTCCTGTCCCAACACGATCTGCCGGAGAAAACCGGAAAATGGCAGGAGCTGGCGCAAAAAGTCCGGCATTCGGTCATGGAGCTCTTTGTTCTTCCCGAAGAAGGATTTCTTTCGGACTGCCTGCATGCCGGACCCGGAATCCCGGCCCGCATGGCGGAAAGAGATGACGCCTTAAGGCCCAATCAGCTTCTGGCCATCACCCTGGGGCTGATCTGCAATGCCGATATCTGCAGCGCGGTTCTGGAAGCCTGTCAAACGCTTCTGGTCCCCGGCGCCATCCGGAGCCTTGCGGACCGGCCCCTGAAGCGCCCCCTGGAAGTCCGGCACAACGGGCAGCTTATCAACGATCCCCACAACCCCTATCAGGGCCGGTACACCGGAGATGAAGACACCCGCCGCAAACCCGCCTACCATAACGGCACGGCCTGGACCTG
>CAWJRD010000042.1:0-18554 GCA_963845015.1 uncultured delta proteobacterium
GAATAGACGTATTTCTTGACCTGGTTGACTTCGGCGCGTTTTCGCAGATATCCGGCAATCAGGAAGTTTTCCGCAACGCTGCTTTCCGGGAAAATGGGATGGCGCTCCCGGGACAGCACGATGCCCATCTTCACCCGCTTATCGGGCGGACAATCGCTGATGTCCTTTCCCTTGTAAAGGACCCGGCCGTAAACGCTGATGCGCTCGCCGCCCTTTCGTTTTTCCTTGATCCGCATGTCGATGATCAGCCCGGAAAGGGTGTTCATCAGCGTGGTCTTGCCGGCGCTGTTGGATCCGATCACGCCGATGATCTCGCCCGGCTTCACCTGCATGCTGAACCCGTTCAGGGCCAGGGCGTTTTCGAAAAAAACCATCAAATTTTCCGCTTCCAGCATGGCGTCAGTCTCCTTCAGTCCGTTCGCTGCCCAGATAGGCGCATTTGACCGCATCGTCCTCCATGACCGCGTCGGGGGGGCCGTCGGCGATCTTGCTGCCGTAGTTCATGACGATCACCCGGTCCGCGATCCGGAAAAGCTCCCGCAGGCGGTGCTCGATCATGATGATGGTTTTTCCCTGGATGCGCATCTTTTCGATGATCGGCACGATGCTGGCCACCTCGGCCAGGCTCAGGCCCGAAAACAGCTCATCCAGAATCACCAGATCCGGCTGCAGCGCAATGGCCTTTGCCAGTTCCAGCCGTTTCAGATACCCCTGGGGCAGGGCGCCGGCGGGTTTGTAGGCGACAAATGAATCCCGCTCGAACCCCACCTCCTCCAGAAGGTCCAGGGCCATGGCGTCCCGGTCCCCGTAGCGGCCGCCCACCAGGCCCTTGGCCCGCGGCGAATAGAGCGGAATGATCATGTTCTTAAAGGCCGGCAGTTGATAAAACGGGCGGACCATCTGAAAGGTTCTGGCAATGCCGAGCCGGACGATCTTGTGCGGGGGCAGGTGGTGGATGGGGCTGCCCTTGTACAGGACTTTTCCGGAAGTGGGTTTGACGAACCGGGTGATCAGATTCACCAGGGTGGTCTTGCCCGAGCCGTTGGGGCCGATCACGCCCAGGAGCTCCCCGGCATGATGGAGAAAGACACATTCAAAAGGGCCTGGACCCCGCCGAAGGCCTTGGAGAGACGGACGGTTTCAAGAAGCGGCGCTGTGCTCATTTTTCCACCTCGACCCAGCGTTCGAACTGATGATATTTTCGCTCCATATAGTGAAAAATGCCTTCCGGCAGCGCGACGATGCAGACCACCAGAAACACCCCGTAAAACACGATCCGAAGCCCGCCGATGCCCCGCAGCAGTTCGGAGAGCGGCACCAGAATGAAGGCGCCCACGGCTGCCCCGGCCAGGGTTCCCGGCCCCCCCACCACGGCGGCGGCAATGGGAAGGATGGAGTAGTCCAGCGCAAACACCGGCATGCCCACGAACATGTACACATGGGTCATGAACGCGCCGGCGAAGGCGCCGATGCTGGCCGCGATAAACAGGGCCTGGGCCTTGAACCAGTAGATATTGATGCCGGCATTGATCACCGAGCGGTCATTGTCGCTGATGCCCTTTAACACCAGGCCGTAGTCCGAATCCATGAGGCGCCGGAAGCCGAAGAGCACCGCCAGAAAGACGATGATGATGAGATACACCTCAAAGCCGGCCGACGGCAGCGGGTCCATGCCGCTCAAGCCTTCGGTGCCGCCGAATATTTTCGTGGCCTCGATCACCCGCACCAGCATCAGGGGGATGATCAGGGTCACCATGGAAAAATACACCCCCCGGAGCCTTAAAACCGGCAGCAGCAGCAGGGTGCTGATCAGCCCGCCAAAGAGCGCCGCCAGCGGCAGGGTGATCAGCGGGGAAAATCCCCAGTAATGGTTCATGATCCCGCTGCAGTACGCGCCGGTACCGAAGAACAGGGCCTGGCCCAGGGAAATCATGCCGCTTTGGGCCAGAATATCCCAGGAGATGGCCAGCATGGCGAATACGGCAACGGACAGCAGCACTTTCTGCCAGTAAACACTCAGGACAAGGGGAAGGGCCAGGCATACGACGACCGGCAGCACGCGGGGGCCGGCCAGATACAGCATTTCCCGCCAGGAACAGAGGGCAAAAATATCCTGAGACCTTGCCTTGATGCCCCGGTCAATCCGCTCTTTGCGCTTTTTCACAGTCTTAAATCCTTTCTTCCAGTTCTTTCTGTTTGCCGAAAATACCGGACGGTTTGATGACCAGAACCAGGAGAAGCGCCGCCAGGCTGACGATCATGGTCCAGTGCGAGCCGATATAGGAATCGGTGAAGCGTTCCGCAAAACCGATCACAATGCTTGCGATGATCACCCCCCCGCTGCTGCCAAGGCCGCCGATGATGCAGACGGCCAGGGCCTTGATGAGCACATCATAGCCTTCCTCCGGCGAGATGCTGCCCAGGGGAATGATCACCGTGGCGGCAATGGCGGCAAGCCCCGCTCCTAAAGCAACCGCCATCCGTGGCGATGCGGTCCGGGTCCATGCCGAAAGTCAGCGAAGTGCGCTCATCCTGCGCGATTCCCCGGAAAGCCAGCCCCAGGTGGGTGTAATGGGTGAACAGCCACAGGACGATGATCAGCGCCACGGCGAATGCCACGATCAGCAGGCGCTGGGCATCCACGTATGCATCCCCGATCATGAAGCTTTGATCAATGAAGACGGGCAGCGTGTATTCAAACCCGACAAAACCGAAATACCGGAACAGCTCCAGCACGGCCAGGCCGATGCCGAAGGTGGCGATGACCTCGGAAAGGGTCTGGCCCTTGATGCGGATGATCACAAAGCGGTACATCAGGGCGCCCGCCAGGGTGGTCAGGATGATGGAAATCAGCACGGCCAGGGGATAGGGCAGGTGGGCCATGTGGATGAGCATCCAGACCCCGTAGGCCGCCATCACGTAAAAGGCGCCGTAGGCAAAATTGGCCACGCCGCTGATCCCGAAAGTCAGATTGAAACCGATGGCGGTGAGCGCAAGGATCGCGCTGTTGATGATGGCGTAAATGATGGTTCCGGTCAGCATCGTCATTTCTCCGGCGTAATACTTTCTGTTAACAATTACAACTATTGATTCCCCCCCTTTGAAAAAGGGGGGCCAGGGGGGATTTCAGACGGCTATCCCGAGCAAAAATCCCCCTCAATCCCCCTTTTCCAAAGGGGGAAGGCCTCAGTTCTCAGTCCGGCCAGAATACCCGGTTGAAGCCCTTTTACTTGGCTGACTTCAACCCCGCCGGCAGTTGAATTTTCCCCTCGGCCAGGCTTGTGGGAAACACGATCTGGCGCTTGCCTTCGGCGGTCCACTGAAAGACGGCGGCAACCGCGGATTCTTCCGGGTTCATGTCGTAAATCACCTGATGCC
The DNA here is from genome assembly GCA_963845015.1 of uncultured delta proteobacterium. Classification (GTDB taxonomy): domain Bacteria; phylum Desulfobacterota; class Desulfobacteria; order Desulfobacterales; family Desulfatirhabdiaceae; genus RAAP-1. Next base: position 3,379 of record CAWJRD010000042.1, read on the forward strand.
CCGCATCGAATTTCACCCGGCCGAGCACCCCCTGCCGGTCGGTTTTGACCAGTTCCGCCACAATGGCGTCCGCATCGATGCTGCCTGCCCGCTGAATGGCATCGGCCAGGATATAGACCGAGTCATATGCCGGTCCCGGCCCGTGTCCCGCCTCGATGGGTGATCCGAATTGTTTGGCATACGCTTCCTGAAACGCCACGGATTTGGGTACTTTGGGAGAGCCGATGGCGCTGCCCATTTCGAAAATGCAGTTGATGGCCCCGGCGATTTTTCCGTCAAAGGTTTTCCAGGCTCCGGGTCCGGCCAGGGGAGAAATGAAACCGGCCATCAGGCACGGCACCTTCATGGCATTCCATTGTTTCACCAGGATGCCGCTCTGGGGCATGTCAAAGATCGGCAGAATCACCTGGGCGCCGGAGGCCTTGACCTTCATCAGGGTGGATGAAAAATCCGCGGTTCCGGTGGGATAGCTCTCCTGCCCGACGATGGTCCAGCCGGCTTTCTTGAAATAGGTCTGCCGATGATTTCAGCGGTCTTGCGCGCCCAGTCCACATCCTGGTTCATGATGTAAACCTTGTTGAAACCGTATTCCGCATTGATAAAGCCCATGGTGCCGGCAAGGTATTTCACCAGGTATTTGGCATTCAGGGCCAGGCGGAAGATGTATTTATACTTTTCCGGGTCCTGCTTCACCTTTTCTTCCGAAGCCGGCGTCATGGCAATGGCGCCCAGAAGCGGCACTTTATATTTGGCAATGATGTCCATGCCGGCCATCAGCGCTTCGGAACGGAAAGGGCCCACCAGCAGGGCCGCCGGTTTTTTCTCCAGGATAAGCTTTTCGATTCCCAGCAGCGCCTCCGGTACCGGCACCCCCGGCGCCGCATCGCGGATGTCGATGGATTCGACTTTAAACGGTCTTTTTTCCGCACCGACGGTCACGCCCCCCGCGCCGTTGATTTCCGACACAGCCAGTTCCACGGCTTTAAGCGCTTCCTTGCCTTCCAGAAATCCGGTGGACGTGGGCACGCCGATGACGATGGGCTCAGCCGCCAGGGCAGCAGCCGGGCCGATCAGAAGCAGACATAACAGCACTGGAACCCAGCAAAGAAACAGACATTGTTTTCTTTTCATGCGATAACCTCCCCCGTTCATTGAGGCTTGCTTTGACGAAAAAGCTTGCCTCGGATTAAAAAAAGTGGGCCATGATTCCCTATGGATAAAACGCCGATGAATCCTTGTTTTATTGCCTGTGCAACGGTTGTGCCGATACGTGAATATTTATTTAACTATATGTTAATAAAGATAATATCAATTTAAGGCTGGTATTTTATATAATGGATATGTTACATTAAGAAACAGAATTCGATTCATTCATTGATCAAAACTAAACAAATGATGTTAAATAGATCTTAATTTCAGGATATTAGAAGAGTGGTTCGAAACGAAACACTCTGTGGTGTCTATCGGGGGGCAAAGTTGACGGACAGGGAATCACCCATGCTTTCTATTGGCAATCTGGCGTTGACGGCCATTTACGGGTCTTATATTTCACTCGGACAGGGGAAGTCAGTATTGCAGTGACGATTTCCAGAAAATGCTGAAGATCCATAGGAATCGTGGCTTTTAAAAAAAGGTCGCTTAACAAAAGAGTCCATTTTTTCTTGACCAAATCAACAAGGCCGTCAGGAAATTCAAGACAAAATTGATGCCCTGCTGGGTGGCAAAACAGCCTACGAAATGTTTCACTACGGCTTAAGAGAATGATGACCGCGGAAGCGATCGTGTCAAAATCATGCCTATGAGAATGGACATTGGTGCTGTTTTCCAGCCGTCAATGAGAAAGAAGGGGCAATGGGTGAAAGGGATTCTCGATCTCTCCATCGGCGATGGAAGGCGGATAGACGATGCGTCTTTTGCCGTCCCGGGTCCACTGCATCAGGCAGACCACGGCTTCGGTTTCGGGATGGGTTCCGAAAATGACCTGATGACCCTTGTGAAAGCGCAGCCGTCCCATGCAGCCCATGCGGTCCGATGCTTCCAGGGCGGCAACCAGTTGCTCCGGGTCCAGAGAGGATGCGGATTCGATGGCATCCTTGAGCAGGTATACGGCTTCGTATGACGGTGCCGGCCCATGGCCGGCCTCGATATCGGCGCCATAGCGATCCGAATATGCGCCGTAAAATGTGCTGGCCGGCGGGTAGCGGTCCGATGGGATATTGCCCAGTTCAAACACAACATTCAACGTTCCCGATATTTGACCGTTAAATGCCTTCCAGGCCCCGGGTCCGATCATGGGGGAAATAAAACCGCACAGCATGGCGGGAATTTCCATTTCTTTCCACTGCTGGGCCAATTTGCCGCTTTGGGGCATATCGAAAATCGGCAGGATCACCTGGGCGCCTTTTGCCCTGGCTTTTTCCAGAGACGAAGAAAAATCCGATGCGCCGTAAGCAAAGTGATCCGCGCCCAGTACCTGCCAGCCCATTCTGTCGAAGTAGAGTTTGATCATGATGGCGGCCGTTGAACGCGCCCAGGCGATATCCTGGGTCAGGATATACACCCGGGTACAGACCAAACCGGGTGTTTAAATATTTCATGATCTGAATCAGCGCATCGGCCAGGTATTTGGTGTTGAGTCCGGTCCGAAAGACATAGCGGTATCGGGAATCCCGCAATATCATGGATTCGATGGCAGGGGTCATGGCAATGGTTTCCAGCAGCGGCACCCTGTGGCGCGCAATGATGTCCATTGCCGGCAGCAAGACTTCGGAGCGAAAGGGGCCCACCACGATGGCATGCAATTTTTCAACCTGGATAAATTGCTCCAGTTTCCGCAGGCTATCGCTTTTGCGGTTGTTGTCATCCGCGTCCTGCAGATCGATGCTTGCCAGACGCAGGGGAATCCTGCGGTGATTCAGCCGGATGCCGCCTTTGCGGTTTATTTCTTCAACTGCCAGCGCCGCCGCCCGCATGCTTTCGGCGCCCTCTATGGTGGTCAGGGATGTCGCAACCCCGATCACCACCGCATCCGCTGCATCCGCCCGGACAACAGGATGCATCAGGCTCAGAACGATTCCAAAAAGAAACAAACGGATGGCGGCAGTTTTCATTTGAGCGGCCTTTTCTGAAAATAAAGGGTGTAATCCTTATCAAGCCTGAGATTCGCAACGCGTGTTACCGCGGCTGTCTTTTCGATTGACAGGGCAATGCCGGCTTTCTATTATGCGATATCAAAAAATAAATGACTAGATACAATTCATCAACTTCATATGCAATCACAAATAAACACCCATCCTGTACATGCCTCGGGTGAAAACGGGTTGCCATGAGCGATGCCGTTTTTATAACATATGACATTCAGATTTTCCATTTTCTCGAAATTATTGATCGTTATCCTTCCGCTGGTGTGTCTGCCCATCGCCATCCTCGGGTATTTTTCCATTCAGGCGGCCGAAGAACGGGTCAACCGGCTGGTGCGCCATGAACAGATGATCAAGGTTGAAGGGTCGGCGGACAAGATAAAAAATATATTTCACCAATTGCCGCATCGATCTGGAGACCATCGTCAGCCTGCCGCTTCTTGAAGATTATCACATTGCCAGAACCTTTCGGCTGAACGCGGAAACCGAGTTCAATCGTGAAAACATTCAGGGCCTGTTCAGGGATTTTCTGCAGCGCTCGACCTTTTATTACCAGATCCGCCTGTTGGATGCCAAGGGGCTGGAATTGATCAGCCAGTGCGCACCCAAAATCATCGTCGACAAGGGCGCCCGGGAAGATTCCACTTTTTTTGAAAAAGCCAGGCTGACCAATCCGGGAAACATTTATTTTTCGGACATTCTTTATTCAGAGCCGCAGAAACGGGTACGTCATGCATTGGGCCATGCCGTTTTACTCGGGCTGGCGCGAATTCAGCGGCTTGATCGTCATCGATCTGGACTATGAAAAAATTATCCAGCTGGTCAGCGGCATCCGGGTGGGTGAAAAAGGCTATGCCTTTCTGGTCGACAGTCAGGGCCGAAATACGGCGCATCCGCATTACGCCCCGTATCAATTGAATATCGACTCCTATCCCGAACCGAGTTTAAAGGAACTGGTGCAGGAAATGATCACCGGCGCCAGTTCCTGGAAGAATTATGTTCATGACAACGTGGAAAAAGTGGCGGCCTTTGCGCCCATACCGGACATGGGCTGGTCCCTTGCCGTCACCATCCCCGTGGACGAATTGGGCAAGGAGGCCCTTGCCATCAAATGGCGGGTCATCGAAGTGGCTGCCATCATCTTTGTCTTTGCCGTTTTCGGCGTCAGTGTCTTATCCTATTACCTGCTGCGGCCGGTTCGAGAACTGGTGGCGGCAACCAACCGCATGGCCGAGGGAAATCTGAACCAGGAGATCCCGCTCCGGTCCCGGGACGAACTGGGCGATCTGACGCGATCATTCAACCATATGGTCAAAAACATCGCCCGCATTCAAAATGAACTGGTCCGCTCTGAAAAACTGATCTCCCTGGGCAGGCTTTCGGCAGGGGTGGCGCACGAAATCAGAAACCCGTTAAATGCCATGAAGGGGGCGATCGTGCATATTCAAAGGCGCCGGCCCGGTGATCCGCTCATCGCGGAATATACCCATCTGGTTTCCGAAGAGATCGACCGCTTGAACTTCTTTGTCACCGAGTTTCTGCATTTTGCCAGGCAGCCCCAACCCAAGCCTGTTCCCACGGATGTAAACCAGTTGATCCTCTCCACCCAGAGTCTTTTTGCAAAACAGGCGGATGAAAAGGATATTCAGCTGCTCAACCATCTGGACCCGCACTTGCCCCTGGTGTCCGTGGATCCCAATCAGATGGAGCAGGTTTTCATCAATGTGCTGATCAATGCCATGGATGCGCTGCCTTCCGGCGGCGAAATCACCTTTTCCTCTCTTGTCCAGGATAACTCGGGAAATGGCGGCAGACCGGATCAGGTGAGAATAGAGATCCGGGATAATGGCATCGGCATTTCCGAAGCGCATGTGCAGGATGTTTTTGAACCGTTTTTCAGCACCAAGGAGTCGGGAACCGGGCTTGGCCTTCCCTTGAGCCTTGGCATCGTGGAAAGCCATCAGGGGCGCATGACAATATCGTCCGGTCGTGAAAGCGGGACCGTGGTTGTCATCGAGCTTCCGGTAAAAACGCAGCAATTGATTTCAGGAGAGTGATAGTGACCACTAAAACGGTATTGATCGTGGATGATCGCGCCAGCACCTTGAAAGTCATCCGCGCCATTCTGGAAGATGAAGGGTATACGGTTTTCCAGGCAACCAGCTCCGAGGAGGCATTGCAGATCTACCATCAAAACGACGGGATCGAGGTGGTGCTCTCGGATATGAAGCTGCCCGGCAAGGACGGCCTTGAGCTTTACCGGCTCATGAGCGGCATCGCGCAATCCGCCCCCCTTTGTGATCATGACCGCCCACGGGACGGTCAAGTCCGCCGTGCAGGCCTTAAAGGAAGGCGTGACGCATTATCTGATCAAGCCCCTGGACTATGAGGAGCTGATTATCGTATTGGACAAGGCCGTGCGGGAATATGCCCAGGCCCGGGAACTGATAGCCCTTAAAGCGCAGGTGAATGCGGAAAATACCTTTCACGGAATTATCGGCGCCGATTCCCGGATGAAGCATATTTTCGATATGGTGCGCACTGTTGGCGCCACGGACGCATCGGTTCTGATCTATGGCGAAACCGGTACCGGTAAGGAGCTGCTGGCCAAGGCCCTTCATCAGGAAAGTCCCCGCCGGAAGAGCGCCATGGTCTGCATCAACTCGGCGGCCCTGACGGAAAGCCTTCTGGAGGCCGAAATGTTCGGCTATGTCAAGGGGGCGTTTACAGGCGCGATATCCGATCGCAAGGGACGGGTGGAGCTTGCCGATCAAGGCACCCTGTTTCTCGATGAAATCGGACACATGAGCCTGGGGCTGCAGAGCAAGCTCTTAAGATTTTTACAGGAAATGGCCTTTGAACCGGTGGGCGGCACCACATCCCGCAATGTGGACGTGCGAATCATCGCCGCCACCAATCTGGATTTGCATGCGGAAATCAAAGCCGGCCGATTTCTGAACGATCTTCTCTACCGGATCGAGGTCGTACCCATCCGCGTTCCGGCGCTGCGCGAACGCCGGAACGACATCTGCCTGCTGGTGGATCATTTCATCCGGGTGTTCGCCCGGCAGTACAATAAGCCGGTTCAAAAAGTCGATCCGCAAGCCATGCAGATTCTGATCGACTATAACTGGCCGGGCAATGTCCGGGAACTGAAGAACAGCGTTGCCAGGGCAATGATCCTGTCCAAAAGCACAACCCTTACCGTAGAAGACCTGCCGTCTAAAATTCTGGCTGAATCGGGCCTTCCCGATCAAAATGCCGGCATGTCGATCATTCAGGGACTTCCCGGCAGCGGCGTCACCCTGCGCCAGATGGAGACGGAACTGATTCAAAAAACCCTGGAAAAACACCATGGGAACAAAAGTCTTGCCGCGCAAAGCCTGGGGATATCCAGAAAAACCTTATACGAGAAAATTGATCGATACGGGCTTGCTCACAGCGAGAGGGAGTAGGGGACGTACATAAATAAATAAGTTGTTAGCGAACACCGATGACGATCGAGATGTGATTCCAAAGTCCAAGCAGTTTGTGGCTGGATGCACAGGGAAGAAAATAACTTAGCGAGGTCCCAATATGAAAGGCTGGACAGAAGAAGAAATAAAAAACAAAAATCTGATGGCCCCATGCGGGCTTTATTGCGGCGCATGCGGAATATACATCGCCACGAGGGACAAAAACGATAAACTGAAAACAGCCCTCGGCAATCTCTATGGCACCAAACCGGAGGAAACGCAGTGCCGTGGATGCATGCAGGCTGATCCGCCCGAAACGCTTTACAGCTTCTGCCGATCCTGTAAAATGAGAGAGCTGTGTTCGCTCAAAAGGCTTGTATTCATGCCATCAATGCCAGGAATGGCCCTGCAGTATGGTGGAAAATTTCGGCATTGCCACCGGACTGCGGGTGATGAAAAGAACAATTCCGATCTGGCGCGCCAAAGTGGAAGCACTGGGGGACGAACAAGGCAGTATCGCGTGGGCAAGATCGGAATGTGAACGGTATCATTGCGCCTCTTGTGGTAATCCGTTGTTCCGAGGGGCTCAGCGATGCAGGGCCTGTAAAAAAGATGTGGCCGATGAACTGGATGGATCGCTTTGATTGTTTTATTCCCGGAAACAGGAGGTTATAATGAGTTTATTGAACATCGATCAGAAGAAATGCAAGCAGGATGGTCTCTGCGCGGCCGAATGTCCCATGGGGGTCATCCGGTTCAAAGGAAAAGGAAGCTATCCGGAGATTCTGCCCGAAAGTGAGCCGATGTGCATCCGCTGCGGCCACTGCGTGGCGGTTTGTCCCCATGGCGCCCTGGATCATGCCGAGGTGCCGCTGGCTGCATGCACGGCCATCGATAAGGCGCTTGTCATCTCGCCGGCCCAGGCCGAGCAGTTCCTGCGCTCGCGCCGCTCGGTCCGGCAATTCAAGGATAAGCCGGTGGAGCAGTCCACGTTGCAGCGGCTGATCGAAACCGCCCGCTATGCCCCGACGGCCAGCAACTCGCAATTGGTGGAGTGGCTGGTTATCAACGACCCGAAGCGGCTGCATGCCATCGCCGGTCAGGTGATCGACTGGATGCGGTCTATGCTGCAAGATCCGAAATCGGTGGTGATGCCTTACTATCCCTTGCTGGTGAGCGCCTGGGAGGCCGGTATCGATACGGTTCTGCGTTCCGCCCCCTGTCTGGTGACGGCCATGGCGCCGGGGCCGGCGCCCATCCGCATGGTCGATCTGACCCTGGCGCTCAGTTACCTGGAGTTGGCCGCGCCCCAATACGGACTGGGGACTTGCTGGGCCGGTCTGCTGCAAGGCGCGATGCTCGCCAGCCCCGCACTGAAGCAGGCGGTGGGTATTCCCCTGGACTACCCGTTTCATTTCCCGATGATGATCGGCTATGCCGATGTGCGCTATTACCGGCTGCCCGAACGCCAGGCGCCAAAAATCCACTGGCGATGACACCAGTTGGGGGAAGGATCTTTTATTCAAGATATAAAACGGCTAAAACATCCTGCGGGCAATCCGCGGAAGTTCATGTTATATAGACCCGATTCAGAAAAAGGAGCAAATGCCATGAATAGAAGAATCGCGATAATCACCGGCGGAAGCCGCGGCCTGGGCAAAAATGCAGCTCTCAAGCTTGCGGAAAGGGGCGTGGATGTTATCTTCACCTACCACAGCAGGCAAGCGGAAGCCGATGCCGTGGCGACTGAAATCATGCGCCTTGGCGGCAAAGGGGTGGCCTTGCCGCTCGACGTCGGCAACAGCGCCATGTTTGGGGCTTTCAGCGAGCGGGTGAAGGTGGAATTGACTTCGAACTGGCAGCGCTCAACCTTCGACTTTCTGGTAAACAATGCCGGCAGCGGTATTCGTGCCCCTTTCGGCGAAACGACAGAAGCGCAGTTCGATCTGATGATGAATATTCATCTGAAAGGGGTATTTTTCCTGACACAGTCCCTGTTGCCGCTGATGGCCGATGGCGGGAGGATTCTTAATGTGTCGTCAGGCCTGACACGCTTCTCCCTCCCCGGTCATGCCGCCTACGCCACCATGAAAGGGGCCGTTGAAGTGCTGACCCGGTACCTTGCCAAGGAGCTCGGCGGCCGCGGTATAGCCGTCAACGTCATTGCACCGGGCGCTATCGAGACCGATTTCGGCGGAGGAGCGGTGCGCGACAATCCGGAGCTTAACGCCTTCATTGCTTCCCAGACCGCCTTGGGCCGCGTGGGACAGCCGGATGATATCGGCGGGGTTATCGCTGCGCTGCTCTCGCCGGAATGCCGCTGGATCAACGCCCAGCGGATCGAGGTGTCGGGCGGCATGTTTATTTGATGCGTCGGGTCCAAAGTAAATCATCTCAGGTGTCTCTTGAGCCGGTTGCGCGTGAAGTTGTCAGCTTGCGCACCGGTCCTGCGGAGTCGCCATGTGGGTAAAATATATTAAGTTCATGCTTGTATTCGCGGCGATTCACTTCGCGCTTTCGATATTGGCCATCGTCAAGGGGTTCATCATCTTCCGCGGGCCGTCTACGCCAAGCGAGATTTTCTGGCAGGGCGCAATGGCCGTTTTGCTGTTTCCTGTGAATTTCCTGTTTCAAACGTCCGGCACCCTATGGGCGCAAACGATCGCGATTTTCTTAAACAGCCTTCTTTGGGGGAGTGCATTCGCAGTCCTTTATTTTGCAATCTTGGAACGGAAGCGCCAACCAACCAAACCGGGTTTAACCACATCAACCAGTTGATTCGAAATATTCCGAGTGAACGTTATATCGACAGCATGGCTTCAAGCCGGTTTCGGATGATTTCCTCAGCCTGGGACATGATGCGTTCAATGAGTTCGCTGCATGTGGGAATGTCATGGATCAGACCTGCAACCATGCCGCATGACCAGACACCGGCATCCATTTCCCCATCCATCATTATCTTGGGATACACCCCGGCCACCTCTTCGATGATGTCCTCAAACCGGATATTCTTGCCGAGCGACGTCTCTTTTTCCAGCAGACGCGATGCGGCAGGATTATTCAATACCCGCTCGGTATTTCGCAACGGGCGCATCACCAGGCGGGTATCAAGCTCTGTTGCGGCAAGAATTGCCTGCTTGACATTTTCATGTACCGGCGCTTCCCGGGTTGCGATAAAGCGCGTACCCATGTTGATTCCGTCCGCACCCAGGGCCAGGGAAGCCACCAGGCTGCGCCCGTCTGCCATGCCCCCAGAAGCAACAAATGGGATTTTCAGTTCTTCTGCGGCCCGTGGCAGCAACACCATATTGGGGATATCGTCCTCCCCCGGATGTCCACCGCATTCAAACCCGTCTACGGAAACTGCATCGCATCCGATGGCCTCGGCCTTGAGCGCATGACGTACGGACGTGCATTTGTGGATAATCATTACGCCTGCATCCTTGAGTTCCGGCAGATACTCCCGGGGATTACGGCCTGCTGTTTCGACAATTTTCACATCGCCTTCGATGATTGCGCGGATATATCCCGGATAATCCGGAGAAGCGACCGTGGGCAGAAAGGTCAGATTCACGCCAAAGGGTTTGTCCGTCATCTTTTTGCAGCGCGCGATCTCTTTCGAAAGTGCTTCCGGTGTCTTCTGGGTCAGAGCCGTAATGATTCCAAGACCGCCGGCGTTGGATACCGCGGCAGCCAGTTCTGCAAATCCGACATAGTGCATCCCGCCCTGAATGATCGGATGCTCTATATGCAACAGTTCGGTTATGCGTGTTTTCATGAAGTGTACCTCCGAAAATGTTTGATTGATTTCATATAGATCCTTATAACATGAAAACAACCAAGTAAAAATGACTGCTTTTGAAATGCTGTCGTCTTATAATCAAGAGAATGGCCCGGGAGATCGCCCGCATGCCGTCTGGCGCCATCCGGGCCGCCAAAGCCCTGATGCGCCATGGCAGCCACTCCACCATCGATCAGGTGCTGGACCATGAGTCCCTGGTCTTTCAAAGCGCTTCCCAGACCCGGGAACATTATGAGGCGGTGTGCCGGATTATGGAAGATCTGAAGCAGGCCGGGAAGCAGTAAATCCAAACGTACCGGCGCGCTGTTTTGAGACTGCGGGAAGCATCAATCACTACAATATGTAACCGAATAAAAAAAGGACATGATGCGTTCATATCTTTCAAAGGAAGATGCGTTTTCGGCCGAATTAAAAAGGCTAAGGCGCATGTTTCATCAAAACCCCGAAATCGGATTTGCCGAATTCTGGACAACGGCCAGAATCTGTGAATATGTCAGTGGCTTAAATTGCGATCTATTGTACGGAGCGGCGTTATATGACAATTTTCCCGAACCGGAATTGTTGAAAAAATGGGACAATGAAATATATGAATCCGCCAAAGAACACTATAAAGGGGATGCATGGATCCCCAGACTGAATGGCCGGACGGGGCTTTTAGCCGTCATAAAGGGAAAACAGCCAGGGCCGAATGTCTGTTTCAGAGTTGATATGGATGGTCTTCCCATAGAAGAATCAAACGAAGCATCCCATATTCCGCTTGTGGAAGGCTTCAACTCCACGAATAAAAACATGCATGCCTGCGGCCACGATGGACACATAGCCATAGGGCTCGGGTTGGTGATAAAATTATCGGAGAATGCGGAAGCATTAAACGGAACATATTACATCCTTTTCCAACCGGCAGAAGAATTGATTTCCGGGGGAAAAATATTTTCAAAACTGAGTTTTGTACAGGAGTTGAATTACTTTATTCCCGTTCACATCGGTCTGATCGGCGAGAGAAAGGTGGTGTGCGGCGTTTCATTCCTGGCGGATAAACGATACAGGGTCCTGTTCAAGGGAAGGAGCTCCCATGCGGGTGCATCTCCCGAGAAAGGCAACAATGCCTTGGCGGCAGCTTGCAGCGCGGTGACCGGTTTATATGGTATTTCGAGGCATAGCGGCGGGTGCTCACGAATAAATATCGGAGAGTTTATATCGAAAAATGCATCAAACATCATCTCCGACAAAGCGCAATTCGAGCTGGATTTGAGAGGCGAAACAGATGAAATCTGCGACTATTTAGGGCGTCAGGCACAGAACATCATCCATGGCGCATCCGTCATGTACGGTATTGACCATGAAATCAGTTTTGTCGCGGAATCTGAAACGGCAGTTAATTCAGCCGAATTGATCGCACTGGTAAGAAACGTGTGTCTTGAGGCGGGCCTTGCGGCAGATGACATTGTCGACAATTATCTGGTGCCGGGTAGCGAAGATGCAACGTTTATCATGAACGCCGTTTTAAAAAACGGAGGATTGTCAACCTACATCTGTATCGGGTCCCCGACATTCGGCGGACATCATAATGAAAAATTTGATTTTGATGAAGATGTTTTGTTTCAGGGAGTAAATATGTTACACAAAATTGCTGAAAAAATATCAAAAGCGCATATGGCGATCGAGATTTAATTTTAAAGTCCATGCAGCTGGTGGCTGGATGCTACGGGAAAGGTCCGATATCCACCTGGAGAAAAGGATCAGAAGATCCACCTTTAACATAAAAATAACAGCAATATTGGTATGAGCGATTATTGAACCCTATTATGGTTAAAGATGTCCGGCCGTAAACAAACTATGAGCATGATTGACCATTGTTACTGCATCGAATACGGGCAGGCCGGTCGCCTGCCGGACCGTATCGGCATAGGGCGGCATGTTGGTGCACTCTAAAACGACGGCTCCGACATCAGGATGCTCAAGCATTAAATGATCGGCGGCCGACTGCATTTCCCGCCGGCATTCGGGTTCATCAAGGGGTTGCTTCCCTCCGATAAATACGGCGTGAACTCCGGTGCATCTTCCATACCGACGATCGCCAGCGGGTAATTACTGATGCCCACACCGGCCAGATGCGCGTCGGTCAGCGATTGTCGGCGTGCGGTGATAATGCCGATTTTTTGATTACTGCGGATCACCTGCCGGGCCAGATGCACCTGCAGCAGGCTTGAGGTAAAAACGGGCACCGGAAGTGCCTCGAGCAATTGCCGATGAAACAGCGACATGAATCCGCAACTTGTGGTGATCGCTTTCACATCCCGGGAGGCCAAAGCCAGTCCGGCATCGATGAAATCCCTGATCAGCCCGGTGTCGGCGTCCACAACAACCTTTTGAGGTGTGGCACCCTTGACCGTTTGGTACAGGACCGGGAAGGAGAAGGTGTCCGGATTCCCGATGTCGCCTTTTATCCTCTGAAACGCGGTTTCCAGCATGATAATGCCGATGAGCGGCTTTTTTCCGATATCGCGCGAATTTTTCATGCCGGACTCCTTATCCCGCAGAAACTCATTGGTTGGCCTTCACAGCTCGGCCCCTGCAAGAATGCCTAAATATACGGGCTTTACGGGCATGCGTACGGATGGAAGCGGAATTTGAGAAAGGGGCTTGCCGGTGAGGGCTGAAAGCACGTCCAGCAGGATCGTTTTGCAGGTGCTGCCCTGGCAGATCCCCATGGCGCAGCGGGTGGCTTTTTTCACGCCAACCGGCGTGTCGATCCCTCGGCTACTGCCCGGCGTATGTCGCCCAGGCTTACCCCCTCGCAGCGACAGACGGGAACCTCGTCCGGCAGGCTGCGGATCCAGCAGGCCATATATTCCTGCGGGAACGTGTACTGAGAATTAAAATAGCGGGCAAACGCCATCTGATGCTGACGGATCTTATTGAGTGCGCAGATCTCCGCATAAAGTTCACCGGGTTTCAGCAGGCCCATCTGCTGCAGGATCCCATAGCCGGCAAGCCGCCCTTCGGCCATGGACTTGGCGGCCCCGCCGACGGCTGTGATTTCGCCGGCGGCATGTATCCCCGCAACGCCGGTTTCAAATTGCCCGTTCACATGCACGACCCAGCCGCCCAGCTGGGAATTGAACGACAGCCCGCAGCCGGCGAGCTGTGCCAGCTCGACGTTGGCGGTGAAGCCAAATCCCGCGGCAAGGCAGCCGGTGCGGTAGATGGTTTCGCTGCCGGGGACAATTTGCCATTGTTGTCGACGCGGGCGGCCAAAACTTCGCGCAGGGTCTTGTCCCCCCGGGCCGCAAGGATGCGGGTGGTGCTGCGCACGGCAGTTCCGGAAAGCAGCAGCCTGCCGAGCAGGGCGCCGCCCAGAGCGAACTTGGTGAACTGCCGGACCAGAAGGCGAGGGTAGGCATCTGCCGAAAAAGGACGTCTTGATGAGAAGGGCCGGCACGCGGCCACCGCTCTTCTGGATGTCGCGGGCCACAGCGGTCAGGAAAAGACCGGCGCCGGCGACCAGTGTCTCTCTTGCCGGGAGTACCCCTACTGCTTGATGAGATCTGGACGGCGCCGGATGCCAGACGCCGGGCAGGGTCCAGCCCTCGAAAGGCATGAACCGCTCGCGGGCGCCGGTGGCCAGCAGGATGCGTTCGCACGTCACTGTGGAAAGCCCGCCGTTTTTCTGCGCAACCAGAAGTTCAAAACCGGCCTCGATTCCGAGTACTTCGGCGCGGCTTGCGATTTCAACTTAAGATCGGGGCAGGTGCTTGATCAGGCGCAGTCCCTGTCGCCTGACGCCGTCGCTCCGGGAACTACCCGATCGCCTTCCCCCGCGCAGGCACTGGCCTCCCAGGTGCAGGTTGTCATCCAGCACCAGCACGCTGACACCGCGGCGACCCAGCACATCGGCCGCGGCGGCCCCGGAGACGCCTCCGCCGACAATGGCGACATCCACGCGCTTAGCGGCCATCGGTGACGACTCTCCATGTCCATGCAAACCTCTGTCATGCAGGCCCGGCGATCGGGCATTCCATCGATGGTCATCCGGCATTCCTGGCAGACCCCCATGCTGCAAAAACCGCCCCTGACGGTTTTTGTCAGGCCTTCAACTGGATGCCGAAGCGCCAGGATGCCGTTTGCAATGAAGTACTGCAAAAAGCGTTTCACCGGCATAGGCTGTTACCTGTTTTCCGTTGACACGCAGGGTCAGTTGCTTCCCTCTGAGGTGGGTCCTGATTCGCAGATCGCTCATGCCGCACCTTTTTGAAAGCGCTCCAGGCAAAAAGCGTCCAGGGGAAATTGTGTCCGTCCCGTGGCGATCAAATCGGCGATGAGTTCGCCGGTGACGGCCCAAAGCGCAATGCCGTCCCCTGCGCGTCTGGCTGCCATGATGAACCCTTCCAGCCCGGCCACCTTACCCAGAATCGGCAGGCCGTCCGGCGTGTAGGGTCGAAGCCCCCAGAAAGTGCGGATCACCGGTACGTGCACAAGGGCTGGAATCACGGAAGCGATGCGGCTTGCGATCATGCGGATGCCGTCGAATGTGGTGCGGCGGTCAAAGCCTGCAAACTCGCGCGTAGAGCCGATCAGGATGTTTCCGCTATCGGCCTGCTTGAGTGAAAAGCCCATGCCGCCCGCAGCGGCAAGTTCGGGGTTGAATTTGGCCGCCACATATTGGGCGGAAATCAGGCAGTGCCGGAGCAGCGGCGGCAAAGCCTTCGTGACCAGAATCTGGCCGCGTGGTCGGGTAATCGGAACCTCCAGGCCCGCAATTCGGCCGACTTCGGCTGC
>CAWJRD010000043.1:0-10772 GCA_963845015.1 uncultured delta proteobacterium
ATCCTTTTCCTTTTTCAGGGCTTTCGTTCTATTTCAAGCTGCGTAATTTTTCTTTCTATTTCATCGATCTCTGTGGGCATGCTGTCGATTTCAATCCGCAGCTTGGACGCGGTTCATCGATCAGGTCGATCGCCTTATCGGGCAGAAAGCGATCGTTGATATACCGCTGAGACAGCGCCGCAGCGGAGACCAGGCGGCATCCTGTAATGCGTACCCCGTGATGGATTTCGTATTTTTCCTTCATACCCCTTGAGATCGCGATGGTATCCTCCACGTGGGCTCCCTAACCAAAACGGGCTGAAAGCGCCTTTCCAGGGCAGCGTCCTTTTCAATATATTTCTGGTATTCGTTCAGGGTAGTGGCACCGATGCAGCGCAGCTCCCCTGGCAAGGGCTGGTTTAAGCATATTGGAGGCATCCATGGCGCCTTCGGCCGCCCCCGCCCCGACCAAGGTATGGAGTTCGTCAATAAAGAGGATGACTCATCCTTCGGCTTCCTCGATTTCTTTGAGAACTGCCTTGAGGCGGTCTTCAAATTCACCCGCGGTATTTTGCGCCGGCAATCAGTGCCGCCCATATCCAGGGCAAAAAATTTTTATTCTTCAGAGTCTCCGGAACATCGCCCTGAACGATCCCTGGGCCAGCCCTTCCACAATAGCGGTTTTGCCCACACCCGGTTCCCCGATAAGAACCGGATTGTTTTTGGTGCGCCTGGAAAGCACCTGCATTACCCGACGGATTTCCTCATCCCGGCCGATCACCGGGTCGAGCTTGCCTCGCGTTGCCATATCGGTCAGGTCGCGGCTGAAATTTTTAAGTGCCTGATATTTGTCTTCCGGATTCTGATCCGTAATCCGCTGGGATCCCCGAATCTCCATCAGCACCTTGAGAATGGCTTCACGGGTAATGCCGTTTCGGCCCAGAATTCTGGCCGCATCCCCGGTCTTTTCATCGGATACGGCCAGCAAGATATGCTCGATGCTGACATACTGGTCCTTCATCTTGTCGGATTCGGCAAAGGCGGCATCCAGAATCGTTTTTGTCCGCTGGGAAATATACACTTCCGCGGCCCCGGTGATCCTGGGGAACCGGTTCATGGCCAGTATCAGCTCCTGGCCGACGCTTGCCGGGGACACCCCCAGTTTTCGCAGAATGGATGACGTGATCCCCTCGGATTCGCCCAGCATGGCGCTCAAAAGGTGTTCCGGCTCAATCTGCTGATTGTTCTGCCGGGACGCCAGGGACTGGGCGTTTTGAATGAGTTCCTGAGATTTCACCGTAAATTTATCAAACCGCATCTTCTTTCCTCCTTCTCAAAGCAGTCAGCGCTATCGATCAATTTTAATGTTTTGATAATAAAGAACTTGCGCTTTGTTTTGTGATGTCAACTTGCATGAAGGGAGCGACAAAGGAATTCTCTTGCCAGAGAAAAAGCGTCACATGCCCGTATTATGGGGCATGACCCCGGCATCCGTTTTTCTTTGAGTTATCGGCGGGTCTTTGATAGCATGGGCAATCGGGGAAAAGACAGAGCATATTGTGTCGACCGGTTTCCATCTTAATTCCATCATGCTTCAGACGGCGCCTCATGTCAAAATCGCTTTACCATAAAGTCGGCATCGCTTCTATGATTCTCATGGCTTCGGTGTTTTTAAGCCGTGTCATCGGCCTTTTCCGGGAAATGGCCATTGCGTATGCCGGCGGCGCCAGGGGCGATGTGGATGCTTACCAGATTGCATTTGTGATTCCGGAAATTCTAAACCATATCGTTGCCAGCGGTTTTTTGTCGGTCACCTTTATCCCGATTTTCTCCGGATATCTGGCGGCAAACCGCGAAGCAGAAGGTTGGAAGGTTTTTTCGGTGATTTTGAACAGCTTCGGCGTGGTGCTGATCGTCTTTATCGGGATCTCCATGCTTTTTGCGCCGGAGCTGATATCCTGGATTGCGCCGGGAATAAAAGATCCGGTCCTGCTTGCCAAAGCCGTTCGCATGACCCGGATCATCCTGCCTGCGCAGTTTTTCTTTTTTACCGGCGGCATGTTGACGGCTGTCCAGTTTTCCAAGGAAGCTTTTACTTTCCCCGCATTCGCCCCGCTGGTCTATAATATCGGTATTATTGCCGGCGGTCTGGCGCTGGGACCTGTCCTGAAAATGGAGGGATTTTCCTGGGGCGTTCTGGCCGGCTCGATTATCGGCAATTTTGTCATCCAGTACCGGGGCGCTCGAAAAATCGGCATGAAATACACGCTGACCCTGGACTTCATCCATCCGGATTTTTTGGCTTATATCCGTCTGACCCTTCCACTGATGGTGGGTCTGACCATGTCGTTTTCAACGGAATTTTTTCTGAAGTTTTTTGGCTCCTACCTGCCGGAAGGCAGCATTGCCTGCCTGAACTACGGCCTCCGGATCATGTTTATTCTGGTCGGCCTTTTGGGGCAGGCCGTTGGGACGGCTTCGTTTCCGTACATGGCAAGGCTGGCTGCCGAAAATCAGATTCCGGAGATGAACCGGCTCCTTGACAATACCCTGAAATACCTGTCTCTGATCATTCCGTTTTCGATGCTGCTGATCATCCTTCGACATGAAGTGGTGGCGGTTTTATTCGAAAGAGGGCGGTTTGACGCGGCCGCCACGAACCAGACCGCGGGTGTTCTGCTGTATCTGATGATCGGCGCCTTTGCCTTTGCCGCTCAGACAGTTGTGGTCAGAGGATACTACGCTGTCCGGAACACGCTTTTTCCGGCAATTTACAGCACGATCGGCGTTCTGATAAGCATTCCGTTCTACATTCTGGGCATGAAGCTCATGGGCGCAGGCGGCGTGGCCCTGGGGATTTCCATATCCGCCATGATTCAAGTCACGCTGCTCTATGCCCTGTGGAATCGCAAAAGCAAAAACGCCGAAAGCCGGAACGTTTACCGGGGATATGCAAAAATGATCCTTCTCAGCATCCCCATCGGCATTGCCCTGGAAGGCCTTCGATGGGGACTGGTACAGTGGCGGTCCGATAAGGGGCTGAGCGAAAACCTGCTGATCTGCTGTATCACCGGCATTTTTTTTCTGGTTCTGCTTTTCACCGCCGGACACCTCTTCAAAATCCGGGAAATCACCGGCACATTCAGACGCCTGTTTCAAAAAGCAATTTGACAGAACCGATCCTTTTCCATTATCATTTACCGTGAAAATATCATTATTCCTTTTATCCTCTAATCCATTACGCCCAGATTCCTATGCCCGATAAACCTGAAAAATGGCTGCGCCTGGCGGCATGGTTGATTGTCCCTCCCCTGTTCGGCCTTCTGTCCGTCATGCTTGGACAGGATGCCAACTGGGATCTTCGAAATTATCATTTCTACAACCCCTACTCCTTTATAAATGGCAGAATGGATTTTGATGTCCTGCCCAGCCAGGTCGCCAATTTCTACAATCCGCTCCTGTATGTCCCCTTTTATTACGCCGTCAGCCTTCTTCCCCCAAAAGGGGTGGGATTTTTACTGGGCTGGATTCAGGGCTTCAATTTTCCGCTGCTGCTGGAGATCACCCGGCAGATGATTCCTTGCAGCGGCAGCGGCACGGATTCCTCCCGGAAGCATGGAGGGTTCTGTTTCGGCATTTCGCTGATCGGCATGCTGGGCGCCGCCAATATTTCCGAACTGGGCACCATGTTCAGCGACAACCTTCTCAGCATCCTGATCCTGTCTTCCCTGTGGATCATTTTATCCGGGATGCGGCATTTGTTATCATCCGGCTGGCGGATGAAACTGGCCATTGTGGTCGCGGCAGGCTTTCCGGCCGGCGCCGCCATCGGCTTTAAACAGCCGGCCGCCATCTATGCCATCGGGCTGTGCGCGGCACTCTTTGTTCTGAAGGCGCCTTTCATAAACCGGTTTTTTCTGTCATTTTTATACGGCATCGGCGTGCTTTCCGGCATCGCCGCAACCGGCGGATACTGGCTTTATGAAATGTGGGCAAGATTCAAGAATCCCCTCTTTCCCTACTTCAATCTTTTTTTAAGTCCCCAATGGCCACGATCGGAGACTACCGGGATGCATCGTATCTTCCGGACAACATCGGCGAAGCCCTGATATCCCCTTTTTTTTTCGGATTTGCGCCCTATGAATTTTCCGAAGTGGCATACCGGGATCTGCGCATTCCCCTTCTCTATGTGCTGCTGCTGGCGCTGCTGGTGAAAATATTTGTCGACGGCGTTTCGGTCCGGCCTGAGCAGCAGCCGACCCGAACGGATCCGGTTTTAAAGTCCTCGGTCTGGTTTCTGCTGACATTCGGAGTCCTTTCCTATCTGACCTGGCTGAAAATGTTCGCCATTTTTCGATATATCCTGGTCATTGAGCTGCTGGCCCCTTTGGGAATCTGGCTCATTCTGGACCGGTTGATCAACTCCCGCATCGCAAGAAATGTGGCTGCCGGGGCAAGTTTATTGATTATTCTGGCCGCCCTGAGCCCCGCCGACTGGGGGCGGGTATCCTGGGGGAAGGATTATTTCGGCGCGAATCTGCCCGTCATTGAAAAACCGGAAGATACCATCGTCATCATGACCGGAGCGGACCCCTCATCCTACCTGGTTCCCCTGTTTCCCAAAGCCGTTCGATTTGTCCGCATCCAGAGCTATTTCACCGGGCCGTCCAGCCACCCCAACGGCTATGACCGCCTGATGGAGAATATTATTGCCGGACACACCGGCCGTCTGTATATTCTCTACCGGGCTTATGAAAAACCCGGCGCCATTTCGGCTCTGGATGCGTATGGATTGGACATGGATAGCGATTCCTGCCAGACTTTCAAACCGCATATCGAATCCAATGTAATCGATCCGCTTTATTTTTGCGCGGTATCCAAGAGGCATGACCATGAATGAAATTCCAGATTATACAGGCTATCGGATGGCGGTTCTTATTCCGTGTTTCAATGAAGAAAAGGCCATTGGAAAAGTGGTCGGGGATTTTCAAAAGGCGCTTCCCGATGCCGGAATTTACGTTTACAACAACCAGTCCACGGACCGGACCGTTGAAATCGCAAGTGCAGCCGGAGCCATTGTCCGGAATGAAACACATCCCGGCAAAGGCAACGTTGTCCGGCGGATGTTTGCGGACATCGAAGCAGACATCTACGTCCTGGTGGACGGGGACGATACCTATCATGCCGCCAGCGCTTCCATGATGGTCCGGAAACTCATTGCGGAACGCCTGGACATGGTTGTCGGCACCCGGCTCAGCGATTATTCGGTGAATGCCTTCCGCCTGGGGCACCGGTTCGGCAATGATTTGTTGACGGGATTTCTCGGTATGCTGTTCGGCAGAAACTGCACGGACATTCTTTCGGGCTATCGGGTGTTTTCCAGAAGATTTGTCAAATCCTTTCCGGCGGTTTCCAAAGGATTTGAAACCGAAGCTGAACTTACCATTCATGCCCTTGAACTGCGAATGCCCATCGGAGAAATGACCACCCCGTACAAAACCCGGCCGGAGGACTCGGTCAGCAAACTCAGGACTTATCGGGACGGCATGCGTATCCTGGTCATGATCATTGTCATGTTCAAGGAAGAACGGCCCCTGACGTTTTTTTCCCTTGTATTCGGATTTCTGTCCGTATTATCGCTGGCGCTGGCATATCCGGTTCTGGTTACTTATTTGCAGACCGGCCTGGTGCCCCGTTTTCCGACGGCCATACTTTCAACCGGAATCATGATTCTGGCATTTCTGAGCCTGACCTGCGGATTTATTCTGGACACGGTAACACGCGGAAGACGGGAACTGAAACGATTGACTTATCTGTCGATTCCAGCCGTAGGGGGGCTATCGGGCAAATAAAAAAAATGATCTAAAACACCTTGTCCGAGGCTTTCCTGACGCGATCTTCACGCTGGCGGGCTTCTTCTTTTTCGATATTTACAAGCTCTTCGAGGCTGTTTACATAATAGATCATGATGTGATATTCAGGGTTTCCATACCGGTCGCTCTTAACGGAAACCAGCAGCAGATCGTTATTTTTTCTCCAGAAACCGGCTTTCAGCGGCGATTTCAACCCCTGAATCTCCTCCGGAGGGCCATACTTTTGATGAAGTGCATCGATAACGTTTTCACCATCATGCGATACGATAATGCTGAGGTACAGGGGCCTCTGGGAGTACCCTGAAAATACCATTTCGACATATGTGAAGGGAACACCCGTTTTCCGGGCATACCGGTACATCAGTTTGATGGTGTTGTGCTCGATACGCTCCCTGGGGGGATAATTCAACTGAAGGTTCAGTGCGTGAAGTTCCGGGAAAAACGTCTGCAAAAACTCCGGACTGTTAACGGTCAAATCGATCTGGCCGCGATAAGCAATCGCTTCGGAGCCCAGGCGGTCGCTTAAGGCGTCTCGGACAGTGCTGCTGAATCGGGTGTTGGACCCGAGATCGAAAAAAGTAAAACTTTCAGGCAGTTCTTTGGCAATCTGATTCATTAGCGAAGATGGCTGCTGGTGTTTAATCCCCATATACACCCCGCCCAGTACCGCCAGAAAGAGAAAAGCAATAATCCCTGCAATCCATTTATTGCGTTTTGATATCGGCATAACGTTCCCAATTCCTTGAAGCACCTGTTTTTCGGATACCCTTTCCCGGCACCTGTTATGGGTTCTCATACAACAGGTTGCCGTAAAAATCAAAAAAGATAATTTGATTTCATTTTCCCGTTGATATATGAACCTGTAACCATGTTAAGCTCTTCGTGGCACAACCTCAAACAAAAAAGGAAAAAAAGATGAAAAAAGATGAACTGATTCAGCAGATGGCAGAAGGGGCCGGCATTACCAAGATCCAGGCGGCTAAAGCATTAAATTCGGTTGTCGCGGGCATTTCCGGCGCGCTCAAGGAAAAAGACGGCAAAATCACCCTGATCGGCTTTGGCACGTTTCTGAAAGTCCACCGTAAAGCCCGACAGGGCGTCAATCCAGCAACCGGCGCCAAAATTCAGATCAAGGCCACCGACGTGGTCCGGTTCAAAGCGGGGAAAACCCTTAAAGACACCGTCGCGTAAGTGAATTGCCTTGTTGTTGCTGGAGGGCAGGCAGAGCGTCGCATCCCCTGCCTGCCTTCACCGCATGAAACAAGGCGCCATCGCCAGGAGGTCAGTATGATTTTTGAAAAACCCGGCGCCTCCAATACGGATCAGGCCCTGGCTGCCGCCTTCCAGAGAGGAAAACAACTGGGTCTTGCGGAAGTGGTTGTCAGTTCAACGTCGGGGAAAACCGCTTACAAGGCATTGGATGTTTTTTCCGGATTTCGCCTGACCGTCGTGACCTATCACTGCGGATTCCGTGAACCTTTTAAAACCGTTATGCCCGATGGCGTTAAACACGATCTGGAAAAAAAAGGCGCCACAGTGGTTTCGGCCACCCATGCCCTCTCCGGCGTGGAACGCTCCATCTCCAAAAAATATCAGGGCCTTTATCCCGCCCTTCTGATTGCCGACACGTTAAGATTATTCGGCCAGGGAACCAAGGTGGCCGTGGAAATTTCCATCATGGCTGCCGATGCGGGCGCCCTTTCCGGAAATGACATTGTCGCCATCGGCGGCACCGCAAGGGGGGTCGACACGGCGCTGATCATCCGGCCGGCCAACCAGTCGGACATTTTTACCGATTTATGCATCCGTGAAATTATCTGCAAACCCCGGGCATGGGGATGAAAGGGGATCATTGAAGGTTATTGATTTGCGAAGCGACACGGTTACCCGGCCGACGCCGGCCATGCGGGCGGCAATGGCAGCAGCGGAAGTCGGCGATGACGTTTATGGAGAAGACCCCACGGTCAACCGGCTTCAGACGATGGCTGCGGAAATGCTTCAAAAAGAAGCAGCATTGTTTGTCTCCAGCGGCACTCAGGGAAATCTTCTGGGGCTCTTGAGCCACTGCGAGCGCGGCGATGAATACATCGTCGGACAGCAGGCTCACACCTACCGGTATGAAGGCGGGGGCGGCGCCGTCCTGGGGAGCATCCAGCCCCAGCCGCTGGATTTTCTGCCCGATGGCACCCTGGATCTGGACCGGGTAAAGTCGCTCATCAAACCCGATGATTTTCATTTTGCGAAAACCCGGCTGCTTTGCCTGGAGAACACCCAGGCCGGCAAGGTGCTTCCCATGGACTACCTGGCGCAGGCATTCGCGTTTGCCGGCTCCCGCCGTCTGGGGCTTCACCTGGACGGGGCCAGAATTTTCAACGCAGCAGTCAAGCTGAAGGTCCCTGTTCATGAGATTGCACGCCATGCCGATACGGTCTCGGTATGCCTGTCCAAGGGACTTGGCGCGCCCGTCGGGTCACTGCTTTGCGGTCCGGCCCACCTCATTCATAAGGCGCTTCGCTGGCGGAAAATGCTGGGCGGCGGCATGCGGCAGGCCGGCATTCTGGCGGCAGCCGGGATTGTCGCACTCACGTCCCACGTGCAGCGCCTTGCGGAAGATCATGACCATGCCGGGTTTCTGGCGCGGAAACTCTCTGAAATCGCCGAAATCCGAATCGATCTGGACGCGGTTCAGACCAATATGGTGTTCATGGATACGCCTGAACAGTCAAGCGCTCTTCTGACCTCTTTTTAAAAGAACGCGGCATTCTGGTCAGCGGAAGAGGCAGTTTTCGGCTCGTAACCCACCTGGATATCACCGCATCCGATATTCAAAAAGTGGTTGATCTCGTCAAAGATTTTTTTAATCAAAATCCTTTGTGATTTTTTGATCACCTGTCTTGACCGCTTATCATCACGGATTCCCTGTTGCGGATCAAATTAGACTGTTTTCTGTGAAAAAAAATCAAAAAACCATTTTAACCTGCCAGTCCTGCGGGTACCAGACACCGAAATGGATGGGCAAACCCCCGGAATGCGGCGCATGGGAAAGCTTTGTCGAGGAAGGGGATTCATTTGCCCAGGTAGATTCCCGCTTTTCTTCATCGCGGTCCAAGCCCATTCCCATCGACCAGGTGGTATGCGACACCGAAGAGCGGCTGCCGAGCGGCATCGGGGAATTTGACCGGGTGCTTGGGGGCGGCCTGGTAAAGGGATCGCTTGTTCTGATCGGCGGAGATCCCGGCATCGGCAAATCGACCCTGATGCTTTCAGGCCCTTCATCGCTTTGCAATTCAGGGCCACCGCGTGCTTTATGTATCCGGCGAAGAATCGGTCCGGCAGCTCAGCATGCGCAGCAAAAGGCTCTCCACCCTGTCCTCCAATTTTTTCGTCGTCTCCGAGATTGACATCGACATCATTCTATCGATGCTGGAAACCGTCAAGCCGGATGTCCTGGTGATCGATTCCATCCAGACCATGTTTAACAGCGACATTTCCGCTGCTCCCGGAAGCGTCAGCCAGGTTCGCGAAGCCACCCTTCGCCTGATGCTGGCAGCCGAGAAAACAGGTATCCCCATGTTTCTGGTGGGTCATGTCACCAAAGAAGGGGCCATTGCCGGCCCCAGACTTCTGGAGCACATGGTGGATACCGTACTGTATTTTGAAGGGGACAGAAATCACCTGTTCCGTATTCTCAGGGCGGTCAAGAACCGGTTCGGCTCCACCAACGAAATCGGCGTGTTTGAAATGCGGGATAAAGGGCTTGAAGAAGTGACCAATCCTTCGGCCATTTTTCTTGCCGAGCGGCCCGACCATGCGCCGGGATCCGTTGTTACCGCCAGCATGGAAGGGACCCGGCCCATCCTGATCGAGATTCAGGCCCTTGCCAGCAGCACCAACTGGGGAACTCCCCGAAGGACCATACTCGGGCTGGATTCCAATCGCGTGGCGCTTCTGATGGCCGTCATTGAAAGAAAGCTGGGGATTCACCTGATGGGCCATGACTTGTTCATGAATGTCGCCGGCGGCGTCCGGACGGATGAGCCGGCGGTGGATCTGGGGATCGTCTGCGCCGTGGCCTCGAGCTTTCTGGACAAACCCATTGACGACAGCACGGTTGTCGTGGGAGAAGTCGGCCTGACCAGCGAGGTCCGGGCGGTTGGACAGGTGGATGCGCGCATCTCGGAATCCTGCAAACTGGGGTTTACCCGATGCCTGATTCCCGCCAGCAACCTGAAACGGGCATCCCAGGTCCAGGGAATCGAGCTTATCGGAATTCAGTCACTGAAAGAGGCCATGGAGATTCTTTTTTAATGCAAAGCCCCCGGTCCAAGAAAAATCCATGGGAAGATCATTATGCCCAGAAGGCCAGAAAAGATCATTTTCCGGCCCGGTCTGTTTTCAAGCTTCAGGAAATTCAGCAAAAAGTCAATCTGATTCAAAAGGGAAACAGAATTCTGGATCTGGGCTGCTCGCCGGGCTCCTGGCTGATGCTGGCCGCCACCCTCACGGGACCTGCCGGAAGCGTTGTCGGCATCGACATCAAACCCGTGACCGTCACCCTGCCTTCCCATGTCCGGGTGTTCGTCGCCGACATGCTGGCCCTTCCCGACGAAATATCCGAAGCCATCGGCCGGGATTTTCATGTGGTCATCAGCGACATGGCGCCTTCAACAACCGGCAACAGGTCCGTTGATGCGGCCAGATCCTTTGACCTTTGCCAGACGGCGCTCTCCACCGCGCAAAACAGACTCTTGCCCGGAGGGTCTTTTGTCTGTAAAATATTTCAGGGCGAGGATTCCGAGGCATTCATCCAGCGGGTTCAATCCCTGTTTCACAAACATCGTATTTTTAAACCCCAGAGCAGCCGAAAGGCCAGCCGGGAAATTTATATCATTGGACTCAATAAACAATAAACAGATGACA
>CAWJRD010000044.1:0-17326 GCA_963845015.1 uncultured delta proteobacterium
CAGGGCGGCCGCCCTTGATGCCGGATACCAGAACAAGGCGGCCCGGGTCATGGGCCTGTGCGTGAACCGTCTGAATGTGTTTGGGTTCGATGCCTGCGGATCGAAGATTCGTCAGAAGGTCCGTGATCCGTTCCGCGGGATAGACGATGGCGAACCTGCCGCCGATGCCGAGCAGCCTTGCAGCGGCATCGGTCACATCCTGAAGGGTTGCCAGAATTTCATGCCTTGCCACTGCCCGCTGAGGATGAGGATTGACCCTGCCGGATCGGTCTTTTCTGTAAGGGGGATTGCTGACCACTAGGTCCACCGGTCCGCTAACATCTTGAATCGAAAGAAACCGTATATCTCCGCAGATAATGGTGACGCGCTCAATCAGTCCGTTGGCTTCCACATTCTGAACTGCCAGCGCTGCCAGTTCCGGCTGTATTTCAATGCCCGTAATACTTGCCGACAGATGCCGGTGCCCCAGGATCAAGGGAATGATGCCGCATCCGGTGCCCAGATCCACGATACGGTCCCCGGCCTCGGGGGCCGAAAATGCGGCCAGCAGCACGGCGTCGATGGAAAACCGGTATCCCTTCCGGTGCTGAAAGACCTTTATCCTGCCGTTAAAAAAAGTATCCTCAGTTCTGGCAAGTAACGTCATGTCTGTCATTGCATGCGTTTTTAAAGGATTATCCCTTCCTGTAATCCGGATGCGAACCGCCTTTGAAGGTCAGCGCCAGAACCGTGATGTCGTCGCTCTGCGCGACTGCGCCGACAAACTCCCGGACCGACAGGATGATGTTTTCAACAAGCTCCTGGGCAGAATCGCTCTTTTCCATTTCCAGTGTCCGGACCAGCCGATCATTGGCGTAGAGTTTGTTCTCATGATCCATGGCTTCGGTGACCCCGTCCGTATAAAGGATCAGGCTGTCGCCGGGATTCAGGATTGTCTGTCTGGGTTTTGTAGCCGGCATCGTCCATTACCCCCAGCATTACCTGGGGAGTGACATTCAGCCATTCAGGTTTGTGCCCTGTAGAAACGATCAGCGGCGGATTATGCCCGGCATTGGCATAAACAAGCTCTCCCGTCTCAAAATTCAGGATGCCGCAAAACACCGTGCAGAACATCATCGTGTCGTTATCCACACAGAGCTCCCGGTTGGTCCGCTCCAGTATCTCCGAAGGGGTGATGTGCTCGCTGGCAATGCCCTTCATGAGGGTTTTGCTGACGGCCATAAAGAGGGCTGCCGGAACCCCTTTGCCCGAGACATCGCCGATGGAGAAAAACAGATGCCTGTCATCCAGAAGGAAAAAATCATAAAGATCGCCGCCGACTTCCTTGGCCGGAATCAGGGCCGCATAGATGTCAAATTCCTGTTTTTCCGGGAACGGCGGAAAGTGCTTGGGCAGAAAACTCATCTGAATGGTATGCGCAATCTTCAGTTCGCTCTCGATTCGTTCCTTGATGGCGGTGGTTTCCTTCAGATCGACAATGTATTCTTTCAGGGCGGAGCGCATGTTTTCAAATGATGTGGTCAGATCCCCGATTTCATCATTGGATCTGCTGACGGGAAGATCAATATCCAGATTACCCTTGGCGATTTCCAGGGTTTTACCTGCAAGCGCACTGATGGGCCGGGTTATTTTTCCGGATATGAAGACAATCACCAGAAACAGCAGGGCAAAGCCGACCGTGCCTATCAATGCCAATTCAAGGGTCAGGGCCTTGAGCGCCGCAAAAAGCTCTTCTTCCGGAACCACTATACCCACCGACCAGCCAGTGGATAACAGCGGCGCATAGTACAGCCTGGAAATTTTGCCGGTAAGATTCCGGTTCAGCGGCACAAACCCTTCTTTTCCATGAATCATGTTCCTGCCGATATTTCGCAGCTCCGTATCGCCGGTTGCTTCGGCGATACTGAAAATACTTTCATTCATAATCAGGTCTTTATTCGGATGAGACACAAAAACGCCGGACTGTGAAATTAAAAACGCATATCCGGATTGATAGATATTGATCCGGGAGATAATCTCATTGAGCCATTTCAGGGAAAGATCGGCAGTTACGACGCCGCTGAAGACCTTATCGTCATGAAACTTGCGGTAAAACGGCACGGAAAAAGAGCTCATCACGATGTTGCCGCCGTCGGTATCGAAATAAGGTTCGCTCCAGATGGGTTTGCCCAGTTCCTTGGGCATCAGATACCAGTCCCAGTAAAAATAATTGAAGGCGGCATCCGCATCATGGACACGCATCTTGTCACCTTCCCGGCAGACATAGGGGGCGTAATAGAAGGATTCCGGGTCAAAGACAAAGGGCTCATAGGCAACCGTTGCGCCGTAGATTTCCGAATTGGTATGCAATACATTCTCAATCCATTTGAGCAGCGTATCGCGGGTATAAATCTGTGTTTCAAGGGAGGCAGCCAGATAAAGCGGGATTTTTTCAATCCCCAGCAGGGTATTTTCGATTTGATGCGCCGTGGACAGGGTTAAATACCGGGTATGGTCTTCAACGGACTTGAGCACGGTTTGTCTGGAAATGGTGTAATTATAAAAAAACACCGCAAAAAAAACGCAGGCCGTGCCCAGGAGGGTCAGCGAAGCAATCTTGAATGCCAGGCTTTTTTTAGCGGGAATCATCCATGCAAGGGACATAAAATTCATTGAATTTGGGGACGTCATCGATCATTCCGCCGGATATGAGTTCACTGGCAACCGTCTGAAAGTCGTCTGGAGAAAGGGTTCCCATCGGGGTGTTTCTGCCGCTGATCACGGAAATATCCCTGATGCGATCCAGCATCCATCGCTGATGCACGCGGTTGGTGCCTACATTGGCTTCTCGAGCATAAGTCAATACAATGTCAATGGCTTCATCCGGATGATCAAATGCGTACTCCAGCCTTCTAGGGACGCGCCGACAACATCGCGGCAGATTCGATCATCGCTGTTGTCAGCGTTTCACGCAGGCAATACATGCCGTCTTCCGGAAAGTTCAGGCCATGCTGGTCAAAAAAGAAGGTGGTGAGCTCATCGGCGTTCACCCCGGAATTGAGCAGCGTATGATACTCATTGTACCACATGGCGCAGGCGGCATCCACGCCGCCTTGCAGAAACAAATTAATGGTATAGGTCTGGGGAACGATGGTGACCTGAACCTGGTACTTTCGTAAAAATGCCAGGGGCTGAATCTGAAAATCGGACCAGAGACTCACGCGTTTGCCGTTCAGGTCTTTTGGGGAGAGAATACCGCTTGATTTTCTGGCAACCAGGATAAAGCCGGACTTTTGTCCGATCTGCGCCACATTGACAATATCAACGCCTTTGGCGCGCAGCTTTATCGCATCGGAAAGAAACATGGTGGTGAAATCGGTTTTTCGGCGGACCAGCATGTCAGCGGGCGGGTTGTCCGGGCCGCCTGCAAGCAGGCGAAGATCAATTCCCCGTTTCTGATAGAATCCTTTTTGGATGGCCACATAATATCCGGCAAACTGGGCCTGGGGGGTCCACTGGGGCAGAAAGGTCACAGGCTGCGGATCCTGGCAAAAGGCGGCGCAGGGAAGGATGCAAACGAGCAGAACCCCTGTTCTCAAGATCGATATCAACCCGCAGTCTTTCATCAGGCATCTCCATTAGCGCGTGGCAACCGGAGCGAAACAGGATCAGGAGCTCCGGATTTTGAAAAAGGTTAACTCCAGCCGGTTTCATCTTTATGAAATACTATACAAAATTTTCACTGTTTTTTGTACTCTTTTTCCACCGTTTCTTCCGGTTTTCACCGCCGGACACTTCTCTTTCCACGCTCAGTTTTTTTCCGCAGAACTTGTATCCGCTGATGGCTTTATACACTTCGTCCACATAATGATTTTCGATCTGAAACCTGGAGCTGTCCGGGCTGATATCGATGTTTCCCAGCCGGATGAACCGGTTTCGCGTGCTTTGATTGATCAGGCCGATGATCTGGGGCGGCAAGACGTGATCATTCTTGCCGATATTCACAACCAGATAGGTAAACCCGCTTTTGCTGAATTCCTTGCCGCCGGCTTTCACAAAAGCCGGGTGATCCGGCTTCTTCTTTTGCACTTCCCTGGGAACCGCCGTCAGATCCGGGGCGTTTTTGTAGTAATTCAGAAAACGGTTGAATTCCAGGGATACGAAATGCTTCAAAAGCGCTTCTCTGTCCAAATCCGCCAGTTTTTCTTCGATAACCGCCAGATAGGGCGAGATCTGATCGCTGTCGACGTCAACGGCCTTCACCCGATCGATCAGGTGTATGAGTTGCTGTTCGCAGATATCTTTTCCAAGCGGCACTTTTGTGGCGGTAATTTTCCGCTTGACGGTTTTTTCAATGCTGCCGATTTTATATTTTTCTTTCATATGGATGATGGCAAGAGAAATTCCGGTCTTTCCGGCCCTGCCGGTCCGGCCGCTTCTGTGGGTGTAGATTTCCAGATCATCCGGCAGGTCATAGTGAATGACATGGGTCAGGTTATTCACATCCAGGCCCCGTGCGGCAATGTCCGTGGCAATCAGGAGCTGAACATTGCCTTCCCGGAATTTTCGCATGACAAATTCGCGCTGCGACTGGGACAAGTCCCCGTGAAGCGCTTCGGCATTATATCCGTCCTTGATCATCTTGTCGGCGATTTCCTGGGTGCTGATGCGGGTTCTGCAGAAAATGATGCCGTAGATTTCCGGATAATAATCGACCACCCGTTTTAATGTCTCGTACTTGTCCCTGGCATGCACCATGAAGTATTGATGTTCGACGTTGGCGGTTCCCGAATTCTTCTGGCCGATGGAAATCTCGATCGGGTTTTTCATGTATTTTGCGGCGATTTTGGCGACTTCCGTCGGCATCGTCGCCGAGAACAGGAGGGTCTGCCGCTCTTTGGGAGCTGCCGCCAGAATGGCGTCCAGCTCTTCCTTGAACCCCATGTTCAGCATGATATCCGCTTCATCGAGCACCAGATGCCGAATGGCGCTGATATCGGCGGCCTTCCGGTTGATTAAATCCAGAAGACGACCGGGGGTGGCGACAATGATCTGCGTTCCCTTTCGAACAGCGCGCATCTGCTCGATGATTCCCGCCCCGCCATAAACCGCGGTGACTGAAAGCTTGGGAAGAAACCGCGAGAAGCTCTCCATGTCACGGGCGATCTGGAGGCAGAGCTCCCGGGTCGGGCAAAGGATGAGCGCCTGAACCTTCTTTGATGAAATGTCCGTTCGTTCCAAAATCGGCAGCCCGTATGCCGCTGTTTTTCCGGTGCCTGTCTGTGCGAGTCCCACGATATCTCTTGGGTCGGATAGAATTTGCGGAATCACTTTTTCCTGAATCGGCGTTGGTGTGTCAAAACCCAGCTCGCCAATGGCCTTTATGATATTGTCGGTCAGTCCCAGTGTGCTGAAATTCAAATGCAATTCCTCTGTCTGTGTCATTCATGTTGAAAAATAAATGATGATATCGGGCTTGAAAAATGACTTGCCAGATATGAATTCTCTTCTGGAATACGGGGGCAGGGTCTTATCCGTCTTGCAGTTTTCAATATTTTGCGCAGTTTAATCCAATTCATGTCAATTGGCAATACATAATCCGTCCTGGCGGATTGCCCTGTTCCCCGGTGGACAATATCGCTGGCATATCCGCCTGAAAGATGTTAAAAAAAACCGATGAAACCATTTGCCGAATTTTCAATTTCTGAAACATATCCGATACGATACGTCCTGACGGACATTGACGACACCCTGACGCTGAACGGCCGTCTGCCATCCATTGTGTTTGTTGCGATGGAAAAACTGCAGGCTGCGGGTATTGCGGTGATTCCGATCACCGGCAGGCCGGCGGGCTGGTGCGACCATATCGCACGGATGTGGCCGGTGGACGGCGTTGTGGGTGAAAACGGGGCGTTTTATTTTCGCTATGACGCCGGCCTCCCGCAAAATGATGCGGCGTTACTGGAAGCCTGAAAAAGAGCGCCGCGCAGACAGAAAGCGCCTGGATGCCATTCAAAAGCAGATCCTGGAAATCGGTTCCCGGCTCCCGGGTGGCTTCGGACCAGGCTTACCGGGAAGCGGATCTGGCCATTGATTTTTGTGAAGATGTGGCGCCGTTGTCGCCTGCGGACATTGACCGCATTGTGGCCTGTTTCACGGAAGCCGGGGCTCAGGCCAAAATCAGCTCCATTCATGTCAACGGCTGGTTCGGGGATTACGACAAGCTGGCCATGACCCGGCTGCTCTTTGAAGAGGTTTTTTCGGAAAATCTCGATGCCATCAAAGATCAGGTGATTTATGCCGGGGATTCCCCCAATGATGCGCCCATGTTCGGGTATTTCCCCAATTCCGTCGGTGTTGCCAACGTGAAGAATTTTGCGGGGAAAATGCCCCATGATCCGGCCTGGGTGACGGAAAGGGAAGGGGGCTTTGGCTTTGCGGAAATGGCTTGATCGACTGATAGATGGAAATGCATACCAGATGTCCTTGAGGCGCAGATTTTGACGATTCAGCATGAATGTATGTTGCCAAGGTCATAGGTCAGGAGGTGCTTTTTGCGCAACCTCAAGGATTTCTTCAAGGGTTGCCGGTACCGGATTTTCAGGGTCATGCACATTGGTAATGGTTGAAAGCCCGATGACTTTCATTCCTGCCTGCACTGCGGCGATGACTTCCATGATGGTTGAAAACCCGACTGCCGAAGCGCCGATGGTTTGTAAAAAGCGTATCTCCGCGGGGGTTTCGAGGGAAGGGCCCAGGAGCCCCGCATAAACACCGGTTTGAAGGGGTAGATTTAATTGATTGCCGATGGTTAAGGCCAGTTTGGATAGATCCGGATCATAGGCGCGGGCCATGTCCGGAAAGCGGTTCCCCCAATCCGGTTCGTGGGGGCCGACCAGCGGATTCTGGCCGGTCAGGTTGATATGATCCTGAATGATCATGATATCGCCGGGTGAAAACCGGGAACTCAATCCGCCCGCGGCATTGGAAACGATAAATCGCTTGATGCCCAGCGCCTGCATCACCCTTATCGGAAAAATAACCTCTTGAGGGGAATATCCTTCATAAAGATGAAACCTGCCTTTAAATACGGCGACTTCCCTGCCTTTCAGATCTCCGATCAGAAGCTGCCCCGGATGCCCTTCCACGGTTGAAACCGGAAAATGCGGAATATCCTGGTATTCAAATTGAGCGTGTATCAAAACACCGTCCGCGCATTCACCCAGTCCCGTACCGGTCAGAATGGCGATTTCAGGGATTCGAAGAAGTTGCGACCGGATATGGCCGGCTGCGGCTGTTGCTTTGGCTTTGAGAGAATTCATGACAGTTCCTTTTTATCAATAAATTGCATATTCCTGAATGACTTCCGGTTTTCAATATATCTCATGGAAGCTTTGACAGTCAAGAATTGGTGGACGATTGTATTGACATTTTACTGCAATTATGAAAAGTTATATCATTAATAAAATGATGACCGTTCAGTCGGGTTCATGGGTTTTGCCTGTTTTTTTATGGTCCGCGATTGACATTATTCTAAACCAAAGATGAACTGGTATTGCCCATGAAATTATCTGAAATCAAAAATTCGTTGGATGCGGAAGTCTTGTCCGGCCATGACCGGATGGACATGAATATCGTTGGGGGCGGCGGCGCCGACCTGATGGAGGATGTACTTGTCGGCTGTCGCCAAAGGCGCGGTCCTTTTGACGGGACTTACGACAGAACAGGTGTTAAGGACAGCCACAATTGCCGGAGTTGCGGCGATCATCATTGTCCGGGGGAAAAAACCGGATACCAAAATGCTTGAAGCGGCGGTCTCATCCGGCATTCCGATTCTTCGAACGCGATATTCATTGTTTGTGGCCTGCGGACGATTGTACATGGATGGCCTCAGAGGGCTGGACGGGTCGTGGTGATGAAAAACGGACAGCGGAAAATCAACATTGTCGGCCCAAATTATCCGCATTCAAAAGCCCTCCTTCCATAGCCCGCTTGAAACCAACCGGTCAGCGCTGATCCGAATCGAATCATTCCCTTTTATTTACTGTTGACATCCTGATGATCGTAAGGCTATATTAAAAAATTTGAGAAACTTTGAATCTGTCAGATGGTACTGACACGGTTTGGGGTTTCTCGTCCTTGCTCTGAATGGTTTCAGGGCTTAATATCCACAAGGAGGTTTTATGAGAAGGTATGAGACAATTGTGATCGTTGATCCGGATGTTCCCGAGGATGAACGCAATTCCCTTTGTGACAAGCTCAAGGATGTCATTTTACAGAAGAATGGATCATTGATTGAACTTGAAGAATGGGGAATTAAACGGCTGGCCTATGAAATTCGAAAAAAAATAAGAGGATATTATTTCCGCCTCGATTACTGCGGTACCGGTGTTGTGGTAGATGAACTGGAACGGTTTTTCCGAATCAATGATCGGTTTTTGAAATTTATGACCATCATGCTGGCAGATAATGCCGATGTCGAAAAAATCAAGGAAGAAATCGCCGCTGCCAAGTCTTCGCCCGTTAAGTCCGTCGTGGATGACATTTCCGGCGAACCGGAATCGCCATTTGATGAAAACGTCGATTCATCATTTGAAAATAATGAGGAGGAGGAATAAATATGGCTCCATACAGTTCAAATAAACGCAAACCCGTAACCCGGAAAAAACGGGTTTTTCATCGCCGGAAGATCTGCCGCTTTTGCGCGGATGCCACCATTGTGATTGACTATAAGGATTCCAAGTCGCTTCGATATTTCACAACCGAACGGGGGAAAATCATTCCCAGACGTATTTCAGGAACCTGCGCCAAACACCAGCGCTTGTTGACCGAGGCCATCAAGCGCGCCAGAACCATTGCGCTGCTGCCTTTTGTCGGATCTGTCGAGATGTAATTTGGGTTTCTGCCCCGATGCTGTAAAGAGGATATGTCCTGTGTTTTTGCCAATGGATGGGGATGTACTGAAAAAAATTGCGGCCGGCGTGGGCTTTACCTGCCTGATATTTGCCGCGACCCTGTATATTCCCATCATCGGGTTCATCAGCGTCGTGGTGATTCCGCTGCCGGTCAGTTATTACCGGTATAAACTGGGAAGATCCGCCGGGGGGCTGATACTGGCCGTAAGCGGTATCGTCATGGCGGTCATGGCCGAAGGCCTTTCATTTGATCTTGCGCTGTTTGCGGTACTCCTGGTACTGGGTTTTGTGCTCGGGGAGATGCTGGAGGAGGGGGCGTCTGTTGAAAAGACGGTTCTTTATCCCTGTCTGTCGGTCATCGGCTCCGGCGTTGCCCTGGCGTTATTGTACAGCGCCTTCAGCCAGACGGCGCTCAGCAGTCTTGTCAATCTTTATGTCAAGCAGAATCTGGACCTGACCCTTGAGCTGTATCGACAAATGTCGATGCCCGAAGAAACCCTTCAGGCCCTTTCACGGTCGCTGGAGACCATTCAGTATGTGCTGGTTCGGGTTATTCCGGGGATGGCCGTCATGTCCGCCCTTTTTGTAACCTGGGTCAATCTGCTGATGACAAGATCGCTGGTCAGATTCAGGGGGCTGAAAACGCCGGACTTTGGCAGTCTGACCCGATGGAAGTCGCCTGAAATTCTGGTTTGGGTCGTGATTGCCGGGGGCGTGCTGCTGCTGATTCCGGTAAAATCCCTGAAGATTATCGGACTCAATATCGTGATTGCCTTGATCATGATTTATTTCATTCAGGGGATTTCCATTGTCTCGTTTTATTTTGATAAAAGGAAGTTTCCGCGAATTTTAAGATGGGTGCTGTACGGCCTTATCGGGGTTCAGCAACTGTTTTCCCTGCTGGTTATTGGCCTGGGTTTTTTCGATTTATGGATTGATTTTAGAAAAATTAATAAAAACGAAAAGCTGAACAGTGAGTCGTGAGTTCTGCCGGATGCGGCAGGCCTTATGATTCACTGGTCAGCTTTGGTGATACGTGGAGGATACTATGAAAGTCATTTTAACTGAAACCATTGAATCTCTGGGCATCATCGGCAGTGAAGTCAAAGTTGCCGATGGATATGCACGCAATTATCTGCTGCCCCAGAAAAAGGCTGTTCTGGCCAGTCTGCAAAACCACAAACTGTTTGCACAACAGAAGGTCAGGGTCGATCTTCAAATTGCCAAGGAAAAAGGCATTGCTGAAGAAATGGCCAAAAAACTGGAAGGTGTTGTCTGCACCATTCCTGCCAGGGTGAGTGATGAAAACCGCCTTTATGGCTCGATTACGACTCGCGATATTATCGATGCGCTGGCTGCCAAGGAAATCATCGTGGAAAAGAAAATGATTCTGATGAAAGAGCCCATCAAAACCCTGGGTGCATTCCGGATTCCGATTCGCGTGTACAAAGGGGTGGAGCCCGAAATCACGGTCGAAATCGTATCCGATTAAATTCGGCTGAGTCAAATCAGGTTGACAAGGTTGAGGATGGTTGGGGAGGCTGAGAAAAAACTCAACCTCCTCAGCCTTTTCAACTTCATCAACCTTACATTGCGCCTGGTTATTTCTTATGAAATCCCAACAAGATCCATCTCTTTACCACCTTCCTCCCCACAGTCTCGAAGCTGAAGAAGCCATTATCAGCGCCATCCTTCATGACAACAGCACCCTGATGGACATTGTTGAAGTTCTGGCCGCGGATGATTTTTATCGATCCGCCCACCAGAAAATATACGCAACCATGCTGGAGCTCTTTGGCAAGGGGGAGCCCGTTGACCTGGTGACCCTGACCAATGCCCTGAAAGCCAGAGGGGCATCTTGAGACCGTGGGCGGCGTATCCAGTATCGTACAGATTCTGGAGTCGGTCCCCATCGCCGTCAATGCCGTTCATTATGCCAGAATCATCCATGACAAAGGCTGTTTGCGCCGGCTCATTGAAAAAGCCAATCATATCGTCAAGCGGTGTTTTGAAGATCAGGGAGAGGTTGACGATGTCCTGGATTTTGCGGAAACCGCTATTTTCGAGATTTCCGAAAACAAGATCAAGCCGGCCTTCAATCACATCGGTGACTCTGATTAAACAGAATATCGATAAGCTGGAAGAACGCCAGGGCAATAAAACTTTTTTGACCGGCGTTCCCACGGGTTTTACCGGGCTGGATCATCTGACGTCCGGATTTCAGCGCTCGGATCTGATCATTCTGGCGGCACGCCCGAGTATGGGAAAAACCGCCCTGGCCCTGAATATTGTTCGAAACGCCGCTGTCGACCACAATGTTCCCTGCGCCATATTTTCCCTGGAAATGTCCAAGGAGCAGCTTTCCATGCGGATGCTTTGCGCCGAGGCCAGAATAGATTCGGTAAGGCTGCGGGATGGCTTTTTCAGCGATGACGACTGGGAGCGGCTCACGAATGCCGCCGGGGTTCTTTCGAAGCGCCGATTTACATTGACGATTCTCCGGAAATATCCTCCATGACCATTCGGGCAAAATCCAGAAGACATGAAATCCCAACAAGACCCATCTCTTTACCACCTTCCTCCACACAGTCTCGAAGCTGAAGAAGCCATTATCAGCGCCATTCTTCATGACAACAGCACCCTGATGGACATTGTTGAAGTTCTGGCTGCGGATGATTTTTATCGCTCCGCCCATCAGAAAATATACGCAACCATGCTGGATCTCTTTGGCAAGGGGGAGCCTGTTGATCTGGTGACTCTGACCAATGCCCTGAAAGCCAGAGGGACATCTTGAGACCGTGGGCGGCGTATCCAGTATCGTACAGATTCTGGAGTCGGTCCCGATCGCCGTCAATGCCGTTCATTATGCCAGAATCATCCATGACAAGGGATGTTTGCGCCGGCTCATCGAAAAAGCCAATCATATCGTCAAGCGGTGTTTTGAAGATCAGGGAGAGGTCGACGATGTCCTGGATTTTGCGGAAACCGCTATTTTCGAAATATCCGAAAACAAGATCAAGCCGGCTTTCAATCACATCGGCGATCCTGATTAACCAGAACATCGATAAACTGGAAGAACGCCAGGGCAATAAAACTTTTCTGACCGGCGTTCCCACGGGTTTTACCGGGCTGGATCATCTGACGTCCGGATTTCAGCGCTCGGATCTGATCATTCTGGCGGCACGCCCGAGTATGGGAAAAACGGCCCTGGCCTTGAATATTGTCCGAAACGCCGCTGTAGACCACAATGTTCCCTGCGCCATATTTTCCCTGGAAATGTCCAAGGAGCAGCTTTCCATGCGGATGCTTTGCGCCGAGGCCAGAATCGACTCCGTCAAGGCTGCGGGATGGTTTTTTCAGCGATGAAGACTGGGACCGGCTCACGAACGCAGCCGGGGTTCTTTCAGAAGCGCCGATTTACATTGACGATTCTCCGGAAATATCGTCCATGACCATCCGGGCAAAATCCAGAAGACTGAAAATGGAAAAAAACCTGGGAATGATCGTCATTGATTATCTTCAGCTCATGAAAAGTTCGATATCCAATGATCGCAGGGATCTGGAAATCTCCGAAATATCCCGTTCCATCAAATCGCTTGCCAGGGAGCTGGACCTTCCCATTGTGGCGCTGTCCCAGTTGAACCGGAAACTGGAAGAGCGCAGCGATAAACGTCCCCAGTTATCGGATCTCAGGGAATCCGGCGCTCTGGAGCAGGATGCCGATGTCGTAACCTTTATTTATCGGGACGAAGTATATAACCGGGATGAAAACAATCCGAACCGGGGAAAGGCCGAAGTCATCGTGGCCAAACACCGAAACGGACCCACGGGCCTTGCGCCGCTCACATTTCTGAAATCCTATACCCGTTTTGAAAATCCGGCCCCGGAAATCAGATGAAAAAACTCCATGGAAATATTTCCGGATTAAAGGCCAGCCAGATTGCCGGCCTTGAAGATATCTACGACAGGCGTGTTTCTCCGCAGTATCTGGTTTCCCCTGAAATCGCGGATGAACTCTGCCGGATTTCCCATGAGATCCGGCGGCAGATCGGGATTCTGGTCAACCGTCAGGGCAAGGTGACATCGGTCATTGTCGGGGATTATCACGGCATCGTGCTTCCGGATATCAGCGAATACCGGAGCGCTTCGGACCGTCTCAAGGGAATCCGGTGCATTCACACCCATTTGAAAGCCGAGCCGCTTTCCCATGATGACCTGACGGATCTGTCGTTGCTTCGCCTGGATATCATGGCAGTGCTGACCCTGACACCGGATGGAAAGCCCCTGGAAGTCATGGCGGCGCACATCCTGCCATCGGCGACTGCCGCGGCGCCGTATCGCATTCTTGCCGCCTTTTCCGGCCGGCCAGTTGGATATGGGCTGTCTGAGTCTGATTCAGGCCATTGAATCCGAACTGGGGCAGGCCGGAATTGTGCGGGAATCCAAAACCGGTTCCATGCAGGGGCAGGAAAGAGCGCTTCTGGTCAGCGTTTCGACGGAATCGCGCAAGGCCGCCATGGATTCTCTGAGCGAACTTGAAGAACTTGCCGGCTCCGGCGGCATATTTGTCGTGGATACCGTATTCCAGCACCGCAGGCAGGCGGATCCGCGGTTTTTGATGGGCACTGGAAAACTTCAGGAAATAGCGCTGCTGGCCATTCAAAAAGGGGCGGATCTCATCATCTTCGATCAGGAGCTCAACCCGTCCCAGATTCGATCCATTGCCGACCAGATCGAAATGAAAGTCATTGACCGGACGCAGCTTATTCTGGATATTTTTGCCCAGCGGGCCCGGTCCCGCGAGGGCAAGCTTCAGGTGGAGCTGGCCCAGCTTAAATATCTGCTGCCGCGGCTGGTGACCAAAAATACCGCCATGTCCCGGTTGACCGGCGGCATCGGCGGCAGGGGCCCGGGCGAAACCAAACTGGAGATCAACCGCAGGCGTGCCAGGGATCGCATTACCCGCCTGGAAAAGGCCTTGACCGAAGTGGTTCAGCAGCGCAGCCAGCAAAAAGCCAGGCGTCGCAAGCAGGGCCTGCCGGTGATCTCGATTATCGGGTATACGAACGCCGGCAAATCAACGCTGTTAAATACACTGACCCAGAGCCAGGTTCTTGCGGAGCAGCGGCTTTTTGCAACCCTGGATCCTTCCAGCCGGAGGCTCAGATTTCCCAAGGATATCGATGTCATTATCACGGATACCGTCGGATTCATCAAAAACCTTCCGAAGGACTTGCAGGTTGCCTTTCGTGCGACGCTTGAAGAGCTTGAAACCGCGGATCTTCTGCTGCATGTGATCGATATCAGCAATCCCCGCTGCGAGGATCAGATTCAATCGGTTGAAGCGATTCTGGAAAGTCTGGAGCTGAATCAAATCCCCTGCCTGCGGGTTCTGAACAAGCAGGATGCGCTGGCTCAAGCCGAGGTTGAGCGGTGTTTGAACTACTATGGCGGCATTGCCATTTCCGCCAACAACAAAGCCACGCTGCTGCCGCTGATAGAAGCCATGGCCGGGGCCATTGAACAGCGACAAAAAGATTGACATCTTTTGGAAAGGGCATATAAGCGAAACTATCGATATGAATCTTGAACGCATCAAAACGGTTGGAATCGGTGCTGC
This sequence comes from uncultured delta proteobacterium, assembly GCA_963845015.1. Taxonomy (GTDB): domain Bacteria; phylum Desulfobacterota; class Desulfobacteria; order Desulfobacterales; family Desulfatirhabdiaceae; genus RAAP-1. The sequence goes on from CAWJRD010000044.1 coordinate 14,515, forward strand.
CTATAACGGCGGCCGGGTTCTTCGCTCTTTTCTGGGGAAAATCAAAACGCCGGACCATAAGGGCGCCATCGATCTGGTCACCGAAGCGGATCTGGGCTCGGAAAAAGTCATCATCGAGTCGATCCGCAAGGTTTTCCCCGATCACGCCATTCTGGCTGAAGAAAGCGGTATGAGCGGCGAAAATCAGGGGAGCCGATGGATTATCGATCCTCTGGATGGCACCACCAATTATACCCACCAGCTTGGGCTCTTCGGGGTTTCCATTGCCTTTGAGATGGAAGGAAAAATCGCCGTGGGCATTGTCCTGAATCCGGTGACCGGCGAATTGTTTACGGCAGTACAGGGTCAGGGCGCCCAGCTTAACGGCAGGCCGATTCATGTCTCTGAAACCCGCCTGGTTTCGGAAAGCCTTCTTGTTACCGGGTTTCCCTATAATTTCAGCGAAATTTTTCAAGAGGTGATGGTGCGGTTTGCAAACTGCCAGAGGGCTTCGCAAGGCGTCCGGCGGCTGGGTTCGGCTGCTCTGGATCTTTGCTTTCTGGCTTGCGGGCGATTTGAGGGATTCTGGGAACAGAATCTGAAACCCTGGGACACGGCAGCCGGTTATTTGATTGCACGGGAAGCCGGGGCGCACATCACGGATTTTTCAAATCGGGCATTTTCCATCCATGGCAACGAGATTCTTGCAACCAATGGATGGATACATGAGGATATGCTCAGACTATTAAAGGAAGATGCATGAAAAAAAAGAAGGCTGTTACGGCTGAAGTGCTGAGCGATGATCTGGGATGTCTGGGAGATTATAATGCCGAAGATCGGATGTGTTTCAAGTTTTGTGCTCTCAGCTTACGCTGCGCCATTGAAAGCAACCACCACATCCGGGCTGAAATCCTGGAAGACTTGATGTATTCGGAAACATTTTCCGAGAAAAATCAGTAACTCCGCTTTACGCCCTGCCATCCGGCCCGTTTTCTGCGGGTCCGGCATTTGCTTCCCTGCAGTTTTATCGGTATCAGCAGACCCCTTCTTCAAGTTTGGCGCAAAGGTATTCGATCTGTTTCTGAAGGGAACGGTTGTCCCGGATTCCTTTTTCAACAGCGCTGATGGAATGCAGCGCCGTTGCATGGTAACGATTAAAGCACTTGCCAATGGCTTGAAGGGGCGAGTCGGTATAGCGCCGGGATAAATACATCGCAATCTGTCTGGGCCTGACAATGGCCTGTTTGCGGGAAGCAGAGACCATGTCATGATGGGAAATGTTGAATTCCTGGCAAACCAGTTTTTTAATGCCGTCGATGGTGATGAGTTTGCGCTGGCGGACAATGTTTTTAATAACGCTTTCGGCAAGCGCCATATCAATCGGGGCGCCCAGAAGGGATGATTTGGCCGTAATTCCGATCAAACCGCTTTCCAGTTGACGTACATCCTCAGTCAGTTCACCTGCCAGATACTGGGTGATGTCTTCCGGAATATGAACGCCATTGGCCGTTGCCTTTTTTTGAAGAATTCTGACCCGTGTTCTGAAATTGGGCGGGTCAATGGCGGATATCAATCCGCTGGACAGCCTTGAGCGCAGTTTGTCATTGAGCTTGGGGATGTCTCCGGGAAGATAGGAGCTGGAAAAAATGATTTTTTTCCCTGAATCATACAGGGTATCCAGTGTCATGGCCAGCTCGACCTGGGTACGTTCCTTGCCGCTGAGGTAATGCACATCATCCAGCAGCAGGACATTGCAGCCGGTCCGGTATTTTTTCTTGAACAGGTCGAGGGTGTCATGTTGAAAGGCGGAAACCATTTCATTGGAAAAATCTTCCGCCGTAATATAATATACTTTTTCCGCAGGATTTTCCGTTAATATATGGTTGCCGACGGCCTGTGTCAGATGGCTTTTCCCCATGCCGGTTTTTGAAAGCAAAAACAGGGAATGCTGCTGGGTTTTCTTTCGGGAGGCCAGGGCCAGGGATGCGGAATAGGCAAAATCATTGTTGCCGCCGACCACAAACTGGTCAAAGGTATAATCTCTTCTCAAAAACCTGCCGCTTGAAGGCTGGGCCTCAGCCTGGGGGAAAAGGGGTTTTTGATGGCTGATATCGGGTTGGCCGGCGGGACGCTTTTCGGATACTTCCAGAGCAATCTGACAGGACCTGCCCGAAATCTTCTGAATTTCCGACTGAATCAGATCATTGTAAAATTCAAGAACCCGTTTTTTTGAAAACGGGTTCGGGCAGGAAAGCACCACGACGCCATTTTTCTCGTTCATAAATTCAACCGGCTCAATCCACATACGGAAACTGTGACCGGGTATGCGGGTCTTAATAACGTCCTTTGTTTTTTTCCAGATAGATTCCATGATGGTATCGCCAGTTTGAAGTAAGTTGTGGTTGGAATAGTGGATGAAAATCTGAGATAGACTGAAAACACGATCACAGCCTGTTGACCACAAGGAAAAGCATGTGGAAACCAAGGGTACGTGAATTGATTCTGACACATCAAGGAACTGTCTTCCGACGGCCAGCAGATTAACCCGATGGCTTCCGTTCAGGTGGGTCATGTTTTACATAAGCACCCGGAAAGAGTCAAACGGGATGAATCCGAATTTGGAATGGCTGTCAAAAAAAATATGCACACATTGTATATAACTGAAATATTGGATAATAATTATATTGGTGATGAACAACTATCCAGAAATACAGCCTAATAAAAAGCGGATTTTTTATCAAAGATTTTAAGGTGATCTCCGGTTATAAACAAGTTGTGAACAACGCGGCCGGATCCACGAAACGACGAATATCTCCAATTTCCATTGAATTGC
>CAWJRD010000045.1:0-25403 GCA_963845015.1 uncultured delta proteobacterium
CAACAGTAAATAAAAGGGAGTGATTCGATTGGGGTGGCAGCGCTGACCGGTTGGTTTCAAGGGGCTATGGAAGGACGGCTTTTGAATGCGGATAATTCTCGGGGGAGTGGGGCATCTGGTTTTCATCACCACGACCCGTCCAGCCCCCTGAGGCCATCCATGTAAATCAGTCCACAGGCCACAAACAATGAATATCGCGTTCGTAGAATCGGAATGCCGGATGAGACCGCCGCGTCGAGCGTTTGGCATCCGGTTTTTCCCCCGGACAATGACGATCGCCGAAACTCCGGCAATTGTGGCTATCCTTAACACCTGTTCTGTCGTAAGTCCCGTCAAAAGGACCGCGCCTTTGGCGACAGCCGACAGTACATCCTCCATCAGGTCGGCGCCGCCGCCCCCAACGATATTCATGTCCATCCGGTCATTGCCGGACAGGACTTCCGCATCCAACGAATTTTTAATTTCAGACAGTTTCATGGGCAATACCATTTCATCTTTGGTTTAGAATTATGTCAATCGGGACCATAAAAAAACAGGCAAAACCCATGAACCCGACTGAACGGTCATCATTTAATTGATGATATAACTTTTCATAATTGCAGCAAAATGTCAATACAATCCTCCACCGATTCTTGACTGTCAAAGCCTCCATGAGATATATTAAAAACTGGAAGTCATTCAGGTATACAATTATTGATAAAAAGGAACTGTAATGAATTCTCAAAAAGCCAAAGCGACTGCCGCAGCCGGCCATATCCGGTCACAACTTCTTCGAATCCCTGAAATCGCCATTCTGACCGGAACAGGACTGGGTGAATGCGCGGACGGAGTTTTGATACACACTCAATTTGAATACCAGGACATTCCGCATTTCCCGGTTTCAACCGTGGAAGGGCATCCGGGACAGCTTCTGATCGGAGACCTGAAAGGCAGGGAAATCGCCGTATTTAAAGGCAGGTTTCATCTTTATGAAGGATATTCCCCTCAAGAGGTTATTTTTCCGATCAGGGTGATGCAGGCGCTGGGCATCAAGCGATTTATCGTTTCCAATGCCGCGGGCGGGTTGAGCTCCCGGTTTTCACCCGGCAATATCATGATCATTCAAGATCATATCAACCTGACCGGCCAAAACCCGCTGGTCGGCCCCACGAACCGGATTGGGGGAACCGCTTTCCGGACATGGCCCGCGCTTATGACCCGGATTTCAAAAAACTGGCCTTAACCATCTGCAATCAATTTAATCTGCCCGTTCAAACCGGTGTTTATGCGGGGCTCCTGGGCCCTTCCCTTGAGACCCCCGCGGAGATACGCTTTCTACAAACCATCGGCGCTTCGGCAGTCGGCTTTTCAACCATCATGGAAGTCATCGCCGCAGTGCAGGCAGGAATGAAAGTCATCGGGCTTTCAACCATCACCAATGTGCATGATCCTGAAAATCCCAAGCCGGCAACACTTGAAGAAATCCTTGAGGTTGCGAAAAAGCCTCACCGGCCTTGCAACAACTTATCGAGTCTCTGGTCAAGGCCATGATATGATGCATTGAAGTTTTCGCATGAAAATTTTCACTGTCTGATGGACATCATCGGGTCAGCCATGTAGCATCCATATCAGTCGATAAGCCATTTCCGCAAAGCCCAGGCCCCCTTCCCTTTCCACCACCCAGACTGGATCATGGGGCATTTTCCCCGTAAAATTCTTCACGTTGGCAACACCGACGGAATTGGGGAAATACCCAAACATGGGCGCATCATTTGGGGAATCCCCGGCATAAATCACCTGCTCTTTGATGGCATCGAGATTTTCCGAAAAAACCTCTTCAAAGAGCAGCCGGGTCATGGCCAGCTTGTCGTAATCCCCGAACCAGCCGTTGACATGAATGGAGCTGATTTTGGCCTGAGCCCCGGCTTTCGTAAAACAGGCCACAATACGGTCAATGTCCGCCGGCGACAACGAAGCCACATCTTCACAAAAATCAATGGCCAGGTCCGCTTCCCGGTAAGCCTGGTCCGAAGCCACCCGGGAGCCGGGAACCGATTTCCGGATCTGCTTTTCAATGGCATCCAGGCGCTTTCTGTCTGCGCGGCGCTCTTTTTCAGGCTTCCAGTAACGCCGCATCATTTTGCGGGAGGCCGCGTCATAGCGAAAATAAAAGGCCCCGTTTTCACCCACAACGCCGTCCACCGGCCACATCCGTGCGATATGGTCGCACCAGCCCGCCGGCCTGCCGGTGATCGGAATCACCGCAATACCCGCAGCCTGTAGTTTTTCCATCGCAACAAACACAATGGATGGCAGACGGCCGCTCAGCGTCAGGGTGTCGTCAATGTCCGTCAGGACGTATCGTATCGGATATGTTTCAGAAATTGAAAATTCGGCAAATGGTTTCATCGGTTTTTTTTAACATTTTTCAGGCGGATATGCCAGCGATATTGTCCTCCGGGAAACATGGCAATCCGCCAGACGGATTATGTATTGCCAATTGACTTGAATTGGATTAAACTGCGCAAAATATTGAAAACTGCAAGACGGAAGACCCTGCCCCCGTACTCCAGAAGAGAATTCATATCTGGTAAGTCATTTTTCAAGCCCGATATCATCATTTATTTTTCTAACATGAATACACAGACAGAGGAATTGCATTTGAATTTCAGCACACTGGGACTGACCGACAATATCATAAAGGCCATTAGCGAACTGGGTTTTGACACACCGACGCCGATTCAGGAAAAAGTGATTCCGCAAATTCTAACCGACTCAAGAGATATCGTGGGACTCGCGCAGACAGGGACCGGAAAAACAGCGGCCTACGGGCTGCCGATTTTGGAACGAACGGACATTTCATCAAAGAAGGTTCAGGCGCTCATTCTTTGCCCGACCCGGGAGCTCTGCCTCCAGATCGCCAAAGACATGGAGAGCTTCTCGCGGTTTATTCCCAAGCTTTCAGTCACCGCGGTTTACGGCGGGGCGGGAATCATCGAGCAGATGCGCTCTGTTCGAAAGGGAACGCAGATCATTGTCGCCACCCCCGGGCGGCTTCTGGATTTAATCAACCGGAAGGCCGCCGATATCAGCACCATCCGGCATCTGGTGCTCGATGAAGCGGATATCATGCTGAACATGGGGTTCAAGGAAGAGCTGGACGCCATTCTGGCGGCAGCCCCCAAAGAGCGGCAGACCCTCCTGTTCTCGGCGACGATGCCGTCGGAAGTCGCCAAAATCGCCGCAAAATACATGAAAAACCCGATCGAGATTTCCATCGGCCAGAAGAATTCGGGAACCGCCAACGTCGAGCATCAATACTTCATGGTGCATGCCAGGGACAAGTATGAGACATTAAAACGGGTGGTCGATTATTATCCGGAAATCTACGGCATCATTTTCTGCAGAACCCGCATCAGCACCCAGGAAATCGCCGACAAGATGATCCGGGACGGATATAATGCCGAAGCGCTTCACGGAGACTTGTCCCAGTCGCAGCGCGAATTTGTCATGCGAAAATTCCGGGAAGGCAATGTTCAGCTCCTGATCGCCACGGACATTGCCGCACGGGGTCTGGACGTGAATAACCTGACCCATGTCATTCACTATGATCTGCCGGATGATCTGGAAATCTACACCCACAGAAGCGGCCGGACCGGCAGAGCCGGAAAGACCGGGATTTCTCTTGCCATCATCCATATGAAAGAAAAATATAAAATCGGCAGCCTTGAAAAAACCGTCAAGCGGAAAATAACCGCCACAAAAGTGCCGCTGGGGAAAGATATCTGCGAACAGCAACTGATACACCTGATCGATCGGGTTAAGGCCGTTGACGTCGACAGCGATCAGATCTCGCCTTATCTGGCGATTATCGAAGAAAAATTGGCGGATTTGGACAGAGAAGCGCTTTTGAAGCATTTCGTATCCCTGGAATTCAACCGTTTTCTGAATTACTACAAAAACGCCCCGGATTTGACAGCGGTTCCCAGGGAAGTGCAAAAGAAGAAGCCCGATCACCCGGTTTTTATGAAAACCGGCGGCAAGGAATTCAGCAAAAGCGGGTTTACCTATCTGGTTGTGAATATCGGCAAGAATGATCATATCTTGCCGCCCCAAATCATCGGCCTGATCAATCAAAGCACACGAAACCGGTTCATCCGGCTGGGAAACATCGATATCAGCCCGGACAGCTCCAGGTTTCAGATCGAAAATCATTATGTGGACGAGGTGTATAAAGCCATCAGCGGATACAAGTTCTGCGGGAAAAAACTGAGCGTGGAAAGAGAAGGGTCCGGCGGTGAAAACCGGAAGAAACGGTGGAAAAAGGGTACAAGAAACAGTGAAAATTTTGTATAGTGCTTCATAAAGATGAAACCGGTTGGCGTTAACCTCTCGTCAAAATCCGGAGCTCCTTTTCCTGTTTCGTTCCGGTTGCCACGCGCTAATGGAGATGCCTGATGAAAGACAGCGGGTTGATATCGATCTTGAAAACAGGGGTTCTGCTCTGTTTGCATCCTTCCCTGCGCCGCCTTTTGCCAGGATCTGCAGCCCGTGACCTTTCTGCCCCAGTGGACCCCCCAGGCCCAGTTTGCCGGATATTATGTGGCCATCCAAAAAGGATTTTATCAGAAACGGGGAATTGATCTTCGCCTGCTTGCAGGCGGTCCGGACAACCCGCCCGCGGACATGCTGGTCCGCCGAAAAACCGATTTCACCACCATGTTTCTTTCCGATGCGATAAAGCTGCGCTCCAAAGGCGTTGATATTGTCAATGTGGCGCAGATCGGACAAAAATCCGGCTTTATTCTGGTTGCCAGAAAATCAAGCGGCATTTTCTCCCCAAAAGACCTGAACGGAAAGCGCGTGAGCCTCTGGTCGGATTTTCAGATTCAGCCCCTGGCATTTTTACGAAAGTACCAGGTTCAGGTCACCATCGTTCCCCAGACCTATACCATCAATTTGTTTCTGCAAGGCGGCGTGGATGCCGCCTGCGCCATGTGGTACAATGAGTATCATACGCTGCTCAATTCCGGCGTGAACGCCGATGAACTCACCACCTTCTTTTTTGACCAGCATGGCCTGAACTTTCCGGAAGACGGCATGTATTGCCTGAGTGAAACGCTGACAACAGGATGATCGAATCTGCCGCAATGTCGTCGGCGCCTCCCTTGAAGGCTGGAGTACGCATTTGATCATCCGGATGAAGCCGTTGACATTGTATTGACTTATGCTCGAGAAGCCAATGTAGGCACCAACCGCGTGCATCAGCGATGGATGCTGGATCGCATCAGGGATATTTCCGTGATCAGCGGCAGGAACACCCCGATGGGAACCCTTTCTCCAGATGACTTTCAGACGGTTGCCAGTGAACTCAAATCCGGCGGAATGATCGATGACATCCCCAAATTCAATGAATTTTATGTCCCCTGCCTGGATGATTCCCGCTAAAAAAAGCCTGGCATTCAAGATTGCTTCGCTGACCCTCCTGGGCACGGCCTGCGTTTTTTTTGCGGTGTTTTTTTATAATTACGCCATTTCCAGACAAACCGTGCTGAAGTCCGTTGAAGACAATACCCGGTATTTAACCCTGTCCACGGTGCATCAAATCGAAAATACCCTGCTGGGGATTGAAAAAATCCCGCTTTATCTGGCTGCCTCCCTTGAAACACAGATTTATACCCGCGATACGCTGCTCAAATGGATTGAGAATGTATTGCATACCAATTCGGAAATCTACGGCGCAACGGTTGCCTATGAGCCCTTTGTCTTTGACCCGGAATCCCTCTATTACGCCCCCTATGTCTGCCGGGAAGGTGACAAGCTGCGGGTCCATGATGCGGATGCCGCCTTCAATTATTTTTACTGGGACTGGTATCTGATGCCCAAGGAACTGGGCAGACCCATCTGGAGCGAACCTTATTTCGATACCGACGGCGGCAACATCGTGATGAGCTCTTTTTCCGTGCCGTTTTACCGCAAGGTTCATGACGATAAAGTCTTTAGCGGCGTCGTAACGGCCGATCTTTCCCTGAAATGGCTCAATGAGATTATCTCCCGGATCAAAATCTATCAATCCGGATATGCGTTTTTAATTTCACAGTCCGGCGTTTTTGTGTCTCATCCGAATAAAGACCTGATCATGAATGAAAGTATTTTCAGTATTGCCGAAGCAACCGGCGATACGGAGCTGCGCAATATCGGCAGGGACATGATTCATGGAAAAGAAGGGTTTGTGCCGCTGAACCGGAATCTTACCGGCAAAATTTCCAGGCTGTATTATGCGCCGCTGCTATCCACCGGCTGGTCGGTGGGCATAGTGGTTCCGGAAGAAGAGCTTTTTGCGGCGCTCAAGGCCCTTACCCTTGAATTGGCATTGATAGGCACGGTCGGTTTTGCCCTGCTGTTTCTGGTGATTGTCTTCATATCCGGTAAAATAACCCGGCCCATCAGCGCGCTTGCCGATAAAACCCTGGAAATCGCCAAGGGAAACCTGGATATCGATCTTCCCGTCAGCAGATCCAATGATGAAATCGGGGATCTGACCACATCATTTGAAAACATGCGCTCCGCCCTGAAAGAATACATTGTCGATCTGAAGGAAACCACCGCCATCAAGGAACGGATCGAGAGCGAACTGAAGATTGCGCACACCATTCAGATGAGTTTTCTGCCCAAGCACTTTCCGCCGTTTCCGGAAAAACAGGAATTTGACATCTATGCGGCCCTGATTCCGGCCAAGGAAGTCGGCGGTGATCTTTATGATTTTTTCCTTCTGGATGACAGGCATCTGTTTTTCTCCATCGGCGATGTCTCGGGCAAAGGGGTTCCGGCAGCCCTCTTTATGGCCGTCAGCAAAACCCTCATGAAGGGCATTGCCAGCGAGCACATCACCCCTTCGGAGATACTGGAGCGGACCAACCGGGAGCTCTGCGTGGATAACGACACGATGATGTTCTGCACGGTGTTTTGCGGCATCCTGAATTTTGAGACCGGAGAGCTTGTTTATGCCAATGCCGGGCATAATCCGCCGCTGATCTTTTCTACAGGGCACAAACCTGAATGGCTGAATGTCACTCCCCAGGTAATGCTGGGGGTAATGGACGATGCCGGCTACAAAACCCAGACGGCAACCCTGAATCCCGGCGACAGCCTGATCCTTTATACGGACGGGGTCACCGAAGCCATGGATCATGAGAACAAACTCTACGCCAATGATCGGCTGGTCCGGACACTGGAAATGGAAAAGAGCGATTCTGCCCAGGAGCTTGTTGAAAACATCATCCTGTCGGTCCGGGAGTTTGTCGGCGCAGTCGCGCAGAGCGACGACATCACGGTTCTGGCGCTGACCTTCAAAGGCGGTTCGCATCCGGATTACAGGAAGGGATAATCCTTTAAAAACGCATGCAATGACAGACATGACGTTACTTGCCAGAACTGAGGATACTTTTTTTAACGGCAGGATAAAGGTCTTTCAGCACCGGAAGGGATACCGGTTTTCCATCGATGCCGTGCTGCTGGCCGCATTTTCGGCCCCCGAGGCCGGGGACCGTATCGTGGATCTGGGCACCGGATGCGGCATCATTCCCTTGATCCTGGGGCACCGGCATCTGTCGGCAAGTATTGCGGGCATTGAAATACAGCCGGAACTGGCAGCGCTGGCAGTTCAGAATGTGGAAGCCAACGGACTGATTGAGCGCGTCACCATTATCTGCGGAGATATGAGGTTTCTTTCGATTCAAGATGTTAGCGGACCGGTGGATCTTGTGATCAGCAATCCCCCTTACAGAAAAGACCGATCCGGCAGGGTCAATCCTCATCCTCAGCGGGCAGTGGCAAGGCATGAAATTCTGGCAACCCTTCAGGATGTGACCGATGCCGCCGCAAGGCTGCTCGGCATCGGCGGCAGGTTCGCCATCGTCTATCCCGCGGAACGGATCACGGACCTTCTGACGAATCTTCGATCCGCAGGCATCGAACCCAAACACATTCAGACGGTTCACGCACAGGCCCATGACCCGGGCCGCCTTGTTCTGGTATCCGGCATCAAGGGCGGCCGCCCTGGCGCCGCTGTCCATGAGCCGCTGGTGATCTGCCGGCCAGACGGCATGTATACCGACAGGGTTCAGGCCATGTTTGATCCCTGAAGGCGATCAGTCCTCAGTCAACCGGTTTAACACCTGGCCGGTAATCACCTTTGGATAAAAATATGTGGATTTCCTGGGCATGATTTCCCCTGCCTCGGCAATCCGCTTGACCTGATCGATCCGGGTGGGATTCAGGATAAAGGCAGCATCGCAGTCCCCGGTTCTGACCGCTTGCAGGGCAGTATCCGTCCTGCTGGAATAGCTCATGATGGATTCATCGTCCAGATGGCTGTGATTCAGTCCCAAAAGCTCCATCAGTATCAGCCGGGTCAATACCGTCACATCCAGTTCCAGCATCCGTTCCGACATCTCATGCCTGAACATCCGCTGCATGACGCCGGGTTTCAGGCTGAAAAGATATCCCTGCGGGTGATTTCTGATGACAACGCCAATCCGGGTATGAGCGCTGCCGGTATTCAAAATGCGGTCCAATTTTTCTGCCGCCGTCCCGGGCCGGTTCCGTTTTCCGTCGAAAACCGGCTGATGTCAAAGCAGTCTTCAGCCACTGTCATGAACCGATCCATTTTCTCCCGGAGCAATCATCTTTACCATCCGGTGCGCCGGCAGAATCACCAGCCCCGGATCTTCCATGCCGCATAAATACATCATGATGAAATTGGCCGGATGCTCCGGAGAAAACCCCGGTGTCCGGTCTGCTACCCACAACCGGTAGTTCAAGGCGGTTTCATACCGGTGATGGCCATCTGCGATGAAGATGGATTTATCGTTCATGAAATCGGAAATTCGCCGGTGGACTGCCGCATCCGTTACCCGCCACAACTGATGCAGGTGGCCATAGGCATCGACAAATTTCATGTCCGGTCTGTGCGCCATTTCAGAGCAGGACTGCCTCAGGGTATTCACAACCATCCGTTCGGCATCCGAATACAGGGAAAATATCGGGCTGTAATTGGCGTGACAGGATTTCATCAGTTCCAGCCTTTCCGACTTCACCCGGGAAAAGGTTTTCTCATGCGGCAGGACCACGCCTTTATCAAAAGACTCCAGGGCTACCAGAGAAATCACCCCCCACCGGGTGATCTTCCGGGATTGAACGGAAAAATCAATGGACGTCAGATAAAATGCCGGAGAAGGATCCTGAACCAGAACGCCTTCGGACAGCCATGCATTAAAAAAATCCGCCGAACGGGTATGGCGATTGTCTTGGGGCGTATCCTTTTCGGATGTCTTTCCCAGAATCAACCGAATGATATTCCAGGGATGGCGCTCATAAAAGGCAAGCTGCTCCTGAGGCGTTATCACATCATACGGGGGGGTGGCGACACTCGCCAGATTCTCAACCCTTTCGGGGTTATATACGATTCCCCGGAATGGAACAATTTTGGCCATCAGACAATATCCTTATAGAAACAATAAATGAATCGCAAGTATTCCTGCACGGTCGTTTCCTCATATCATTCCGACTCCGGATTTCTGACAGAACGCGGGCAAGGAATACTATAAACCAGGCGGTTATTCAAGTCTGAATGCAAAAAATCTCAACAAGATCATTGACAGGAATTATCAAAAAGTATATTTATGATCGTCTTAAGTCAGAGGGTGATGGAGAGGTGGCCGAGCGGCTGATGGCCCCGCTCTCGAAAAGCGGTATCCTGTCTAAAAACGGGATCGTGGGTTCAAATCCCACCCTCTCCGCCAAAGATTTGGGCCTGAATGATGATCCCCCTGTTTGATTCTGGAGAGATGTCCGAGCGGCTGAAGGAGCACGACTGGAAATCGTGTGCGCTGTTAATAGCGGCGCCGAGGGTTCAAATCCCTCTCTCTCCGCCAGTTTCATATCCATTCCCAGCCCCGATTTTGCGGCGTGAATGCGCTCTCTGCTGACCTTCCGATGATTCTGCCAGGAAATCACTATGTCTTATCTGGTTCTTGCCCGTAAATATCGACCTCAGACCTTTGCGGATGTCGTCAAACAAGATCATGTCACGCAAACCCTCAGCCATGCCATCTCTTCCGGGCGGGTAGCCCATGCCATTTTGTTTACCGGGCCAAGGGGAACCGGCAAAACCACCATTGCCCGCATTCTGGCCAAAGCGATGAACTGCCAGCAGGGCCCGACCGTCTCCCCCTGCAATGTCTGCCGTTCCTGCATGGAGATCACCTCGGGTCAGGCGGTCGATGTCCTTGAAATTGACGGGGCATCCAACAACAGCGTGGATCAGGTCCGGGATCTCAGAGACAATGTGCGGTACATGCCTTCCCACAGCCGCTACAAAATCTACATCATCGATGAAGTCCACATGCTTACGGCTGCGGCCTTTAATGCCTTGCTGAAAACCCTTGAAGAGCCCCCTGCCCATGTGCTGTTCATGTTTGCAACCACCGAACCGCAGAAGATTCCCCTGACCATTCTCTCCAGATGCCAGCGCCACGATCTGCGCCGGATTGACACCCGATCGATTCTAGAGCACCTTCAAGCGCTTTGCCTGAAGGAAGCGGTGGATATTTCGCCGGAAAGCCTTCTCATTGTCGCCCAGGAAGCCGGCGGCAGCATGCGGGATGCCTTGAGCCTTCTGGATCAGGTCCTTTCCTTTTCCGAAGGCAAAATCACCCATGATATCGTCATCAGCCTTCTTGGCGTCATTGACAGAGAATTTCTCTTTGATTTCTCCCAGGCGGTTTTAAACGGAGACATCCCGGAAATCCTGAATCTTCTGGAAACCGGTTATGAAAACGGTCTGGACTTAAAGCGCCTGTACAGCTCGCTTGTCGAACATTTCCGCAACCTGCTTGTTGTCAAAATAAGCAAAAATGCGCAGAAACTCGTTGATGTGCCTCTCCATGAAATTGACCGGATGCAGCAGATCGTGAAATCGGTTTCGGTTTCATCCCTGAACCACATTTTCGACATGCTGTTTTCTGAGGAAGCCACGATTCGCTACTCCAGCCTTCCCAGGCTGGCCCTGGAGCTGGTCTTTTTCAGAATCATTCAGACCCGGCCGGCTCTGCCCATTGATGCTCTCATCGAAAAGCTGGATCTGTTGCGAAAGGAAATCCATCATCCGTCCCAGCTCCAGATTGTTGAGGAACAGCGCCCGTATGCAATCCCGGAACCGGAGCCTGATCCGGAACCTGAACCTGTACCAACGCGAACCTCTGCCGGAGCCGTGAACCGGAACCGCGCAGTTGCGTGCAATCGCGTCCCCCTGAAAAAAGCCCGCCGCCAACTGCTTCGAATCGAGACCCTGGAGTCCGAATCAGCGCTGGATGAAGCCCTGAAACGGATTGTGGATAAGGTATCGGAGACATCTCCGGCACTTTCGCCTGTTTTATCCCGGTCCAAATTGAAGAAAATAGAGAATCACACCCTGGAAATTCATTTTTCCGGTAACGGATTCAACCTGAATCGAATCCGCCAGCCGAAAAATGAAGCCCTGCTGAAATCGGTCGTCAGCCAGTTATTTGAAGCGCCGATAAAGCTTATCATCCAGGCTGAAAAAGAACCGCTCCCGGAAAATCAGGTCCGGGCCAGCCAGACCCAGTATCTGAGGCAGGAAGCGCTGAATCACCCCCTCGTTGCCGATGTCATTGAGATCTTTGGCGGAACGGTTGTCGATATCAAGATAGAGAAGGAGAGACCCTCATGATGAAAAATATGGGAAATATGATGAAACAGGCCCAGAAACTTCAGGCCAAGATGGTGAAGCTTCAGGAAGAACTGTCTGAAAAAACGATTGAAACCGCTTCCGGCGGCGGCATGATCAAAGTGGTTGCCAACGGCAAACAGCAGATTGTCTCCATTCAGATCGAAAAAGAAGTGGTGGATCCGGAGGATGTCGAAATGCTTCAGGATCTGATTCTTGCAGCCGTCAATGACGCCCTTGCCAAATCCCAGGAAATGGTTTCCGGTGAAATGGGCAAACTGACCGGGGGTTTGAATATCCCGGGACTGATGTAACCGCCATGAACCATTACCCCACATCCATTCGGCAGGTCATTCGCCAGCTCAGCAAACTTCCGGGCATCGGCGAAAAAACCGCGGAGCGACTGGCCATGTATATCCTCCGGTCTTCCCGCAGCGATGCGGAACAGCTGGCGAAAAGCATCGGAGAGCTGAAGGACAAGGTCAGGCTGTGCTCCATCTGTTTTTCGCTCAGCGAAGCGGAGCACTGCAACATCTGCAGCAACCCCTCCAGGGACGAGCGGCTGCTCTGCGTGGTCGAACAGCCCGCGGATATGGTGTCGATCGAAAAATCGGGCGCGTACAATGGACGGTACCATGTCCTTCAGGGCGCGCTGTCCCCCATGGATGGCGTCGGACCCGATGCCATCCGCATCAAGGAATTGATTGCAAGAATTGCTGCAGGCGGGATTCAGGAAGTCATTCTGGCCACCGGGACCCATGTGGAAGGCGAGGCAACGGCTTCATATCTGCTGGGTCTTCTGGAGAAGTTTCCGGTCAAGGTCACCCGCATTGCCTCCGGCGTGCCCATTGGCGGAGACTTGAAATACATTGATCAGATCACCCTGAAAAGAGCCATGGAGACCCGCCATGCCCTGTGATCCTCTGACGCCCGATGATATTTTCAATTGCCGGCAATGCGGCGACTGCTGCAAGGGATTCGGCGGAACCTATGTATCTCCCGAGGATGTTCAGGCCATTGCCGCCTTTATCCATATGGATCCCCAATTGTTTCTGGAAAAATGCTGCCAGCTTTCCGGGAAAAAAACGGTTCTGGCTCAGGCCGAAAACGGATACTGCGTCTTCTGGAAAGACAGGATCTGCACCATTCATCCTGTCAAACCCCGGATGTGCAAGGCCTGGCCCTTTATTCCAAACGTTCTGAAAGACCCTCAGAACTGGTACATCATGGCAGGCCTCTGCCCGGGAATCCGCACCGATGTCACCCCTTCGGAAATCATTGACTGTGTCGGCCCCCAGATCGACCGGCAAAAACACTGCGATGACTGAACTGAATTCCAGGGGCCGCTGCTGGCCTGCAAACGGGGCTTTTTCATCCTGAATCCACGCTGAGGTCCTACCCGTCCTTCGAGCTTATGGCTTTTCAACGCAAATTCATAAGGAACGCTGTGATCCCTGTGCATCTGGTAATTGGCCAGGTATTTATCGATCAAGCGGTTTATTGCCCTTCAGGATCAGCAGGTTTTCCGCATTGTTCTGATCCGCGTTCTTGCTGAAATTGAAACTGCCCGTTATCAGGCTTGCCCGGTCAATGATGATGATTTTGTTATGGGCGATGGCATGACGGTCATCGATCACCACGGCAATTCCCGCATTCATCAGAAAGGTTGCGGCCGTGTAGCGTTCCGACCGCTGGCTCTTGTCCAGAACCGCCTCAATCCGGATGCCTCTTTTATTTGCATTCAGCAGGGCCTGTGCAATGGGAACGCTGGTAAAGCTATAGGCCTGAACCAGAACCTCCGATTTTGCTGCGTCGATTTCCCGAACAATGGCTTCGGTGGCGCCGCCGTTCGGACTGAAAAAGACCTCGGCGGAGCCCGTGGCCGGAATCATGCCGGCATCCGGCGCTCCGACGCTGAAAATGAAGAAAAAGAAAACTATCCACAGGCAGCGGCTCGGAGTGCGTCTGCATCGATTTCATTTCCAGTCGTGTTCATCGGTGAGCTTGTAGATATGATTGGCCTTCCCATCAGAAATGATTTTCAAAACAATCCCGCGATCTTCCAGCTCAAGAAAGCTTGCGTTCATTGCTTCGGGCGAGGCGTTCCAGACCTCCAGAAGGTTTTTGGTGGAAAGGGTCGCTCCGGAATCGGCCAGGCCGCAGCAGAGCAGGTAGAGCGAAACGGTTTCGGTTGAAAGGCCCATCTGAAATATTTTTTGATTCATTGCAGAATGCTCCGGAAAAATGCTCATGTCCTCGTTCACAGTCAGCCGAATCCGTTCCCCTCTTTTAACGGGGCCGGTTTTTCGGCTTGCTGCGCACTTAGACGATCGCGTCCTCGATTCTCGTATCAAACACGCGTTTGCTTTTTCGCTCCGACCGCGGCAGTGATCCATACGGAACAATCTCCGCAACCGGGGTAATCAATACTTTTTTCTTCACCTGATGAACGAGTTCTTTAGAGAGCTCCTCATTTCTTTCCTCCCCGATATCCCTGGCCCGCTCCACCACCAGCCGCATCATGCCCCGCTCGGATGCATCCCTGGACAGATGGATCTGGTATTCCGATCCCAGGGCCGGTATGCCGGAAACAATCGCATCGATGGTCGAAGGATAAATATTGACGGCCCGGAACTTGAACATGTCATCGGTCCGGCCCCGGATCCGGGAGTGTCTGGGCATGATCGTGCCGCAGGTGCAGGAACCCGGAATGATGCGGGTAATATCCCGTGTCCGGTATCGAATCAGGGGAACGGCCTCCTTGCAGAGGGTAGTCACCACCATTTCCCCCCATTCGCCGTCCGGAACCGTCTCCAGGGTGTCCGGATTGATGATCTCCATGATATAGTAATCCGCCCAGTAATGAATGCAGTCGTGATCCGGGCATTCGATGCCGGTTCCAGGTCCGTAAAGCTCTGTAAGGCCGGTAATGTCAAAGAGTTCTGCACCGCCAAAAAGCTCGGATATTTTTTTGCGCATGGAAACCGATGCGCGTTCGGATCCATAGATGACTTTTTGGATCCGGATCTTGTCGCCGATCCCTCTTCTGCTGACTTCTTCGGCCATCAAGAGCCCCATGGATGCGGTGCAGCACAGCACCGTCGGCTGAAGATCCAGCAGAAACTGGCACTGCATGTCCACATTTCCCGGACCGATGGGAAGGGCCATGGCGCCGACTTTTTCGCAGCCGAGCTGAAACCCGATACCGGCCGTCCAGACCCCATAACCCACGGCAATCTGCACCCGGTCTTCCGGGGTGACGCCGGCCATTTCATAGGCTCTGGCAAAGAAATGGCACCAGTCCTCCACGTCTTTCTGGGTATAGCAAAGATTTTTCCGCTTTCCGGTCGTCCCGCTGCTGGAGTGGATCCGGACGATTTTTTCAAACGGCACGGCCCGAAGCGGAAACGGATAGCCGTCGCGAAGATCGTCTGCTGTGGTAAAGGGAAGTTTTTTGAGATCATCCAGGGACTGAATGTTCTCCGGTGCGATTCCTGCCCTGTCCAGCTTGGCGCGGTACTCCGAAGAGCCGTTATAGGCATGGGCCACGGTCCACTTGAGCCCTTTGAGCTGGTGCTGCTGAAGCTGGATGCCGGTGGTTATGGGGGATTCAAATCGTTTCAGGGTCATGAAATTTCTCCAACGCGTTTAATTTATGCCGGTCTCTCGGGCATGCGGCTTGCCCCGAGAATGTTTTGGAGCCGCGCAACCATTTGTTCCACATGGGTGGCTTTCCAGTAAATTTTCCGGCATTGGGGACAGGTTTCGAATCTGTCCTGAGTTTCGAAAACATAAGGCGGAACTTTTCCCGCCAGGTCGTTTTTTGCAATTGAAACCAGCAGCATGTTGCATCGCAGGCACCGGCTCAACAGATCCCTGGAATGGTTCGATGGCAAAGGCGTCAACAACCTGCCGGAGCTGATCCGGACAGTGATCGCCGATAACCAGAAAGGCATTGCCGCGGTTGATTTTTTGCTGAACCAACCGGGTATCCCGCGTCAAAATGATCCGGCTGCCGCAGCTTTGCCCGATCCGAAAGCGCGCGATCCGATATTTCCGGGAAGTATTCAACATCACATCCCATCACGCGCATCCACCGGGCCAGTTTCCCAAGCATGGCATCCGCAATGAACTGCTTCATTGCCGTCACTCGTGGCGCAAAGTCAACAGGGTATCCAGGGTGTTTCCGGCAAGACGGTACAGGGTCCAGCCATTCATCGGAACCGCTCCCAGGCTTTCGTAGAATCGAATGGCCGGCTCATTCCAGTCCAGAACCGACCATTCCAGACGCTTGCAGCCCCTTTTGATCGCCAATTCGGCGACATGCATCAGCATCGCCTTCCCCAGACCTTTTCCCCGATGGGCATTCTGAACGTACAGATCCTCGATATACATGCCCGACTTTCCCAGAAATGTTGAAAAACTGTGAAAGAACAGGGCATAACCGACAGGAATCCCCTGCACACTCCCGATGATGACTTCGGCACGCGGAGCATGGCCCAAAAAGGGATTCCTGAAGAATCGCTTCCGTGGCAACCACCTGATCCTGGAGTTTTTCATATCTTGCCAGATCTTTGATCAGCGAAAGAATAAGTGGCACATCCGCTTCGGTTGCGGCTCTGATATCAATATTTAATGAAGCGCCTTCTGTCATAATCAATTCCAAGTCCCCAAAAAATCAAAGGCAATCGTTCTTGAAGAACCATTGCCTTTGCCGGTGATTCTTTGCTGTTCCGGATATTCTATATCATCATTGATCCCTGTCTTGTCAATGTCATTTTAACACGCGCCTGACCGAAACGTCTCCCGATATCTGAATCATCATACGGGTGAACCTTATCGTTTCACGCCCTGCTTGCCGCCAGTTGACTTTCACAGAAAATCCCTTGCAATGGACAGGACTTTTTAGTATAAGTACAAATATATGGTGGGTGTAGCTCAGTTGGCAGAGCACCGGGTTGTGGCCCCGGTTGTCGAGGGTTCAAGCCCCTTCACTCACCCCATATTGCCTGCTTCACGCGCCCGTAGCTCAGCTGGATAGAGCGCCGGACTTCGAATCCGTAGGCCGGGGGTTCGAATCCCTCCGGGCGTACCATTATTTCAAGGGGTTACCTTAACGGATAGCCCCTTTTGTTTTCCGGTGTGCCTATAGTGTGCTTTCAATTTGTTTCATCATAAAACCTGCCCCAGACAAAAACAATAAAATCCTATGCCCTGGAAATCGAAAAGCTCTCGATCCGCTGAGAAGGGGAAGAATGCTTTCGCACACAGATAATATCAGCGCCCCAGGTGCGCAGGGTAGAACCCGACCTATGATTATTCTGAAAACGATAGGGGACGCACTGACTTAAATGGCTTTATCAGAGATCGATTCCAGGGTGCTTTGTTCACGGTCACAGGAAGAGGTCAACCATCCCCGGCATCGGTGCGGATCACCCGGCCAAACTGGACCGGCGGCCCTTTCGGATTTCAAATCCTGATCTTTCCCGATATAGGATCCCCGGCCTGCTCGTTTCACCCCATACGCGCGCGAGATGCAAGGGTACTTTTCCCTTTTTAAAAGTAAAAAGGCACTGAACAAGACAAGAAACAAATTCCCCTTTGCCTGCCTGCTGCTGTAGCTCGTTCGCTTTCCGGCCCTTGTCATCTCAATAAGGCCCCTCGACCTGAAAGCTCCGCCTTGCGCTTCTGGTGCGGCTGTCCCTGCTTTGAGAAACATAAAAGGCCATACCATTGACGGTCCCGCCTGAACGATTTCAACCCGGTTGTCTCCCTTCTGTTATCCGAATGGTTTTTGATCTGTCCTGCAAAATGAACCGAAACACCACAAGAGGGAAACGGGTTTATCAAGCAGAAAATATAAATGTTGACTTGAACTGCTGATATTCATACAGGGATGATGTCGAGATTTTTAATGTCCATGTTGCGCAAAATATAACCTGTTGCCGGGATGAATATGCATATGTAGAAATCAAGGCAGAATTGTAATGAAAGGAATGGTCATGACTCGAAAAATGATGATGCTTTTTTTGTTGGGTCCGTTGTTGGCTTTCGGCTGTGCTGGTTCTCAACCAATGCCTGACCATCCGATTGATAGCGTTTTTGAAGCCCCAGGTTTTACAAAGGAACAGATTTACAATGGCGCAAAGATATGGATTGCTGAAAATTTCAAATCATCCAAAGCTGTTTTGGAGCTTGAAGATAAAGAAAATGGGGTGATTATCGGAAACGGGATCGTTCCTTATCGATGTAGTGGATTTGAATGTTTAGGCACAGGCGGGTGGAGAGTTCCATTTACAATGAGAATTGATATCAAAGACTATAAATTCAGATTAACATTTTCAAATATTCTTCTTTCCCGCCCCCCGTCACAGTCCACGATGGCTTATGAAGGCCCGCATAGAGATAAAGAAGGTTTTGCAGCCAGAATGTCACCGATCCTTATGAATTTTGGGAGATGAAATCCAAGCTTCTTTGGGTAAAAACAAAGTAAAAAGCGACTGGTAGGGAGAAACATGAAAAGGTTAATCGTATTGTTGGTTTTATTATTTCCGGCTTTCGTATTTGCAGGCGCTTGTGGTAATTATGAATATGCTGAACTGCAAGACATGGATAAAGAAACCCTCATAAATGAATATTGCAAAGCCTTTATGACATATAAAAGTTTAATGAAACAGGGCATATTTTTCTTCACGTCAATGGAAAGCTGATTGTGACTCTTGTTCGGAATTAACAGAAAAGATGGAAAGAATTTGATAAAAAAAGATTCTATGTACCTGGTCCTGAGCTTCAAGAATCAGTAAGAAGTCTTTGCGAAAAAAGAATGAAGCCATTAAATGACGTTTCACAATAACTGCCCTCTACTCGCAAAAATATACCCTATTGGGCTATTGGATACAAACTACCCAGGCACAAAAACAGAACAAAGGGAAAAACTCTTTCCTGTCCCCTGCATTTAACACGGCTCCACTGTCCCGGCTCGTTTCATTGCCCCGTGCTGACAATTTCGGCCTTGAACCATTCGAAAAGATTACGGTGCCTGGTGGTGTCTCTAAGTAGCCCGGCTGATTACAAGATAAGGGGGAAACCCTTCTTTTGTCCTGCTGCTGTAGCTGGTTCGCTTCCCGGCCCATGTCCAAAGCGGTATGGCCCACGCCCTGAAAACCCCACATTGCCCCTCTGGCTGCCCCAATCATAACCCGGCTGTATCTGGTCCCAGGAATAACGCGGCCTCGATGATTTGCGACATGGTTCATGATCCGGTTTCAGACCGGGCGCAGTATTCCGATCTTCAGGTTGGCATTTCTCGAATCTGAACCCGACGCATATTGTTCCGGACCTGCATGGATGATTTCAGCCCAGCCCCTCAAAGAGGAATCGAAACGCGTCAATTCGTTTGACAGGCATGGCAGCTTTATCATAGGGTAAATTCAATAAATGGTTAATTATGTTAAGATAAAATATTTTATGGCTATCGGTGGGGTCTGGGGAGTCAATAATACCATCTGTATCCTTAAAGATGGCCGGACTCAACAATAATGCAAGAATCCTTTACTTTTCAAATCTGGTTTTAGATATTTCGGGTAGGCCACACATACGAAACAGCGACGAGCCGGTTATTGTGACCTTTGAATATTTTGTTTTCAAAAAAAGAACCCGAAAAAACGTATTCACGTATCAACTTAAAATGGCAAGTTCTTCCGATTATAAACCGGCATTGTGGTTCCGGAACGGGCATATCCAAACCATTTTTCCAACAATCTTCCGAAAGGTAAGCGGCGTTTGTTACAAACGAGAACGTATCCAGACGCCAGATGATGATTTTTTGGATCTGGACTGGTCCTGCTCTGGGGGACAGCTTTTGGCTGTAATATCCCACGGATTAGAGGGGGACAGCCAGCGGGCCTATGTAAAGGGAATGGTAAAGGCGCTTAACGAAGATCAGATTGATTGTCTCGCATGGAACTACCGGACTTGTGGCGGAGAGACGAATCGGCAGTTACGGATGTACCACAATGGCTGCACAGACGATATAGACTTGGTTATCCGGCACACGATAGCAAAAGGATACGAAAATATCGTCCTGATAGGATTTAGTATGGGCGGAAACCTGAACTTGCTCTATCTGGGACAACAGTGCGAGCAGATCCATCCTCAACTGAAAGGGGCGGTTGCCTTCTCTGTGCCGGTCGATTTGGAGGATGCCTCCATGCAGTTATCTCGTGTTTCAAACACGATTTATATGAAACGATTTTTGAGGATGCTCCATCTAAAGGTCAAGGAGAAAATGGTTTTGTTTCCAGATCAAATCAATGATCGGGACTTTGATCAAATTAAGGATTTTAAAGCCTATGATGACCGGTATACCGTACCAATTCACGGGTTTAAAAGTGCCGAGGATTATTGGACAAAATGCAGTTGCGGTCCGCTTTTGGGGCGTATCCGAGTTCTAAGCCTGATTGTCAATGCCAAGGATGACCCTTTTCTCGGGCCGTCTTGTTACCCTTATCATCAGAGAAATAATCCCTGTATCTATTTTGAAGTTCCGAAATATGGCGGGCATATTGGGTTTATAAACCGTCGTATCAGTGGCAAATACTGGTCAGAATCCCGAACAGTGGATTTTATTCAGGGCCTTAAGGGGACGTAGGAAAAAAAGAAAGTTTCTAAAATTCCCATATCACCAGATGGAGTCGTGCCACAGAAACTACCTGAAGTTGAAAGGCATTGTGGAGTTTAGCGAGGCTATTGCCAAGGCTCTTGGACGGAGTGTGTATATGGCATGCAGCAAGTACCTGACCTATTGTCCATTCATCAGATCAACAGATGACGAACACGCTGCCCACAATCAGTCAATCCAGCCAGCTCGAAACACGTGCTGCTGAACTCTGTGCCGGGCAAACATTGATGTAAGCCATCAGGGGCTTTAGTAATGAAACATTTTTTGCGAATTACATTTGTAACAGCGCTCATAATAATTGGAGCTATAGATGCCATGGCCATCGAAGAAGCTAAGTACGACGTGATAAAAAAAGACAACGAGTTCGAGATCCGTGAATATGCAGCCCACATCCTCGCCGAAACAGTTGTGGAAGGAACTCTGGAAGATGCTGGCAGCAAGGCATTCAAAATACTTTTTAGCTACATCTCCGGCAACAATCGGTCAGGCGACAAAGTGGCGATGACGGCTCCAGTATCCCAAGAGCCAATGGGGGAAAAGATCAAGATGACGGCTCCCGTAGCACAGCAGCGTGTCAAGGAAAGCTGGGCTGTAAGCTTCATGATGCCAGACTCATACACTCTGGAAACTCTTCCAGAACCAGGGGACCCAAAGGTCATCACATTGCGCCTGGTTCCAGCTCGACGGATGGCCGCAGTACGCTACTCCGGTTTCTGGAGCGAGAAGGGCTATCTACAGCACAAGGTTGAACTGGAGTCATGGATTCACAGAATGGGCCTTACCATTGTGGGCGATCCCATATGGGCTCGATACAACCCCCCATTTATGCCATGGTTCTTGAGACGTAACGAAATTCTGATTCCGATAGCTACAGCCACAGGACAAGAAAAAGCCCAGCAGTCGCATGGAGAAGCGACTCAGGGAACCCTGCCAAGCAAGGTTCCCTGAACTTCTCATGCTTATATTATTTCATATATGTTATCCCATTCGGAACCTCTGACGACTTGAAATTGCTTAACAATACATTTCGTATCGTTGAAGATGGCCGGACTCAAGAATATATGCAAGTAAGATTAATTCCAGAAAAAACAAGAAGATACAGGCGATGTAATTTCTATCAAACTTAGTATTGGGCGAAAAAGCTTTTATGCGGGTTTAAGGCGCTGACCGTGATTATGGCGAATGGATCTTGAACGTTTTTAAATTGCATAAAAAGTGACAACTTTTTTTACAACGACCGGGAATCATCGAATGAAAATGAAGCCATTTCGACTTGAGCGGTATTTCGCGCAATACGAGTTTACAGCACCACACTTGCTTTGTTGCTCCGACTGCGAAAGCCTCTCCGTGGGAGACTTGCTTAAGTTTGAACAAAACGCACATGAGGAATTATCCTCTCTTTGGCTTGGATATACCGAATCGCTTGGCAGTCCCGAACTTCGAACACAAATAGCCTCTCTTTATCAAAATATTTCATCCGGACAGATTCTTGTTCACTCCGGTGCCGAAGAAGCGATATTCAACTTTATGAATGTTGTCCTTGATGCCGGTGACCACATCATCGTTCATACTCCCTACTATCAGTCTCTTGGGGAAGTGGCCCGAGGTATCGGTGCGGAAGTAACGGAATGGAAGGGCGATCCCGATTGTGCCTGGGAATTGGACTTACAGTTTCTTAAAGAGAAAGTAACAGATCGGACAAAGGTTGTTGTTGTCAACTTTCCGCACAATCCAACAGGATATCTGCCCGATCCTGAATTCCTTCATGAATTATCCATCCTCTCGGATAAAAGGGGATTTATTGTTTTTTCCGATGAAGTGTATCGAGGGCTGGAATACGACCCCATTGAATGTTTGCCGGCGTTCTCGGACATCAACGAACGAGGAATCTCACTCGGAGTAATGTCCAAAAGCTACGGACTTGCGGGCTTGCGTATCGGGTGGGTCGCTACTCGCAACAAAGAGCTGTTTGACGCACTTGCTGCGTTTAAAGACTACACCACGATTTGCAACAGCGCTCCAAGTGAGTATCTTGCGATCCCTCGCCTTGCGCCATCGTCATTAATTATTGAACGGAATCTGGAAATAATTCGGCGTAACCTAGCGTTGCTCGCATCGTTCTTCTCCCAACATCAAGAGTCTTTTTGAGTGGAAAGAGCCGAAGGCAGGCCCAATTGCATTTCCGCGTTATTTGGGGGGTTCGGTTGAACAATTCTGTGATGAGCTGGTGCGACACTCTGGGGTCTTACTGCTTCCGGGTACACTTTACAACAAAGGGTACGATTATTTCCGCATCGGGTTTGGAAGGAGTAATATGGCAGCGTGTTTGACCGATAACTAGAGCAGTTTTTAGTAAATTACAAATAAAGAGCTCCTCGCAGTTTCGTATGGTAAACGCGTGAGAAGGATCGATCTTAAGGATATTATCCAATTCGCAACATCTGACGACTTGAAAATGCTAAACAATACCATCCGTATCCTTAAAGACGGACGGACTCAACAATATATGCAAGAATAGACGACATTTCAAATCTGCTTTTAGATATTTCTGGTAGGGCTCAGATAAATACAGCGAGGAATCTAAAAAAACAGAATCCCGAATCAGCATCAACGGAATTTGGCAAAGCGTCTTGAGCGCAAACAGTGGCCGCCCAACCGATACCTCAGTTGGGAGAGTTCTAAAAGATGAAACATGACTCGCCGCAAGAAAAAGGTCCTGTTCATAACAATTGGTGTCATCACGCTTGTTGTCGTCGCAGGCATCCTCGCTCTCCTGCTCAATATCAAAGCCTTTAAACCGCAGATCGAGGCGGCCGCTTCTAGTGCTCTGGGAATGGATGTCCGGATCAGAGGCCGGATGGGCATCGATCTTTTTCCGGGTTTCGGTCTCTCGCTGAAGGACGTCAACGTGCAGAAAAGGGGATTGGATGTCGTTACGATTGAGAAGATGAGGATAGGGCTGAAGCTCATCCCCCTCGCGAGGTTCGAAATCAAGATCATCCAGGTCGGGCTTGTCAAACCGGTCTTCTCCATAGTCCGGTTTAAGAACGGGATGTTCAATTTTGAAAAACCGGGACCCACGTTATGGGAAAAACTCCTGGTTGTGGAAAAGATATCCGTCTCTCAGGGGAGCCTTATTTACACGGATGAAACATCCGGCGAGAAAATCGAAGTCGGTGACTTGGATTTGAGCGTAAGAAACCTTTTTCCCAGCAGTACGGAGAGCTCGGAACCCTTCAAGAACATCTCATTCACCGGGGACGCCGGATGCAAGATCCTCAAGATCTATAACCTCACCCTGACGAACCTCGTGATGAGAGCAGCAGGTGAAAAGGGAATACTCGATATCAACCCGGTCAGTATGAACCTCTTCGGTGGAACCGGGAACGGAAGCATTCATGTGGACGTGACGGGGCCGTCGCCTCATTACAGGGTAGTTTATACTCTTAATCAGGGTCAGGATCGAAGAACTTCTTCAGCTGTACTCGCTCAAGAAAAACCCCCGGGAAATCATAGAAGGGCCGGTCAACATTTCCGCGGATCTGACGGCCATGGGGAAGAGCACCGACGAGGCGAGGCGATCGCTTAACGGCGACCTTTCTTTGAGTGGGGAGAACCTGATGCTCTACAACATCGATATCGATGCTCTTATCATGAAGTACGAACGAAGCCAGAGCTTGAACCTCGTGGATGTGGGGGCGTTCTTCCTCGTGGGCCCTCTCGGGC
The DNA here is from genome assembly GCA_963845015.1 of uncultured delta proteobacterium. GTDB lineage: Bacteria > Desulfobacterota > Desulfobacteria > Desulfobacterales > Desulfatirhabdiaceae > RAAP-1. The sequence continues at coordinate 24,135 of CAWJRD010000045.1, forward strand.
CGGTACTGACCAAGAGCTACAATTTTGCAAGCCTGTACGAAGAGTCGCAGGGCGGAAAAGGGACCATCAGAAAACTCGTCTCAGTCTGGAAGGTCAAAGACGGCATTGCCGAGGCGCGCGATGTAGCCCTCGCCACAACAAAGCAGAGGATCGCCATGAAAGGGGAATTGAACTTCGTCAACGAACGGTTTGTCGACGTAACCGTAGCGGCCCTCGATAAACGGGGGTGCATCGTTTACAGCGAGAAAGTGCACGGGCCTTTCCGTCAAACCGCAGATCGAGAAGGAAAGTATCTTTAAGTCCATTGCCGGATCCGTATTGAATCCGCTGGAGGATGCATGGAAATTCATACAGGGTAAAGAGTGCACGGTATTTTACTCAGGTTCCGTAGCGCAGCCGGAGGGGTAACGCAGATTTTGAAAGTGTCTCTCTATCTGAGTAAAAATTCTCACAGATTTAATGTGGTAGGGAATTTCTGGACACTTTTCTTATGAGTGGGTATATAACCCTTGAGGAGGCGATGATAGAAAAGATTCCTATTCAACCATTGTTATCCCATACTGAAGTATTCAGAAATGGAATTTCTAAAGTATACAGATTGAATTCATGATTCATTCGAAAACACAGCCTTTGGAATAACTGGGTCGAGGGACCGCCAAGTAACCCAACATTGGTTCATGGGGTTTATCAAATGTTTTGACGACCGCCGGTCAGTTCGGCTATGGTTAATGATACCAGAAATATGGGTGACCTGGCAATGGTTGCCGGTTGAGAGGGAATCTGCGTATTGCGGACAGGCCCTCCTGCGTAAGGATTAGTCATCCGCTCAGTAGCGTAATGACTGGAAGGCGTAAGCCTGAAAGGAAGATAAGCGAGTGTGGCGAGGTGAAGGGTGTAGCCCTGAATCTGACACATAGCCCCGAGAAACGTTGAATTTTGGGAAAGTGCCGATCCTCTCTGATCGGGCGCAGGCCATGCGGTGAGCGCGTTAAAGACGAGCGCAAAGCCGACACCCCGGGGTCGAAGACAGCATCGAGTCGTACAACGGCAGGCAAGTAACCAGGCGAGCGACGATCAAGGAGCTCTTGGGGAATCAACCGCAATGGCAGTACCCGAGTACCTGGGCCAATGTAAAAAGAGGTGCCTGAGATGGCCGCGTCGCGAGTGATGGGGACCGGTGAGCCGCAACGGCATAGCGATGAAGCGGGCTAATCCCCGCTGAGCGAAGGCCCCCACGGCGAGTTAACTGTGAAAGGAGAAACATTGACG
>CAWJRD010000046.1:0-220337 GCA_963845015.1 uncultured delta proteobacterium
GCCATGGGTGAAAAAGGTGAAGCCGACGTTCTGTTGGTGCATGCCCCTGAAGCCGAACAGAAGCTGGTCGATTCCGGGGTGGCGATCAATTACCAGCTGGTGATGCACAACGATTTTATCCTTGTGGGTCCTGCAGCCGATCCGGCAAAAATCCAGGGGAAAACCGCTGCGGACGCATTCAAGGCCATGAAGCAACGGGCGGTTTTTATTTCCCGCGGGGATGACTCCGGCACGCACAAAAAAGAGCTTAGCCTGTGGAAAGAAGCCCGACATCGTGCCGACCGGAAAACCCTGGTATCAGGAATCCGGACAGGGAATGGGTGCAACCCTGTTCATGGCTTCCGAAAAAGCGGGATACACCCTGACGGATCGGGCACCTATCTGGCTCAGAAAGCCAATGTCAAACTCGACATCCTTTCCGAAGGCGATAAACCCCTGTTGAACATCTATCATGTGATGCAGGTGAACCCGGAAAAATTTTCCAAGGTCAATGCGGCGGGCGCCAAGGCGTTTGTCGAATTCATGATCGCTCCGGAAACCCAGAAGATCATCGGCGAATTTGGAAAAGACAAATATGGTGCGGCTCTGTTTTTCCCGGATGCGGGAAAATGACCATTTTTTTTGACGGATTTCAATCCGCGTTCAATCTGCTGGTTTCCCTGGACCCGGATGTGCTTGACATTACCTGGCGGACGATTCAAGTTTCCACGGTCGCCACCTTCATCAGCGTCTTGATCGGGATTCCCATCGGGACGGCGCTGGCCTTGACCCGGTTTCAGGGCGGGGCCTTCTGGTCAGCCTGATCAATTTCGGCATGGGCTTGCCGCCCGTGGTGGTGGGGCTGGCAACCTGGCTGATGCTGACCCGGTATGGCCCTCTGGGCATGCTGGGACTCCTGTACACGCCAACCGCCATGATGCTGGCGCAGGCGATCATCGCAAGCCCCATTGTGGCCGGATTCAGCATCGCCGCCATTCAGTCCCTCAACCCCAAATTGCTGCTGCAGATCCAGTCCCTGGGCATCACCCGGATTCAATACCTGATGGTGCTGCTCTGGGAAGCCCGGCTCGGCATTCTGTCCGCGATCATCGCCGGATTCGGCGGCGTCATCAGCGAGGTGGGCGCCTCCATGATGGTGGGCGGAAACATCCGGGGATACACCCGGGTATTCACAACCGCCACGGTACTGGAGGTTTCCAAGGGAAAATTTGAACTGGCCACGGCCCTCAGCATCATTCTCCTGGTGTTGACTTTTATCATCGTCTCCCTGTTCAGCTATTTGCAGCAGCGAAAGGCAGGCAACTGATGCCTGTCAAGCGATCCGTAAAAAACCTCAAACTGAGGCGGTCCGGCAGAGACATTCTGGATATCGAAATGTTTATTCTCAACGGGGGAAGTGCTGGCCGTCGTCGGACCCAATGGCGCGGGAAAATCCAGCCTGCTTCAAATTCTGGCATTTCTGATTGAGCCGGATGCCGAAATCGTCATGCTGGATGGCGAGGCTGTCGAAAATGGCAACCGCCTGGCTGCCCGGCGAAAGCTGGCGATGGTGTTTCAGGAAGCCCTGCTTCTGGATACCACGGTTCAAAAAAATATTGAAATTCCGCTTCGCATTCGAGGGGTTTCCAGGCAGGAGGCGGCCGCCCGAACCCGGGAATGGATGCACCGGCTGGGCATCAACCGCCTGTCCGGGCAGCGGGCCAGAAACCTTTCGGGCGGCGAATCCCAGCGAACCAGTATCGCCAGAGCCCTGGCCATGAAGCCGGAAATTCTCTTGATGGACGAGCCGTTTTCAGCACTGGATTATCCGACCCGCAAATCGCTTTTGTCCGAGATGGGCGGCATTCTCCATGCATCCGATATGACGACCTTTTTCGTGACCCACGATTTTTCCGAGATTCCAGCCCTGACGCGCCAGGTGGCGGTACTATACAACGGCAGGGTGATCAAACGGGGGGATATTCATGAAATTCTGGGGGAATCGGCGGTGTCTGTTAAAATCTGGGCGCCATGGGATGATGCGTGATCATATTTTTACGACTCAACCCGGCATGGCAGCTATGGATGGCTATCAGGCTTTAATATCCAAAAAATTCAGAGATGTACTTGACTGCTGTAAAAATTATTATTGTGGCCAGCATCCACTTGATGGCTTTTGCAGGTACATATTTCTGGAAATATGCACCCAGATACATTCCCGCCGTCCCGCCAATTCCGAACAAGACGCCCAATAACCAGTCCGGAGCCACCGACACGTTCGGATACAGAGGTGCAATAGCCTGATAGAATATAACACCTGCGACTGATGTCACAAAGGTTCCCATAAGGGCGGCCCCGGCTACGGTATAGACAGGCAATCTGAAAAACGTGACAAAGAAAGGTGCGATTATTGAGCCGCCACCGATGCCATAGATGCCGCCAACAATTCCGACTATCAAACTGAGAATGAAAATACCCCATAATGAGACATCAAAAATTTCATCGTAAAAGGTGTATCCCAGTCGTTTCAAATTGAAGTGGGTGACCTTGACGGCTGATTTGGAAGCACGATCCGAGATTATCTGGCTATCGGTCATGGAGCGATACTGGCGAACCATTTCCTGAAACCGTCTTTCACTATTGGCTTGGCTGTCTTTTCCTGAATTTTTTTTCAATAGATCTCGAAACATCTTCATCCCAATATACAGCAGAACACCTGATGCAAATATTTTGAAATTTCGGGGATTGGGAAGATATCCAACGCGAACGACAGCGCCGATGAAGACCCCTGGTAAGGTTCCTGCGACCACCACCCATGTCAGCGGCCAGACCATTCGACCTTCCCGCCAGTAACGATACACGCCGCTGGGAATCGCCACAATGTTGAAGAGTTGATTGGTGGCGCTGACTGATGGGTTGACATATCCCAGAAACGACATCTGGAAGGGCAACAGCAGAAAAGCACCCGACACGCCGCCCATGGATGTGAAAAAAGATATCACAAAAGCGACCAGCGGGGGAATCCAGGGCAAGACCTCAATTCCGGCGGTTTGAAATAGCATTGAAGTTATTTCCTCTTGAAAAGTATATATCAAAAACATATATGCACGATTATTTATAATATCGTGCTTGTTTTTAACAAGTGATTTAATCGACAGTCAAGAAAATTCCGTTTCGATGATAAGCGTCAGTAGAGAAGGGTTGGTTAACTCTATAAAAAAACAGGCGGAGCTGTTATGAGAGGTATATGGGATCTCTGGGGGTACTATTAATTGTTGCCGAACGCCCCCCTCGCATCTATATACAGTCTGGACAAAGCCTTATCGGGCTTAATGATGCCTGCGTCCACGCAAAAACGGATTGCTGATTTTACGCTTTCCGGAAAAAGGTTTTTTTGCCTCCGCTTAATGAGAAAAACCAAAAACATAGCCTTAATTGGCATTGGCGTCCCGGATCAGAGGCGCCATGCGGATGGATTCCGATTCAGTATACCGAATTAAACATTTTCTTGACAGGATAATCAAAAGGGATATAATCTGACAAAAATAAAATATGCAGCCAAGATCCGTTCTGTGAACGGATGCGGGGGACCCAGGTTTTTGGGGCGAATTCTTTTTTGGATAGGGCACTTTCAGGCCCGAGCCCGGCAGCTAACCTCGCAGGCATTTGAAAGGGCAACTGACAGCGTTTTAAAAAGCCGCCGGTCTTGCGCCGACGGCTTTTTTGCGTTTAAGCCCTATGAATAATCATTTTGTCGTGGAGGATGTATGGCTTCAGGTAACGGCCAGCCGCAAGAAAATGTCATCACAAAATTCCTGCATGCGATCATCGGGGCGCCCAAGCAGGTAAAAGACCCCAATATTTTTCACAAAATGTCGCTGATTCCGGTCCTTGCCTGGATAGGGCTGGGCGCCGACGGGCTTTCTTCTTCTTCCTACGGTCCCGAAGAAGCCTATCGCGCGCTGGGGACCCATACGTATCTGGCCATTCTTCTGGGGCTGGCAACGGCCCTTACGGTTTTCATCATCTCATATGCGTATTCCCGGATCATCGAGCATTTTCCGCATGGCGGCGGCGGGTATATCGTCGCCACCCACATGCTGGGTGAAAAGGCCGGCGTCATCTCCGGCAGCGCCCTTCTGGTGGACTATGTGCTGACCATCACCATCTCCATTGCCGCCTGCGTGGATGCGCTTTTCAGTTACCTGCCGCTGAGCTTTCACCACCACAAGGTCGCTGTTGCCTGTTTCCTGTGCGTGATGCTGATTATTTTGAACATTCGCGGCGTCAAGGAATCCATTGTGGTCATGGCGCCTATTTTTATCGTCTTTGTCGTCACCCATCTTGTCATGTTGCTGGATGGCATCTTTACCCATACGGATCGCTTTGTTCCCCTGGCCGATAGCTTTCAGGCCGGCATTCAGCAGGATATTTCCACCATCGGATTTGTCGGTATACTCATGCTGTTCCTGCGGGCCTATTCATTGGGAGGCGGAACCTATACCGGCATCGAAGCGGTTTCCAACGGCATGCAGATCATGCGGGAGCCGCGGGTGAAGACCGGCAAGCGGACAATGGTCTATATGGCGGGCTCCCTTGCATTTACCGCGGGCGTGCTGTTTCTGTGTTATGCGCTTCTGGACGTCAAACCGGTGGAAGGCAAGACGCTGAATGCCGTGATTGCCGACAACCTGTTTGCCGGCTGGGGAATGGGAAAGACGATTGCTTTTATCACGATTTTTTCCGAAGGGGCATTGCTTCTGGTTGCGGCCCAGACCGGATTTGTGGATGGTCCCCGGGTGATGGCGAACATGGCGGTGGATTCCTGGTTCCCCCACCGGTTTGCGGCCCTGTCCGAACGGCTGACCATGCGAAACGGCATCGTTCTGATGGGCGCATCGGCCATTGCGCTGTTGATCTATACTCCCGGTTCGGTATCGGCCCTGGTGATCATGTATTCCATCAACGTTTTTGTGACGTTTTCCTTTTCGCAGCTCGGAATGTCCCGGTTCTATATCCGGCGCCGAAAGGAAGACGCCAAATGGATGCAGCATTTAAGCGTTCATCTTGTCGGACTGGCCCTTTGCGCCACCATTCTGGTGATCACCACCGTGGAGAAATTTACCGAAGGCGGCTGGATGACGCTTCTGATCACCTCCATCGTCATCGGCGTCTGCTATCTGATTCGCAATCATTACCAGGACGTACGCAGCAGTGTCGCGGAGCTTGACAAGACGCTGCTGAGCTTTCCCACATCCGGTCCGCCCAACAGCGCCCCGCTGAACAAAAAAGACCTGACCGCCATTCAGCTTGTTTCGGGATACAGCGGATTTGGCGTCCACACCCTGCTGTCCATTCTCACCACCTTTCCCAAAATCTACAAGAACATCGTTTTTGTTTCCGTGGCGGTCATTGATTCCGGTTCGTTCAAGGGCGCCGAAGAAGTCGAAGTACTGGAGCAATCGGTCAGGAGCGGGCTTGAAAAATATGTGGCGCTGGCCAGAAAACTGGGTTTTGCCGCCGACTATCGCATGGAAGTCGGAACGGATGTGGTGGAAAGCGCCATGAACCTGTGCAAGACAATCGCCGCCGAGTATCCCCGATCCACTGTTTTCACCGGGCAGATCACCTTCCGGCTGGAAAAATTTTATCACAGAATGCTGCACAACGAGACCGCCTTTGCCATCCAGCGCCGCCTGCAGTGGGATGGGATCACCACCGTCATCCTGCCGATACGGATGAGAATGTAGATAAAATTTCGCATTGGCTTTTTGAGGCAATATGGTATGGTGGCCATTATGATCGAAATGCGGACCTGATGTTAACCGACATAAAGAATCTGCCGTCATAACAAACAGGGGATAAACGGATATGAAAGCGAAACATTCTGGCAAAAGTATCGGAATCCTGGTCGTTGCCGCCGCTTTGGTTGCATTTTTGGTGTTCGTTGCATGGATTATTATACTTCAAGCCGAAAATGGCGGATATTTTGTTTGAACCGGTCTTTGTCAATGACGTCAAGAAAATCCGGCTGGTGTCCGAGATGCGGGTAAAACTGAACGCATCTGTCGAGGCGGAGAAAAGCGCTGTCCTGGCGGACACGGATGAGGCTTCTCGCGCTTATGCCGACCAGGCGCTTGCAGCTTTCCGCCGCCGTGGAAGAAGCCAGGAGTGAACTTGGCGTTTTGATTGAAGCGGAAAAAATGGGTCGGGAAGTGGATCTCTTCCGGGAATTCAGCGCCTGCTGGGAGCGGTTCCGGCAAATAGACCAGGAATTGTTGCCGCTGTCCGTGCTGAACACGAACCTGAAAGCCTATGAGCTTTCGTTTGACTCGGCGCAGAAAGCCGTCAACCAATTGGAAGGATCTCTTAACACCCTGATGAACAGCGGCGCTGCAAACGACAAATCCTGCAAAATCACCAGATTGGCGATGCGGACGCTGGTCGCCGTGCTTAAAATTCATGCGCTTCAATCCCCCCATATTGCCGAGAGCCGTCAGGAAAAAATGGACGAGATCGAGACGACGATGCGAACACAGAATGCGCTGGTCAATGCAGTCCTTGGATGCCTTGTCGTTTTTGATGAATCCGAAGGACAAACCGTTGATTGATGCGGCAAATGCGGCCTATGCCGAGTTCTGGCGGATCAACACGGAAGTGATGAAACTGTCTCGCCAGAACAGCAATGTCCGGTCCCTTGCCTTGTCCCTGGGTCAAAAACGCAAAACCACGGTTCAGTGCCAGGATGCGCTGGAAGCTCTCGAAAAAGCCATCCAGAGCAAGGTGTATAAGGCCACAAGATAAGCCGGGAACTCGGGGATCTGGAATGGGACTCGCTGAAAAAACCGCAAAGCACCTTGCCATTCTTGTTGTGGATGATGAGCCGAATATCCGCAAGGTATTGTCCATGGCGCTGGAGGCCGAAGGGCATCAGGTTGCGGCTGTCGGAAATACCCGAGATGCCCTGCACGAATCAAACCGGCGCTTTTTCGATCTGGCGTTTGTGGATCTGCGGCTTGGAGCCGAATCCGGCATGGAACTGATCCCGGCCCTGCGCGCCGCATGCCCCTGGCTGAAGATCGTTGTCATCACGGCTTATGCCTCCATTGACTCGGCTGTTGAGGCCATGCGGCTCGGCGCATTTGATTATCTTCCGAAACCATTCACCCATGACCATGTGGCCCTGCTGGTGCAAAAAGTATCCGAAGTGCGGTTGCTGGAGCAAAAGGTGGAAGCGCTGCAAGGGGCTTTGAGCGCGGAGGTTCCGGAAGCGGATTTTCTCTGTCCGAGTCCTGCCATGCAGCGGACCCTGGCAATGGCGCGCCAGGTGGCGGACAGCGATGCAACCATTCTGATCAGCGGCGAAAGCGGCACGGGCAAGACGCTTCTGGCTCGCGCCATGCATTCCTGGAGCCGTCGCGCAGCCAAGCCCTTCGGGGTTGTCTCCTGTCCTTCCCTGTCGCGGGAACTTCTCGAGAGCGAGCTTTTCGGGCATGTCAAAGGCGCCTTTACCGGCGCGTTGCGCGATACGCCGGGACGGATTGCGGCCTGCGCGGGAGGAACGCTTTTTCTGGATGAAATCGGAGATTTGCCGTTGCCGCTTCAGCCCAAACTGCTGCGGTTTCTTCAGGAGAAAGCCTATGAGCGGGTAGGCGATGTGGCAACGTATAAAGCGGATGTGCGTGTGATCGCGGCGACAAATGTCGATCTGGATGCGGCGGTGAAAGCCGGGCAATTTCGCGAAGATCTCTTCTACCGGCTGAATGTTCTGGAAATCAACGTTCCGCCGCTTCGCCAGCGCTGCGAAGACATTCTTCCGCTTGCCGAAAGTTTGCTGCTTTTTTTTGCCAGGCAGAACCACCGGGGTGTTCTGCGTCTGACGGAAGATGCGCGGGATGCGCTCAGGACTTACGAATGGCCCGGCAATGTTCGCGAATTGCGCAACACCATCGAACGCGCGGTTCTTCTCTCAAGCGGCGAAGATATCCATGCGGCGCATCTGCCGATGCGGATGAAATCCGCGGAGCCGGTGCCCAATGTCGGCGATCGGGTTTCACTTGAAAAAATCGAAGAGCTTCATATCCGCCGCGTTCTGGCATCCACAAAATCATTTGACGAGGCAGCAAAAGTACTGGGGATGGATCCGGTGACACTCTGGCGCCGCCGCAAGCAATACGGCATATAACCTTTGGTCCGATCCATTTCATTTTGCAATGTCCTGGGATATGACGTTTCCTGAAGTTTGAAATCCCCGCCCCTTGGATTCCTGCGGGCCTTGCAATATAAATGCTTGATTTAATTAATAATATTAAATTGATTATTTTCTGCTGGCACATGGCTTGCATCTCTCATGACCGCTATCCCTTTTAAGGAGAGAGAACAATGATGAGCCTGAAGACAAAATTGATCATCGGTTTCTGCGGCCTGCTGGCGATTCTGCTGGTGGTCGGCGTGATGAGCATTCGCACTTCGAATGATTTCAGCAAATCCATCGAACGGATTCTTCGGGAGAACTATGACAGTGTGGTTGCCTGTTATAAAATGAAGGGTGCTGTCGAACGGTTGGACCGCATCGCCATGACATCCCTTTGGGAAATATCAAAGGAAGCCCCTGCCCAAAGCGAGGCCGTCTTTCTCGATTTTGAAAAAAGCCTTCAATTCCAGCAGCGGAATGTGACTGTTTTGGGGGAGCAGGCGTTGACAGATCGCATGACCGAAGAGTGGAAGATTTACCGGCAGGAATTCGAAAACCTTCTGAAGCCATTGAATACCGGAAATGGCGCGCCGGGATATCTTTCGCAACCGCATCCTGATCCAATCGGATAAACTCCGCGACACGACTCAAAAGATCATTGATCTGAACCTGAACAATATGGTTTCCGTGGATGGCCAGACGCGTATTCGCGCCATTGAGACCCGGCGGACCCTTTTGATTCTGGTTTTTTCGGGCTTTGCGCTGGCGGTAGTCTTTATCGCCTTGATCTGGCCGTCCATCTTTCGGCCCATTGCCGGTCTGATGCGTTCCGTTCACGAAATTCAACAGGGGAATCTGGATCTTGTCGTCAACGTGCATTCGCGGGACGAGATGGGGCAACTGGCTGAAGCGTTCAATGAAATGGCGCTGAGCCTGCGCAATTTGCGGCGAAACGATCATGCGCGCCTGCTGCGCACGCAGTATTCCACGCAACTGGCGCTCGAGAGCCTTTCCGATGCCGTTGCCATCTGCAGTCCGAACGGAGAAATCGAGCTGGCGAACGATGCGGCACAGAGACTGTTTGGCCTGAAGCCGGAATCCACGGTAGATGCGTCGGAAAATGAGAAAATCAAGGAAATCTTTGCGCGCGCCGCCGGCGATCTGCGAATTAGTCGGTCCAAGGGCCCGGATGCGGTGCTTCAGGTTTTTCAGGATGGGGAAGAGCTTTTCTTTATGCCGGAAGCCATTCCGATCCTGGATAAGGAAAACCGGCTGGCCGGCGTCACGCTCATTCTTAGGGATTTCACGTGCATGCGCCAGCTCGATGAATTGAAGCGGGGATTGATTTCAACGGTTTCGCATCAGCTCAAAACGCCGCTTACTTCCATCCGCCTGGCAATGCACGTGCTGTTAAACGAAAAACTTGGCCCGCTGACGTCCAAACAGACGGAAATCCTGGCTACGGCCCGTGAGGACAGCAATCGGCTTTACCGGATCATTGAAAGCCTGCTGGATATCAGCCGGATGGAATCCGGGCAATCCCGGATGCAGCTTCATCCCGTGGCAGCCGAACAACTGGTGATGCAGCCTGTCGATGAGATGCGGACCGCTTATTTGGATCGCGGGGTCGCCCTCGAGATCGATGTGCCGCTGGATACGCCTCCGGTGATGGCCGACGAACTGCGCGTCCGATATGTATTTGAAAATCTGCTCAGCAATGCGCTTAAATACACCCCCGCGGGCGGCAAGGTGAGCGTATCCGCCCAATCCGAGGAAACCATGGTCCGCTTTATCGTTGAGGATACGGGTTCGGGCATTCCGGAAGAATACCTGCCGCATATCTTTGAAAAATTCTTCACGGTGCCGCAACAGGAACATCGCAGCGACACCGGATTGGGCCTTGCCATTGCCAGGGAAATTGTCGAAGCCCATTGCGGGCAGATTGATGTCGAGAGTCAGGTGGGAAAAGGCGCCCGGTTTTCGTTTACGTTGCAGGCTGTCATTTAATCCGTAAACTTTCATGAATTGATTCAGAAGCTCAACTCTGACAGTGCAAATGATACCTTCCCCCTTTGGAAAATGGGAATTGAGGGGGATTGTTCAGTGGGAAAGGAGATTCAAATGGATGCCGTCTATATCGTTATCACGGTGCTGTTTTTTGTGCTGTGCTTCGGTTATGTCATTTTTCCTGTCCGGGGGTAAATCATGATGGAAGATATTCTTGTGGGAGCCGTGGCTGTTTGTCTGATCGTCTATCTTTTTGCGGCGCTTTTACGGCCTGATAAATTCTGATGATCACGGAGAAATCCGATTCGAAAAAGGAGTTTTTATGAATCCGATGGGTTGGCTGCAACTTTCAGTCTTCATTATAGCGCTCGCGGCTTTGACAAAGCCCCTGGGCCTTTACCTGGTGCGCGTGTTCGATCCGGGTGCCAGGACATTCTTGGACCCTGTTTTAAAGCCCGTTGAGCGGCTGCTTTACCGTTTTCTCGGCATCAATCCCGCAGATGAACAGGATTGGAAAAGCTATGCGCTTTCCCTTCTGATCTTCAGCTTTGTCGGCATGCTGTTTACATACGTCATTTTAAGGCTTCAGCAATGGCTGCCGCTCAATCCCCGGGGATTCGGACCGGTTTCGCCGGATCTGGCGTTCAATACGAGCGCCAGTTTCACGACAAACACAAACTGGCAAAATTATGGCGGCGAGAGCACGATGTCCTATTTTTCCCAGATGGTTGCACTCACCTTTCACAACTTTGCATCGGCTGCGGTGGGATGCGCGGTAGCCGCAGCCCTGGTGCGCGGCATTGCCCGCGACAAGATGGCAGGCATCGGCAATTTCTGGGTGGATCTGATTCGTCAGTGCCTCTATCTCTATCTTCCCCATATGCCTGCTTCTTGCGGTGTTTCTGGTTTCTCAGGGAATGATCCAGAATTTCTCGCCTTATGCGGCGGCAAAAACGCTTGAGGCCGGAACCGCGCAATCCATTGCGCAGGGTCCGGTCGCTTCCCAGGTCGCGATAAAAATGCTGGGGACCAACGGCGGCGGATTCATGAACGCCAATGCGGCTCATCCTTATGAAAATCCGACCCCGCTTTCAAACTTTCTGCAGATGCTGGCGATTTTTGCGATTCCCAGCAGCCTCACCTATTATCTGGGGCGGATGGTGAAAAACCAGAAACATGGCTGGTCTGTCTGGTCCGCCATGTTCATGCTCTTTCTGGCGGGCGCTCTGGCGTGCTGGTGGGCCGAATCCCGGGGCAATCCCCGCCTGACGGCGCTTGGCGTTGATGCGGCTTATGGCAGCATGGAAGGAAAAGAGGTCCGGTTCGGGATTTTCAACTCCGCCTTGTTTGCGACCATTACAACGGATGCATCCTGCGGTGCGGTCAACGCCATGCACGATTCCTTCACGCCGCTGGGGGGGCTGGTTCCGCTCTTCAATATGCAGCTTGGCGAGGTGGTGTTCGGCGGGGTCGGCGCCGGGCTTTACGGCATGTTGATTTTTGTGGTGCTGGCGATTTTTCTGGCCGGACTGATGATCGGCCGGACGCCGGAGTATCTGGGCAAGAAAATCGAAGCATTTGATGTCAAGGCCGCGGCCCTTGCCATTTTGATCCCTGCCGTGCTCCTGCTCGGATTCACCGCCTGGGCCACGATCAGCCCGTGGGGCATTGCGGGCCTGAACAACAGCGGCCCGCACGGTTTCAGCGAAATACTTTACGCATTCACTTCCGCGATCAATAACAACGGCAGCGCCTTTGCCGGGCTTTCCGCCAACACCCCCTGGTACAACACCACACTGGGGCTGGCCATGCTTTGCGGGCGATTTTTTGTCATCATTCCGGTGCTGGCGCTTGCCGGCAACCTGGCGGGCAAAAAGACCGTTCCCCAGAGCGCCGGCAGCTTTCCGGCTTTCGGCCCGACTTTTACGCTGCTGCTTGTCGGAACCATCCTGCTGGTCGGGGCGCTGACGTTTCTGCCGGCACTGAGCCTTGGCCCCGTCGTGGAGCATTTCCTGATGGTGAATTCCAGCAAACTGTTTTAAGGAGCAAAGCATGTCAACAAAGGCGCGTTCCATTTTTGATAAAACCATTCTGGTTCCGGCGATTGCGGATGCCTTTCGCAAGCTCAATCCGCGCGGTATGGTGCGAAACCCCGTGATGTTCGTGACCCTTGTGGGCGCGGTGGTGACAACCGCGGAACTGGCGGCGGCGCCCTTGCGCGGTGAACCCGTGGGGTTTATCCTCCAGATCGCCATCTGGCTCTGGTTTACCGTGCTGTTCGCCAATTTCGCCGAAGCCATGGCCGAAGGGCGGGGCAAAGCCCAGGCTGCCACCCTGCGCAAGTCGCGCACACAGACCCATGGCCAACCGCCGGGGTCGCGACGGGCTTCTGGAAACGGTTTCAGCGGAGTCCCTGCGAAAAAATGATGTCATGGTCATAAAAGCCGGCGAGGTGATTCCCACCGATGGCGAAGTGATCGAGGGCGCGGCAACCGTTGACGAATCGGCCATCACGGGCGAGTCCGCGCCGGTGATCCGCGAGTCGGGCGGCGACCGGAGCGCCGTAACCGGAGGCACCCGGGTGCTTTCCGATGAAATCGTCGTGCGTGTTACCGCCAATCCCGGCGAGAGCTTCATGGACCACATGATTGCCCTGGTTGAGGGCGCAAGCCGCCAGAAAACGCCCAATGAAATTGCCTTGACCATCCTGCTGGCCGCGCTGACGATCATTTTTCTGATCGTGATCATGACCCTGAAGCCTTTTGGCGCATATTCCCAGGTGACATTTTCCATCCCGGTTCTGGTGGCGCTGCTCGTATGCCTGATTCCCACCACGATCGGCGGGCTTCTCAGTGCGATCGGCATTGCGGGTATTGACCGGCTGGTCCAGAAAAACGTGCTGGCCATGAGCGGCCGCGCCGTGGAGGCGGCCGGCGACGTGGATGTGCTGCTGCTTGATAAAACCGGCACGATCACCATGGGCAATCGCCAGGCCAGCCGAATTTTTCCCGGCGCGTGGGGTGAAGGTCGAAGAACTTGCGGCTGTCGCGCAGTTGGCTTCATTTGCCGATGAAACCCCGGAAGGAAAGAGCATCGTTGTCTCTGGCAAAGGATTTCGGGCTCCGGGGCCGGCAGCTCCATGATCTGAGTCATGCCCAGTTTGTCCCCTTTACGGCAAAGACCCGGATGAGCGGTGTGGATGTGGATGGCCAGGCAATACCGCAAAGGCGCTGCGGACGCCATTCGCGGATTCATCGGCGCCGGCCTGCCGGCTGAAGTCGAGGCCGATGTCGATCGGATCTCCCAGATGGGCGGGACGCCACTGGTGGTTGCCGGTTCCGAAAAAGTCTTCGGCGTCATTTATCTCAAGGATATCGTCAAGGGCGGGCTTCCGGATCGTTTCAAGCGGTTTCGGGCCATGGGGATCCGAACGATCATGATTACCGGGGACAATCCCTTGACTGCGGCGACCATTGCCAAAGAGGCGGGTCTGGATGACTTTCTGGCCGAGGCGCGGCCCGAGGACAAACTGGCCCTCATCCGCCGCGAGCAGGCCGCGGGGCATCTGGTGGCCATGACAGGCGATGGCACCAACGATGCGCCGGCCCTTGCCCAGGCGGATGTCGGCGTTGCCATGAACAGCGGGACCCAGGCGGCCAAGGAAGCGGGAAACATGGTGGATCTGGACTCGAATCCCACAAAGCTTATTGAAATCGTTGAAATCGGCAAGCAGCTCCTCATGACCCGCGGCGCCCTGACAACATTCAGTGTCGCCAATGACGTGGCCAAGTATTTCGCCATCATCCCGGCCATGCTCGTTGCCACGTTCCCGCAGATCGCCGCGCTGAACGTGATGCGACTGCATTCTTCCCAGAGCGCCATTTTAAGCGCCATTATCTTCAATGCGCTCATCATCGTGGCGCTCATTCCGATCGCCCTGCGGGGGGTTACCTTCCGCCCCATGGGCGCCGTGGCGATTCTGCGGCGGAATCTGCTGATCTATGGACTGGGGGGCATCATCGCGCCGTTCATCGGAATCAAATTGATCGATATCGCCATTACATGGCTCCATCTGGCCTGAAGGAAGTGCTCATGAAACCAGAGGCGTTTATAAAGGAAGTGAAGCTGGCCGTGATGGCCACGGTGGCTTTGGCCGTTATATTGTGCGGCGTTTATCCGGCGATTGTCTGGGGTATTGCGCAGATCGGATTCTTTTCCAAGGCAAACGGATCGCTCGTCCTTCGGGATGGCCATGTGCTTGGCAGCCGGCTGATTGCCCAGGGATTTGCCGCACCGCAATATTTCCATCCGCGCCCGTCGGCCGCGGGAGAGGGGTATGATGCGGCCAGTTCAGGCGCCAGCAATCTGGGGCCGCTTTCCAAAAAGCTTGCGGATCAGGTAAAAGATCGCGTTGCCGCATATCGGGCCGAGAACGGCATTGCCCTATCCGTTAAAATCCCGGCGGATGCCGTCACCGCATCCGCCAGCGGCCTGGACCCCCACATCAGCCTCGGAAACGCCGGGCTTCAGTCCGCTCGCGTTGCAAGGGCCAGAGGGATATCCGAAGCAGCGGTTCGAATCCTGATTCAAAATCATATTGATGGACCCGATCTTGGGTTTCTGGGCGAGCCCGGTGTGAACGTTCTTGAACTTAATCTTGCGCTGGATGCAGTCAAGGAGTAATCAAATCCCATGACTTCCGACGATAAGGCACTCAGTTTTCTCAGAATGATCCGCCGCGCCGAGCGCGGCAAGCTGAAGATTTATCTGGGGTATGGACCGGGCGTCGGAAAAACATGGCAGATGCTGCTTGAAGGCCGCCGGATCAAGCAGGAGGGGATCGATGTGGTCGTGGGGCTGGTGGAGACACACGGCCGCGCGGAAACAGCAGGCCTCGTCGAAGGCCTGGAAGTCGTTCCGCGCCGCCGGATTCAGTATCACGGCATCACGATTGACGAGATGGACCTGGATGCGGTTCTGGCGCGCCAGCCAAAAGTGGCGCTGGTGGACGAACTGGCGCATTCCAATGCGCCCGGCGGGAAAAACCTCAAACGCTACCAGGATGTTCAGATTCTTCTGGATGCGGGCATTCACGTGATCAGCACGCTCAACATCCAGCATCTGGAAAGCCTCTATGACACGGTGGAAAACCTGGTGGGCGTAAAAGTGCATGAACGGCTGCCGGATTCCGTGCTTTTTGACGCGGATGAAATCGTGAATGTGGATCTGGCGCCCGAGGACCTTCAGCAGCGCCTGCGCGAAGGCAAGGTTTATCCGAAAGAACGGGTATCCACTGCCCTGGAGCATTTCTTTCAGCGCACCAAACTGGATGAGCTTCGGGAACTGACGCTTCGGGAACTGGCGTCACAACTCGATATCAAGCGCCGCAGCGTTCCCAAGGAGGAGCAGCACGCCGTGCCCGATCAGGTGATGGTGTGTCTGAGCTCGCGGGGTCCCAACAGTGCCATGCTGCTTCGCTATGGGTCCCGGATTGCCGGGCGCCTGAACCGTGACTGGTATGCCGTCTATATCCAGACGCCGAAAGAAGCGCCGACCGTTATTGACGCGACAACGCAGCGCTACCTGCTGGACACCCTGACGCTGGCCAATGCGCTTGGCGCAATGGTCTTTACCTACAAAGGCGAGGACATTGCGGACACGATTCTGCATTTTGCCAGGGAATACCGGGTGGGACATATCGTCATCGGCCGCCCCAGCCCGCTGCCATTCTGGAAGAACTGGCTGGGCAGAAAGACGATTGTCGAGCGGCTGATTCTAAAAGCCAAGGGACTGACCATCGTGGTCGTCGATCCGCGGTCAGATGCCAAAGACGGCGGCTCGAATAACCTGTGATGATATAAATCATCGTTCTACAAAGCTGTCAGCGGCGCATCGTAGGTGCGGACAAAATCCGGAAAGCTCCGGATCAGCAGGCGGGTCCCGGGGCCGGGTTTTCCGTCTCCGATAACGGTGTCATCCACCTGGACAACCGGGACAATGCCTTTGTTGGTGCCGCAGATGAATACTTCATCGGCCTCAAGAAGCTCCGAAAGAAAAACATCCCGAATTTTAACTGAAAAATGGGATCGCGCCAGATCCAGTATGACCTGGCGGGTAATTCCGGGAAGAATTCCCCTTCCCGGGGTGATCAGTCTGCCTGCTGATATGGCAAAAATATTGGATGTGGTGCCTTCGAGCACCAGCCCCTGGGGAATCGTGTAAACGGCTTCCTGGGCGCCCTTCTGACGGGCGGTTTCAAGGGCCAGGGACGCCTGAACGTAGTTGATGCTTTTGGCGCCGGCAAGGGGTCTTTCGGCCATATGGGTGATGATGTGGATCCCATCACGATACCACTTTTCAGGCATGTCGGGAAGCGGAGAAACCATGATGATCAGCCGGGGATTTCCCTGGGGATTCATGAAATCCGGGCTGGAACCGCCGGTAATGATAATCCGGACGTTGGATTCCATGTGGGAATTGCGGCTGAGTGTTTCCATGACAAGCTGGGCAAGCACATCCGTTGTCCAGGGAAACGGGAGCCCGATTTTCCGGGTGGAGGCTTCAAGCCGCTCCAGATGTGCCCGAAGGCAAAATGGTTTCCCGCTATAGGTACGCATGAAATCAAATGCGCCCAGGCCCCGGAGAACGGCCAGATCGGTTACCGGAATCACCGCTTCATCGGCCGGAACAAATTTGCCGTCAACGTAATAAATATCCACGATGGAAGCTCTGGCTTTCAGCTTTTTTTGCTTTTGTGTGGCAGCATGGCCTTGATTTTTTCAAACAGGGATTTTTGCAGGGTGACTTTGAGAAATAAATCTCCGGAAGGCATGCCGTTTTTTCCTTCTTCCCCCATGCCCGCCAGCCGGATTTTTTGGCCTTCGCGCGTTCCCGGTGGAATTTTCACCACAAGCTTTCTGCCATACGCCCTTAGTTGGTAGGCGTAAGGGCCGCCATTTTCCGCCAGCGCCGGATCGATGCGGATGACATCGTGATAGTCGGCGCCTTTTTGCGGCTGGCCGGTGGTTGCTTTCTGAAGCAGTTGCTGGGAGATGTTTCCCAATTTTTCCTTGATGGATTGTTTATTTAGAGAAGGCATTGGACGGACTCCGCTGAAAAAAAAGCCCTGGATATTAAGCCCGGGCCGTTTGAGTTCGAATGTTTTATAGTTCTGGCCGTAGTATTCCTTGAATATGGCATCAAATCCGCGAATGCCGAACGACTTGGCCATTTCCTCAAATATCTGCTGGATGTCGGACCCCTTGAAGATATCCTGATCCGAATAGGATTTGCGGAATTGTCCATAAGCGGCATCGCCATACTGCTGCTTCAGCAAATCGTATTCCTTCCGTTTCCGGGGGTTGGACAAAACGGCATAGGCTTCGTTGACGGCCTTCATCTGTTCCGCGCCGGCCGGATCTTTACAGCGGTCCGGATGATACAAAAAAGCCTTTTCCCGGTAAGCAGCCTTGATTTTCTGTGAGGGGGCCTCTTTGGAGACCCCCAGGATCTGATAATAATCTTTCATGGGCATCATTTTTATGGGTTGAGGGTGAAGCGGGTTCTGTTAAGTTTCTTCAGAACCATGAATAAGATATATCTTACCCCATGTGCGTTGAATTGTCCATAAAGGGGATGAGAATCGATCATTTATTTTGACTCTTAAATTTCTTTGTTTTATGAGTAAATCAGGTTTTAAAGCAAAAGACCGAAGGATGAAGATTCAGGCTGTTGAAGCCGTTTTATCTTCAATCCGAGCCGCAAAATTATAAGAATGAATCTTCATGTAAGAGAAACATCAAAGGCTTTGTAATGATCATAGAATTGGGAGAGAAAAAACCCCGTATCGGCAACAATGTATTTATTGCGCCCACCGCGGTGATTGTCGGGGATGTTGAAATCCGGGATGGGGCCAGCATCTGGTACGGTGCGGTGCTCAGAGGGGATATGGCCCCGATTTTTGTCGGAGAAAACGCCAATGTCCAGGACAACTGCACGGTGCATACGGATTACGGAAAGCCCGCGCATATCGGAAAGCATGTCACCGTCGGCCACAATGTCGTGGTGCATGGCTGTTATATTGAAGATTACTGCCTGATCGGCATGGGGTCTCTGCTGCTGAATGAATGCCGGGTTCTGACGGGATCCATGGTGGCTGCCGGCTCCCTTTTGAAAGAAGGCCAGATTGTCGGGCCGTTCCACCTGGTTGCCGGCGCTCCTGCGACATTCAGAAAGGAATTTCCCCATGAAATCATTCCCAAAATTGCCGATCCCATCCGGAATTATCTGGATGCGGCGCACGAACACATGACCTTCAGCCGGATTCGTAAAGGAGGTTAGCATGAATCATGTCATCATCGGAAACGGCATTGCCGGTGTCAGCGCCGCCGAGTCCATCCGGGAACTGGACGGTTCCGGCAGTATTTTCATGATCGGCGACGAGCCGGTTGTCCCGTATTGCCGACCCATGATCAGCCTAGTCCTCGAAGGAATTGTTTCCCCATCGAAACTTCCCATTCGGGGTTCCGACTTTTACGAGGCCCTCAACATCACCCCGGTACTCGGGAGCCGGGTCGCCCGAATGGATGTGGACGCAAAAACCCTGTTTCTCTCTGATGGGAAAACCCTGCCCTATGACACCCTCCTCATTGCTTCCGGCGCCGACCCCCGGCCCATCAAAGCGCGTACTGAACATTTAACCAACATCTTTTTCATGCGAAATCAGCATCAGGTGATGAAGATGCTGGAAGCGCTGCCCGAAACGCGTCGTGCCCTGGTCCTGGGCGGCGGCCTGGTCGGATTCAAGGCTGCCAGCGGACTGCTTCACCGGGGAATCGACGTGACCATGCTCATTCAATCCGCTTACCCCCTCTCCCTTCAGGTGGACGAGACGGCAGGCTGCATGATTCTGGCCGAACTGACCCGCCGGGGCCTGAATGTTCGGGTGGGCGTGGAGGTAACGGCTTTCAAGGGGGCCGGTACCGTGACCGGCGCTTATCTATCCGATGGATCCGAGGTTTCCTGCGAACTTGTCATCGTCGGCAAAGGGGTTCTGCCGTCCGTCTCCTTTGTCCCCCGGGACCGGATTCAGGTGGACCTGGGAATTGTGGTTGACGATCACCTGCAAACCACCTGCCCCGGCATTTATGCCGCCGGCGATGTGGCGGAATCCATGGATATCGCCAGAAAAATCCGCTGGGTGAATGCGATCTGGCCGGAAGCCGTCGCTCAGGGGCGGATTGCCGGTATGAACATGGCCGGACGGCGCGTATCTTACAAGGGAAGCCTGAGCCGGAACGTCATTCGCATCTTCGGCCTGGATATTCTGGCTGCCGGATGGGTGAATGCGCCGGATGATCCGCGTTTTACGCTGATTAGCGAACACAACCGGCGCCTGAACACCTACCGCCGGCTGGTCTTTGAAGGGGACCGCCTCATCGGCGCCACACTCGTCAACCGGATTGAAACCGGCGGGATTCTGACGGCCATGATCCAGAATGAAATCCCGGTCCGGGGCTCAAAAAGAAAATTGCTGGAACCCCATCTTTCCCTCAAATCCTTGATGTTCTGAAAGGAGGCTTTTATGAATCAGGTTATCGTTCATCCGGAACGGTGCGTGGGATGCATGCAGTGCATGGCGGCCTGCGCCACGGCCCATTCCCGGACCCGTCAGCTTTATTCGGCAATCCGGGAAACCCCTTTGCCAAAACCCCGGATTCATGTGGGCGTAGGGCTTTATGACGAAGGGTTTCCCAACCGCTGCAGACATTGCAATCCGGCGCCCTGCATGCTGGCATGCCTGCCAGGTGCGATCTACCGGGATCTTCGGACGGAAACGGTTCTCATCGACCCGGACCGCTGCATCAACTGCGCCTCATGCGCCATGGCCTGCCCGTTCGGCGTGATCCGGTATCATGAAGACAGCTCCGCACCGCCGAAAAAGGCCGTTGCCATCAAATGCGACAACTGCATGGAGCGGCAGCAGCAGGGGTTGATGCCCGCCTGTGTGGAAGCCTGCAAATCCGGCGCCTTGACCTTCGAAGACCCTGCAAGGGCGTTGAAGCGGAAAACAGACCAGGTCAGTCAAAGCATTTCATCTGGGTTCGACATCCCCCAGGGCTCGCCTGGCTTTACCCTGCTGAATACCATCAAACGCGCACAGATTGCCGTCAGACAGGCGGCCTAAGGAGGTAACCATGTCCAGCACCTTTCATCAACAGACCATTACCGAAGACGGGCAGTTGCTTCTCAAGAAAGCACAGGCGGATCAGATCGAAACCGTTTGGGATCGCCATCAGGCCCAGCTTCCCCAGTGCGGATACTGCGACCTGGGGCTGAGCTGCCGGAACTGCGTCATGGGGCCCTGCCGGGTGGACCCATTCGGCGAGGGCCCGCAACAAGGCGTTTGCGGGGCGGACGCCGACATTATCGTGGCCCGGAATCTCTGCCGCATGATTGCCGCCGGCGCTGCCTCCCATTCGGATCATGGACGGGACCTGGTCGAGGTCCTTGCCAATGTCGCCAAAGGCCGCGCGCCGGGATATGCCATCCGTGACACGGAAAAACTGAAAGTTGTTGCCGCCGATTACGGCATCGAAACCCAGGGCAAGGATATGCTTGTCATTGCCGGTGAACTGGCCCATGCCATGCAGGAGGATTACGGCACCCGGATCCCCGAGCTGGCCCTGGTCAAGCGGGCCCCTGCAAAACGGCGGGAACTCTGGAAGAAATGTGGGCATAACGCCCCGGGGAATCGACCGGGAAACATCGGAAATGATGCATCGCACGCATATGGGCGTGGATAACGGCTGGCAGAGCCTGCTGCTCCAGGGGCTCCGCAATGCCCTATCCGATGGGTGGGGCGGTTCCATGATTGCCACGGATGTCTCCGACATCCTCTTTGGAACGCCTTCCCCAAAGCCTACCAGCGTCAATGTCGGGGTGCTTAAAAAAGACCAGGTCAACATCGTGGTGCATGGGCATAATCCCGTGGTTTCCGAGATGATCCTGACGGCCTGCCGGTCTTCGGAACTGATTCAACTGGCGAAAAGCAAAGGCGCCGCGGGCATCAATCTTGCCGGCGTCTGCTGCACCGGAAACGAGCTTCTGATGCGGCATGGCATCCCCATGGCCGGCAATCACCTGATGACAGAGCTGGTGCTTTCCACGGGCGCCGTGGAAATGATGCTCGTGGATTATCAGTGCATCATGCCGTCTCTGGGGCAGGTGGCTTCCTGCTATCACACCCTCATGATCAGCACCAGCGACAAGGCCCGATTCCCCGGAATGCAGCACCGGGAATTTCATCCCGAAAATGCCGAAGAACTGGCCAAGGTTCTGGTGCGGGAGGCCATCGAAAATTTTGACAAACGGCGCAAGGTCTATCTGCCGGTGGAACCGGTGAAATCCATCGGCGGGTTTTCGGTTGAAGCCATTGTCGGCGCCCTTGGCGGATCCGCGGCGCCGCTGCTGGATGCCATCAAGGCCGGAAAAATCCGCGGCGCAGCCGGGATCGTGGGCTGCAACAACCCCAAGATCCTGCATGATTACGGGCATGTGACGCTGGCCCGGCGCCTGATTGAAAACGACATCCTGGTCGTGGATACCGGGTGCGCGGCCATCGCCACCGCCAAGGCCGGTTTCAAGATGCCGGATGCCATTCAATTTGCCGGTCCGGGTTTAAAAGAGGTCTGCGGGTCCCTGGGAATTCCGCCCGTGCTGCATTTTGGCAGTTGCGTGGACAACGTGCGCATTCTGATGCTGGCCAGCGCACTGGCCAATGCCCTGAATGCGGATATCAGCGATCTTCCCATTGCCGGGGCCGCGCCCGAATGGTATTCCGAAAA
Source organism: uncultured delta proteobacterium (assembly GCA_963845015.1). GTDB lineage: Bacteria > Desulfobacterota > Desulfobacteria > Desulfobacterales > Desulfatirhabdiaceae > RAAP-1. The sequence goes on from CAWJRD010000046.1 coordinate 22,027, forward strand.
AGCCGTGTCCATCGGCGCGTATTTCGTGGCTTCCGGGGTTTACACGGTTCTGGGCCCCATGCCGCCCATTGCCGGAAGCCTGAATGTGGTCAAACTGCTCACGGAAGGGCTAAGGGATGTTGTCGGTGCGGTTTTTGCGGTGGAGCCGGACCCGGAAAAATCGGCGATTCTCATCCGCCGCCATATCGAAGAGCGAAGAAAGGCACTGGGGCTGGGGTTCCATACGCTGTAGAAAAAAGACGGATGCCGACAACCCGGTTCTTGACAACCTGAAAGGCTGCCTTAGTATAGTTCTAAAGAGCTTTAGGAATAATTATCAAAAGATGTGGAAGCTCATGATACCATAATCAAACAAGTTCAAACCAGGAGGCGCCTTATGGAAAGCTCTGTAAATGAATATTCATATATCGAGTCAGAGGAAGAACGGGAAAGCGGACATATCGACACCCGTCATTTCAATTTTGAATGTGAAAACCCCGATCCCCATCTGGGATGCAATCTCGGCATCGATGTTGCCGGATGATTATTGAGCAATAAAAAAGATTTACAGGCAGGAAGCGCAGGCTTTTCTGCCTGTTTCATTTTTGGATCCGGTATCTGCCGTTTGATGTCGGGCAGAAAGAAGCAGGAACAAAAACAGGGCAGGTTCCTCTCTTAAAGAGAAGCCTGCCCTGCTTTAAAACATCACTTCCGGACCAGTTTAATATATTTTGGCCGGGTCAAACGCTTAAGTGGTTTTCGGATGGCATTTTACGCAAGTTGTTGGGGCATTCTGGTTATTATTCTTTTTGTTCATTTCCTTGTGACATCCCTGACAGTTCTTGTGCATGGCTTCGGCATGAAATTCCAGCACTTCTTTGTCCGTCAGTTTGGGAGCGTCTTTTCCCTTTGGTTTTTCACCGGGTTTCTTGTGGCATTCGGCGCAGCTCTGAACATTGTCGCCGTCTTTCAGCGTTGCCAGCGGTTTCCCGTCCTTGTCATGATGGCAGTCCCCGCAGGCGCCCTTGTATTCGACAACATGTTTCTTGTGCGAAAACTCGACGATGCCTTTTTCATGTTTGGGATAGAGCTTGTTTTCCATTTTGATGACATCCGGCGCCTTGGTTCCCGCGTAGAGGGCGGCTGAGGCAAACACCACTGCAATACCGACCACCAATACAACCCACAATGTTTTCTTCATACGACCTTTTCCTCCTTTCCCTTGTTAACAATTGTTGTACCAGCAAATGTTCTTCCGCCGCAACTTACTGATGTATCCGCGGCCAAGAACCCGTAACTGTCTCTCAGGGGGTTTCTTCCGGAGTATCCGCCGGGGCGTCTTCCGGAGTATCTTCCCGAGGTTTTTTGCGGACAAAGATTCTGGCGCCGATAATGCCGATTTCGTAGAGCGCCATCATGGGAATGGCCATGAGCGTCTGTGAAACCACATCCGGCGGCGTTAAAATGGCTGCGATGATAAAGATCACAAGGATGGCATATTTTCTGTTTTTGGTTAAAAAGTCAATGGAAATAATGCCCAGTTTTACCAGAAAAACCAGGACCAGCGGAAGCTCGAAAATCAGGCCGAAGACCAGCAGAAACAGCGAGGCAAAGTCTAAGAATTCCCGCATGGTCAGCAGCGGCCGGATGGAGTCCGTGGCAAAGCTGAGGAAAAACTCAAATCCGATGGGAAAGACGACAAAATAGCCGAAAAGCCCGCCGCCGATAAAAAAGAATATGGACAGTACCATGATGGGGGCAAGATGCCGTCTTTCTTCATGATAAAGCCCGGGAGCGATGAACATCCAGAACTGGTATAAAATGACAGGGATGGCCAGGAGGATGCCGGACAAAAACGCCACTTTCAGATATACAAAAAACGCCTCCGGAAGGCTGGTAAAAATCAGTTTTTCACCCGGCTGCATGACCGAGATCAGCGGGGCGGTCAGCAGATGAAACAGCCATTCCTTAACGCTGTAAGCCAGAACAAATCCGACGCCGACAGCGATAAAACAGGTGATCAGGCGTTTTCGTAGCTCTTCCAGATGGGAAGTGAAAGGGATTTTCTCTTCATCGTTCATGGGAGAATCCTGTCAACTGGCGGCATGGGGTGGCTCTGGGGTCTTGGGGGCGGCTGGTTCGGGAGAAGGTGAGGGAACGGCAGTCTCCGAAGGCCCGGAGCGGGAGCCGGGGCGCCGGCTACCGGCGGGGTGTCGTTCATGGCATCAAACGATTTTTTGACGGTGTTCAGGCTGTGATCCACTTCCAGGGATTCCTTGAGGTCACTGGTGGCCCGCTTGAATTCATTCAGCGCCTTTCCCAGGGACTTGGCCACATCCGGCAGCTTTTTGGGGCCGAGAATGATGAGCGCAATGACCAGAATCAGGAGCAATTCCTGCATGCCGATGCCAAACATAATTTCCTCCAGCCGAGGGTATTTCGCCCTCGGACAATCCGCCGCTGATAATCGGTTCCGCTCATACTTCCGATTTCCAGACCATGAAAAGCGTTCGTAACCCAAAACACGAAATCATTATCATTAAATAACAACCTTTGTAATTTATACTTTTTCTGTTCCCAAGTGTCAAGGCTAACAAAGAAAATGCGCATAAACCGGCGGGCCATTCTGAATTCTGACTCCTGAATTCTGAAATACCTGAGTAGTTCTCGTTTTTTTTCGTGGATCGACGACCTTGAAAAAGTGCCATGGATGTATCATCTTTGGCCAATGAAAACTCCAGCAATCGTCGTTCGCGGCGCCAGACAGCACAACCTGAAAAACCTTGACCTGAACATCCCCCTGAACCGGATAACGGTGATCACCGGCGTCAGCGGTTCCGGCAAATCCTCCCTGGCCTTCGACACCCTCTACGCCGAAGGCCAGCGGCGCTATGTGGAAACATTTTCGCCCTATGCCCGGCAGTTCATGGACCGGATGGACCGGCCGCAAGTGGATTCCATTCTGGGAATACCGCCGGCCATCGCCATCGACCGGAAGGACCCCGTCAGAACATCCCGTTCCACCGTGGGCACCATGACGGAGTTGACCGATTATGTCAAGCTCCTGTACGCCCGTATGGGACAGCTTCACTGCAGGGTGTGCGGCAAACCGGTGCTGCCGGAGACCCCGCTTCACGTCTGGAAGGCGCTTCAGGACATGACCGAGGGAACGGAAATTCGCATCACGTTTCCGGTTGTACTCGATCCTGACCCGAAACCGGATGCTTTGCAGCCGTGGATTCGCATGGGGTTTGACCGCTATGTGGATGGGGGACGGACCGGCCAGTTGTCGGAGCTGTCAACTCGGGAAATCCCGTTGCCCCTGCACATTCTGGTCGACAGGCTTCGCTTCCGGGCTGTGGACCAGCCCCGGATCATGGATTCCCTGGAGCAGGCATTTCAATGGGGCGCCGGCCACATCGATCTGTGGGCGGGTCCTCTGGATCGCCAGTCTTTCAGCCGGGGACTGGCGTGCGCTTCCTGCGGGATCTCCTACGCCCCCGCCGTTCCCAATCTCTTTTCCTTCAACAGCCCGGTCGGGGCCTGCGATGCCTGCCGGGGGTTCGGCAGAACCATCGACATCGACTGGGATCTGGTGATTCCGGACCCGGCAAGGTCTTTGGAACAGGGTGCCATCAAACCATGGGGAACGGACTCGGACCGGAAGGTCGAGTTTGAAGAGCTGATGGCTTTCTGCCAGAAACAGGGAATACCCACCCGCATTCCGTTTGATAAACTGCCGCCGGACCAGAGGGAGGCCATTCTTGAAGGCACGCCGGCATATTACGGGGTGCGCGGTTTTTTCAAATGGCTGGAAACCAAAACCTACAAGCTGCCGGTGCGGGTATTTCTGTCGCGCTATCGCAGTTACGCGGTCTGCAGGCATTGCAACGGAACCCGGTTTAAACCCGAGACCCTGCTCTACCGGCTGGCCGGCAGAACGATACCGGACGTCTATAGCCTGAATGTCACGGAGGCCGCATCGTTTTTTACAGCCCTTGACATGGACGCCACGGACAACGCCAGCCGGATGATCTATGATGAAGTTCTGTCCCGGATCAAATTTCTTCAGGATGTGGGGCTGGGGTATCTGACCCTGGACCGGCAGTCCAGGACCCTTTCCGGGGGCGAAGTCCAGCGCGTGGCGCTGGCGTCCAGCCTGGGCTCTTCCATGGTCAATGCCCTCTATGTCCTGGATGAGCCCAGCATCGGGCTTCATCCCAGGGACTGCGGCCGCCTGGTTGAAATCCTGAAGCGGCTTCGGGATCTTCCCAACACCATCGTCGTGGTGGAGCACGATCCCGAGATCATCCGCCAGGCCGACCGGATTCTGGACATGGGTCCCAGGGCCGGCGAGAACGGCGGCGAAATCATGTACGACGGCCCCGCGTCCCGGATCGCCGGGACCCTTACGGGTGACTATCTGACGGGAAAACGGCGCATTCCCATCCCGCCGCGCGGAAAAATACAAAGAGACCTTAAATGGATACGGATCGAAGGGGCGTCCGAGAACAATTTGAAGGACGTGACGGTCGCCATTCCGCTCGGGGTGATGACCTGTATTACCGGCGTGTCCGGATCGGGAAAATCCACCCTGGCCGGCGATATCCTGTTTAAAGCCATCCAGAGGATCAAGGGCCAGGCATCGGAGCGTCCGGGAAGGTATCGGGCCATCCAGGGGCTGGAGCACATCTCCGAAGCGGTTCTGGTGGATCAGCATGCGGTGGGACGAACCCCCAGAGCCAATGCCCTGACCTATACCGGGGCCATGGACCCCCTTCGAAAGCGCCTGGCCAATACCCCGCAGGCCCGTGAACAAAAAATGTCCGCCGGATATTTTTCCTTCAATGTTCCCGGCGGACGGTGTGAAGCCTGCAAGGGCGAAGGATTTGAAAAAATCGAGATGCAGTTTCTCTCGGATGTTTTTGTGACCTGCCCGACATGCGGCGGAAAACGCTATGGCCCGGAGGCCCTGAACATCCGCTACAACGGCCTGAATATTTCGGACATCTTTAACCTGACCACGGATGAAGCCCTGGCCGTTTTCGCGGACATTCCCCAGATCACGGGACCCCTGGCCACGCTTTCCGATGTGGGGCTGGGGTATCTGAGGCTTGGCCAGCCCCTGAACACGCTCTCCGGCGGGGAGGCCCAGCGCCTGAAGCTTTCCCGGTTTCTGCAGGAATCCGGGAGCCGAAACCGGCTCTTCATCCTGGATGAACCCACCACGGGACTTCATTTCCAGGACATCGAAAAACTTCTTGAAGTGTTTCAGCGCCTCACGGCAAAAGGCCATACGGTCCTGGTGATCGAGCATAACCTGGATGTGATCAAGACCGCCGACTGGGTGATCGACCTGGGGCCGGAAGGCGGGGATGCCGGCGGAACCGTGGTGGTCTCGGGAACGCCCGAAGCGGTTTCGGCGTGCGGCGACTCGCATACCGGCAGATACTTGCGGGAATACCTCAGACCCGGAAACCCCTTGGAAATGCCGATGATTCCCGCCGCTGTTTCAGAGCCGGCGGCTGCCTGGGGCGGCGCCATCGTCGTCAGCGGCGCCAGGGAGCACAACCTGAAAAATGTCACCGTATCCATTCCCCGCAATCAACTGGTCGTGATGACCGGCGTATCCGGGTCGGGGAAGTCCTCCCTTGCCTTTGACGTCCTGTTCGCCGAAGGCCAGCGCCGGTATCTGGAGAGCCTGGCCCCGTATGTCCGCCAGTACATGACCATTCTGGAGCGTCCGGACGTGGACCGGATCACCGGGCTGTCCCCGACCGTGGCCATCGAGCAGCGCATCAGCCATTCCAGCCGCAGGTCCACGGTCGCAACGCTTACGGAGATCTATCATTTTTTAAGGCTTTTATACAGCAAGCTCGGAGACCGCCACTGCCCGGGATGCGGCAAAAGACTGGTGACCCAGACCCGGCAGGCCATTTTCGACGAGATCCTGCGGCGTTACTCCGGCGTGTCCGCATCCATCCTGACGCCAAAAGTGAGCGGCAGGAAAGGGTTTCACAAGGATGTGCTTTCAAGGGCGCTGAAAAGCGGCATCAATCGCGCCAAAATCGACGGCGCATGGACGGAGATCCTGCCCGGAATGGCGCTCAGCCGCTATCATGAACACACCATCGAGCTGGAGACCGGCCGGTGGGCATCCGGCAGGTTGAATCCCGAACTGCTGACGCCTTTGCTGGACACGGCGCTTTCTGAAGGAAACGGCAGTTTTACGGTGGTTGAGGCCCTGGGGAATGAAACGGTTTTCAGCCTGAAGGGGGTTTGCCCGACCTGCGGAACCGGGCTGGAGCCCCTGGACCCCCGGCTTTTTTCCTTTAACAGCCCCCAGGGGGCATGCGCGGCCTGCGGGGGACTGGGGCAGATTGAAGATTCCGATGACGGCCGGCGCAGCGTCTGTCCCCAGTGCCAGGGAAGCCGGCTGAAGCCCCTGGCCCTGTCGGTAAGCATCGGCGGATTTTCGATATGGGATTTGATGCAGACAACAGCCGGGCAGCTTGAAAGCATGATCAAAGCCTTTTTTTTGTTCAGCGAAGCGGAAAAACCCGTTGCCGAACCGGTCATCTCCGAAATCCTGTCCCGCCTGGCCCTGTTGAACCAGTTGGGGCTGTCCTATCTCTCCCTGGGAAGAAGCGGGGACACCCTTTCCGGCGGGGAAGCGCAGCGGGTCAGGCTTGCCGCGCAGCTCGGGTCCAATCTCACCGGGATTCTCTATATTCTGGATGAGCCGACCATCGGGCTTCACCCCCGGGACAGCGGCATCCTGATCCATGCCCTGAAAACCCTGCGGGACCGGGGAAACACGGTCCTGGTCGTGGAGCATGACGAAGAAACCATCCGCCAGGCCGATACGATCATCGATCTGGGGCCCGGCGCGGGCCGGGACGGGGGCCGGATCGTGGCTTCGGGAACCCAGGCGTTCATCCAAAACACCGAAGCCTCCATTACCGGAAAATATCTGAAGCAGAAGACCCGCAGCCTGACCAGCCGTCTCAGGCGTTTTCGGGATCAGCCCCGGGTTGAGATTCAGGGCGCCTGGCTGAACAACCTCAAGTCCATCGATACGGCATTCCCGCTTAATACCCTGATTGCCGTGACCGGGGTTTCGGGTTCCGGAAAATCCACGCTGGTGAAGGGAACGCTGTTTCCGGCCATCCGCTGCGGGCTGGAAGGCCGCCCGGTTCCGGAAAAGCTGTGCCGGAGCATCCGGGGCTGGGAGCCGGTGAAAAGGATTCTGGAAGTCGATCACAGCCCCATCGGGAAAACGCCCCGGTCGGTTCCGGCATCCTACGTGGGATTCTATGCCGATATCCGCCAGCTTTTTGCCATGACCCCCGCGGCCAGAACCCGGGGATATTCGCCCGGAAGGTTTTCATTCAATGTCGAGGAAGGGCGCTGTGCTGCCTGCAAGGGCCAGGGCCACAACAAAATCGAAATGAGTTTTCTGCCGGATGTCTATGTTCCCTGCGACGTCTGCCAGGGAAAGCGGTTTAACCTGGAAACCCTGATGGTCGTGTACAAGGGGAAAACCATTTCCGAAGTCCTGGATATGACATTTCAGGAGGCCCTGGCGTTTTTTACGCCGGTTCCGGCCATTCGCCGGGCCCTGTCCCTGGTATGCGACATCGGCCTGGGGTATCTGCGACTGGGTCAGCCGAGCCCCACCCTTTCCGGCGGGGAAGCCCAGCGCATCAAGCTGGCCCATCAACTGGTCAAGGCGTCCGGCGATCATACGGTATATGTTCTGGACGAGCCATCCACGGGGCTTCACCCCTCGGATGTGGAGCAGTTGATTCAGGTGTTGCAGTCCCTGGTGGACCACGGAAACACGGTGGTGGTCATCGAGCACAATCTGGATATCATTCTGGCGGCCGATGTCATCATCGATCTGGGCCCGGAAGGCGGACATGCCGGCGGGCAGGTGGTGGCAACGGGTTCCCCGGAGGAAATGCTGGCAATGTCCGATATATCGCATACGGCAAGGTATATGAAGCAACATCTGGGATAACGGATGTCGATAGAATTCAGCAAAATTCTAGCATACATAAATCTTGCGATAGCGATCCGTGCGAATTATCATGCGGTGCTATATTCGGACCGCGCCATCGGCAGGGACTCGGCTGTAAAAGATAAGGAAGACTCATGCGTGCAGTAATTCAGCGGGTCAAGGAAAGTTCGGTAACCGTCAACAATCAGATGATCAGCCGGATCGGTCCGGGGCTTCTGGTGCTGCTGGGCGTGTCCGAAGCGGATGACGCCGGGGATGCGGACTTTCTTTCGGAGAAAATTCCGCACTTGCGGATTTTTGAGGATGAAGCCGGAAAAATGAACCGCTCTCTGCTGGAAACTCAGGGCGAGATGCTCGTGGTATCGCAGTTTACACTGCTGGGGGACTGCCGCAAGGGCCGGCGGCCGTCATATATTCAGGCCGCCGGACCGGAAAAGGCAGAGCAGCTCTATGAAATCTTTGTCGAAAAGGTCCGGGAAAAAGGCGTTGCCGTGAAAACCGGCCAATTTCGCGCCATGATGGATGTTGCGCTGATCAATGACGGACCCGTCACGTTGATTCTGGATAGTAAATGACATGAATAAAACAGGTTTAAACGCTTTATTGTGGCAGGGGTTGTTCTTCTGTGTCTTATTGGGAATTATGGGATCCGCTGCCCTGGCGGATCAGTCGCAGGCAGTCTCGCGGATGCTTTCCCTGATTCAGGAAAAGGATGCGGTGCTGTTGACCGATCCTCAGGGAAAGATTCTGGCATCCAGAAATGCCGAAAAACTGCTGGTTCCGGCATCGACCCTCAAAATCCTGACCGCCCTGGTGGCGCTTCACTATCTCGGAGAGGATTTCCGATTTGTTACCGAATGCTATTCGGACAAGGATAATAATCTGAAGATCAAGGGGTTTGGCGATCCCTTGTTCTTGTCGGACGTGATGCCGGATTTTTCAAGACAGGTTCAGGCCCGTATTCACCATTACAAGGATCTGGTTCTGGATGATTCGGCGTTTCAGCAGCCCCTGCGGATTCCCGGAGTCACCGAGACCACGGAGCCTTACGATGCGCCCAACGGGGCATTCTGCGCCAATTTCAACACCATCAGCTTTCAGAAAACATCCGGCGGCAAATATGTCAGCGCGGAGTCCCAAACCCCGCTGGTTTCTTTTGCGATATCCCGAATCCGCGCTTCGGGAACGGACTCCGGAAGGATCGTGTTTTCCCATTCCCAGGGAGAAAGCGCGCTGTATGCCGGGCATCTGGTTGCCAGTTTTCTGTCGCAGCAGGGGATGTCATCGTCCGGGCAGATTCGAATCGGCAGGGTTGAAGACGGGGATCGGCTCCTGATCCGGTTTGTTTCGCCTTATTCGCTGATTGACGTGATATCCAGACTCATGGAATATTCCAATAATTTTATCGCCAATCAGCTGTTCATTGCCGCCGGCATACAGGCGTATGGACTGCCCGGCACAATCGATAAAGGCATTCGGGCGTCTCAGGAATTCCTGCGAAAAGAGCTGCAAATCGAAACCCTTCAACTTGCCGAAGGATCGGGGATCTCAAGGGAGAACAGGCTTTCCGCAATGCAGATGGATCAGCTCCTGGTCCGGTTTTATCCGTACCGGCAATTGATGCGAAGGCAGGGAAACGAGCTGTTTAAAACCGGAACGCTGGACGGGGTTCGCACCCGGGCGGGATATATCGAGGACGGCAAAGGGGGAAGCTACCGGTTCGTGGTCATGATCAATACCCCGGCAAAACCGCTGATCCCGTGATGGAAATCATCCGCGGGCTGGCCGGCTCATGAAGTCGGTAACGGCGGCAGGTTGAGAATCCGGCGTCCTGGCCCCGGCTTTTTCAGCTTTTCGGCTTTTTGGCTTCCTGGCAGGTTTCCGTGTGAATCTGTCCGCTGGTGATATGCGCGTAGGCGCTGTGATTGTGAATGGATTCAAAATTCTCCGCACTGACGGAAAACCAGGTGATGTTGTTGTCCGCATAAAGCTTTTTGGCGACGTCCCTGACGATGTCTTCGACAAATTTGGGATTGGTAAAGCCTTTTTCCGTGACGAATTTTTCATCCACCCGCTTCAGGATGGAGTAGACTTCGCAGGATGAGCAGGCTTCAACCAGCTCGATCATGTCCTCCATCCAGATGAATTTCTTGAACCGGGTGCTCAGCCGCACCTCGCCCCGCTGATTGTGGGCGCCCACATCGCTGATTTCCTTGGAACAGGGGCAGACCGATGAAATCGGAACGATCACCTCGGAAACCAGGTCGATTCCGCCGTGACGGATCGCTGGAGCCCAGAATCCTGCAGGTGTAGTCCATCAGGCCGGGAGCGCCGCTGACCGGGGCTTTTTTCTCGATAAAATACGGAAAGGACACCTCGATATGGGCGGATGCGGCATTGAGATGCTTTTTCATCCGGTCCAGCACCTCGGAGATGCGCTTGAGGGAAATTTCCGGCCGGAACAGGTGGAGCAGTTCGACAAAACGGCTCATGTGGGTGCCCTTGTATTTGTGCGGCAGATCCACATACATGTTGATGGTGGCAACGGTATGCTGCCTGCTGTTTCTGCGGTCCAGAACCGTGATGGGGTAGCGGATGTTCTTGATTCCCACCTTGTCGATGGGAATGTTGCGGTCGTCCCGCTGGTTCTGAACGTCTTTCATGGAGGCGCTACAGGGCAGAGGGGACGTCATGTCCGGATTCCCGTATCTGAGTTGATTCATGTCGGTTTCCTGATCTCTTGCGGCGTTTCGAGTGGTCCTTCAGCAGATAGTCCGTTCTCACATGACTCATTGCCCTGAAAATATTTCCCTTGACGTTGGCGTTGCCCAGGTAAAGCCGGCCCAGCATCTCCTTGATCTCTTTGCGTTTGGATGTTCTGGATGTCGGGCAAGGGTTGTCAAAAACAGGAAACCGGTTTTCCTTGGCGAATTTTCGGATGATCGTCTCATCCACAAAGGCCAGCGGCCGGATCACGGTAAACTTTCCCTGAAAAAAATTCTGGGACGGCACCATGGTGCAGATTTCGCCGGCGTAACAGATATTTAAAAACAGGGTTTCAATGAGATCATCCTTGTTGTGCCCCAGGGCCAGCTTTCGGCAGCCCTGTTCATCCGCGATTTCAAACAGCCGCTTTCGCCTCAGGTGCGAGCACAGAAAACAGGGGTTCTCCCGATTTTCCGGACTGTGCGCCAGGATGCCGTGCCGGGTTTCCTCCACCCGAAGCCCCAGTCCCCACTGGCTGCAATAATCCTTCAACCGGGCGCCGAATCCGTGCTCAAATCCCGGATCAATGTAAATGGGAAGTATTTCATAATGAACGGGAATGCGCCGAAGCCGTTCCCGAAGCATCCACAGAAGGGTCAGGCTGTCATGTCCGCCGGAAAGTCCCACGGCAATCCGGTCGCCGTTTGCGATCATGTCATAGTCATGAATGGCCTTGCCGACCCCTCTGTTCAAAGACCTGAATAGCGCGGATTCCTTAATGGATGCTAATCTCCGTCATTGGTTTCGGACACCAGCTTGATTCTTCCGGCTGCAACCTCTCTTAATGAAATGACAATATCTTCATTCTTGGGTGAACTGACCAGATACTCGGAACCCTCGCGGATCTGACGGACCCTTCTGGCGACCATGTTGGCCAGAAGGAATCGGTTGGGTACCCGTTTCAGACAATCGTCGATGGTAATTCTTGCCACAAAAACACCTCCGGAAATTAAATTTTCAGTGAATTACAGGATATCCACCAGTTCATAACAGCGCTTGCCGCCCGGAGCGGTCAGGACCAGCTCATCGGAAGGTTTTTTGCCGAGAATGGCCTGCCCCAGCGGGGATGTGATGGAAATACGGCCTTCTTCAATATTCGATTCTTCCGGGCCGACCAGTTGGTATTGAACGGTTTCTCCGGTGTCGACATTTTCCAGAAGCACCCGGCAGCCAAAGGATGCCCGGTCTTTGGGGAGCTTGCTTGGGTCAATGATGTCCGCATTTGACAACTTGTATCCCAGCTCGCGTATCCGGCCTTCAAGAAAGCTCTGGCGGTCCTTGGCAGCTTCAAATTCTGCATTTTCCGACAAATCTCCGTGAGCCCGCGCCTCTTCGATGGCCTTGATGTTCTGGGGCCTTTCGATTTTTTTCAGATGTTCCAGTTCAATTTTCAGGGCCGCGTGGCCCTCTTTTGTCATGGGTATGCGATCCAACTTATTACTCCTGAGATAAAGATTTTTCTTAAATGCGATTGCGTAAACCAAGGATACGATCGGCTGACCCGGCTGTCATCGCAAATAGGTTTCAGCCAGAATTTCGGCAATCTGAACAGCATTGGTTGCCGCCCCTTTTCGAATGTTATCGGCCACAACCCACAGGTTAATGCCATTGGGAAGGGATTCATCTTTTCGAATCCTGCCCACATAGGTCAGATCCTGGCCCGCGGCATCGATGGGCATGGGATAGGTATTGGTCTTGATATCATCCACGACCTTGACGCCGGGCGCACTGGCCAGAATCTCCCTGACCGCTCCGGGGTGATGGGCAGGCGCGTTTCAATGTTGATGGATTCGGAATGGCTGTAAAATACCGGAACCCGAACCGTGGTCGCCGTCACTCCGATGGTGTCGTCTTCCATGATTTTCCGGGTTTCATGGACCATTTTCATCTCTTCCTTGGTATACCCGTTATCCAGAAACACATCGATATGCGGCAGGCAGTTGAATGCGATGCGGTGCGGATAGACGTTGTTTTCTACCGGCCGGCAGTTCATGATCGCCCGGACCTGTGCATCCAGCTCGACAATGGCTTTCTGGCCGGTTCCGGAAACCGCCTGATAGGTGGATACGACAATGCGTTTGATGCCGAATTTCCGGTGAATGGGATTCAAGGCCACCACCATCTGGATCGTCGAGCAGTTGGGGTTGGCGATAATGCCTTTTTGCGTGTAGCCGGCAATGGCATGGCTGTTGACTTCCGGAACCACCAGCGGCACCCGGGGGTCCATCCGCCAGGCGCTGGAATTGTCGATGACCACGCATCCGGACCCGGCTGCAATCGGCGCAAACTTCGTGCTGGTGCCGCCGCCGGCTGAAAACAAGCGCGATATCCATGCCGTTAAAGGAGGTTTCGGTCATTTCCTCAACCACCACCGGCTCGCCCCTGAAATTCAGTTTATTTCCCGCAGAGCGGAAAGATGCCAGAAATTTAATGGATTTGACCGGAAAATTCCGTTCTTCCAGGCAGGCAATCATCTGATTGCCAACAGCCCCGGTGGCTCCGGCCACGGCAACATGAAATTGTTTTTTCGACATGGTCATCACCTCAGTTTTCTTTTCCATAAATAAAAAAACATGATCCTTGATGAGGCGGGCGGCTTCATCAAGGATCATGAATAACACGGAGAATCAAACCCGCGCTGAGTTAAACGGAGCAGGAGGACGCTCAGCCGCGGCAATCAGGACCGCGCGCGCGGAAGCAACGAAACGGACGTCTGAAAATGCAAATGTCGCGAAATTCCACGCGGAATAATCAACCGAGATGCCCCAGGATCGATGTCCCGGCCCTGACCCTGTCTCCAACGGCCACATTGATCGCGGCATCCGCCGGAAGATAGACATCCAGGCGCGACCCAAAGCATATCAAGCCAAAACGCCGTCCCCGGTAAACGGGCTCCCCGGCCTGAATATGGCAGATGATCCGCCTGGCAATCAGTCCGGCAATCTGGACCACGCAATAGCGCCGGCCCTTGTCCGTAATTACGAAAATCGCGTTTCGTTCGTTATCTTCAGACGCCTTGTCGAGGCTGGCATTCACAAACTTGCCCGGATGGTATTCAATTTTTTCAACCTGGCCCTCATGGGGAATTCGGTTGACATGAACATTAAATACCGACATGAAGATGCTGACCTTCTGGCAGGGGCCGTCATAAAAAAGGGTGTGATCCACTTTGCCGGCAACGACCACCCTGCCGTCCGCAGGCGAGATGACCGCCCCGTCGGAAATCGGCACAACCCGATCCGGATCCCTGAAGAAAAACGCAATAAAAAAAGAGACCGCAAGTCCCAGAATCGCCAGTATCCGCAATTGCAGCAGGGCCAGCACGGCTGTTGCGAAAGCGGCAGCAAAAATCAGGGGATAACCCGCGTTTGCAATGGGAAATGCAAAACGGCTGGGAGATTCCGGCATAGAAAATTTATCCATCATGGCGCCCTGTGAGTACCCCGGAAAATCGGCATTCCAGCCGAGGCATTAATTCATATTTGAGTACTTATACCAAAATATCTGAAATATGTCAATGATTACCCAATTGTGATAAACGCGTAACCGTTCATGAAGGAACCTGGGATTCACCCCCAAGTACAAAATAAATACCCTCCATTTTTTTCAAAAAGGGGGGATTTTCGAACAGGATTGACGCCTGGAATCCCCCCTTTATAATTGACATGCAAGCATGCCTACCCTATAATCACATCATAAAAGCAAGTTCTCATCAGGCTCGACAGTCCATGGTTTCCTTCTTGCCGGACTTAATCCGGTATCCAGCATGACAACGAAAATGCCTTTTATCGGGCGGGGACAAGGCGTCATGGATCCTGTTGACGATAATTCCGGCGATTGGAAGATAGGAGAAAGGCATGGAATCGAACAACATGACAAAGGCAAGTTCCGGCCGGCTGCGGCTTCGTGACGGGATTCAGCAACGCTACCCGGATGTTCTGACACCGGAGGCCATCGATGCGCTGGAAGCCCTTGCCGGTTTCAACCATAGCCGCCAGCAGATCATGCACGCGCGCATCGCACGGCGGGCCGCGCGGTTTAAAGATGGCCGGCGGATCTGTTTTCTCGATCCGGCCGCCACCATTGCGGGCACCGAAATCACCGTTCAGCAGGCCCGCGCGGGCCAGTTCGACGGCTCGGATATTCCCCGCGATTTACAGTGCCAGTGGATCCAGGGTACGGGTCCGGCCACCAGGCCCCGGTCAACGGTGGAGGCGGGGATTCGCAATGTCGCCTATGCCCTGCTCTCGGGCGCCGACGGCTGGATGTTCGATGGCGAGGATGCCCTCGGCCAGGTCGACACCATGTCGCTGGACAACCAGCGCAATCTCAAGATCGCCTTCGCCCTCAAAGAGCCATTCCTTCGCATTGCCGAAAACGTTGCCGCGGAGATGAATGACTGGGCCAGGGGCTTTTTCGGCCGCAAGATCATCGAAGACTGGAAGCAGCAGTTGAATTTTACCACCCGCATTTTCCGCCCCCGGGGCTTGCACCTGGACGATCGGCACATTTGTGACGGCAGCGGCGAAGGTTTTTCGGCCGCGATGGTCGATGCGGTGCTGTATGTGGTCAACAATCACCGGACCTTGCGCAGCCAGGGCCGGTCGATTGTCCTTTATCTGCCCAAGATCCAGACCGCCGAGGAGGCTGCCCTGTGGAACGCCATTCTCGGCGGCCTGGAACAGCATCTGGGCCTTGACGACGGGACCGTGAAGGTCTACGTGCTGGTCGAGCAGCTTGAAGCCTGTTACCAGTTGATGGAGATCCGGGCCGCCCTGGCCTGCCGTTTTGTCGGCTTCAACACCGGGCGATGGGACTACATCAACAGCGTGGCCGACGCCCTGGCCTGGGACAATGCCTTCCACAATCCCAACATCGACGCCATCACCATGACCTACGGGTATATGCGGGTTTATGAAGACCGCGTGCGGCGCGCGGTCAACACGCCGGATCGCAACGGCCGTTTCGCCCTCTGGCAGGGTGGCATGGAGCCCAACATTCCGGTCGGCTCTCAAAAAGGTGTGGCCGAGGCGATGAAGCGCGCGGTGGCGGGCGGTCAGCGCGAGCAGCAGGCCGGCGCCAGCGGCAAATGGGTGGCCCACTGGAAGATGGTTCATATCGTCCGCCCGGTCTGGGAAAAAACCGGCGAAGTCAACCAACTGGGCCGCGGCTTCCCGCCGCTGACCCACACCATGCAGGATGCTGAAGACCTGATCCTGCTTGAACCGGGCCCGCGCACGGTGCGTGGGGCCCGCGATCTGCTCTCCGTGGCACTGCAGTACGGCAACGCCTTTGGCAGGGGATTTCAGGCCGCGGCACTCAAGCCGGCCGATTTTTTCGGCAATGACGACGTGCTTTATCTGATGGAAGATATGGCCACCGGCGAGATCCGCCTGAGTATCCTCTGGGAGTGGCTGCACAAGCAGGCCTGTTTCACCGAAGACGATGCGGCCAGCGGCGTGAAGGCCGGGGACCCGCTCACCCCCGGGTTCTTCGACAAGATGCTGGCCGAGGAATACGGGAAGCTGCGCCGGGCTCAAAACAGGGATGTGCACGACGACTCCAAGGACACCACCCTGCCCATCGCCTGCGAGATCGTCGCGCGTTACATCAAGAATCCGTTCAAGGCCCCCTGGTACATTGACCTGCTCAATCTCAACCTCAACAACCATGATCCGGCGCGGGCCCGCAGGCGTATAGATGACTATTTTGATGCCTTCGGGCGCGACGGCACACGCCTTACGGGCGATCCGGACATCGAAACTCCCGCCAGGTGACTTCCTAAACGGCAATCCTCCCGGCCCAGCCGAGTTTTTCGTCGCACCAGTGGGCAATGGAGAGAAGGCGTCCGTCGGCGGATCGTGGGCCGATGATTTGCAGCCCGAGAGGCAGTCCCTGCGGACCCTGTCCCGCGGGGATGGTAATGGCGGGTACCCCGCACAGGGACCAGATGGTGCAAAAGGCCGGGTCTCCGGTCTGGGTGAGGTCCGCGGGGGCCTGGCCCGTGGCCGGCGGCGTGATCGCCGCGTCAAATCCGCTTAAAAATGTATCCATATCCCCGGCAAGCTGATTCCTTTGCCCCAGGTCACGGGCCAGGGCGGACTGAGCTATGCCCAACCCCTCATCGATAAGCCTGTTGAGACGCTGACTGAGTTGCTGGCGCTGGTGGCGCTGCAAATCTTCGAAAACCCTGGCCCCTTCGGCAACCATAATGGTGCGGTGTACGGCGTGGGCGTGCTCGAAGGCCTGCGGCAACGCCTGCTCTTCCACCGCGGCGCCGGCGGCACGCAGCCGTTCCACCAGTGCAAGAAAGTGGTTTTGGGCGCTTACATCAGCCAGATGCCAGACCGGGGAGCGCACCACAGCAAGTCGTGGGGGGGATGCCACGGGGAGTTCATCGCCGGGGATGACGGCATCGATGCGGCCGGCAACCGGGTCAGGGCTGTTTTTCTTAAGAAGCTCCGCCAGAAAGGCGGCATCCGGCACGCTGCGGGTGAACACACCCACCTGATCGAGGCTGGGACTGAAGGGATGGATGCCGTCTAAAGGAATAAGGCCCGCGGTCGGTTTGAAGCCCACGACCCCGCAATAAGCCGCGGGGCGAATCACCGACCCGTTGGTTTGCGTTCCGATCGCTGCGGGAACGAACCCCATGGCCACCGCTGCGGCCGAGCCGCTGGACGATCCTCCGGGCGTATGGGCCGGGTTCCAGGGGTTGCGGGTCTTGCCGGGAGTAAAGTAGGCAAACTCCGAGGTGACGGTCTTGCCCATCACGAAGGCGCCGGCAGCCTCCAGGTGCCGGACCACCGCGGCCGAGCGTTCGGGAACAAAACCTTCAAAAATCGCGGAACCCATGGAGGTCGGAATGCCCTGGGTTTCCACGATGTCCTTGATCCCGATGCCGATGCCGTGGAGGGGACCCAGGGGCACACCGGACTTTTGTCTTTTATCTGCCTGGCGGGCAAGGTCCAGGGCTCTGGAAACATCGATCCACTGGAAGGCCCGCACCCGGTCTTCGTGAGCCTGAATCCTTTCCAGAAGTGCGCGGGTGAGTTCTTCGCTGCTCAGATCACCCCTGTGAATGGCCATGGCTGCTTCCCGCAGACCAAGGGCGCAAAGCGCTGTCTGGATATTTGATTTTGGATTTGAGAACAATCGGCAAAATCCCCAACTCGG
The DNA here is from genome assembly GCA_963845015.1 of uncultured delta proteobacterium. GTDB lineage: Bacteria > Desulfobacterota > Desulfobacteria > Desulfobacterales > Desulfatirhabdiaceae > RAAP-1. The sequence goes on from CAWJRD010000046.1 coordinate 39,971, forward strand.
GCAAGCTTGAATGAAAATTGACAAAAGCAAAATTTGCGCAAAGGCGCCATAAAAAACTGAACAACTACTTTGCACCTTTGCGCGGAAATGGAGCCCCATCTTTTTCCAGCGGACTATTTGCCTGCGTCGTCCCCTGGCGGCTCGGGATTGAGCAGGTTGGGCGGTTTTCCCGTGGTCAGGGCCGCCACCAGGTTCCGGGCGGCCAGCATCGCCATGGCATGCCGCGTGGCTGCCGATGAGCTGGCGATGTGAGGGGTGAGGACAACGTTTTTCATGGCGATCAGGGCCGTGTTCAGGGCCGGCTCGTTTTCAAAAACGTCAAGTCCGGCGCCGGCCAGCCGGCCGACTGTCAAGGCTTCCACCAGGGCCGCATCGTCCACCACCCCCCCCCGCGCCGCATTGATCAAGATGGCCCCCGGTTTCATCATGGCCAGCTCCGGGCCGCCGATCAAATGGTGGGTCGATGGGGCGTAGGGCACATGCAGGCTGAGAATGTCGGCTTCGGCCAAAAGCGCATCCCTGCTCACGAAGGTGGCGTTGCAGGCGCGCTCCGCATCCGGGTCTGCCCGCCGGGTGCTGTGGTAAAGGACCTTCATGTCGAAACCCAATGCCCTTTTCGCTACCTTGCGGCCGATCCGGCCAAATCCCAGGATGCCCAGCGTGGCGTGGTGCACGTCGGCGCCCAGGAACTGCTTGAGGTGCCAGCCTTTCCACTGTCCGGCGCGCAGATGCGCATCGGATTCCACCACCCGCCGGGCCGTTGCCAGGATCAGCGCCCAGGTGAAATCCGCGGTGCTGTCATCCAGGACCCCGGGCGTGTTGGTGGCCAGGACCCCGGCCCGGGAACAGGCCTCGATGTCGATGTTGTTAAAACCCACCGCCACATTGCACACGGCTTTTAAACCGGGACAGCGCGCCAGCAGGTTGCCGTCAATCCGGTCCGTAAGGGTGATAACGGCGCCCTGTTTATCGAAAAGAGCGGCCGCCAGGGCTTCCGCATCCATCGGAGCATCCGATTGATTGGATTGGACCTCGAAATACTGCGAAAGGTATTCCAGCACATCGTCAAATATTTCCCGCGTGACCAGTACTTTGGGTTTCATGACCATACCTCCTTTTTCGCCGGTAACAACTTTCGGAAACCGGCGGCAGTGCGGCCGCATACAGCCGGAAGTGATCATTTGTAAATCAGGGACGGCACCCACAATCCGATCGCCGGGAACATGTACAGCAGGAAGATCGCGAGTACCTGGATCACCATGAACGGCATCATTCCCAGGAAGATCTGGTTCAGCGTCACATGCGGCGGCGACACGCCCTTCAGGTAAAATGCGGCCATCGCCACCGGGGGCGACAGGAACGCCGTCTGCAGGTTCAGGGCCACCAGCAGGCCGAAAAAGAGCGGATCGATGTCGAAGTGTGCCAGCAGCGGGATGAAAATCGGCATGAAGATGACGATGATCTCCGTCCACTCCAGGGGCCAGCCGAGCAGGAAGATGATAACCTGCGCCAGGAGCATGAATTGATCGGGCGTCATGTCAAGCGATTTCACCCATACATTGATGATCTCCTGCCCGCCCAGCAGCGCGAAAGCCGCGGCGAAAATGCCTGAGCCGACGAAGAGCCAGCAGACCATCGCGCTGGTTTTGGCGGTGAGAAAGACCGACTTCCTTCAGCACTGTCAAGTTAAGCCGCCCATAGGCGGCCGCCAGAACACAACCCTCCGAACGATCCCATTGCCGCCGCCTCGGTCGGTGTTGCGAGTCCCACGACGATCGACCCCAGGACCCCGAGGATCAGGAGCGCCAGCGGAAAAAACGAGCCGAGAAGCATCTTGAAGATCTCAAGCTGAACAAAAGTGAAGATCGCATAGAAAATCGCAACCCCGCGAGGCAGATCCCGAGAGCGATCCAGTAGTTCATCGGGGCGGGCGGACGCTCGGCGGGTGCAGACCGGCTGTGGGCGTCCCGGCCGTCTCGGCAGGTTTTTGCGGGATTTCCGCTAGTGGTACCGGAGTAAACGGAGTCGTCTTGGCCGCTTTCGGCCTTTGGTTCCTGCAAACCTCCTGCTTCTTCCGGTTCCTGCGAGCCTGCCGGCGTCAGGTTCGGCGATATCGGTCGTATCCATGGCGCCCATTTCCTGCAGGCCGGTCGTGTCCAGCACTGTTGGTGCCGTCATGTAAAGATAGATCGACCCATGAGCAGGGCCGCCGCCAGCAACGGAAGGAGCGCAATGACCAAGTGGCTGAGCAGCGTTGGCATCGGTACGTCGGCGTTGCGTTTGCCTATGATCGCGCCGATCAGTCCGACCATCACGTTTTTGCTTCCATTGTGGTGATGACTTCCGCAAACTCGGGAAGTGGTACATACTGATCCTCCTTGGAGAGTGGCAGGCGCGATGCTGGGTTTGATCTTTGCGTAAACGATGATGTAGCCGATATAGAGTCCCGCAAGCATGAGTCCGGGGAAGAAAGCGCCGGCATAGAGTTGCATCACCGAGACCCCGGCGGTGGCGCCATAGAGAATCAAAAGTACCGAGGGCGGGATCAGGATGCCGAGGGTTCCTCCAGCAGTCACGGCTCCCGCCGCGAGCCGGACGTTGTATCCGGCTTTGAGCATCGCCGGAAAAGCAAGCAGCCCCATCAGGGTCACACCGCGCCGATAATCCCGGAGGCGGTGGCGAAGATCGCACAGGTGACGACCGTTGCAACGGCGAGTGACCCGGGGATACGCGTGGTCGCCAGATGCAGACTCTTGAAGAGCCTCTCAATCAGGTTGGCGCGTTCGACCAGATACCCCATGAAGACGAAGAGGGGAACAGAAATCAGGACGTCGTTGCTCATGACCGCATAGGCCCGCTGCACCATCAGATCGAGCGTATGCTGCACCGCCAGCGCCGGATTCACGCTGTAATAGGCAGACAGGTGAACATCGTCCCTAAACCCATCAGCGTAAATGCGGTGGGAAAGCCAAGCATGATCGCGACGACGATCAGCGCCAGCATCAAAAGTCCCAGGTGGCCATTGGTCATCTGCGCCGGGGCCGGCATCATCCGAAAACGCAATCACTACCATAGCCATGATGGAGAGCCCGAACCAGACTTCTTTTTCATTTGTCGCTCCCTTTCCGGTTGTGACGAATGCATCGAGCCGGGCAATATCCTCATCCTTGACATGCATCTGTTCCTTCAGTTTTTCGACGTCGACCTCCACAACATCCTGGATGCGCGAGGGCCACTTGCCGTCTTTGAGGCAATGGACGCAGCGGATGATTTCGACAAGGCCCTGCACCAGGAGAAACGCTCCGGCAACGGGATGATGGTTTTAAACTGATAGACCGGGGGGCCGTCGGCGGTGATGCCCGAGTGCTCCAGGATTCGCCAGGAATCGCCTGCATAGATGAAGCCGGCCCAGCAGAGCGCGATCACCCCGGGCAGGAAAAAGACGAAGTAGAGAATCAGATCAAGCCCGGCCTGCAAGCGCTGCGGAAAAAAACCATAGAGGACATCGCCGCGAACATGGCCGTTTTTTGAAAGGGTATAGGCGCCTGACATCATGAACAGCATTCCGTACATCTGGATCATGCCATCAAAGGCCCAGTCGTGCGGTGCGTCGAGCGCGTAGCGGGAGAACACCTCATAGGTGATCAGCAAGGTGAGCGACACGATGAGCCAGGAGAAGACTTTCCCGACAAAAGTGCTGATTTTGTCAATGGTAAGCAGTAGTTTCTGCATGGATGACACCTGATCCGAAAAACAGCCATCCGGGCGCGGAACGCGCATCGGGATGGCTGATGGGTGATGCTGTAAAACCCCTTAACCTTTCTTGGATTCAGCCTTCTTTCCCCGAAGTAATGGTTATAGGCCATGCGCCGGTTGACGTTATAATCCATGTCCCATTTCACCGACCGTTCGGCGAACTTCTTCTGCGATTCCATAATCTCTTTGAACATCGGGTTTGCCTCTGCTTTCTTCGCCGCAGCCTCATCATAGGCCACGAGTTCTTTAGCAAGGATCGCATCGGGAGTCTTGTAGAACTTGACCTTGTCCTTTGTCTGCATTTCGGTGTAGTCCTGCGAGTAGCGGTCGACCGACTTCCATGACAGGTCAGCCGAAGCCGCCTCCACGGCGTAAGCAATGATGGCCTTCATCTTCTCCGGAAGCGCATCATACTTGGTCTTGTTGAACAGAATCTCAAAAACCTCGGCGTTCTGGTGGTAGCTCTGCAGCATGCACACCTTCGATACATCGGGGAAGCCGAGCAGGCGGTCTGAGGATGCGTTATTGAACTCTGCCCCGTCAAGGAGACCACGGTCAAGGGCCGGCACGATCTCGCCGCCGGGCAGGGCGTTCACCGCGGCGCCCATGCCGGTGAAGACGTCGATCGAGATCCCCACGGTGCGGAACTTCATGCCCTTGAAATCCTCAATTTTGGTTATCGGCTTCTTGAACCAGCCGAGCGGCTGCGTAAACATCGGCCCGTAGGGGAAAGAAACGACATTGGCGCCGATGGATTCGTACAACTTTGCCAGCAGCTCCTTGCCGCCGCCGTACTTGTGCCAGGCCAGCATCATGTTGGCATCCATGCCGAAGCCCGGACCCGATCCCCACAGCGCCAGGGCATTCTGCTTGCCGTAGTGATAGACCTGAACGCCGTGGCCGCCGTCGAGCGTTCCCTTGGATACCGCGTCGAGAAGGTTGAAAGCCGGCACCACGGAACCAGCCGGCAACACTTCAATCTTGAGATCGCCGCCGGTCATGTCATTGACCTTCTTGGCATAGTCAAGGGCATACTCGTGGAAGATGTCCTTGGACGGCCAGGTGCTCTGCCATCGCATGGTAATCGGCCCCTCGGCCTTGATGATCGTTGGAAACCCCGCCGTGGCGGCAATGCCGGCCACTCCTGCCACGGCTGCATTTTTCAGGAACTTTCTCCGGCCGATTTTCTCATCTTTTTGTTTTTTCACGATCGTTTTCGTCTCTTCTTTCTTCATCGCCATATCCCCCTTCTGAAAAAGTTGATTGTTTGAGATCCCAGTCGAGATGATGGTTCAAGAGACTCCGGACCACGCGGTGTAATAAATGTAACCTTAACTTCCTGTCCTTAATGAAATTAACTTGCGCTGCCTTGAAACTGAATCCCGTAACTGGCGGATGCTTTTCTAAGGGTGCTGTTTCGGAATACTTTACTGATTGTATTTTTATGAATATACCCCATGGAAAAAAATTATATCCCGAAAATGAATTGCAAAAATAAAATTAATTGTCAATAATTTTCTAATGGCAATTGAAACAGGGTCGAGAAATGGCGCGCTGGTTTTGCTCGAATTATGAATTTACCAGTTGTCAATTGCATGGCAATCAGGCATCGAGAGCCATTTCCAGGCCTGAGATTTCAATCGGACAGGGGAAGGCGTAACTGCGGCAACGATTATCGGAAGATGTGGAAAGTCCGAGGGGTGATCAGCGGAATGGGACGGAGAGATATTTGTAGGGAAATGCTGTGACAGAGCGTTTTTTCGACAGTCTGAGCACTCACACGCCCTGGCCGAGATAGGTGCGAATCACCGCGGGGTCGGAGCGCAGTTCGGCGGCCGGCCCTTCCAGCACGATTTTTCCGCTTTCAATCACATATCCGTGGGAAGACACGGCCAGTGCCTGGCGGGCATTCTGCTCGACCAGCAGAATGGTCAGGCCGCTGTCCCGCAATTCACTGACAATTTCAAAGACCGTATGCACCAAAAGGGGCGCCAGCCCCAGCGAAGGTTCATCGAGCAGCAGCAGTTTGGGACGGGCCATCAGTCCGCGGGCAATGGCCAGCATCTGCTGCTCGCCGCCGGAGAGCGTGCCTGCCGCGGCATTGCGACGCTCGCTCAGAATCGGAAAGCGGGCCTCCATGCGTTCGATGTCGGCGGCGACTTCTCCTCGCGGACGCCGGTAGGCGCCCAGTTCCAGATTTTCCCGCACGCTCATGCCGGCCAGCACCAGACGGCCTTCCGGCACCTGCACCAGGCCCGCGGCCACGCGGCGGTGCACACTCCAGCGGCTGATGTCCTGCCCATTCAGCAGAATCCGGCCGCCATGCATCGGTGCAACACCGCTCAGTGCATTGAGGGTCGAGGATTTTCCCGCGCCGTTGGGGCCGATGAGCGTTACCACGGTTCCCGCCCGCACCTTGAAGGTAATTTTGCGCACTGCCTCGATGTGGCCATAGGCCACGGTCAAATCCGTTACTTCAAGCATACTGATCGCTCTTTCCCAGGTAGGCTTCGATCACCTCCGGATGCACACCCACTTCAGCGGGGCTGCCGGTCGTAATCACGCTGCCGAAGTTCAGGACCGTGATCCGTGAACACAACTCCATCACAAAAGCCATGTTGTGCTCGATCAGAAGAATCGTCATCCCTTCGCCCGCCAGAGAGCGGATCAGATCCGCCACCCCCTGCATTTCCTGGCGGCGCATCCCTGCCACGGGTTCATCAAGCAGCAGCAGGCGCGGACGGGATGCCAGGGCCCGTGCAATTTCCAGGCGCCGGCGTTCACCGTAGGACAGGTGCTGGGCCGGCAAATCCGCCCGGCCGCCAAGCCCCACACGCACCAGAATTTCCTGTGACTGCTTTTGATAAGCCGTTTCCTGCCGCCGGGCTCCCGGCAGGCACATCAGCCGGGGAAGCAAGGGCCGGGGCGCCACCAGGTGCTGGCCGGCAATGACATTTTCAAGACAGGTCAGGGCAGGAAACAGGCGGATATTTTGAAAGGTTCGGGCCACGCCCAAAGCCGCCACTTTGTGGGCGGGAAAGGTTTCGATCCGCAGGCCGCCCAGCCGCAGGCTTCCGGAGGTTGCGGGTGTAATGCCGCTCAGGATGTTGATGAGGGTGGTTTTTCCCGCGCCATTGGGGCCGATCAGGCCGTGCACGCTCCCGTTTTCGACACCGAAAGAAACACCTGCCAGAGCGCACAGCCCTCCGAAATGACGGGTGATCTGGTTGATCTCCAGCAGCATCGGCTATTTCTCCCCGATTCCCAGGCTGGCCAAAACAGAGGCGTCAACCGTCGCGCGGCGTTGAAACAGGGAAACCAATCCATTGGGTAAAAACAAAATGACGATCAGCAGTATCAACCCGTTGACAAACATGCGGATGGGCCCGGCGGTTATCCCGGTCCCCCGCAGAATTTCCGGCAGGGCCGTGAGCAGCGCGGCGCCGAGCACCGGGCCAACCCACACCCGGCTTCCGCCGACGATGCAATAGATCAACAAATTCACGGCAGCGGAAAATCCGAACTCACCCGGCGTGATGATATAATTGAGATGGGCATACATGGCGCCCGCCAGTCCGGCGATAAAAGCCCCGATCGTGAATGCCAGGGTTTTGTAATAGGTGGTGTTGATTCCCATGGCGGATGCCGCGGTTTCATCTTCGCGGATGCTTTCAAAGCTCCATCCGGCCCTTGAATAACGCAGTCTGGCCAGAAAATAGCATACCCCGACGATGACCAGATAAATGAACCATGTTTTGGTATAGGTCGGCATGCCCGTGAGCCCTTCGGCGCCGCCGGTGATCTTCAGATTGATGGCGGCAATGCGCACCACCTCGCCGAAGCTGAGCGTCGCCATGGCCAGAAATACCCCCCGCAGCCGCAGCACCGGCAATCCGAGCAGGAAACCCACCAGTGCGGCCGCCAGCGCGCCAGCCAGGAGCGATAGTGCATAGGGGAAGCCGAACTGGGTGGTGAGAATTCCCGCCGTATAGCCCCCGATCCCGGCAAATGCGGCATTGCCCAGCGAGAGCTGGCCCGCGGAAAGCGTTACGTAAAGGCTCAATGCCAGCAGCGCATTGATCCCGATGAAGTTGATCAGGCTGCCGTAGACGGCAAAGAAATATGTCAATTGGGCCATCGCGCTCTGTTTATGCCTCCCGCATCCGGCCCTTGCCCAGAATCCCCGATGGCCGCAGCAGCAGGATGGCGAACAGCACGGCAAATGCCACGGCGTCCCGCAGGTTGGAGGTTCCGGTAATGGCCACCGTGAGCACTTCGCTCAGACCAAAGGCCAATCCTCCGGCAATGGCGCCCGGAATGCTCCCCATGCCGCCCAGGACGATCACGGCCAGGCCCTTGAGTTCGATGGAACGGCCCATGTCCGGAGAAAGCGAGTCAAAGTACAGGCCGAAGAGGATGCCCGCGGCGCCGCCAAGGGCCGACGAGATAAAAAAAGTGAAGGCGATGATCCCGTCCACATGGATGCCGAGAAGGCGCGCCATGCGTTCGTTTTCCGCCACGGCGCGGATGGCCTTGCCCGTGCGGCTGCGTTTGAGGAACTGGGTGAGTCCCACCATGAGAAGCAATGCCACCGCAACGATTTCCACCTGAAGCGAGGTCACCGTGATGCCGGCAAAACGCCAGATATGTACCGCTACGGTGTTTGCCGGGAAGCGCACGGTGTGGGCGCCGAACACGCCAAGCGCCACGCTTTCGAACATGATGGCCATGGCGATGCTGGAAATGAGGCCGGAAAAATAAGTGTCCGCACGATGGCGCAGCGGCGCAAAAGCCACCCGGTCGAGCAGCAGACCCAGCAGGCCGGCGATCAGCACCGCGATGGGGAAGGCCTGAAAGATCGTCAGGCCCGCGCTTTCCACCAGCCACAAGGCCGTCAGCCCCCCCAGGGTGAACACGGCGGGGTGGGCCAGATTCAGGATGTCCAGCACCCCGAAAACCAGCGTATACCCCACGGCGAACAGGCCATAGACGCTGCCGATAAACAGGCCGTTAACCAGTTGTTGCAGGAGAACATTCATGATCAGGCAGCGGTTATTCGCCGAAAACCGCGAATTTGCCGTCCTTGACGACCTGTACCACGGGAACATAATCGGCATCGCGGCCGGCGGTAAAGGAGAAAGTTCCCAGAACCGTGTTCATGCCTTTGATCTGGACCAGGGCGTCCCGAATGGATTTGTGGTCATCCGGGGAGGATGCTTTGCTGATGGCCTGGTAGGCAATGTAAACGCCGGCATAGGCCTGAGCGGCAAACTGGTCGGGCATTGACCCGAACCTGCTGCTGAAAGCCTCTACAAACTTGCGATTGAGCGCAGTGGCGGCGCTTGCATTCCAGGCGGCGCCAACGATCACGCCTTCGGCTGCCTCACCGGCATTTTTCATGAGACCCGGCGAATTGAAGCCGTTGCCGCCGATGATCGGAACCGTTTTGGGAATATCCAGTTTGCGGGCCTGGCTGACAATTCCGGAGGCTTCCTCCACCAGGGCCGACACCACGATGGCATCCGGATTCTGGGATTTGATCTGGGTGAGCTGCGGGGAAAAATCGCGATCTCCCTTCGCAAAGGTCTGTTCAGTCAGAATGGTGATGCCGGCATCCTGCAGGGCTTTTTTAAACGCTTCATAACCGGACTTGGTGAAGGCATCGTCATTGCCGTAAAACAGCGCCACCTTGCTGATCTTGAGTTTTTCCTTGGCGACCCGGATGGTGTTGGGGATCACCACCATTTCCGTGAGCGAGTCGCGGAAGATAAAATCGCCGATTTCCGTGATGCCTTCGGCCGTGTTGCTGATGCCGAGTACCGGCACGCCGGCCTGCTGGGCGATACGGTCGGTCACCTTGGCGGTGTTGCTGAGCGTCGGCCCGATGATGATCGAAACCTTGTCGGCGTTGATGAATTTGTTGAACACATTGATGCCCTGCTGGGGGGTGCTGGCGTCGTCATCAAAAACCGGAATCAGTTTGAGGCCGTCTGCTCCGGCAGCGGCATTGATTTCGTCCACTGCAAGCTGCACGCCGTTCTTCTGGGCGGAGCCATACCCCGCGGCTGCGCCGGTCATGCTGAAGGCCAGGCCGATTTTGGCTTCTTTGCCCGCTGCACCGGCCACCCCCGTATGGACGGTCAGCAGGAGTACTGAACTCATCAGAACGGCAATTCCCATCCAAATGCTTCGATTGTTTTTTCGCATGCCACGCTCCTTTTTATATTATGTATTAAGGATCTCAAAAAAATACGTTAACAATATCAATGATAATTTTATTTCCCTATCTGCCAGGACATCAGGTAGCTGCGGGCACTGTTAAAAGCCGAGCCGGGGCGATCCACCACGGCATACACGATTTCATCCACCCCGTCGTTGTTCAGATCTCCCACGACCATATCGCTGATCTGGCCGGACACATCCGTGGTTCTCCATTTCGACCCGAACGCCAGCCCCTCCCACTGCAGGCATTCAACATGCCCGCTCTTGAAAATCCGGAGATTGGGCAGTAAATTCCTGGCGTAATCCTTGTTATTGGCCAGAATCACTTCGTTTTTTCCATCTTTATCGATATCGGAAATCATCACGCGTTGCGGCAGATAGTAGCGTTTTTTCCGCAGTTCTTCAGGAGCCGAGGAATTACTTACGTCAACAGGGTAAGGCATATAGACCCCGCCGCCGGTAAACCGCTCCGAGCTGGTCCATTCCATATCTCCGGTTTGATCGAAAACGCGAAGTCGAAGATCGGAAGTCAAGTGCAACCGTCATGTCCTTGCCCTCGTTCAGCGCATTTCCGGAAGAAAAAGCATACAATGGCAAACCGCGGGGGACTTCCGCCAAAGAAGATGCGGCGTAAGTCCCGTTCTTCCAGGCCAATTCGTGAATGCCTTTTGAGAAAAGCTCGGTCATTCCCCGCTGCTGCCCCAGCAAAACAGGCTTTTTCCCGGGTGCCGTCACTGCTCTGAAATACCAGTCGGCGTCCGGAACAATTTTTACAAGCTTGGATCCATCCCATTCCAGGACATAGGATTTTATCTCGGTCTTGTCATGATAGAGACTGGTGACAAAGATTTCTGCCCGGCCATTCTGGTTGATATCGGCCACGTCCACGCGAATGGCGATATGATCCATCTCGCCGATGACCTCCTCGATCAGTTCAAGCTTTCCGGCGGCGAACCGATATAACGAGACGGAATAGTCGTTAATGATGACAAGTTCGTTTTGCCTGTCGCCGAGAACATCTCCGATGGCCAGGCTTTTGATTTCCGCCTGAAATTTAAGGCTTCTCCAGACATTGGCCTCGGTTTTTCCGTCAGATACCATCATCCGGATCGGCGTCGATCCGGCAGCAACCGCACCTGTCCACAAGGTGTCCGGGTGGCGGCGACTCTCATCCACAGCCGTCTGTCGCTGCTGGGGCTGTATCGCGGGCTCGGTCGAAACAGGCGCCTTCGATCCCAATGCCGTCAGAATTTCGGCCGAGAATGATTTAACATGCTGCAAAACATCCCCCTGGTTTTTCCCGGTCTGGCTGAAGGCAACAAGAGCGGTTTCATCCGCAGTCCGGAGTAGCCAGGCATCGGTTCGAACATTTTCATTCGTAACCGTTACGGAACCGTAGCAAACATAGTCAGTCTTCAGTTTCGCGGCGGTGGATACCGCCGCCGCTTCGTCGTTGGATTTGGAAATGGCCGCAGCAGCCGAACCGTCCATGTTGATGACTTCAATGGACCCATCCGAAGCCAGGCGGGATGCCAGCATCTGGGAAATGCCTTTTTGGAGAAAAGACAGATCGCTGTCGGACTGGATGTCAAACGGCAAAACCAGTATGCGAGATGCGCCAGATGCAGAAACGAAAGACGCAAACAATAATAAAAAGATCAGGATAACGCCGGAAAATAATTTAATAAGCCGCAAGTTAGTTCAACTCCCCTTTATGGTCGGAAATAGTCATTAAGTCTTTTGATTGGTCTTTTTGAGGCCGTCAATGTTCTGTTTCGGATGCGCCATGACTCAATGTCCGCACTCCGGCAATGGAAATAATCAATTTGATATTCATGACATTCACTGTATATAAAAAAAAGGATTTGATAAAGAATTTTGTTTGCGGCGTCATGCAGGCAGGAAAAGGCCCGGATTCCCTGTAATGAATCGTTCTTCACCGGCTGGAAACCGGAAGGTTGCATAAAACAATTTGAAATTTATTTGTAACTCCTGTATAGGAATTCGGAAATTTTAGAAATTTTTGTTTACGGATTTCAAAATCCCGGATTTTCGTTTTCCGATGAAACGGTTCTGTTGCAGATACATGTCTTTAATATGCTTTATCCTGTGTTCGTATTGGCGCAGCAAAAAAAATACGGTTATCCCGCTAAAAAAAATTGATAAGAATATAAGAATTTACTTGATTTAACGCGAAATATCTGTAATAGAGAAAACACGAAAAGGATCAAAAGATAGCGAAAGGGGGTGATAAAACTCGTTATTGTCTTGATTTGATTGGTTATTAGGTTATTAGGTTATTAGGTTATTAGGTTATTAGGTTGGTTATTAGGTTGGTTATTAGGTTGGTTATTAGGTTGATTAACCGTTTAACTGAAATTAATTGAGGAGGAATTTAGAATGAAGAAATTTTCTATATTATTGGTCGCAGCCATTATGGTACTTGCCCTTACCATGCCGGCGGCAGCATTTGAAAATGAATTCGGCGGATATTGGCGAACCAGATTTGTTACGCAAATGGGCTTTAGCGGAACTGATGATTCGCGGTACAACACTAAGGATTACAACTTTACCGATACCCGTACCCGGCTTTTTTACACCGCAAAATTCAGTGAAAACCTGAAGTTCGTCAACAAATTTGAATTCAATGCCACCTGGGGACAAAACGGCGGCTATGGTCAGCTTGGCGCCGATAACTCACCGCTGCAGGCAATGCTAGTAATTATTTCAGAGTAAAGAATTCATACGTGGACTTCAAGCTGGCCGAACAGCGGTTTACGGTCGGTGTTCAGGATTTCATGCTTGCCAGAGGCTATATTTTTAATGACGATGCCGCCGGTATTAAAGCCATTTTCAAAGTCAACGATGCGATTTATCTCCCGTTGATTTACATGAAAATGTATGAGGGCGGCGCCGGCTATACTTCCGGAAACTCCAATTCCAATTACGACATGAGCGCCTATGTCTTTTATCCCAGCATCTTCCTGAACAAGGATAATGTCTTGAAACCGCATGTTTCATATATTACCTCCCAGGATGGATCTGCTGCCAAGGCAAAGAACAGCTAGTATAGTCCCATTTCCGGGTGCACGCGATGTGGACGTGTGGTCAGCCGGCTTGGAATATGACGGCAAAATTGATATCTTCGAGATGGGTGCCACCGGTATCATGCAGTTTGGCGATGTAAAGTTTGTTGATGGTTCCGAGGTGAGTGCCAAGGGTTATTTGTTTGACATTTTTGGCGGCGTCAATCTGGGACCTGCCAATATTCACCTCAAAGGAATTTATGCTTCCGGTGAAGATTCAACAGATACAGATGATAATTATGACGCGTTCTTCACCTTGGGGCCGGTAACGTGACTGGGGAACCAGCTACTACTGGGCGGAAATCATGGGTGCCGGCATAATCGACAACCAGGTACCGTCCGGCGCACCCGGCGACAAAATCTCCAACGTGTGGATCGGCAATGTTGGCGCCAGCTACAAACTCCTTGCGGATCTGAAGTTTGCCCTGGATCTCTGGTATGCAAAGCGCGCTGAGGATGTTCCAGTTGCAACGCGTGCTGGCCAGCCCCAACAATACAGCGACGAACTGGGTTGGGAACTTGACTTTGTTACCACCTATACCATCGTGGACAACCTGAAGATCGATCTGGTCGCCGCCTATCTGTGGGCCGGCGATGCCATTACCCAGTCGGTTGATCCGAACGGAAGCGAAAACCCGATTGAATTGGCTGCACAGTTATCTCTTGCTTTCTAATTCATGCTTAACCGTTTAATTTAAAGCGCATAAAAAAACGGCCGGGAATTTTTCCCGGCCGTTTTTTTATATCCATTTTTCCTCTTGAATTGCGCGTCTTATCTTCGAAAGTTCTCACGGATACCATCGTCATGTCTACGCGGTCGAAAATTTCCAGCACGCAATCGACGCATCCAGCATGGATTTCAACAACAGCGATAAAATCCGGCCTCGTCCAGCCTTACTTTTTTGAACGGAGGACTTTCGGGGGGAGGATTCCTCAGGTCAATGCCATTGATTCCCTCGCTGATGAATTTTACTGTCAAAGATCAGCAAGACACTATCCAGTCATCCCGAAATGCCTGCGCCACCGGACCATATCCGGATCTCCCGGAAGGTAAATCCATCCCCGGTTCAAGGCTTGTTCCGCCCGGAGCTGTTCTCCCTTTATTTCCCATGCCCGGGCTTCGACAATATAAGCACCCGGGAAGGCGGGAAAATTCCGCTGAAGATAAGATGCAATGGGAAAAACCTCATCGATACGGCCGGAGCCAACGAGATAATCCATCAATTGCGTGCCGGCAGGATAGACACGGATGGAGTTAAAGTCGGCCAGTGTCGATCGAAGATATTTCTCCATGGATTCAAAGTCTTTTCGCTGATAGGCTTGCTGGGCGATTTTGTAATCGGCGTCCCCGTCTTTTTTCAGGTTGGCCAGCTCCACTTTCAGTTTTTCCATTGGAATCCCGAAGAAAATCTGTTCAAGCGACCTGCGGCCGTCAGCGGGCATCTTGTTCCGCAGCATATGAAAAAGGTTCCCGTGGCCCGAGTTGAGAACGTCTATGGGAATGCGGTGTTCCAGCCACACGTTGTCATCGGTATTGATTCTGGTGACTCCGGACAGGTACCGGTCAATCTGCGCTTCGGCGCCCATGAAAAAATCGACCAGATTGAAAGGGGTCAACATGTCGAGCATCTTGAGGTCGGCATGGACTTTGGGCGCGTAAAACCGGTTTTCCAGAGAGTTCCAATCCGCCCGGAGCGGTTCTCTGGATGCAAGGATCACCGATTCGCCGCAAAAGGAAAACACGGCCATGTGGGGAAACGCCTGGTGCATGCTGTTCAGGATGGTATCGTAGGATTCGGGAGACATTCCCACCAGCGGAATCCACTGACAGAAAATGCCGCCCGGATTGAGGTGTTCGGCCATGGTTTGATAATAATCGAAGGTGTACAGATTCGATGCGCCGGCCACGTAGGGATGAATCGGGTCCGAGGTAATGACATCGTAGCGTATATTGCCATAAGTGATGTGACTGCGGCCGTCCACCATGAAAAGACGGGTTCTGGAATCCTCAAGCGGCATGTTGTTGACGAATGCGAAATATTTGCGGGCATTAATGACGCCGGACTCCAGCTCGAACACGTTCACGCGTTGAACATCCGGATACAACAGGACCGTGCCGGCTGTGATCCCAGCGCCAAAACCGATCACCCCGACGGTTTTGATTTCTCTGGCAAACAGCATGGGCAAATGTCCCAGAAATTTCAGATGAAACCGCCCATGAATTTCCGTGGAAGCTTCCCAACTGCCGCTTAAATGAAGCGTGAGATTTCCGTCGTTGAATTTGTTGGCGACAACCGCGACGCTGTTGTTGATCCCCTCCTGGAAATAAAGGAGATTGCCCAGGCTCCGGTTTTCCGGGACCATTTTGCTGGAAAAAAATTCTTTTTTCATCATTTCCGAATACAGACCGGCATTTAAAATTGTCTGGTTCATGACGGGGCTTGCAAACACGAACAGGGAATATGCCGCAACGGCAACGCAGCCAATGGCCGCCTTTTTGAACCAATCCGACTGAACACCCGCAACATAGATGGCAAAAGCCATGGCAATGTTCAATCCGCCGGCCGCTAAAATGGCCGATTTGATCCCCACCGCGGGCACCAGCCAGAAACCCGCCGCAAGGCTGCCGATGACCCCGCCGATCGTGTTGTAAAAGTACAGGTGCCCTACCGAGCCTTTTACATGATCCTCCCCCTGCTCCATGTTGTAGGCGCGGGTGACCACGGGGAAAAAGGCCCCCAGCGCCAGGGTTGCGGGAAGGATCAGAATGCAGGCTATCACCCCCTGCAGAATCAGGTTTAAAATGGAGAATTCCGTACCGGTATACCGGATAAAAAGCATGCCGTACCAGATGGGGAGTTTATTGACGAAAAACAATATAACCAATGGCCCGAAACCGATGGCACCCAGGAGTACGGCCATGGTCAGACGATGGTCTTTGGTTTTCTTTATGATTCCGGCCCCCAACAGGCTGCCAAGGGCAATACCCAGAAGGTAAGTGGCGAGCATAATGGAAAACGCATGAACCGATGGACCGATGATTCTTGCCAGCAGCCGGAACCAGATGATTTCATAGGCAAGGGCGCTGATGCCGGACAACAGAAAAACGGCAGCCGGCCAGGAAAACGTTCTGGCAAACGGGATGGGGCGCGCGTGGGACGGTTCTGCGGCAGGCAGGCGCTGAACCGGCTTTCCCCTGGCCGGGCTTGAAACGGAAACTTCCCGCACGCCTTCATTTCGGACCCGCCAGAACAAGATGCATCCGATGAACAGGTCCACGGCGCCGGTGACCATGCATGTTTTCAGGATGCCCAGGGACGGAATCAATAAAAAGCCTGCCGTCAGCGTTCCAAAAACCGCTCCCAACGTATTGACCCCGTACAATTTGCCGGCCAGATAGGCATAACGGCCTTTTAATTTATTGTAGGAAGCGCCCACCACCACCGGCAAGCTCATTCCCATCAGCGTAACCGGAACCAGCATGATTCCGAAGACAACCAGAAAACGGATCAAAAGGAACCCCGCGCTGTCATAACCCAGCCGGATGAATAAAAAAGAAAACAGCGGCTGGGTGAGACGGAACAGCGGAATCGAGATCAGCGCGCAGAAGCCGATGACCCATTGCAATATTGCGTAAGTCTTGATGGAGGCTTTTATCCATCGATCCAAACGCGATACCAGCAGGGCCCCCAATCCGAGGCCCGCCATAAATGCCGTGACGACGGTGGCGGTGGCATAAATATCCACCCCGAGCAGATACGACAGCTCTTTGGACCAGGCAACCTCAAGGGAGAGACTGGTGGCGCCGGAAAAGAAAAAAGCGATGAGCAGCACAACTTCATATAAACGGGAATTCGTTTCCAGATGCTGGACGGCATGTTTTTTTGTCATCATGTTATTTCAGGCCCACGCCAAGCTGAATTTTCAGAATTTCATTGACCCGCTGGGGATTGGCCTTTCCCCTGGTTTCCCGCATGACCTGGCCGACAAAAAAGCCGAAAACCTTTTCCTTGCCGTTTTGATAATCCGATACTTCCTTGGGGTTTTGGGCGAGGACTTTCTGAACGATCTGCTCGATTTCCGAAGAATCGGTAACCTGAACGAGTCCTTTTTCCTGGACAATGGTTTCGGGCGGCTTGCCGGAGCGGGCCATTTCGTCAAAAACGGTCTTGGCGATTTTGCCGCTGATGACATTGGTGTCAATCAGCTTCAGCAGCGCGGCAAGCGACAGGGGAGAAATGGGGGACTGTTGAATATCCTTGCCTTCGGCGTTTAAAAGCGCCAGGAGCGATCCCATGATCCAGTTGCTGATCTGCTTGGGATTTGCATAATGCTCGAGGCAGGATTCGAAATAATCCGCCAGTTCGCGGCTGGTGGTCAGGACTTCGGCATCGTAGACAGGAAGGCCGAATTCGCTAGAAAATCTTTCCCGCTTGGCGTCCGGAAGCTCCGGCAGGCTTTGCGTGATCTGCTGAACCCAGGTGTCGTCCACGGTCAGCGGCAACAGGTCCGGATCGGGAAAGTAGCGGTAGTCATGGGCCTCTTCCTTGCTGCGCATGGACGTGGTCAGGCCCTTGTCCGGATTCCAGAGCAGGGTATCCTGAAAAATCTGTCCGCCGTCCATCACGACATCTTTCTGGCGGTTGATCTCGTAGAAAATGGCTTTTTCGACATGCTTGAAGGAATTGAGGTTTTTCAGTTCGGTCCGCGTGCCAAAAGGCTCTGTTCCGGCGGGCCGGATCGAAACATTGGCGTCACAGCGAAAGCTGCCTTCCTCCATGTTGCCGTCGCAGATATCCAGATATCTCAAAATGGCGCGCAGTTTTCGAAGGTAGGCCCCGGCTTCTTCCGGAGACCGGATATCGGGTTCACTGACGATTTCAATCAGTGGAACGCCGGTGCGGTTCAAATCCACCCGGCTGAAGGACTGATCCGGGTCATGCAGGAGTTTTCCGGCGTCTTCTTCCATGTGGATCCGGGTGATGCCGATGCGCTTGATGTGTCCGCTCAATTCAATATCAATATAACCGCCGAGGGCAATCGGAAGCTCGTACTGGGAAATCTGATAGCCTTTGGGAAGATCCGGATAAAAATAGTTTTTTCGGGCAAAGCGGCTTTCCGGAGAAATCCGGCAATGCGTTGCAATGGCCATGCGAAGCGCATATTCAACCACTTTTCTGTTTAATACGGGCAATACGCCCGGCATTCCCAGGCAGACCGGACACACGTGGGTATTGGGTTTTGCGCCGAATTCGGTTGAACATCCGCAGAATATCTTGGATCTGGTTTTCAGTTGGGCATGAACTTCAAGCCCGATAACCGGTTCAAATTCCATAACAACGATCATCCTTTCGGGCGCTCATTAACGTCGGAGTTGGGGACTGCTGACTTCATTGCCTCCATGGCCTCGGCGGAAGATGGATAAATCCGGAATATCCGGTCCATCCGGGTCAGTTTAAACAGGGACATCACCTGATCGCGAATACCGCACAGGCAGATATCCCCTTTTCCGGCCAGCAGCTTCAAAAGGGAGATAATGGCTCCCAGTCCGCTGCTGTCAATAAACTCAATGAAGGATAAATCCAGCAGAATACGGATATTGCCTTCCTGTATCCACGTTACGAGTTGCCCCTTGAAATCGGCAGCCGAGGATGCGTCAATAATATGGTCACAAGGCGTCAACATCAGAATGTCGTCAATCTTTTCGGCTTCGATCTTCATATGATCCTCCAGAAACTTCATGACGTTGTCCATTTACTGTTCACCGTAAAACGCAAACGGTTGGCGGACAACTAATGTACCGGTTTCAAACCCCATATCTCCTTGGCATATTCGGAGATGGTCCTGTCGCTGGAAAATTTTCCCATCCGGGCGACATTGAGTATGGATTTTCGATTCCATACCGGAATTTGCAAATAATCCGCATAAGCGGCTTCGTGAATCTGTGTGTAGGATAAAAAATCCGCCAGATGAAAATAAGCATCTCCTTTTTCAAGGATATGGTGGTAAAGCCAGCGGAAAAGTCCGGGTTCCTGCGGACAGAACCGGTTATCCCAGAAAGCGTCCATCACCCGGCGAATGCTGTCATGTTCATGATAATAATTCAGGGGGCGATAGGTGCCGGATTGCTTCATTTCCTGAACCTCGCGGGTTTTAAGCCCGAAAATATAGATGTTGTCTTCCCCCACTTCTTCCAGCATTTCCACATTGGCCCCGTCCAGGGTCCCGATGGTCAGGCTGCCGTTCAAGGCAAATTTCATGTTTCCCGTGCCGGAGGCTTCCGTGCCGGCAGTCGAAATCTGTTCGCTCACTTCTGCCGCGGGGATGATTTTTTCGGCAAGCGATACCCGGTAGTCCGGAATAAAGACCACCTTCAGTTTGTCTTTGGTCCGCCGGTCCTTGTGGATGATGTCCCCGACATTATGGATCAGCTTGATGATCTGCTTGGCCGCCCAGTATCCGGGAGCCGCCTTTCCCGCAAAAATATAGGTCTTTGGCACGGCCGGCTCAATGCCGTCTTCGATAATGCAAAAATATTCATGAATGATGTGCATGACATTCAAGAGCTGTCGCTTGTACTCATGAATTCTTTTGGCATGAATGTCGAACAGGGAGTCGGGACTGATTTTCAGGCGCGTGGTCTGATAAATGATTTTCCCCAGTTGCTCCTTGTTGGCGAGTTTGATTTTTCGAAACCGGTCCTGAAACGCATGGGTCGCTTGCAAATGGCTCCAGGCGCCGAAGACGGGATAAGTCCGTGATCCATTCGCTGCCGACGGTCTCATTCAACAAATCGGCCAGAAGCGGATTGGCTTTCAGAAGCCATCTGCGCTGGGTAATGCCGTTGGTTTTGTTGTTGAAGCGCTCCGGCCATCTGGCATAAAAATCCGGAACCAGGGAGGTTTTGATAAGATCGGTATGAAGGGCGGAAACGCCATTGACGGAATGCGATCCGATAATGGCCAGATGCGCCATTCGCACCTGTTTTTCCGCGCCTTCTTCAATCAGGGACATTCGGCTCAACCGGTCTGTATCGCCAGGCCACAGTACGGCAATTTCGCTCAGAAACCGGTGGTTGATTTCGTAAATGATCTGAAGATGCCTGGGCAGCACGTATTCCAGCAGGCCGACGGGCCATTTTTCAAGCGCTTCGGAGAGCAGGGTGTGATTGGTATAGGCCAGGGTTTTCTGGGTGATGTTCCAGGCAGTTTCCCATTCCAGGGAATGCTCATCCACAAGAATCCGCATGAGTTCGGCAACCGCAAGCGCCGGATGGGTGTCGTTCATCTGAATATTGACTTTATCCGGAAATCCGTCGAATCCCTGATGGGTTTTGAGGTATCTGCGAATGATGTCCCGAAGCGAGCAGGCGACCAGAAAATACTCCTGCACCAGCCGCAGTTCTTTTCCCGTATCAAAGGTGTCGCTGGGATAAAGAATTTTGGAGATGGTTTCGGATTTGATTTTCTGTTCGACGGCCCTGAAATAGTCGCCGGCGTTGAAAATCTGAATATCGAAATCAGAAGAAGGCGTTGCGGCGTATAGCCTTAAATAGTTGACGGTTTTTGCGCCGTATCCCACAATCGGGATGTCATGCGGAACGCCGATGATCACCCGCCAGTCCATCCACATGGGATTGTAATTCCCGTCCAGATCCTGGCCATGCTCGATGCGGCCATAAAGCGGAATAATGCAGGATTCCTCGGTCCGCTCGATTTGAAAAGGCCCGGCCTTGGAAAGCCAGTGATCGGGCTTTTCCTTCTGGTATCCGTTGTCGATTTCCTGCCGGAACAGACCGTATTCATAATGAATGCCGTATCCAAACCCCGGATAATCCAGGGTTGCCAGAGAATCCAGAAAGCAGGCGGCCAGCCGTCCCAGGCCGCCGTTTCCCAGAGCCGCATCGGTTTCCTGTTCCCGGACCTCTTCCAGGTCAATGCCCATATCCATCAATGCCGTGCGGCAGGCTTCGAATATGCCCAGGTTGGTTAAATTGATTCCCAGAGATCTGCCGATCAGAAATTCCATGGATAAATAATACAGCCGCTTGGCGTCCGCCGCCTGATACCGGGCCTCGGTTTCCAGAAGCTTTTCCAGCAGCCGGTCGCGCAGGGACAGGGTAAGCGCGAGATAGACGTCGCGTAATGGTTTTATTGTCGAATTCCTTTCCAAGGGAATATCTCAGATGTCTGTACAGGGAGTCCCGCAGGCTGTTCGGGTCGTTTTCCAGCGGTTCCAGGGCATTGGTGTCCATGTTCGGCGTTCTCCGCGACGGTTAAGAGGGAAATAAAAAACAATTGGTTACAAAAATGCCGAGACGGTAAAAATATCCAATTCTTATCATTTCATGAAGCCCATTGTCAAAATAATTAGGACGATACGCATTGCTGCAGCCAGAGGAATCCGTGAACCGCGAAAGCGCAAGGCCGGCATGTATTTCCTTGACACAACAGGGATTTGCGACTAAAATTTTTGACTTAAATATCAATTATCTGACGTTGGAGGACTGAATGGATTACAAAAAAACCCTGAATCTGCCGGCAACCGACTTCCCGATGAAAGCCAGCCTGGCCCAGCGCGAACCCGAGCAGATCAAGCAATGGGACCAAACCCGCCTCTATGATGCGATCCGGAAGGCATCCAAGGGCCGGGAGCAGTTTATTCTTCACGACGGCCCGCCGTACGCCAACGGCCATATTCATATCGGAACCGCGCTGAACAAAATATTAAAGGACATTGTCGTCAGGTCCCGCCAGATGGCGGGCTTTGATGCGGCCTATGTTCCGGGTTGGGACTGCCACGGCCTTCCCATCGAGCACAATGTGGACAAGGAGCTTGGGGACAGGAAAAAAGACATGTCCCAGGCCGATATCCGCCGGCAGTGCCGGGTGTATGCCGAAAAATTCATCGATATTCAAAGAGAGGAATTCAAGCGTCTGGGCGTCATGGGAGAATGGGACGACCCCTATCTGACCATGAACTACACCTACGAGGCGATCATTGCCACCGAATGCCTGAAATTCGCTCTGGCGGACAACCTGTTCCGCAGCAAAAAGCCCATTCACTGGTGCTGCCAGTGCCAGACGGCCCTGGCAGAGGCTGAAATCGAATATCACGATGAATCCTCGCCCTCCGTCTTTGTCAAGTTTCCGCTTCAGGCGGATTTGAGCCTCGATGTTCCGGGTCTTTCCGGTGAAACCGTTTCCATCGTGATCTGGACCACCACGCCCTGGACCCTTCCGGCAAACCTGGCCATTGCCCTGCATCCGGATTTTGTTTACGCGGCCGTCAAGGTCTCGGACAAGGAAGTGTTTATTCTGGCGCGGGACATGGTGGAATCCTGCATGAAAACCTTCGGCATTCCAGACTACACGATTCTGGGTGAAATTGCTTCCCGCAAACTGGAAAACCTGAAATGCCGTCACCCTTTCTATGAGCGGGATTCGCTGGTGATTCTGGGAAGTCATGTGACCCTTGAGGCCGGAACCGGCTGCGTGCATACGGCGCCCGGGCATGGCCGCGAAGACTATGAGGTCGGCATGCAGTACGGGCTGGAAACCTATTCCCCGGTCAACGACCACGGATGTTTTACCCCGGAGGTGGACTTTTTTTCCGGACAGTTCGTGTTCAAAGCCAATGCCCCGATCATTGAAAAACTGCGGGAAACGGGCAGCCTGGTGGAACAGGAAACGCTGCAGCATTCCTATCCCCACTGCTGGCGATGTAAAAAACCCGTTATTTTCCGGGCAACGCCCCAGTGGTTTATTTCCATGGACAAGACCGGGCTCAGAAAAAAGGCCCTGGAAGAAATCGACCGGGTGAAATGGATCCCCAACTGGGGACGGGACCGCATTTACGGCATGATCGAAAACCGGCCGGACTGGTGCGTCTCCCGGCAGCGGGCATGGGGCGTTCCCATCGCCGTGTTCTGCTGCGAGAAATGCGATCAGATTCTGATCAGCCCGGAAATCATGGATCATATTTTCGAGCTGTTCCAGGCGCACGGGGCGGATATCTGGTTTGAGAAAACCGTTGAAGAGCTGTTGCCGAAAGGTTCGGTATGCAAGGCCTGCGGGAATGCCACATTCACCAAGGAAACCGACATTCTGGATGTCTGGTTTGATTCCGGGGTCAGCCATGCGGCGGTTCTGGAGCATCGCCCGTATCTGAGATGGCCGGCGGACCTGTATCTGGAAGGCAGCGACCAGCATCGCGGCTGGTTCCACAGCGCGCTGCTGACCGCGGTCGGAACCCGGGGACGGGCCCCTTATCAGGCGGTGCTGACCCACGGATTTGTCGTGGATGCCAGCGGCAAGAAAATGTCCAAATCCGTCGGCAATGTCATTGCCCCCAAAAAAGTCGTGGATAAATACGGGGCCGAAATTCTCCGGCTCTGGGTATCGGCATCCGACTACCGGGATGATATCCGCATTTCAGACAATATTCTGAATCAGTTGAGCGATGCCTACCGCCGGATCCGGAACACCTGCCGGTTCATGCTGGGAAACCTTCATGATTTTGATCCTGAAAAAGATGCGGCGCCTTTTGACGCCATGTCGCGAATGGATCGCTACATCCTGCACCGGCTTCAGAAGCTGGTGGACAAGACACAGAAAGCCTATGCCACGTATGATTTTCATATTGTCCACCATGCCCTGTACAATTTCTGCACCGTGGATCTTTCCGCTTTTTATCTGGATGTCCTGAAAGATCGGCTCTACACGTCGCCTGCCGCATCCTTGGAGCGAAGATGCGCCCAGACCGTGATGTACGCGGTGCTGGATGCGCTGGTCCGTCTCATGGCGCCCATTCTGCCGTTTACCGCGGAAGAAATCTGGCGTCACATGCCGGCGGTTTCCGAAAAAGAGGCCAGCATTCATCTGGCCCTTCTATCCGGCAATCAAGCCCGAGTGGATGGATCCCGCCCTTGCAGCGGAATGGCAGAGCCTTCTGGCGGTACGCGGCGAGGTCACCCGGGCCCTTGAGGAAGCCAGGGCTCAAAAACAGATCGGTCACCCCCTGGATGCGCGGGTCATGATTTCGGCAGGAGATGCGCTGTATCGTCTGCTCCTGTCCTATCAGGAAGACCTGCGAGCCCCTGTTTATCGTATCCCAGGTTGTTCTGCTGGAATCCCTGCCCCTTTCTCCGGCCTATGTCAGCCAGGAAATTGCCGGCCTCAGCATTCAGGTATCGCCCGCGGAAGGGGAAAAATGCGAGCGCTGCTGGGTCTATGATCCCGGTGTCGGGTCCCACCCCGAACATGCGACGCTCTGCCCCCGGTGTCTGGCTGCAATTGATGCCGCGGTACCCGCATGAACCTGAATATTCTGCCGGGTTATTCCCGTTCCCTGGCCATATGCCAAAATCGTAAAACTGCTGATGGTGTCCGGAATCCTGATCGTGCTGGACCAGATCAGCAAGATGATCATCTTGCGATCGATGCCGCTGTATGAAACGATTCCGGTCATTCCCGGCTTTTTCAATATTACCCACATCCATAATCCCGGCGGCGCGTTCGGGTTTATGGCCGGTCAGGGGCCGGAGGTCAGAAGCCTTCTGTTTCTGGCGATGTCCTCCCTGGCGGCGGTGGTCATTGTTTTTTTTTATCTCAGGACCCCGGCCGGCTATTCCTGGCTGTCCACGGCACTTCTGCTGATTTTTGGCGGCGCCATCGGCAACATGATCGACCGGTTTCGATTCGGGGAAGTGGTGGATTTTCTGGATTTTTACGCAGGCGAGTTACCACTGGCCGGCGTTTAATGTGGCTGACAGCGGCATCACCGTGGGAATGGCGATTCTGGTGTATCACCTTCTTTTTGATAAAATGCCGGAATGATGGAGCGTATGCATCCCATACTTATCAAGTTCGGAAACTTTGCCATTTATACCTATGGCCTGATGATGGCCATTGCGTTTTTTACCGGAATCACCCTTGCCCGAAAAGAAGCGGACAGGGTCGGACAGGATCCGGAGAAAATCATGGACCTGTCCTTTTATATTCTGATTGCCGCGGTGATCGGATCACGGCTCTTTTATGTGTTTACGGACCCGAGGACTTTTATTTCCGATCCCATCGAGATATTTCGTATCTGGAACGGCGGTCTGGTCTTTTACGGGGGATTTATCATGGCGGTGGCCGTGGCCATGATCTATGTGAAGAAAACAGGTATGCCCCTCTGGCAGACCGCGGACATCATGGCTCCGGGGCTGGCGGTGGGGCAGGCCATCGGCCGGATCGGGTGTTTTTTTGCCGGATGCTGCTACGGCAAGGTCTGCGATCTGCCCTGGGCCATTACTTTTAACAATCCGGACAGCCTGGCGCCTCAGGGGCTTCCCCTGCATCCCACCCAGCTCTATTCGGTGTTCAGCGATTTTTCGATCTTTGTCGTTCTCTGGCTGTTTCGAAAAAAAATCCGGTTTCACGGCCAGCTCTTCTGGCTGTATGTCCTGCTTTACGGAATTACCCGGCCCATTATTGAAATTTACCGGGGCGATTTCCGGGGGCAGACTTATTTTCAAATTTTTTCAATCTCTCAGGTCATCGGAATCTCTCTGGCCGGGGTTGCGGCAGTCATGCTGTGTCCGGTTGGCAGAAGCGATTAAAGGATTAATTCTAACTGGCGCAGGGTTCCCAACCGGCAATTGGGTGCGCACTCGGGTATTATGTAATCATCGGCGTCATTGTGAATGCCGGGGCGCCCGGGCCGGCTGTCAGCCATGACCGGGAATGGCCCTCAACGATATTTGAACACATTTATTTGAAAGAAAGTAAGGAGGCGTTATGGATCAAACCGTCGGAACGATGGGATTAAAACGCGGTCTGGCGCAGATGCTGAAGGGCGGCGTGATTATGGATGTGGTGACAGCCGATCAGGCCAAGATCGCCGAACAGGCCGGTGCGTGCGCGGTAATGGCTCTGGAGCGGGTTCCCGCGGATATTCGCGTTGACGGCGGCGTGGCGCGCATGAGTGACCCGGATATCATTTACAAAATCATGGAGGCGGTGACCATTCCCGTGATGGCCAAATGCCGCATCGGGCATTTTGTCGAGGCCCAGATACTGGAGGCCATCGGGGTGGACTATATCGACGAGTCCGAAGTGCTGACGCCCGCGGACCAGCATCATCATGTTGACAAATATGCATTCAAGATCCCCTTTGTTTGCGGTTGCCGCAATCTCGGCGAAGCACTGCGGCGCATCGGAGAGGGTGCGGCCATGATCCGCACCAAGGGTGAGGCGGGCACCGGCGATGTCGTGGAGGCCGTGTTCCATGCACGCACCGTATTCGGCGAAATCCGCCGCCTCATTTCCATGGGAAATGAGGAACTCATGGCCTTTGCCAAGGAAATCGGCGCGCCGTATGAATTGCTTAAAGAAACCAAGGAACTGGGGCATCTGCCGGTCGTCAATTTTGCCGCGGGCGGGATCGCCACGCCCGCGGATGCGGCGCTCATGATGCAACTGGGGGTGGATGGCGTTTTTGTCGGCTCCGGTATTTTCAAATCCGGAAATCCCGAACGCCGCGCCAAGGCCATTGTCGAGGCCACAACCCACTTCCGTGATCCGCAGATTATCGCTGAAGTCAGCCGCAATCTCGGCGAACCCATGGTCGGCCGCTCCGTCAGTTCCATGCCGGAAAGTGAGCATCTGGCCGTGCGGGGATGGTAAGGGAGCCGCTGGAACTTTGTGGAGCGTTTCATGAAAATCGGTGTGCTTGCATTGCAGGGCGATTTTGCCGAACATGTCCGGATTCTTGAAAAGATCGGTGTAATTGCCGTTGAAGTCCGTCTGCCGCGCGATCTGGCGGACATCGACGGCCTCATTATTCCCGGCGGCGAGTCGACAACCATCGGCAAACTTGCGGTTCGCTTCGGCCTGATGGAGCCGATCCGCCAACTGGCTTCAACCAAGCCTGTATGGGGAACCTGCGCCGGCGCCATCTTCCTTGCCAGGGATTCCCGGCATTCGCAACCCCTGCTGGGGCTGATGGACATTCGCGTCAAGCGAAACGCTTTCGGCCGTCAGGCCGAGAGCTTTGAGACCGATCTTGAAGTTCCGGAGATCGTCACGACTGAAAACAGCCAAAGGGTTCATGCCGTCTTTATCCGGGCCCCGCTCATCGAAAGCGTGGGCGCGGCAGTAACTGTGCTGGCCAGGCTTTCGGACGGACGCATCGTTGCCGCCCGCCAGCGCAATCTGCTGGCGACCGCTTTTCATCCCGAGCTGACCGGAGACGACCGGTTCCATCGCTATTTTCTGTCTCTGGGATCCGGATAGCTCCCAGAAATTCATCGTTCCTCCGGCTGACAGGCTCCGGCTTGCACCAGGGCAAGCCGGAGCCTGTCAGCCGGAGGAGAATCTTTTCCAGCACGAAGAAATGTTATCATTCATCCCTATAATAAATGCCATTGACGATCCGAATGGGGATGTGATACGGTAACCAAGATAATGAGAATGGTTATTATCAAAAATCTCAAAATGATTAATTCAATGGCTCAAGCCGTATCCATGTGACGGTTTCTGGCCGGTAAAAGCATTCTCTCTGAAAAAATGGTAACCCCTTTAAAATCAACCGGCATAACGTTGTCAAAATGAGTCATGGAGCGGGATATTGTCAAAGATGGCGATCCGTAGAACAATCAGCTTCATATTGACAGGATTTCTCATCCTCTTCATATTTATCGGAAGCTACCATTCTTTCTGTGAATGCTATGCACAGACCTGTCCGATTCATGCCCAAGCCAAGCCGCAAAACAGTCTCTGGGTTCTCCAGACCCAGTACTTTGCCGATATCGATCAACCTCATGTCTCGCCTATCTCTCTTTATTCGAGGAAGCTATTGCATATCCCACCGCTTTTCTCACCCCTTTAAAATCGCGTGCCCCTCCTTATGAAACGTTCCTGCAGATCATCGCGTCACGGTATCAGGGTTAGTAGCGGTTTGCGGCCGATGAAATCTTTGGAACCATCAAACGGCCCAAAGCAGTTCCGGGTATTCGTATTAACAGCAGCGATTCGGGCAATCCATGACAAGGCTGATGATTGCCATCGTGGCGTCAGCGATTCTTATGGGTTGCAACCCATCCAGTCAAGACGAAAAACCGCCTTCTTCTCCGAGCAGTTCCAGATAGGAGAAACGGTATATGTCTGCGGCTGCCCGATGATGTGCTGCAATTCCATCTCCCGGAATCCCGATGGCCGATGCCTCTGCAACATGCCACTGAGAAAAGCAATCGTTTCAAAAATTCAGGATCATATCCTCATCGTTACGGTGTTTGGCCGGGAAAAAGTCATTTTCCTGAAAAATCGGTAGATTTTGAAAATAATCGGTTTGTGATTCGGTATTTTCCGTTTGTTGTGATCTGAAAACGGTTCTGAATATTCCCTTTGCGAAGCCATTAACGATGTTTATAATCATAAGGAGAAAGCAATGGTTGTTTTCAGAAAGTTCTGATTCATTGGTTTTTGCTTTTTTTGTTGATTCCGGTTCTGGCCCATGCTGGAGAAGAACGGGAAAGCTGTCAGCTATGCGGGATGTGGATCGACCAGTATCAGCGCACTGTCGGCGAACTGGTTCACAACGACGGGAAAACGGAGCATACCTGCGGTGTGGCCTGCATGCTGCGCATTGTCCAGGAAAAAGGAGTCAGTTCCTTCCGTTCGATCCGGGTGAAGGACTGGAATAAAGGGACCGAAGTGGATGCCCAGGATGCGTGGTACTCGATCGGCAGCCTGTTGATTCCCGATATGCTGCCCAATTACATCGCCTTTGCCAACCGGAATGAAGCCGAGGCGTTCGCGGCTGAAAAGGGGGGCACTGTGCTCAGTTTTGTCAGCGCCATGGAGACCGTCTCCCCCAGGGGAATGACCCAGCCTTTTCGAATCCGCCAGGCGGTAACGCCCGGGCAGGGGTCGTTCGGCTTGGGAATTGCGTACGGCTATATGCTGAAGGACAATTTGAAGATCGGCACCGATGGTCAGGACCCCGAATCGTTCATCAATAACAACTCCGCGCAGCCGCGAGCGCCTAAAAAGTTGGAGGTTCAAACCCAATCGCTGGTCATGAATTATGGAATCACTGACCTGTTTGCGGTGCAGATGAATCTGCCTTATTTTGAAAGAAGCATGGACACCCTGTCTCGGCAGGGAAGCCGGGTAAACACCGTAAATGCGAAAAATGACGGTATCGGGGATCTTGCCGGTGAAGTGCGGTACAACCTGTGGCGCAGCGTATTTTACGACAAGTTTTTCACGCTGCTTGCCGGTATCACGCTGCCAACCGGGGATTTTGATTCCACACGCTCATTCAATTCCGCGCTCAATACGGATCTGATTTCAACCGCTCCGGGGATGCAGCAGGGAGCCGGCACGCCCACCTATCTCGGCGGGCTGTTGTATTCCCAGAAATGGGAATCTTTCTGGTTTCATGGCCAGGCCCTTTATCGTTTATCACCAGAGAACAACGACGATTATAAGTTCGGCGATGAAATCCAGGGCGGGCTGGCCGTCCATTACACGCCTCACTACGATATCATGCTCGGCATCGAAATGGATGTGTCCAAGACTATGGAGAATGAGGATCGGGGCATCAAGATCGGCAACACGGGGGGGACCCGTGCCAACATGGCTTTTGTGTTCGACTGGCGTTTTCTCAATGCGTTTGGCGGCAATCTGAATCTGAGGGGGTCTGTCGGTCTTCCGGTCTACGAAGATCTCAATTCCCAGGACTTTTGGAATGCCTCAGGCCAGAAGTACACTCAGGTACAGCTCGGGGAAGGCTTCTTTGCCAGTCTGGTCATCAACTTCAACACCCGTTTCGGCCAGTATTGATTTCCGTGCCTTCAACGGATGAATGTTCGATATTTAACAATCTAATCTAAAGGAGAGTGCAACATGAAAAAAGGAATTCTGTCTGTTCTGTTTATTGCATGCGTATTGTCAATCGGCGGCGTCGCCTTCGGTGACGCGGACATTCAAAAAGATCCTTCCTGCAAATATTGCGGCATGGATCGGGCCCAGTATGCGCACAGCCGGATGGTCGTGGTGTATGAGGATGGAACGTCGCTGGGAACCTGCAGTATTCATTGCCTGGCGATTGAACTTGTTGTGAATATGGATAAAACGCCCCGTTCCATGCAGGTGGGAGACTACAACAGCAAAAAACTCATTGATGCGGAGAAAGCTTTTTGGGTCATCGGCGGAAACAAACCCGGGGTCATGACGAAAAAGGCCAAGTGGGCCTTTGAGAATAAAGCCGATGCAGAGAAATTTATCGCGGAAAACGGCGGATCTCTGGCGACATTTGAAGAAGCCATGAAGGCGACTTTTGAAGACATGTATGCGGATACCAAGATGATACGGGAAAAGAGAAAAATGATGAAGAAGTAAAGTCGGCCCCGTGTATTTCAGGGAAGATGCGGGGAAGTCCGCCGCTCTGTGGATGCATGACGCTGTCACCAGCCCAAATCCAGGCCGGGTAATCTGCCCGGCCTGTTATGTTGCGGCTGCTTTTCCGGACGCGCCGGCCCCTGGAACATTTGCCGGGTTCAAATAAGCTGTGGAGGCACCATGAACGTTTTTAGAATAACCCTTATCGCCGTTCTTTTTTTAACCTGCTCGCTGGCTTTGGCCGAGGAACCTAAGCCCGTCAAGGCCGCAAAAACGGATAAATGCCCGGTCTGCGGCATGTTTGTTGCCAAATATCCCGATTTTCTGGCCCAGGTCATTTACAAGGACGGCTCTTATGCGCTTTTTGACGGTGCAAAGGACTTGTTCAAATATTACTTCAATCTGAAAAAATACAATCCGTCAAAAGAACTGTCCGACATTGCCGTGATCTATGTTACGGATTATTACAGCATGAACCCGACCGACGGCCGGAAAGCCCATTATGTCGTTGGTAGCAATGTCTTTGGACCCATGGGAAGAGAACTCATCCCGTTTGAAAAAGAACCGGAAGCAAAGGAGTTCCTGGCGGACCATGACGGGAAAAAGCTGATCCGCTTTGATGACGTTGCCCCCGATTTAATCAAGGGATTGGATTGATCTGGGAAAGTCATGCGGCGCATCCCCGGCAAATCATCTCCGTCCCGACGGTTACCATCTTGGCGGGCATGGTCGGCTCCTTGCAGCGGGCGCAAAGCGCGGACGGCTCCATTCGCGCACGGGGCGGTATCTCGGACGCTGCTTCGGTGATGACAAAGAGCTGGTCGATCGGGGCTTCCAGTACCTCGCAGGTCTTCTGAAAATGCAGGGTCTGAAACCGTTCGCTTTCAGCCTCGGTGGTTTCTCCTTTCATGATTTTCTGAAGCAGCGCCGAATGCTCGTCGTTTGGTTTGAATGCGCCGGGCTTCAGGCAGATGCGAACGCCCCTGCCGGTGTTCCGGCTGAGAAGCGTCAACGCCATTTTCCCGTAATCCCGGAAAATAAAATTGCCCTTTCCAAACGTGCATCCGGTCAGGACTTGTACGGCATCGGCCGAGCAGGCGTCCGTTTCGACAATGGCCACGATTTCTTCGTCTTCAGACCGTTTTTCGGCAAGCCACGACATGCCTGCCTTGGCCGCCCGGTAACCAATGGAAAGGCCGGGGCAGACATGGCCATGAAAGGATTCGCACTGTTTAAAATCTTCGCTGTTCAGTATTTCCTGAGCTGTCATTTGAAAGTCACCTTTTTACTGTTGTTATCAATGGTTGTTTGGTGTCATGCAGTCCGGGATCAAAAATCCATGGATAGTGAAAGGTCTGTCGTGAAGGGCGCTCCGATATAATAGCTTGTACTTCCCGCCCGGTTGTGTTTTCGGTTCCAAAGGATTGACTGTCAATTCAGGGGTTGATAAAGATATCGGCACAGTGAGACAAAAAAGACGTGATTTAAAATCATTGTATAGGGGTTTACAAACTGTATTCTTTGGACAGAGATGAAAAAAAGGTTACAGATATTAATCATAACCCAATGATTTATATGGTGGGCCGTGTTGGAATCGAACCAACAACCTACTGATTAAGAGTCAGGTGCTCTACCAATTGAGCTAACGGCCCGCTGAGAGGTGAGATAATTTATCTTTGAATAATTATCAATGATCGGTTTATTTGTCAAGATTTCTATTTATTGAAAATATAAGGCGCATGATTATAAAATGAAAACCTGTTCAGATCCATGTATCAGTGTCATTATTCCCACCTATAACCGTTGCTGGATTCTGAAAGAAGCGCTTGATTCGGTTCTGTCCCAGGAATATAACGATTTTGAGATCATTGTTGTAGATGATGGTTCAAATGATGCCACAGCGGCGCTTTTGTCGTCATACGGGGATCGAATCACTACAATTTATCAGGATAACAGCGGGGTCAGCGCTGCCAGGAATGCCGGAATATTAATGGCAAAAGGCAATTATATCGCCTTTCTGGATTCGGATGATACGTGGCTGCCGCAAAAGCTTTCCTGCCAGATCGATTTTTTTCGGTCGCATCCCGAAGCTGCGATTTGTCAAACTGATGAAATATGGATTCGAAACGGGGTGCGCGTCAACCCGAAAAACCGTCACAAAAAACCTTCCGGGATGATTTTTGAGCCCTCGCTTCAGCTTTGTCTGGTCAGTCCTTCAGCGGTGATGATCCAAAAAAGTCTCTTTGATGAAGTCGGGTTGTTTAATGAAGCGTTTCCTGCCTGCGAAGATTATGATCTGTGGTTAAGAATCGGGCTATATTATCCGATTTATTTGATTGATCGTCAGATGGTTGTGAAGCGCGGCGGCCATGATGATCAACTGTCCCGGAATCCCGGGCTGGACCAATACCGGATACAGTCCATCGTGAATATTCTTGAAAGCCATCAACTGACGTCACATCGCTATCAAGCTGCTGTTGATGTCCTGAAGGAAAAATGCCGGATATATGCGGATGGTTGCATCAAGCGGGGCAGGGTGGAAGAGGCCGGGTTTTATCGACAAATCATTGGCCATTTTGATATTGTTAACAAAAATGATTTTTGACCTGCGTGCATGGGGAAATTGATTCAGATCCAAGCAGAAATTGCTTTGCAGAAAGGGAATTTCTCTGCTATTTTTTTGATATGAAGTGGCGGTCGGGCATGGTAGCCGGCTTGTTCTCCCCTTTAAACCAGACAACCCGATAGATCGAAAGTTCAACAGACCCTATTATGAAAGACGAAAACGGCCTATACTATTACCCATTTCCGGATAACAAACGTGTGCGGATGTATGTGCAGGATGATGACGGTGTCATCTGCTTCAGGTTGTGGAGCGCGGATGATGCCGAGCTGTGGAAAGCCCATGGCTGGATGCCCTATAGGGCCATTTTGGAAGCATCCCAGATGAACACTCAAAAACATTTTGACCCGAAGCAGGCATATGACATTCGGGTGGCGCAGGAACTGCTGCAAGAGAATAAATGATTATAACCGGCAATGGGTCATCGGTAAAGGGCAGGAATAAATGCCGATGCCCATTACCGATGACCCATTGCCAGTTTGCATCAATACCGGTAATGATCCGGCTTAAACGGCCCTTCAGCCGGTACGCCCAGATAATCTGCCTGAAATGGCGTCAGCCGGGTGAGTTTTGCACCGAGTTTTCCCAGATGAAGCCTGGCGACTTCTTCATCCAGAAGCTTGGGCAGGGTATAGACCTTGCACTCATGTTTCTGGGTCGCCAAGGCAATCTGGGCCATGCACTGGTTGGTAAAGCTGTTGCTCATGACAAAACTGGGGTGACCCGTGGCGCATCCCAGATTGACCAGCCGGCCTTCGGCCAGAATCAGGATGGATCTGCCGGACTCCAGGGTCCATTTGTCCACCTGGGGCTTGATATTTTCTTTGATGCACCTGGGGTTGCTTTCCAGATAGGTCATCTGGATCTCGTTGTCGAAATGGCCGATGTTGCAGATGATGGCTTCATGTTTCATCTTTTCCATATGGCTTCCGGTAATGACATGGTAGCAGCCCGTGGCCGTGACAAAGATATCGCCAATCGGCGCAGCCTCTTCCATGGTCATGACCTGATAGCCTTCCATGGCGGCCTGAAGCGCGCAGATCGGGTCGATTTCCGTGATGAGGACTCTGGCGCCGAATCCCCGCATGGACTGGGCGCACCCTTTTCCCACATCGCCGTATCCGCAGATCACCGCCACTTTTCCGGCAATCATGATGTCGGTTGCCCGCTTGATGCCGTCCGCCAGGGATTCCCGGCAGCCATAGAGGTTGTCGAACTTGGATTTGGTGACCGAGTCATTGACATTAAATGCCGGAAACAGCAGTTCGCCTTTTCGGGCAAGATGATAAAGCCGGTGAACGCCGGTTGTGGTCTCCTCGGAAACCCCGCGGATATTTGCCGCGACTTTTGTCCACTGTTTTGGATCTTTCCGGTAACTGATCTTCATTCTGGCCATCAGGCACTGCATGTCCACGCTGTCGTAAGTCTGATCCAGAAGTGACGGGTTTTTTTCGATGGCCACGCCCTGGTGAACATAGAGCGTGGCATCTCCGCCGTCATCCACAATCAGGTCCGGACCGGTTCCGTCCGGCCAGAGCAGGGCCTGTTCCGTGCACCACCAGAAATCTTCCAGGGACTCGCCTTTCCAGGCAAAAACGGCTGCCGAACCATTTTTGGCGATGGCGGCAGCGGCATGGTCCTGGGTTGAAAAAATATTGCAGGTGGCCCAGCGTAAGATCTGCTCCCAGAATCTTCAGGGTTTCAATGAGCATGGCGGTTTGAATGGTCATGTGAAGGCTGCCCATGATTTTCAACCCCTTGAGGGGTTTTGACGGGCCGTATTTTTCCCGGACGGACATCAGGCCCGGCATTTCATTTTCAGCCAGCTTCATTTCCTTGTTTCCAAAATCCGCAAGCGATATATCGGCAACCTTGTAGGGGAGCGAATGGTCAATATCTAACACGACGTAAATCTCCTTATAATTTGTCAAATCCCGGCTTTTTCCCTGAGGATGGTGGATATCTGCGTGTTCTCCCAGGTAAATTCGGGCTCGGTTCTGCCAAAATGGCCGTAAGCGGCGGTTTTTCTGTAAATGGGCCGCAGCAGGTCCAGATGCTCGATGATGGCTGCAGGCCTCAGGTCAAATACTTCCAGAACGATTTCCTTGACCCTTTCCTTGGGAATCAGGCCGGTTCCCATCATGTCGATCATGATGGATACGGGTTCGGCAACGCCAATGGCATAAGCAATCTGGATTTCACATTTTTTGGCGATTCCGGCGGCAACGATATTCTTGGCCACGTGTCGGGCCATATAGGAGGCACTGCGATCCACCTTGGAAGGGTCTTTTCCGGAAAAACAGCCGCCGCCGTGGCTTCCCTGTCCGCCGTAGGTATCGACAATGATTTTTCGTCCGGTCAAACCGCAGTCCCCCATGGGGCCGCCGATGACAAACTTTCCCGTGGCATTGATATAATAGCGGGTATCCCCGTCCATCATGTGTCTGGGGATGACTTTTCGAATGACTTCCTCGATAATGGCCTCCTTCAGATCTTCATACGTGACGTCGGCCTTGTGCTGGGCGGCAATGACAATGGTATCCACCCGCCTGGGGATGCCGTCTTCATATTCGATGGTGACCTGAGACTTGCCGTCCGGACGGAGAAAATCGAGACTTCCGTTTTTGCGGACCGTCGAGAGGCGATGGCAGAGTTTATGGGCATACATCAGGGGCATGGGCATGAGCTCGGGGGTTTCATCCGTGGCAAAACCGAACATGAGGCCCTGATCGCCCGCGCCCTGTTCCTTGAACAGGCCTTCGCCGGTATTGACGCCCTGAGCAATATCCGGAGACTGGTGGTCGATGCTGGTCAGCACCGAACAGGTTCTCCAGTCAAAGCCCATCTGAGAAGAATGATAGCCGATTTCCTTGATCGTGTTACGGGCGATTTCAGGCATTTCCACGTAACAGGCCGTGGAAATTTCTCCGGCAATAAATACCAGGCCGGTGGTGACAAGTGTTTCGCAGGCGACCCGGCAGTTTTTATCCTGGGCAATAATGGCATCCAGAATGGAATCCGATACTGCATCCGCAACCTTGTCGGGATGCCCTTCGGTGACGGATTCAGAAGTAAAAAAGAATTTTTCGCTCATGAGTTCTCCTTGGTTTCTTATCTATTGGGTTCCCGTTCGGTGGCCGTCGGGAAGTTTAAATGATTATCAGTGTGGCGATAAGACCATGTTGTCAATCAGGCGGGTTTTCCCCACTTTTACGGCAAGCGCCATGACTGCGGGCCTGTCGATGATTTGAATGTCCTCCAGCGTATCCGGATCGCAGATGGCAATGTAGTCGATGGCGGTATCCGGAAAAGACAGGATCAGGCTGACAGCCGACTGGATCAGGGCTTTGGCGTCTGTCAAGCCGTTCTCAAGTTGTTCCCGGGTTTGGCAAAGGGATTGATAAAGGGTCAGTGCGGATGGCCTTTGGGATGCAGTCAGGTATGCATTGCGGGAGCTCATGGCAAGACCGTCGGATTCCCGGACAGTGGGGCCGCTGTTGACCTGAACGTCCATGTCCAGATCCTGGACCAGTTGCCGGATGACCCTGAACTGCTGATAATCCTTCTGGCCGAATATGGCCGTGTGGGGTTTGACGATATTGAACAGCTTGGTCACGATGGTTGCAACCCCTCTGAAATGGGCTGGTCTTGATATGCCGCAGAGGTGAAGCGGAAGATGTTCCAGGGTAATGTAAGTCTGAAATCGGGGACCATACATCTCCGCAACCGTTGGATAAAAAAGTATATCCACGCCTTCTTTGCGGCAAAGCGACTGGTCGCGTTCAAAGTCCCTGGGGTAGGCGCCAAGGTCTTCGCCGGGCCCGAACTGCGTGGGATTCACAAAAATACTGACAACCAGCGTGTCGCTCATGCTCCTGGCCAGTCGCATGAGCGACAGATGGCCTTCGTGAAGATAGCCCATCGTTGGAACAAACGCGATTGTTTTCCCCTGATCTCTCAGGTGGTTTGACCGGGACTGCATCTCGGTTTTTAACGGTATGATGTCGATGGACACCCCCTTGCAAGTGATGACGTTGTCAATTTACGTGAATGCCGGAAGATCTTTTGGCCGGATAATCAGATCGGCTTCATATATCAAGACATTTATCCAGAATAATCTGTTATACTATCATCAAGTGATGAAATTTACAATTGGGTTTTTACGGTACTCAGGAATGATTACATTGACTTTAAATGTCCGCTTCGATATAAATTTGAAAAATAATGAGGTTGTTGAAAGGAAATGAAATATGAATTTAGATCATCATGACAAACAGGCCCGCATTGAACCGGTTCGACTGGGTCTGGAGAGTCAGTTCAAGTTTCGGTGTCATAAAGACGTCAGTTGTTTTACCCGGTGCTGCAGGGGCATCAGCATCATTCTGACGCCCTATGACATCATTCTTCTGAAAAAGAAGCTGGATTTGACATCGGGCCAGTTCCTGGCCCTGTATACGGTACCTCAACTGCTTGAAAAAACCGATCTGCCGCTTGTCCTGTTGAAACTTCTGGATGATGAATCCAGATCCTGTCCGTTTGTCCGAGACGATGGATGCCTGGTTTATTCGGACCGGCCCACCACCTGCCGGTATTATCCGATCGGCGTCGCCTCTCTCAGCCACAAGGAAGGCGCCGACGATGATGGCTTTTATATCATGATCGAAGAGCCGCACTGCAAGGGTTTTGAAGAGGACAAGAACTGGACCATCCGGGAGTGGCGCCGGGACCAGGGTGTGGATATTCATGACGAGATCAATGCGGGGTGGACGGACCTTGTGGTTCGCAAGCGATCGTTTCCCATGAATGTTCAACTCACGGAAAAAGCCAAGCAGCTTTTTTTCATGGTCAGTTACGATATCGACCGGTTTCGGGAATTTGT
Source organism: uncultured delta proteobacterium (assembly GCA_963845015.1). Taxonomy (GTDB): domain Bacteria; phylum Desulfobacterota; class Desulfobacteria; order Desulfobacterales; family Desulfatirhabdiaceae; genus RAAP-1. The sequence continues at coordinate 77,927 of CAWJRD010000046.1, forward strand.
TCTGGAAAGCTCATTTCTCCAGCGTTATCCCATGGATGATCAAATGCTGGAAAAAATTAAAACCGATGACGTGGCGCTGCTGGGATTTGGCATTGATTGGCTGAAAAGCGTGCTTTTTAAAGAAAACAACCAGTTGAACACCCTTCAACCCTGAGAAGACCCTGGCTTCGGCAGCTTTCAAACTGCCGATGCCAGGATAAGAACCGGTCCACTTTTTCCTGGCCATGAGGGGAAAGGCTCAAGAACGATCTCTTCCGCCGACTTTTCCATAACCGGATGCCGATGGCCGTTCTTGGAATAAAATTTATCCGCATAACAGATGATCTGCTCTTCAAGGGTCTGCGGGGTCATGTCGCGAAGGGGGATGGGCAGTTTCCCGGATCGAATGTCTTCTATCGTGATTCCCACGCCGACATGGCGTTCACAGACCAGTCCGTGCCGGGATAATCCCTGCCTTTTCCAGAATCGCTCTTCCCGTATATCCGTGACAGATATAGGGAAGGGCGCCGGTGCAGCCCAGCTCCGGCGTGCAGGTCATGATAATGCCGATATCGTGAAGCATGGCTGCCTCGTAGATAAAATCCATGTCCGGATTCATATGGCTGAGGTTGCGGGCCAGGGCCAGGGCTTTATGCGCCACAAGGCTGCTGTGTTCCACCAGGATTTCATAGACGGCAGAGCCTTGCGGGCAGTTTGCGGCAATCACTTCCAGGGGGTCCATTTTACTTGATTCCCCTTGACTTTCCGGCCATCAGCACCCCTTCGATAAACGGATCGAGAGATCCGTCCAGTACGTCCTGGGCATTGCCGATGTCCAGATCAATCCGGTGATCCTTGACCATTTGATAGGGGTGAAGGATATAAGAGCGTATCTGTCTTCCCCAGGCAATATCATCCTTGGTGTCATGCATTTCCTGAAGCTTGTCGTCCTGCCGCTGTTTTTCAAGCTGGTAGAGTCTGGACCGCAGCACTTTCATGGCCATGTCCTTGTTGCGGTGCTGGGACCTTTCCTGCTGGCATGCAACAACGATTCCCGATGGCAGATGGGTAATCCGGACCGCGCTGCTGGTTTTATTGATATGCTGACCGCCGGCGCCGCTTGCCCGAAAAACATCGACCCGCAGATCTTTTTCATCGATATCCACCACGATTTCGTTGCTCAGCTCCGGATAGACAAAAACCGATGAAAACGAGGTCTGGCGCTTGCCGTTGGCGTTAAACGGCGAAATGCGGACCAGGCGGTGAATGCCGTTTTCGGATTTCAGATATCCATACGCGTATTCGCCGGTCACTGTAAACGTTGCGCCCTTGAGGCCGGCTTCATCGCCGGGCTGGTAATCCACGATCTCCATCTTGAAGTTTTTCCGCTCGATCCACCGGGCATACATGCGAAACAGCATTTCGGACCAGTCCTGGGCCTCGGTTCCGCCGGCGCCGGCAGTAATGGATACGATGGCGTTATTCAGGTCGTCTTCGCCATCCAGCATCAGGCTCAAGGAAAGATCCTGGATGCGTTTTTCAATCTGAGCGAGTTGCCGCACGACTTCGCCAAGGGCTTCCGCATCGGATTCTTCCATTGCCAGGTTCAGCAGGATCTCGCTGTCTTCCAGGTCCTGGTAAAGAGCGTTAAAGCCGCTGACCTTTGTGGACAGCAGGGCGCGTTCTTTTAATATGGCCGTGGTCTTTTCCGGGTTGTCCCAGAAAGCCCTGCCGGCGATCATGGACTCGATTTCCTTCAGTCGTCTTTCCTTGCCAGCCAGGTCAAAGATACCCCTTGAACGGTTCTAATTTTTGATTCAGTTCCTTGATGGTCTGTTTGATTTCCAAAGACATGACGCGCCTCCTTAAATTATGAATGATTAACATGGCCAGGTTTATAATTTTTGGCCAGGATGAACAGAAAATGAAAAAACAGAATTGAAAGCATCCTTTTTTATCCCTTATCCTTTCCATCCATGTGAATTATTTTTTTTGGCTGATGGCGCAGAAAAAACACAAAAGGATGCTGATTGCCATGCAGGTTAAGGCAAAAACATCGCCGTATCGTGTATAAAAAGATTCTGTTTTTAGTACAGGCATGGAACGGGTGATCACCGCTTCTTCGAACAGCGGCGTTGACGCGATAATCCTGCCGGCTGGATCAATAAACCCGCTGATGCCGGTATTGGCGGAACGTATCAGGGATCTGCGGTTTTCAACTGCCCTGAAAACGGCCATGGAAAAATGCTGATACGGTGCACTGGTTTTACCATACCAGGCGTCATTTGTCATGTTAATTAAGAATGCCGCCTGGTTTCTGGCCATTTCCCTGGATAGATCCGGGAAAATCATTTCATAGCAGATCTGAATTCCCAGGGGAAATTCCCCCCAGGTCAGGGTCTGGCCTTTTCGGCCGGACTTGAAATCGCCCACTTCCTCAACGAGTTTTCCAATAAACGGAAACCATTCCTGAAGCGGGACATATTCACCAAAAGGCACGAGATGGACCTTGTCGTATTTTCCGGCCACATTCCCGTTCGGGTCGATCAGAAAAGCGCTGTTGAAAAAATCGGCCTGTTTGATCATCCCGCCGGATAAAGGACGGGCTGCCGATCAAAAAACTGGTTCCGGTTTCCCGTACCCCTTTCATGACCATTTCCGTCGGGCCGGCATTATGGAGAAAATAAAACGGCGCTGCGGTTTCCGGCCAGACAATCAGGTCGGGGCTTGATGGTTTGGCCGATTTGGAAAGCGCGATGTATTTCTCGGTTGTCGAGATCTGGAAAGCCGGATCCCATTTGACGGTCTGATCAATATTGCCCTGAACAACGGCGATCTTCCGGGAAGGCGATTTGGATATTCTGGCGTCAATGCGAGCTGATGCGCCACTGGCCATATCCCAGAATATAAAGCACAAGAAGGAAGGAAACGGCAATGCCGCCTGCTGCCGAACGGCGTTTTTGCATGCGTGCGCGAGGACCGCCTTTCTGAAAGATACTGCCAGAGCAGAAACCCGGCCACATTTACAGAAAGGATCACAAAAGAGATGCCGTAAACGCCGGTCATATCGGCTGCCTGGATCAGCGTTAATCTGACGGTACTGGGAATATCCCATGAATTCCCAGGGGAATCCGGATAAAAAAAACGACCGGAAATATTCCAGGGCAACCCATACTGCCGGCATGGCCGATAAAAAACCGACGGGACGGGTACCGGCCCATGTAAAAGCGGCTGCAAAAATCGCCGGATAAAGCGCCATGTAGGCGACAAGCAGAAAAAGAATCGGCACGCTTAAATAAAAGGGCAGGTGGCCGAAAGTCATCAGGGTATGGACCAGCCAGTACAAGAGCGTCAGATAATGCACGCCGCCGGTCAATAATCCCAGCCGGAAACCGTTTTTAAGAGACTGTCCCTTTAAGCGAAATCATCAGCGGAACCAGGGCAATCCAGGCCAGCCATGGCAGTCCGATGCTGGGAAATGATGCGGTCAGTAGCGCGCCGCTGAATCCCGCCAGGATCAATTGTTGCGTTTTAATGTTGTTCGAATTCGCCATTTTCCCTCGATGAAGACCGTCATTTCCTCTTACGCTACTTCCTTCAGGGGGGTTAGTTTGTTTAAACGTTGCCTCTGAAGCATCAAATATGTTATGAAATTTACAATTTTAATCAATATCACCAATAGCCGTTTGTCACAACCCGGAAAAGAACTGGAACGAGCAATCACGGATAGCGCAGCTGAACAGGTTGTCACAGATTGACAAATATTGATATTGTTGATAAATCGTTACCGGAATGTGACACGTAATAAAAAGATAAATCCGGCGGCTTTTCTGGAAGGGCGGCCGTTCAGGAAAAGTCGATTGTATATGACAGAAAATGCCATGATTTCAAGGGATGTAACACTCATCAATGCGCTGGGACTTCACGCCAGACCTGCGGCTCAGATTGCCATGCTTGCCGCAAAGGCTGTTTCCAGGGTCTGGATGATCAGCGATGGGGAACAGGTCGACGCCAAAAGCATTATTGATATCCTTTCCCTGTATTGCCCCCAAGGATCCCCAATCCGGTTTGCTGTTGAAAATGCTCAGGACATTGAGACATTGAATGCGATTGCAGCCCTGGCTGAAAGCGGTTTCGGAGAGAATTAGCCATGACAGACAGCGATCTTCGGGAAATCATCCTTACCGGTATTGGCGTCTCTCCAGGCATATGCATTGGAAAAGCATATCTGGTCGATGTGGAAGGGGTCGATATTGTCGAAAAATATCATATCTCTCAGCTCCCACGTTCATTCGGAGATCAAGCGATTCAAGCTGGCGGTTAAAAAGGCCAAAAACGAACTTCGCGCCATCATCGAGAATACGCCCGATGCAATCAAGGAACATGTCGATATTCTTGAAACCCATGTCATTCTGCTGAAAGACAAACTGCTATATGGAAAAATCATTGAAACAATTGAAGCGGATTTTATCAATGCCGAATGGGCGCTGAAAAAAGTGGTTACTTCCCTGAAAGCCATGTTCCTGAATATGTCAGATCCGTATTTGAAGGAACGGGCCATTGACATCGGCCATGTATCGGACAGAATCCTGAATAATCTGGTGGGGTCTGAAATAATCAATATTGCCACGATTGATAAGCGGGTGGTGCTGGTCGCTGCGGATTTATCCCCGGCACAAACCAGCCAGATCCAACTGGAACGCGTCAAAGGTTTTATCACGGACAAGGGCGGCGGAACATCGCATACCAGTATTATCGCCAGGACGCTGGGAATTCCGGCGGTATCCGGCCTGGATCATGCGACAAAAACCATTTGCAACGATGACCTGATCATCGTGGATGGCATTTCCGGCAATGTCATCGTTCATCCTTCCGAGCAGAGCCTCGTTGCGTATGAAGAACGCCGGATTCAGTATGAAATTCGAATGGCGGCCCTTGACCGGCAGAGTCATCTGGATGCGATTACCCTCGATGGTCACCGGTTTATGGTAATGGGCAATATCGAGCTTCCGGAAGAGATCGTTTCCGTTCTGGATCACGGAGGAGACGGCATCGGCCTTTACCGGACCGAATTTCAATATCTGGGTCGGCCGGATTATCCCGGTGAGGCCGAACTCTTTGAAAAGTACAAAGACGTTGTGGAAGTCATGGCGCCAAGGCCGGTCACCATCCGCACCCTGGATATCAACGGAGACAAGGCTCTGGACCGGCCTGTGGAAAGCGTTGAGGACAATCCGGCGCTGGGGCTTCGGGCCATCCGGTATTGCCTCAGGCATCCGGATATCTTCATGACCCAGCTTCGGGCCATTTTAAGGGCTGCGGCTTATGGGAATGTTCGCATTTTATTTCCCATGATATCCGGTTTTGAAGAAATCCAGGAAGCCAAAGCCATGCTCGATACGGCATCGGATGAGTTGAAAAAAGAGGGAATTGCACATAACCGCGACATCGAAATCGGAATCATGATCGAAGTCCCTTCAGCGGTGATTCTATCCGATATTCTGGCGGATACCGTCGATTTTTTCAGTATCGGCACCAATGACCTGATCCAGTTTTCACTGGCCATTGACCGGGGAAACCGTCAGGTGGCCTATCTTTTCAATCCGCTGCATCCGGCGATTCTTCGTCTGCTTCGGCAGACCGTGGATGCGGCCCGTGCCAAAGGGGAAAAAAGTGTTCATGTGCGGGGAGATGGCAGGAGATCCCCTTCACATTCCCATCCTGCTGGGGCTTGGCATTCAGGAATTCAGCATGAATCCAAACGCCATCCCTCTGGCCAAACAGACTATCCGGTCCTTGAATGTTGAAGAAGCGCGAAGCTTTTCTCTGCGATATTTTGAAGGAAAAAACAGCTCAGGCCGTCATGGAGCGCGTTCAGATGCGGTTTGGTCAGGATGGCGGATAGAATGCGAGGGGTAAAAGACTGTGTGAGTTAACGGGGGGTGAAAGCAATTGATTCGCCCCCCGTTTTTTTAGTCGCACATCTCGAATAAGGCTGCTGCGCCCATGCCGCCGCCGATGCACATGGACTCGACACCGTATTTGACGCCGCGCTGTTTCATGTTGGCCAGAAGCGTGGCGCAAAGCTTGGCGCCGGTGCATCCCAGGGGATGGCCCAGGGCAATGGCGCCGCCGTGGATATTGACCTTGGCCATATCGATGCCCAGTTCCCGGACGCTGTAAATGGCCTGGGAAGCAAAGGCTTCGTTGATCTCGAAAAGATCGATATCCTTGATGCCAAGGCCTGCCAGCTTCAGCAGCTTGGGAATGGCATATCGGGGACCAACGCCCATTTCATCCGCCTCGCACCCGACGGTGGTATAGCATTTGAGTTTGGCGATGGGTTTAAGACCCAGGGCTTTGGCTTTTTCGCCGCACATGATGATGGTTGCGGCTGCCCCGTCCGTGGTCTGGGAGGAATTTCCGGCCGTAACAGATCCGTTGGCCGCAAATACCGGCCGCAATTTGGCAAGTCCTTCCACTGTGGTGGTTTCCCGAATGCCGTCATCATCGGAGACGATGAATGTTTCTTTTTTGTATGTCCCATCCGGTTGTTTGACGAATTTGGCCGCAGGCGTCGGAACGATTTCGGTAAACAGTCCCTTTGCTTTTGCCTCGCCGGCTTTCATGTGGGACTGATAAGCGAATTCATCCTGCTCCGTGCGGGAAACCTTATACCGGTTGGCGACGTTTTCCGCGGTAATGCCCATGGATGCGTAAAGATCCGCGCGGGTCTTGCTGTGATCCGGATGCGGCCTGGGAAGATTTCCGCCCATCGGCACATAGGTCATGGATTCGATGCCGCCGCCGATGACGATATCGGACCAGCCGGACATGACCCGCAGGGATGCCAGGGCAATGGCTTCAAGGCCGGATGAGCAGAACCGGTTGACGGTTGCGCCGGAGACTTCCGGGGGGAATCCGGCAATCTGGGAGGCAATGCGTCCGATATTCAGGCCCTGTTCGGCTTCCGGAAATGAACAGCCGATCATCAAGTCATCCACGTCTTTCTTTTCCAGGTTCGGCGTTTTATCCATGGCTGCATTCAGAATAAAGGACAGCAGGTCTTCCGGCCGCGTGTCTTTGAATCCCCCCTTGCTTCGCCGGCATCCCGGGGTTCTGACGGATGTAACAATATAAGCATCTCTCATGGTAGAATCCTCCTATTCTTAATTTCTGAGCGGTTTGCCGGTTTTCAGGATATGGTCAACCCGGGCCACGGTTTTTTCCTGTTTCCAGAAGTCGATAAACGCATCGCGTTCCAGCTTGAGAATGGTTTCCTCATCCACTTCGCTGTTGGTGCGCACTTCGCCGCCGCTGATGACAAAGGCGATGCGCTTGGCTAAAAACACGTCGTATTCGCTGACGAATTTGGCGTTTTCCATATTGAAGAGCTCGGCGTTGATCATGCCCTGGGCCGCTTCGCCGAATACCTTGATCTTGCGTTTGACCGGCGGCGCATAGCCTTCATCCACCATTTTCAGGACTTCTTTTTTGGCTTCGCCGATCAGGTAATCCCGGTTAAAGATGATCCTGTCATTGGGACCCAGGAAACCGTTTGCCCGGGCTTCGGCGGCCGATGTGGAGACTTTGGCCATGGCAATGGCCATGAAGGTCGGTACAAAGAATTTGGCCAGATCCACATCCGTGGCGGATTCGGGAATATTGGCCGTCATTTTCTTCCACAGGTTCAGGCATCCCCCGCCGCCGGGCAGAAGCCCCACGCCGATTTCCACCAGCCCCATATAAAGTTCCGCATGGGCGACGATCCTGTCGGCGAACAGGCACACTTCGCATCCGCCGCCAAGCGTCATGCCATAGGGTGCGGCCACAACCGGAAAGCTGGAATATCTGGTTTTAAGCGATCCTGCATGAGCCTGGGCCAGGAACGCATCGATTTCCGCGTATTTGCCTTCCTTGGCCAGGGCGGACATGAAGGCCAGGTCTCCGCCGGCTGAAAACGCGCCGGGCATGCCGCCGGCCTGGTTGCCGATGACAAGGCCCACGCCGTTGGCATCCACGTAATCCGTGCATTCTTCCATGAACTGAACGATCTCGCCGTTAATGGCGTTCATTTTGGTGTGGAATTCGCAGCAGAAAACGCCGTCCCCAATGTCCACCAGGGATGCGGATTTGCAGGATTTGACGACCTTGCCCGCGGCTTTCAGGGATGCCAGGGAGATGACATTTTCGCTGATCTTGACGTCCTTGTAGGATCCGGAGGCAAAATCATAATACTGGACTTTGCCGGCTTCGGTTTTATAAAAAGCGGTATGGCCGGATGCGATCATTTTTTTAATGCCGGCCGGAACTTTAAGTCCGTCTTTTTCCATTTTGGCAACGGATTCGACCAGTCCGATGGCATCCCAGGTTTCAAACGGGCCCATGGTGAAATTAAAGCCCCATTTCATGCCGTTATCGATTTCAACGATGGTGTCGGAAATCTCCGGGATCCGGTTGGCCGAATAAATCAGGTTGTGGGCAAGGGCTTTCCAGGCATAGCGGGCGCCTTTGTCATCGCCGTACAGCACGGCTTTCATTTTATCGGCAAGGGTCTTGGCTTTTTTGGCTTCGGCCAGGCAGGGGAAGTCCGCAGGGGCATATTCCACATATTCCAGGGTGGCCGGATCAATGACTTTTCGAATTTTTTTCCATTCGGGGGTCAAATCGGTTTTGTAAAATCCGCCCTGGGTTTTATTGCCCAGAAACTTCTTTTCGATCATTTTCTTAACGAAATCCGGAATGACAAAGCTTTCCCTGGCTTCATCGTTTACAACCAGGTTGTAGGTGTTGCCGGCGACATGTCCCATGGTATCCAGGCCCACCAGGTCGGTGGTCTTGAACATGGCGGTTTTGGGGCGGCCCAGAACCGGTCCGAACAGGGCATCCACTTCGGGAATGCTGATGCCGTCTTCCATCATGAGTTGCATGGCCTTGACAATGCCCTGAACACCGATCCGGTTGGCGACAAAATTGGGGGTATCCTTGGCCCACACAATGCCTTTTCCCAAAATCCGTTCCCCATAATCGGCCATGAAGCAAAGGACTTCCGGAAGGGTTTCTTCGCCGGGAATGATTTCAAGAAGCTTCATGTACCGGACCGGGTTAAAAAAGTGCGTCCCCAGAAAATGCTGACGAAAATCCTGGCTCAGTCCTTCGGACATGGCTTTCAGCGGAATTCCGGAGGTGTTTGAGGAAATGATGCTGCCTTTTTTACGGATTGGTTCGATGCGTTTGAATAGTTCCTGTTTGATTTTCAGATTTTCAACCACAACCTCGACAATCCAGTCGCAGTCTGAAAGCTTGTGAAAATCATCTTCCATGTTTCCGATAGTGATCAGATCGGCGTCTTTGCGCTGCATGAGAAGGGCCGGCCTGGACATCAGAACCGTGTCCATCCCGGCTTTTACGATCCGGTTTCTGGCAGCCGGGTTATTTTTCTCCGCTTCCTTCAAATCAAATGGAACAATGTCCAGCAATAGCGTTTTGATGCCTGCGCTGGCAAGAAGCGCGGCAATTCCGCCGCCCATGACGCCTGAGCCAATAACTGCAGCCGTCCTGATTTTTCTGCTCATAATAGCCTCCTGAATGGTTGATTTCATACCCCTGTTAAATGGAAACGCCAAATGAATAAGACCCGAATCCGACTGAATATGAATGAATATTCATTCATTTATCAGAGGATAACTTGAGATGTCAAGAAAAACATTAACAGGGAAGCTGCCAGGAAAAAATAATCCTTGAAATCAAATGAGTAATGGAGGTTGCTAGAGAAAGATATCTCGGAAAAATTCGGAGAAACGCCAAAAGGGCAGCAAGTCTAATGGAATGAATTGTAATTCATTGTTTATGAAAGCAGGGCTTCATTTGTTTTTCTGGACAGTTGTTCAAGGTTGAACGGCTTCTGGATAAACCCGTTGCATCCCCGTTTCAAAATATCGGATGCCTGACCGTCAACCGCATAACCGCTGGACAGAAGAACTTTAAGGGTTGGATGCATCGATTTAAGTTTGTCAAAGGTTTCGCTGCCACCCATCACCGGCATGATCATATCCAGGATCACCAGAACAATATGGTCCTGGTGGCGTTCAAAGAGCTTGATCGCTTCCTTGCCGTTCGGCGCAGTCAGGACCTGGTAGCCCAGCTTTTCCAGCATCTGGCCGCCGACATCCAGAATCATCTGCTCATCATCTACCAGCAGAACCGTTCCGGAGCCTTTTACGACGGGTTCGGGAACATTTTTTTCAATGCATGCCGTATTTGTTGAGGCCGGAAGAAAGACCGTAAAAGAAGTTCCCCTGCCTTTTTCACTGCAGACATTGATAAAACCCCCGTGATGTTTGATGATCCCATAAGCAGAAGCCAGGCCAAGCCCGGTCCCCCTGCCTTTTTCCTTGGTGGTGAAAAACGGCTCGAATACCCGCTTCTGAGTATTGGAATCCATTCCCACGCCGGTGTCGGTTATGGAAAATTTGACATAATTCCCCGCAGTCACCGAAAAAGCCTGGATATAACTGTCGTCGAGCGTTTCATTTGCTGGTTTGAAGGTGAAGATTCCCGCCTTCGGGCATGGCCTGCCAGGCGTTCACATAGAAATTCAGCAGTACCTGTTCGATCTGACCACGGTCCACATCGACCGTCCAGATGTCTTTCTGGAGGTTTAAACTGATGGTGATTTCTTTTTTTGTGCGGCCAAACATTTCAGAAGTCCGCTGAATCAGCTCGTTCAAATTGGTTGGCCTTACCTCGAATTTCCCCCCTCTGGCAAAGCCCAGGAGTTGACGGGTGAGGTCAGCGCCGCTTTGAACATATTTTTCAATGTTTTTCAGCCGATCATACCCGGGATGACCGGGATCCATATTCATCAGCGTCAGGGTGGCATTTCCGAGAATGCCCATGAGCAGGTTGTTGAAGTCGTGGGCAATGCCGCCGGCAAGCGTGCCGATGGCTTCCATTTTATGTGCCTGCTGGAGCTGGTTTTCCAGTTTTTTCCGTTCCTGTGCCGCCCGCTTTTTATCGGTAATATCCTTGATGGTTCCGAGGCTGGCTGTTTTTCCCTGATAGTTGATAATGCCAATGTTCAAGTTGACCGTCAGCCGGGTGGACCCGTCCTTGTGGAGAATGTCAAACTCATATTCGCTTTCGACTGTTTCACCGGCCTGTCTTTTTTGATAGCGATCTGCCGTGAGCTGGCGGTATTCTGGCGCAATCAGAGGCAAAAATTCCAGTCCCGTCATTTCCTCGACTGAATATCCCACCATGCGCGCCAGGGCCTCGTTGACAAATTTAAGGTTTTTGTCCTGAAGGATAAAGACGCCATCCTGAATGTTGTTCACCAGTGCCCGGTATTTTTCTTCGGAAGCTTTGACCAGAACTTCGGCTGTTTTTCGCTCGGTAATGTCATTGATAAAGCCTTCCAGGGCAAGCAGTTCGCCTTCATCCGAGTATATGCCGGTTCCCTGCTCCCAGACCCATTTCTCGTTGCCGGTGGCGGTTTGAATCCGGTACTGCAACTGATAGGGGCTGCGCTGGAGCAAAGCGTTTTGAACCTGTTCCCAGACCATTTCCCGGTCATCCGCATGAATGAGATCGTGTAGGAACGGATGTGGTTGCCGACCATATCCTGAGGTGAATATCCGGTCAGACTCACGCATCCGTCGCTGACAAAAGTCATGGTCCAGTTTCGATCGTTCCGGCACCGGTACACCATGCCCGGAAGGTTTTTCATCAGCGTTGATATCAGCCGTTCGCTTTCCTGGGCCTCTTCTTCGGCTTTTTTCCGGTCAGCGATTTGCCGGGATACTTTTTGAATCATCTCGTTGGTGACATGCTTTAAGGATTCCAGAAGCTCCACGGGGGATGTTCCCGTGATCCGCGCCGAAAGATCGCCGCTCGACATCCGGTGGAGCACGTCGAAATGCTCCGCCAGACCAATGGCAAATTCATGGGACAGGTCTACGATTTCGCCCAGGTTCCTGGCCGTAAGGTTTACCAGTTCTTTCAGATGGGCGATAAGTTCAAGGCTGGAGTCTTCCGATATTCGAACATATGGGTCCCCGGATGCAATTCTTCTCAGCGCGTCAAATACCTCGGACAGCCCAATGGCCATCTCTGCACGGGTATTCTCCTGATCACGATTCTTTTCCAAAGCCATCTTGACGGTTTCGGTATGGCGACCGATCAGTTGGATGAGCATGGCTTCCAGGATTTCCGTGTTTTTGATTTGCTGGAAACGGCTACAGTCCAGACATTTTTTTATTTTTTCCGGAAAGCTTTCCGGAAGTTCTCCCTGGCAGTTCAGGGCGGGGACGGTCCAGCAGTCGGTTTTGTTAAAGATCCTTACCGGACAGTCTTTCTGGTTGCACCCAAATTGTTCCCAGCAGAGAGGATAGATGGTCACGGAATCCGATCCTTTTCAATAGATATTCAGGCTTTCAGAAAATAATTTTGGGAAGGCATGCGGAGGCACTTCAAGGATGCCGTCAAAACTGAATCTGAATTCTTTTTGCGGTTTCGCCTTCTTCCTTTACTGAAAGCATCACTTTTCCCAGGCGCTGGCACCATGCCCGAATGTCTCTTTCAAATGTCGGGCAGTCTCCCAGTACTTCCAGAATGTCGCCTGGCTTCATGCTGGGGGCTTTTACGGCAATTTTCAAAACAGGCTGAGGACATTTTACCCCGAGTGTATCCAGAACGACAACTGCCATTCGGTTCGTCTCCATTTGTACGGGTAGTTCATCGTAAGCAGCCAGTAGTGGCAGCGATAACAGAATCCAAAAACAGCTCCTTTCAATATAGCATGGCTGTTATGGAAATAAAAACGTTTTGTTCCGTATTCAGTGTGTTGCGCACGCCAGGCAGGGATCGTAGGCCCGGTACGCCATTTCGATCCGGTTTGTTATCCGCTCTGAAACCCGTCCATCTGAGATGAGCTGTGAAGCGGCTTGAAACACTGATCGGCAAATGGCAGCCGCATTATGCTGCGTTGCAACCACAAGATTGAGTTTTAGAATTATCGCCTGAGCGTCTGTCTGATAGGCATGAAACAGGGTTCCCCTGGGCGCTTCACATGCCCCTGTGCCCGATGATCGCTCGGTCAGCAGCGGATTCGGCAGGAATCGAACTTCCGTGTGAAGAATATTCGGTTCTCTGGCAAGTTCAGCAGTCCGCTCGGCTGCATATAGCACTTCGATCAATCTGGCCCAGTGGTATGCCATTGTGTGATGAACGGGCTTTTTGCCAAAATAATGCATCATCTTTTCATATTCGGCATGCGCCAGCGGGGTGGAAATGCCGATCGGAGACATTCAGCCTGGCCAGCGGCCCGACCCGATAAATGCCGTCAGGCGCATCTGCGTGAAAACAGCTCCGTCCCGGGTCCTTCAGCGCCAGGGTTTTCATATAAGTCCAGGGCTCGACCCGTTCGACGAGATGGCGGGAAAAATCCCCGGCTTCAAAAGTTGAATGAATGGTTCCATCCGGATCCACAATTCGGATCCTGCCGTCATAAAAACTGAGTCTGCCGGTATCATCGACCATGCCCATATAATAAGTCGGCTGATAATACAAGGGGTCTGTCATCATTTCCGACAGGGCAGCGCTTTTCAGCAGGAGTTTTTCAAACAGGTTCAGGGATAGCCTGGCAAAAGCCACCATGTCATCTGAAGCTGACACCGCAAAATCCCGGTCTTCCTGGCTCAGGGACTTTGAAACTCCGCCGGGAAGTCCAAACACCGGATAAAGTGCGCTTCCTGAGATTCTGGCAATGATTTCCCTGGCTTTATTCCTGGCTGCCATCATCATCGAGATGAAAGGTTTTCCCATTTTTTCCGCAAGGCCAAGGATATTTCGCTGAGAAGCCGGAACCTCCGGACCCAAAATCCAGTCCGGCCCGCCGAGATAAAAGACATGGAGCAGGTGATCTTCAAACATGAAGGCATGATAAATCAGCTCGCGGATTTTTTTTGCCGCAGGTGGCGGAGCGACGCTGAACAGATCGTCCAGGGCCTTGGTGGATGCGATGTGATGGGCGATCGGGCAGACCCCGCAGATTTTCTGCGTAAGTATCGGCATTTCTTCCGCAGCCCTGCCCTCGCAGAATTTTTCAAATCCCCTGAACTCCGGCACCTGAAACCGTGCATCGCTGACCTTTCCGTCTGAATCCAGGGTGATTTCGATTTTACCGTGCCCCTCTATCCGCGTAATCGGGTCAATGAGGATGCGCTGGGTCATGATGTCTCCTTCGGAAAACCGTCAGCCTGTCCGCGTTTTTTGTTGCGTGGTTTGATCAGCGATGCAGCCAGGCTGTAACGGTAAAACAGCCCTGCCGGATCGGCAATTTCCGAGACAATTTCCGCGATCTTTTCGGGATCGGTCTCATCTATCAGGGATGCGATGAAAGAAATGGCATTTGCCCCCTGATCCCGGACGCCGTCCAGCGGTCCCATGCACCCCCTGCAGGGCATGTTTGCCGAAATGCACCGGGACAGACAGCCCCCCCGTGTGGAAGGCCCCAGGCAGATGATTCCCTGGTCCAGAAAGCATTGTATCGGGTTCCACAGGGTTTCGTGAATCCGTTTGAACCGGCGGACAGACAGCCGTTCCGGAAGGGTGCCTTGCCGGTGGCATGAATGGCAGAGCGCCCGGTTTTCAGACAGGATGCTGCCTTTTGGCGGAAGTCTGTTTTCAAGAAGGTTGAAAATGGCATTTTTCACCAATTCCGAAGGGGGGGGGCAGCCGGGAATATAATAGTCCACATCGATGACCTGATCCAGGGTCCTGACCCGGTTCAGGGGCCGGGGCAAAGGACAGCCTGAAAAAGGCTCGGCTCCGGGAATTGTTCCGGATGGATTGGAAACGGTTTCTGCGTCGATAAACGCTCTTTGAAGGGCGTCTTCCGGCCGGTGCAGGTTGGCCAGGCCGATAACGCCGCCGATATGCGCGCATGCGCCGTTGGCAATGACGTATCGGGACTTTTTCCGCAACAGCCTGGCCATGCTGACATGATCTTCCTGCTGAATGGCGCCGTTAATCAAGGAAGCGAGGATGGCGCCGTCCGCCAGGGCCTCAAGATCTGAATACCGGGCGTCCATGGCGGCTGGCCAGAAAATGATTTCCGCGGATTGCGCCAGTTTCAGCAGGTCTTCGCCCAGATCAATGACCGATTCTTCGCATCCGCCGCAACTGGCACACCAGTATAGAGCGATTTTGGGTTTGTTCATGGCGTTTTATATAAAAGCTGTCAGATGTCAGGGCCCGATCGATAGAGGAGCCGCCGCCGCCCGGCGTTTTGTGAAGGATATATTTCATGTTTTGTTAAGAAGACTCATCATGGGTTTTCAGCGCCGATGATGTGAACATCGTGCTGCGGAAAAGGTATTTCGATGTGACGCTCCCGAAAAAGCCGCTCTATTTCAAACCGGATGTGCGTTTCCACTTTGACCATGTGGTCAACCAGGGTCCAGACGCGAAGCTTGAAGATCAGCGCGCTGTCTCCAAAATCGGAAAACAGGACATCGGGTTCCGGCGTTTTTAAAACCCACTGTGCTTTTTCGGCAATTTCCTTAAGGGTGCCGGATACCAATGCCGTGTCAGATCCATAAGCCACCCCAATGGTAATGACCCTTCGGATGCGGTGGTCCTTGAAACTCCAGTTGATGACCTTGTTGCTGATAAACTCTGAATTGGGAATAATCAAAGAGGCATTGTCATAGGTTTGAACCAGGGTTGAGCGAACATTGATTTTCTGGACAACGCCCCAAACACCGCTGATTTCAACGGCATCTCCGACCTGAATGGGCCGCTCGAAGAGCAGTATAATGCCGCTGATAAAATTGTTGAAAATATTCTGAAGCCCGAAGCCGAGCCCGATGCTGAGCGCGCCGAAAACCACGGTAAGGGATGTTGAGCTGACCCCGATCATTCGAAGTGATATGAAGATGCCGATGGCCCAGATCAGGTAGATGCTGATGGTGGTAATGGAGTCTTTCAGTCCCGTATCCATGCCGCTTCCGGCAAGGAATTTTTCCCGCAGCATTCTGCGCCACAGCTGGGAGGACAGGTGGGTGAGTAAAAGCATCAGGGCCGAATAGACAAATCCCAGAAGGCTGAACTGCATATCTCCGATGGGAATCGGATAATTGATGATTCTGAAAAAACCGATGATCACAGCATTTTTAGCGCCCCAGGCCATCAGAATGGCGATGAAAAAGACCGGAAACCAGGTTGCCCACAACACTCTCATGGACAGCCACTGCAGCGTGTAACGATCGGATGCCTGCTTGCCTGCATCAGACGAATGTCGTTTTTTAAGATCCTGCTGCCATTCCCGAAGCGACATCATCAATATTCCGCCCCAGAAACTGGCGATGATGGTAATGCCCCAGGATGTATACCAGTAAATGGCCATATATCCATAGCCGATCAGCTCCAGAACAGGTCCGAGACCCGCAATCACATATCCGGTTCCTGCCACGATAGGGCGGATCTGGGGAAATCTGTCGGAAAAAGCGGAAACATGAGATTCCAGCGTTTTCCAGAAACGGATATACCCCGTCAGCAGGCCGATGCCAAACAGCATCCGTGCCAGAATCAGGATGCTTCCGCTGCCATCCAGAAACCATTCCAGCCCCAGATACAGGATTCCGAATAACCGGATACTTCGAAGTCCAAAACAAAGTTATTGACTGATCCTTGGTGGGATTGCCGGCAGTGGCAGCTGGTTCCATGTCTGAATGCCTGTCAGACCCCACCGGGTCAAAAGCCAGAGCCACAGAAAATCCGGAGCGATTCTCCACTTTGCAATCTCGGCCGATTCTGCCTGAAGGGTCACGTATCCGGCAATGAACGCCGTTGTTCCGGCAAGAACCAGGGATTTTTCCAAGATACTGAAAGCCAGATGCCGCCAGGGCGTCTTGACCAGCTTGCCGCTTTGTTCATAGCGATGGCAAAATCTGCGGACACGAATCAGTCCCCACAGGAGGCCTGTGTAAAAAACCAGAGCCGTCAATAATCTGTGGCCGGCGGATTCCCAGAACGATCGGGTGAAGAATGTCCGGAAATCATCGGAAAAAAGCTTCCATGTTTTATTGAAAATGGCCGTTATTTCAGCTTCAATCTGCATGACATTCAGCGCCAGAAGCGGCGATGCGCCGCGCTGGAAGAGCGCTTCCTGCTTTTTCAGGGCAATCTGACGGTTCAGTTTTTCGATAGATCAGAAAGCGCGGTTCGGGTTTCTTCGAGTTGCAGCTTCAGCGGCTGATAGATGTCAAGGATTTTTTCAATGCGTTTTTGCTTGGCTGTCAGCAGGGTAATCAGGGTTTGAAGATTTTTTTTCAAAGCGCCGGTAACAGGATCAACCGGGTTGGCCGCACTGATATCCGCCAACTGCTTTTCATTCAGACTGAGCTGTTCCCGGGTCTGGTCCAGCATTGGGTTGAACGGGCCTGTTCTGTCGGAAATATCCTTCAGTTTGATATCAATGTCGTCTCGCGCGTTCAGGGTGTCAATCCTGGCTTTTTCCAAATCCGCCACAGTGGTCTGGGGCAGCAGGAGAATATTTCCGTAAGCCGATAACTGAACGTTATACACAGCTTCCGCAGTCAGCGCCTTTTTGTATTTTTCCGCCTGGTCGAGACTGTTTTTCAATTCCGCATTGCTCAGGGTTTCCGTATCGATGGTGATTTCAATGGACTTCTCTGTGATTTTCGGCGACGGATGCGCGGGGTTGGCGCCGCGGTCTTCACCGGCAGCCAGGCTGTGGCTCTCCAGAATGAATCCGGCAGCCATAAAGGCTATAATCGCCAACAAGCCCAAGGCAAACATACGGCGCCGGAAGGTCTGATCGAGTCCGGCTACCGGCGTGGTTCTGCATAAACTGTTTCTCCCAATGCTTCATCATAACGGTTTTTACAAAAATATGCATGTTCACGGTTTCAGTGCTTCCCGGCCGCGGCAAGGGCATATTAAGCCGGGCTCATGAAAAAGTCGTCGATGTGTTCAATTTATTGGTAAAAGCGTGTGATCGCCATGTCCCTGGTTCATATACAAGCACGACAAAACCGGAAATTCAATTATTCATATATCACCAACAATGGGTTGACACAACACTGACGTGACGGTAGGCTGGAATACAATCTTGCTCATCAATGAAATGCTTATCCGGATAGTTGCTATTTTCCGTTCCGAGGGTCTCATGGCTGAAAACATATCGCCTGCTTCTACGGGAATCTCGTCTATTCAATGACTATGAATGGCGCAGCTTCAACATCCTTCATATTGCGGCAAATGCCATAGGCGCGGGTCTCTGCATTTTCTATTTTTATAATTTTGAGCCGACCGGGGATTTTCCTGACCCTGTACGATGCCTTTGTCATCCCCGTCATCGTCACCATCTCATTGATCATGATCGGAATGTCGTATCAATACCGATGGAAAAAAAGTCTCATGGCGTATATCCATATCCTCCGTCAGGGGCTGGATGCCCCATCGGATCTGAAAAAAAACGCCCAACGTCAGATTCTGAATCTGCCGTTTATCTCAGCCGGTATTTCACTGGTGATGTGGGGGGTTGCCTCCCTGTTGATGGCGCTGTTCAGGCTGTTGAACCATCCAGCGGGAGAAGCGTTTTCGGAAAGCATGAAACATGCGGTTCGCATTTTGGGGGGACGGTTCTTGCCGGCCTGGTAACCAGTGCGGTCATTCTCTTTACCATGGAAACCCTGTGCCGAAAGATCCGCCCCTTTTTTTTCCCGGAGGGAAGCATGGTAAAAACTCCGGGCGCATACCAGTTAAAACTGAGAATCCGGATGCTCATCACCTTTTTCTTGACCAGTATTTTGCCGCTGGGGCTGATGGCGATTCTTTCTTACAACAAGGCCCGCCTGATGGCATTCATGGATCCACAGGATCGTTTTGAACAGCATGTTGAGCCTGACGATTTTTTTGGTGGTCATCGGAATATCCGCATCGATTGTGCTGTCCCGTCAGTTTGCCCTCAGTATTGTCGATCCCATCAGGGATATCGAAAAAGCCATGATCCGTATTGAAAACGGAGATTTGACGGCTTCGGTTCTGGTCAGATCCAATGATGAACTGGGAGCGATGGCGGAAAATTTCAATAAAATGGTGGATGTTCTCAGAGAGCGATCCCGGATTCAGCAGTCTTTGAACATGGCGATGGAGGTTCAGCAGAATCTGCTGCCGAAAACCCTTCCCCGAATACGCGGCATCGATATGGCCGGCGCCTGCAGTTATTGCGATGAGACGGGCGGGGATTATTTCGATATTTATATACCGGATTTATCCGTTCCGGACAGGCTCAGTGTCGTGGTCGGAGATGTTTCGGATCATGGCGTTCCTTCGGCCCTGGTCATGACAACCGCCCGTGCATTGCTGCGCATGCGCTCATCGATGTCCGGCAGCCCTCGCACAGGTGATTACCGATGTTAACCGCCAGTTGTCCCGTGACGTTGAAGATTCCGGCCAGTTTATGACCCTGTTTTATGGCGAATTGGATCGGACAATGCTTCAACTGCGCTGGGTCAATGCCGGGCATGATCCTGCCTTTCTTTTCGACGCACATACCGGACAGTTTCAGGTGTTGAAAGGAAAAGGAATGGCCCTGGGGATTTTTGACGACGCCGGTTATGTTCAGTCCGAAATGGGCGTACTTCCCGGACAGGCATTGATCATCGGAACGGATGGCATATGGGAGACGCACAACCCTGAAGGGGAGATGTTCGGAAAGGACAGGCTGAAGGACATCATCCGAAGTCATGCCGAATCTTCGGCTGCTGAAATCGTTCAGCACATCATGAGCGCTCTGGAGCAGTTCCGCTATCCGCTAAAAAAAGAAGATGATGTTACGCTTGTTGTCATCAAAATTGTTCATCCGCAGGCAGGATGACCCTGGCAGCAGAAACCGCAAACGGCGCTATCCATGCTGCGGCATCGGGATGAGACGATGTCATGGGAAGCAGTGTTCATGGCCACCGTGGTTTTATATTGACATTTGAATATTATTTCTGACAATAATTAAAAAACACTGCGCAACATAAATTCATCAGAAAGGAATCCGGACATGTCAAAAAAACATTATACGATTCAATCATCCTGTCCCCAATGCGGCTGTACGGTATTAACCGTCCTGACGCCCGAAGAAATTAAGGCGCGATATGGAAATGTCCCGAATATCGATCTGGAATGCGGTGAATGCATGCTGAAATACACGACGGATGTGAAAACTGCCTGCCCGGAATGGGATCAGGATTGTAAGCTGCAGCAATCGTGACGATTGGATGCAGAATCCGTTTTCGGGCTGTCGAAATTTCAATATCGCGCTGCAGTTCTTTGAAGACGTTGAGAAATAGCCATTTGTATTTGCTTTATTTATGCGGGATCGGAGGAAAACAATGCCGGTGATTGACTATATTGTGGATGGACATGTGGCGGTTGTCACCCTGAACAGCGGAGAGAATCACTTTAATCCACCATTTTTACAAAGTTTTTTATCTGTTCTGGATGAAGTTGAAGCCAAAACCGAAGCCACAACGCTTGTGGTGACATCGTCTCATGAAAAGATTTTTTCCAACGGCATCGACCTGGAGTGGCTGGTTCCGGTCATTCAGAAAGGAGATGTCGCGGGAGCAAAGGCATTTTTCCATCTGTTAAACCGGTTATTCAAACGCATTGTTACCTATCCCCTGGTGACAGTTGCCGCGATCAGCGGACATGCCTTTGCAGGCGGCGCCATTCTGTGCTGCGCATTCGATTTCCGATTCATGCGCTCGGACAGAGGGTTTTTCTGCTTTCCGGAAGTGGACCTGGGGATTCCTTTCCTGCCGGGGATGAATGCCCTGCTGAAAAAGGCCATTCCCATGTATAAACTCGAAGAAATGGAATATACGGGAAACCGCCTGACAGCAGCGATGTGTGAACAGCATCATATCATTACCCAGGCCTGTTCTCTGCAGGATCTGATGCCGCGTACCCTGACATTTGCAAAATCCGTGAACAAGAAACGGGCCATCGTTCAGGAAATGAAGCTCAGACTGAACAAGGACATCGTCCATGCCATCGATGTCGAAGATGTCCCCTATATCGAATCCGGAAAATTCAATATCGGATGACCCATGCTGACCAGTCGGCGACAACCTCTTTAATTGTCCAAGGATGCACTTGATGAAATTTCTGATAACCGGCGGAACCGGGTTTGTCGGATCATATCTGACACAGCAGTTGCTGAACAGCGATCATGAAGTCACCGTCATCGGGCGCTCATCGGCGCCTGCCGTCCGTCGCGGGCGGCTTCATGCGATATCCGCGGATACGACCCGAAAAGGTTCCTGGCAGAATGCGCTGAAGGATGTGGATGCGGTGATCAATCTGGCGGGAACGTCCATTTTTCAGCGCTGGACGCCCGCCTACAAGCAGCAGATCTATGACAGCCGCATTCTTACCACCCGCCATGTCGTCGAGGGATTGACCGGAGATCGGCCTCAGACCCTGATCAGCACTTCCGCGGTCGGCTATTATGGCAGCCGAGGGAACGATATCCTCCCGGAAGTCCGAACCCTGCGGCAAGGATTTTTTGTCGCGGGTGGGCAAGGACTGGGAACACGAGGCGTTTGCGGCGGAGAAAAAGAATGTCCGGGTCGTTGCGGCGCGCTTTGGCGTCGTGCTGGGAAGATCCGGCGGCGCATTGAAGCAGATGATTACACCATTCAAGTGGTTTGTCGGGGGACAGATGGGCAGTGGCCGGCAGTGGTTTTCCTGGATACATATCGCGGATCTGCTGTCCGGCCTGATATTTATGCTGGAAAATGCGAAGATTCGGGGGCCGGTGAATCTCTGTTCGCCGGCTCCGGTTACCAGCGGGGAGCTGGCAAGGACCCTGGGGGCCGTGCTTGGCAGACCGGCTGTCATTCCGGCGCCTTCATTTGCGCTTCGGCTCATTTTAGGGGAATTTGCCGATACGCTCCTGGCAAGCCAGCGGGCCATTCCCGAAAAACTGCTCGCCTCCGGCTTTGTCTTCAGGTTCCCTGACCTGAAAGATGCGTTAACCGATCTGTGCCGGCCCCAGCCCGGCTGATTTTTTTTTGCGGCAGGCTTATTCGGTGTCTATCCCCTGAAACGGAAATAGAGATTCCGCCTTTCTCCAAGATGGCCTCCATCCATCAAAAATTTCCTGCTGATTCTGTTGGATTATAAGGATATTGCGCCTTCGATGACGGTCGCATCGGGAACTGTGACCGGCATTCTGCCGGAGTTCCGGATGACGACGTTTCCTTTTAACGCAATCTGATTTCCAAAAAAAACATCGCCTCTGACGGTAAGCGATTCGCAGTTCAGCAGAGAAGGCGGGCCATAAGGGAATCTTTTCCCGAATTCATCGATTTTGCCGTAATATTTGGGGTCCAGATCTATTTGAATCGGCTCCAGCCGGCGCTGCGGGTTTACGACAAGACCGCAGGCGTCGGAATAGGTAAAACAATCCGATCGAATGGCCAGAAGTTCGTTGCATTTTTTAACCGGATAAAAGCGGTATCTGGGAACAACGACAGCGGCCGCGCCTTCAAAAAGCGAAATGGCCGCGCCCATGGCAGTTTCGATCTGGTAGACGACCGGACTTGCGTCGTCGCGCGGATTCAATGTCTTGGGATTCAAGATCATGGGCAGGCGAACATTCCCCTGGATATCAATCAGCTTTTTGACATATTCCAGGTTGACCCAGATGTTGTTGGTATTGAAATACCGGTAGCGGGAAATATCCCTGCTGATATCCAGTTCATCATCCGGACACTGGGCAACTTCACGCAGGACAAGTCTTCCGTCACGGTGAAACGCCAGATGCCCGCCTTTAAAATCCGCGGGGGTCCGCAGCGACACTTCCATCATGAACGGAAGCGCTTTTTCAGCAAAATATCCCAGCAGGGCTTCATCCATGGTGGCGCCAAGATTGTCCGAATTGGCGATGAAGGCGTATCGAACCCCTTCATTGAGCAATTGGTCCAGCACGCCCGAGGTGTAAAGCGCGGCATAAATATCCCCATGGCCCGGGGGATTCCATTCCAGATCCGGATGATCGGGCCAGGTGGCCGGTGAAAAATCGGTTTGCAGGATTTTGGGGAATTTGTTCTGTAAAAAACACAGCGGAGGCTGCTTCAGGTGAAGCAGGTTCAAAGTGGCCAGCGTGTCGTCATGGGTATTGAAGCTGTTCATGAACGCCAGGCGGATGCGGCGGATCTCGGCCTGCTGGACAATGATTTCCAGGAACGATTTTCCGTCCCGGGCCTCCAGCAGGGATTTGGCGCAGGTAAGGCCCATGCTGGTTCCCAGTCCGCCGTTCAGGACAATCATGACCGACTGGGGCAGCGCTTTTTTGCCGGCGTTGGCAAAAGAATCGAATTGCGCGGCATCGGCGATTTCACGGGGTTCAACCGGCCGGATGTCTTTGTTGAATATCAGCCCCTTGTCCCCGGTCAACACTTTTTCATAATACCAGGCAAAGGTGTCTATCACAACGGGCTGAAGCCCGGCTGTTTTCATTTTTGCGATAAATGCAGGAAGATGTCCGGATGCAGCAACCATGATATTGAAGTCTCCTCTGATCTATGAGTAATAGACGGCAGACGAGATCAGATGACAGATTTCGGATCCGTTGTCCGTCATCCGTCGTCTGTCCGCCGCCATCAGATTCCCTCGATCCACCCCATGGTATCCGGGGCCTTCCCATACTGGATATCGGTCATGGCTTTATACATCTTGTTGGCGATGGGTCCGACCGTTCCATCTCCGATCGAAATGACCTGCTCGCCGTATTTGAGCTCGCCTACGGGCGAAATAACGGCAGCCGTGCCGGATCCGAAAATTTCCTGCAGTTTCCCGGAAGCATGGGCAGCCATCACTTCATCGATGCTGATCTGCCGCTCGGCTGTTTTGAGCCCCCAGGCTTTGGAGAGCGCCAGAACGGAATTCCGGGTGATGCCCGGCAGGATGCTGCCGTTTAGCGCCGGGGTGATGATCTCGTCGTCAATCACAAAAAAGATGTTCATGGCCCCGACTTCTTCAATGTATTTCTGCTCCACCCCATCCAGCCACAGCACCTGCGTATAGCCTTTTTTGTGGGCGACATCCGCCGCAAACAAACTGGCCGCGTAATTGCCCGGTGTTTTGGCCTCCCCGACGCCGCCGCGCACGGCCCGGACGTGATTGCGGGTGACCCATATCTTGACGGGATTGAATCCGGCGGAATAATAAGCGCCAACCGGCGAGAGAATGACGAAAAACCGGTAGGTGTAAGACGCCCTTACGCCCAGAAACGGGTCCGTGGCAATGATCGTTGGCCGGATATACAAAGAGGTGCCGGGAGCCCCGGGAACCCAGTCTTTTTCCAGCCGGATCAGTTCTTTTAACGCCTCCACCCCGAAGGCCTCGTCGATTTCGGGAATGCACAGCAGGTGGGAGGAGCGGTTCAGCCGCTTGTAATTGTCCCTGGGTCTGAAAAGCTGAATGGCGCCTGAGCCGGTACGGTAAGCCTTGAGTCCCTCGAATACCGCCTGGCCGTAGTGAAGCACCATGGTGGCCGGATCCATTTGAATCGGCGCATAGGGTTCAATCCGGGGATTGTGCCATCCCTTGTCCGGATTGTAATCCATATTGAACATGTGATCCGTGAAAATGGTTCCAAACGCCAGCGGATTGGAGCCATCAGGCTTTGCCTTTAAACGGTCTGCTTTGGTGATGGTCAGTTGCATGTCAGCCTCCTAATAATATCCTTCGCAATATCCAGCCCAGCCGGGGCCATATCAATAAAAGTCGGTTATTGGCGACCGCGGCGGCGAATATCTGCCGCAGTTGCCAAAACCCCTTATGGACTGATAGCGATTGTTGTGATTAAAATCAAGGACGAATATGAAGGGATATGAAAATAAATCAATTTTTTGCGCGGGTTTGGTATGATTTTTTCCAGGGGGAGCGCTGAAGCTCGTTAAAATTGGAAAGAGCCATATACATCGCCCCGACAGCCAGTTCCGCACAATGAAAGTGATCTTCGGGAAGCGTTTCAAGGTATTCGGCGACAGCTTCAGGGGTGATTTCCCAGGCATCGCCAATCGGTTTTCCCTCGGCAAGAAAGGCAACCGTATTGGCGCAGGCCGTCGTATTCATGCAGCCCGTGGTATGAAACGAAACATTTTCAATGGTATCGCCGCGGGTTTTAAGAAATATTTCGACCGTATCCCCGCAAACGCCTGTTTTTTCCCCATACCCGTCCGGAGCGGCAAGGATTTCGCACCGGTCGGTTCGAAA
The DNA here is from genome assembly GCA_963845015.1 of uncultured delta proteobacterium. GTDB lineage: Bacteria > Desulfobacterota > Desulfobacteria > Desulfobacterales > Desulfatirhabdiaceae > RAAP-1. Next base: position 103,214 of record CAWJRD010000046.1, read on the forward strand.
AGCCATTTCCAGATATTTCAGGGAATGGCTCTGCCAGAAATTATTCGTATCTTCGCTCATCATTGGTCATCTCATGGTTATTAAACAACAATCATCCAAAGGCGGCATCCGGCATGTCCATGACCGCACTGCTGCCAGCGGATATGGCCTGCATCCTGCCGAGCGTTCCGGGAAGAACCGAAAGCAGGTAGTATTCGGCGCACCGAAGTTCACCTTCATAAAATACAGCTTGTTTGTCATCCTGTACAGCTTTTTTTCGGGCGGCGTCATCAAGGCTTCCGGCAAGCTTTTCCAGTTTCGGGGCGGCGACGGTTGCCCGCCACAGATGCATCCATGCCATGATCACATCGCCTGTGACTTCAAGAAAAGGCTGCGCAAAGGAAAAGGCCGTCATCACCTTTGGGGACATGGCATTCATGCCCAGGGTCATGGCGACTTCGCCAAGCCGATTCACCGCTTTCTCCATCTGTACCGCCAGGGGTTCCAGCGCGGGAAAGGCTCTGGCCGAGGCAATGGTTTTTTGAATTTCATCAAGAAGGCTCATGAAATATTTGCCTTGTTTCATCCCCAGTTTTCTGCCCAGAAAGTCCATGGCCTGGATGCCGTTGGTGCCTTCATAAATGCTGGTGATTTTGCAGTCGCGAAGAAGCTGCTCCACCGGATATTCCTGGGTATAGCCATATCCGCCATAAACCTGAACCGCCTGGGTGCAGACTTCAAAGGCTCTGTCCGTGCAATATGCCTTGACCACCGGCGTCAGGACTTCGATCAGCCCCTGATAGCGGTCTTTGGTTTCCGGATCAGCCGAAGTCGCCAGCCGGTCAAAGCAGGAGCCGACATAATACAGAAAGCTGCGCATCCCGTCCACATTGGCCTTCATCCATAACAGCATTCTGCGGACATCCGGGTGGTTGATGATGGCAATCGACGGGGCGGCCGGATCCATCATGGAAAGCAGGCTTTTCCCCTGAACCCTTTCCCTTGCGTAATTCAGCGCATGCATATAGGCGGCGCTGGCCATTGAAAAGCCCTGAAGTCCGACGCCCAGCCTGGCTTCATTCATCATGTGAAACATGGCCTTCATGCCCTTGTTCTCCTCTCCCAGAAGAAAACCCCGGCATTTGCCCTTTCCCCCGAGGGTCAGGCTGCAGGTGGCGCTGCCGTGAATCCCCATTTTCTCTTCGATGCCGGTGCAAACGACATCGTTTGGTTCGCCCAGGCTGCCGTCATCATGGACCCATATCTTGGGAACGATGAAAAGCGAAATCCCCCGGGTCCCGGCCGGGGCGCCTTCAATGCGGGCCAGAACCGGATGAATGATGTTTTCGGTAAGGTTCTGCTCGCCGCCGGTGATAAAGATCTTGTTTCCCGTGATGCTGAAAGTCCCATCCGGGTTCCTGACAGCGGCGGTGGTCAGGGCGCCGACATCGGATCCTGCCTGGGGCTCGGTCAGCAGCATGGAGCCGCCCCATTTGCCGGAGTACATGTTTTTAAGAAAGAGCTGCTTTCTGGCTTTGGGTTCCGAAGACCTCCACAAGCTTTCCGGCGCCGTGGCAAAGGCCGGGATACATGCCAAAGGCGCAGTTGGCGCCGTTGAAATATTCCGCGATGGCCAGTGCCATGGTGACCGGCAGCCCCTGTCCGCCGACAGCGGGATCATCCAGCATCGCGATCCATTCGCCTTCCCGGTACAGCTTGAATGCCCGGTGAAAGGATTCCGGCACCTTGACGACGCCGTTTTCAAATCGGCATCCTTCCCGGTCCCCGGCGGCATTAATGGGCATCAGCTCTTTGATCGCCAGGTTTCTGGCCTCGCTTAATATCAAATCGAGGGTTTTTCGATTAAACCCGGAAAATTTTTCATGTTTGATCAGATTGTTCCAATTCAAGTTGCTCATAGAGGACAAAATCCATGTCCCGTCGATCCGATATTTCCTGTGCCATTTTTTTGTACTCCCGATGTTTTTCAAGACAGGCTGAAGGTGTAAATTTATTGTCTCCACATTCAGTCTTCTTCAGCCAGTCCAGGTTGGTTATAGAATAAATCTGGAGATGATCTCCTTCATGATTTCGGTGGTTCCACCGCCAATGGAAAGAATCCGGTTGTCCCGGTAAAGCCGCTCGACCAGATACCCTCTCATATACCCATATCCGCCAAAAATCTGGACTGCGTCATAAGTGACCTTGTCGCTGACGTGGCATGCAAAGTTCTTGGCCATGGAGATTTCCTTGATCTGATCAACGCCGGCATCGATCTTGGCGGCTACCCGGTAAGTAAATTCGCGGCTGACTTCAACCATTGTCGCCATATCCACCAGCTTGTGCCGGGTGACCTGAAAGGATTTAAGGGATTTTCCAAAAGCTTTCCGGTCTTTTGAATATTGAAGAGAGGCCTCCAGCGCAAGCTGAGCGGTCATGTTGGCGATAACCGCCAGTTGAAGCCGTTCGGCCTGAAAATTTCCCATGATGCCGTAAAATCCCTGGTTTTCCTCACCCAGTAAATTGTCCACCGGAACCCTGCAGTTGTCAAAAAAATCTGGGCCGTATCTGATGACCACCATCCTGTTTTTTTGAATTTTTCGGATACGGAATAGCCCGGGGTTTTGGATTCGATGACAAGCAAGCTGATGCCGTGTGCGCCTTCTTCCCCGGTCCGGACCGCGCAGGTAATCTGATCGGCCCGGCAGCCGCTGGTAATAAATGTCTTGCTGCCGTTAACGATATAATCATCGCCGTCCCGGGTTGCCGTGGTCTGAAGATTGGCCACATCCGAGCCGCCGCCCGGTTCGGTAATGGCCAGGGCGGCAATTTTTTCCCCTGCCAGAACCTTGGGCAAAAAACGGTTTTTCTGCGCTTCCGAGCCCAATCTGACGATCGGCGGAAGGGCAATGTTCAGTGATCCCAGGCTGGCCACAAATCCGCCGGACCCGGAGCGCATCAGCTCTTCCCAGACGGCAATCTGGAAAAAAATGTCCCCCGGGGTTCCGCCATAGGCTTCCGGATAGCCGGTTCCCAGAATTCCGACATCCGATGCTTTTTTGTAAATTTCGCGGGGAAACTCACCGGCTTCTTCCCACTCTTCAATAAATGGCGTGATTTCATTGGTCACAAACTCTTTGACGGAACGGCGAACCAGTTGATGCGATTTGCCGAAATATTCCTGAAACCCGGATTGGTCCTTGAATTCATATGTCATGGCACGTCCTGATAGTCTGTATAAACGTAATGAATTTTCAAAATATAAATGACGCTACTCGGGTAAAGGAGCCGGCGGTATCACCAGGGCGGAGCCTTCGGCCACGAGTTCCCCTTTCTGGTTGGTCCAGGTCAGGGCCATGCGCACCCATCTTTTCTTTTCGATTTTTTCGGTGATTTCGCCGGTTGCGGTAATGGTGTCGCCAAAATATGTCGGGGCTCTGAACCGGGTGTTGATTTCAAGGGCAACGGTGCCAAGTCCGGGCAGTTTCATCCCCAGAACCGGCGCAATCAGGCATTGGGGCAGGGCGCCGTGGGCGATTCGGGTGCCGAATGGCGTTTTCTTGCAAATTCCTCATTCAGGTGCATGGGGTTGAAATCCCCGGAAATTCCGGCGAACAGGTAAACATCGGTTTCGGAAATGGTCTTGGTGAACGAGGCGGACATGCCGATTTCCAGTTCATCAAAGGTGTAGCCCAGTTCGATTTTGGATTTTTCATCGGGCCGGAAGTGATCGATGTCCATGAGGGTGGACGTGGTTTTTTTGGCAAACACGGCCTTGACCTTAAGTCCCGGTTTTCATCTGGCTGATGGGAATGCCCTTGACGATGTGGGTCAGAGGGGTGTCCGCGCCGTCAAGCCGGATCTGCGCCAGAATGTACGGCGGTTTTATGGGCTGATACGGCTCTTCATAACGGATAACCGTAAAATTGGTGACGGACCCGGTATGGTTTCAGCTCCACCCAGTTGTCGGTCAGTTTGGAAAAGCATTTTTCACAGGTTGAGCGGGGCGGCACGAATACTTTGTTGCAGTTCTCGCATTTGACGCCCATGATTTTTTTTTCATCCCGAAGGGCGATCAGAAACCGGCTTCCGGTTCTGCCGGCAAAATATTGATAGGGAAGGGCCAGTTTGCCTTCCACGACAAAGCAGTCTGATTGCATGGTCTCTCCTTAATCGATGATCTCAAAATACAGAATGTCATTCACCGTGCCGGTGCGTTTGTCATTCCAGACGGGGCGCACCCGGGCGCCTTTTTTGGCCCGGTCAATGTCCGATGCTTTCAACTCGTGCCAGAAGGTCTCATGATCCTTGCAGCCATCCAGAAGGAAGTGCGCGGAAATATAGGGGGTTTCCCGGCTTTCTCCGGTCAGGGGGTCGGGACTGGCGTAATAGGTGATATCCGGCGTGGCAATGACGCCTTCGGGCCCGACTTCGACCCAATCGGTTGCCCGCACCACGGCATTCCGCGCACACTTCCCGGGGCGGAAGCTGAAGCCTGTTGCATTTCGGGCATTTGTTGGCAAGAATCTTTTTTTCCTTCAGGGCGTTCAGGAATTTCCCATGACAGGGCCTGTGGCAAACCGCTGGGAAATGGAAAGCACCTGCTTGAGGACGATCAGCTCTTCCGGTTTTTCTTCCGGTTTGCCGGCAGGGGTGTATTTCTTGAAGAAACGGGTGGCCTTGGTGAGAAGGCCCATGTCCCCTTCGACCTTGAGCCGGCCGGAGGAAAACGCCGTCATGCCGTCGAGTTTTCCCAGGGTGATATCGATCCAGTCCTTGCGGAGATGGTGGTGGTGACCTGCGGGTCATGCAGCCCTTCCAGGACTTTTACGGCGCCGTTTTTGACGGAAACGGTCCATTGCCGCCGCCGGAGCCGGTGATGACATAGCCGTAATTGGCGGTGATTCCCTTGACCCCGTCCGGGTTGACCCGGGACTCCATGGTGCCGAAGATATCTGCCACGGTAACCACCGGCGCGGGCTGCCGGCGGCGTGTATTTTTTAAAGAAACGGGTGGCCTTGGTGAGAAGGCCGAGGTCGCCTTCGACCTTGAGGCGTGCCCGAGGAAAACGCGGTCATGCCGTCGAGCTTTCCCAGGGTGATAGCGATCCAGTCCCTTGGCCGAGATGGTGGTGGTGACCTTGCGGGTCATGCAGGCCCTCCAGGACCTTTAACGGTGCCGTTTTTGACGGACACGGTCCAGTCGCCGCCGCCGGAGCCGGTGATGATTATAGCCGTAATTGGCGGTGATCTCCTTGACGCCGTCCGGGTTGACGCGGGACTCCATGGTGCCGAAGATATCGGCTACGGTTACCCCGGGGCCTTTGCTTTTTTTCGCTCTGGGCCGACCAGACCCCATTTGCGAAGATCTTTTTTCAGCACTTTGCCGATCGGGCTTCGGGGCAGGTCCTGATCCAGAATTTCGACATATTTCGGCACCTTGAAACCGGCCAGATTCTTGCGGCAGAAATCCACGACTTCTTCTTCGGTCAGGCTGTCATCCAGGGGGATGACGTAAACCTTGATTTCCTCGCCCATGAATGGCATCCGGAACGCCGATAGTTGCGGCCTCCTGAATCTTGGGATGGGTGGCCAGCAGATTGTCGATTTCCTTGGGGTAGATGTTTTCGCCGCCGCGGATCACCATGTCCTTGATCCGGTCCACGATGAAGATATAGCCGTCTTCGTCCTTGTAGCCCACATCGCCGGTATGCAGAAATCCGTTGACGATCGTTTCCTCGGTCTCCTCCGGCCGGTTGAAATAGCCTTTCATGACCGCATCGCCGCCGATAATGATTTCGCCCGGCTGGTGGGCAGCGCATTCATTGCCGGCTTCATCGACGATTTTGACGATCTGGCCTGGAAGGGCCAGTCCGATGGAGCCGATTTTCCGTACGCCCTCCCTCGGGTTCAGGGTGGAGACGCAGGTTGCCTCGGTGAGGCCATATCCTTCCACAATCGGAATATTGAAAACTTCCTGAAACCGGTTAAATGGTTTCCGGGGTGAGCGGTGCGGCGCCGCAGATGCCGAACTTCAGGGAACTCAGATCAAATTTCTGGCGGCTGGGATCCGTCAGCAGAATCTGATAAACAGCCGGAACCGCGGACCAGAAATTGACCTTGTAGCGATCCACCACTTCCCAGAATTCGCTGGCGCTGAAGGATTTGCGAAGGACGACCTGTCTGGCCGATGCCCAGGCTGAAGGTGCAGGTGAGCATGGCATTGACATGAAACAGGGGCAGAAAACACAAAACCGTCTGGCGTTCTTCGAGCCCAAGGGCCTGGCTGACGCCGTCAACATCCGCCAGCACATTTTTGTGGGACAGCAGCACGCCCTTGGGGTTGCCGGTGGTTCCGGAAGTATAAAAAATATAGGCGATGTCCTCATCGATCGCTGGGGCAGACAACCGGCGTTGCATCGCCGGACTGCAGCAATTTCTGAAACGAAATGTGGTCGGGCTGCGCGGATGTGCCGACTTCAATGACGGTTTCAAGATGCGGGCAGCGGCCGCGGATTTCCTTGAGGATCGGAACATACTGGTCTTCGATGATCAGTCCCTTTCCCCTGGAGTCGTTCAGCAGGTACTCGATTTCCGGGGCTTTCCACCAGCCGTTGACGGGGCCTGCGACCGCGCCGATTTTCTGAATGGCAAAATAGGCGATCAGGGTGCCGGGGCTGTTCTGCACCAGGACATGGATAAAGTCCCCTTTTTGAAATCCCAGGGCCTTCAGGCTGTTTGCCAGAATATTGACCTGGTTTCCAAAAGCCGCATAAGAAATGGTTTCATCATAAAACTGGAGATAGGGTTCGTTTTGATAGCGGCTGACAGCCGTGTCAAGATAAGTTCCCAGGTTCATGGGACCTCCCTTTATTAAATGAAAATTGTCAGATTTCGATGGAAGGAAGTTGAGAAAAACAGAAGATAATCTGCCTTTGATTTTTCCGATTTTTCTGGCTTCCGTTCTTCATTCGGTTGTTACCAGGGCATGCCGCGGGTCAGCAGAAACAGGACGGTCCACATGGTGCCGCCGAAACCCGAAGCCATCGCCTGATTCACGGTTTTCGGGACCTGATGGTCGCCGGCCTTTCCCATGATCTGAAGCGCGGCTTCGGCCACGCGAACCATGGCGGTTGCACCGATCGGGTTTGAAGCAATGACGCCGCCCGACGGGTTGACCGGAAATGCGCCGCTGATGGCGATGTCCTGATTTTCCACCATCCGTATGACGGCATCCCCTTCCAGCAGCAAAAACTCCCGAAGCCAGTCCATACCCCACCAGCTCGACGGGTCATACATTTCAAATACGTCAATGGCCTTCAGAGGCTCCGTGATGCCGTTTCGCGCAAAAAGCTTTTGTGCGGCAAAACGGTGCGTGCTTAGAACCGGTGCGTTTCCGAAAACGCCGAACGTTTCCTCCCGGTGAACCGTGATATGGTCCTTGATCCAGGCGGGCTGGGGGCAGAGCTCTTTTGCCTTTTCCTCGGAGGCGAAAATCATGGCGCAGGCCCCATCGCTTTGCGAACACATGTGAATCATGCGAAGCTCTCCCACCAGGGCCGGCGAATTTATCGCCAGGTCATCGGCCTGGTCAAATTCAAGGCCGAGCCTGCGGTGGGCCTTGTCATTCTTCATGGCATGCTTGTCCATGAGGATCCGGTAGATCATGGCCGCTTTTTTGGCCCGCGCTTCGCCGAATTCCGCTATCAGGTCAGCGGCGGTCATGCCGGTCAGGGCACCGGTCTGAAGCTGCCTGCCCCAGAGGGGATCTGCCATGTTCGTGATGCCGCCGGTGGTATGCCCTTCCTGAAGCTTTTCAAAGCCGATGGCCAGCACCACATCATGAAGGCCGGAGGCCACAAGGTGGTCGGCGGCGCAGACCAGGGTGGCGCCGGTGGTTCCGCCGGTGGTGATGCGAAGCGTTTCCTTCCCGTAAGCGCCGGTTCCCAGAACATGCCATAAATCCGGCTGGTGAACCATCTCAAAGAGCTCCATGTTGCCGTGCAGCACGCAATCGATGTCGTCCATCGTAAGTCCGGCCTGATTCAGCGCCGCCGATACCGCCTCATAAATCATTTCCGGCTGGTTCACATCTTCCCGGTGACTGGAATAAACGGTTTGCCCCACGCCGATAATGCCGACATTTCGGTTTTTCTTCATGTCTATTCTCCTCTTAATCCCGCTCCAGAATGACAACCGTATGAAACTGGCCTGCCGGTCCCATTACGCCATGGCTGAGTCCTTTTCTGGCGTTTGAAGCCTGGTGGGCGCCTGCCTGGCCCTTTAACTGAAGGGCGATTTCCGCCGTCCGGACCAGACCGCCGATGATGAGCGGATTTCCCGCCAGGGTCCCGCCGGAAAGATTGACGTTAAACCGGTCGGGGCCGCCGCTTTCCACCCATCTGCCGCCGGCGCCTTCATCGCAGATCCCCAGCCCTTCCATCCACATCGGGAGCTGATAGGCATAGGGATCGGAGACCTCGATCACGTCAAAGGCGGTTTTGGGATCGGTGATTCCGGCTCTTCGAAACGCCCGTCGCGGATGCGGTTTTCAGGGCAAAATTTGAGGTCAGGTCTCTGTCCCCCAGAAAGAAACTGTCCATGCAGTTGCCCACGCCGGTAATCCATACAGGGGTATCGGTGATTTCTCTGGCGCGGTCTTCCGCGGCAAGGATCATGCCGACGGCCCCGTCTGAAACCGGGTAGGCATGAAGCTGCCGGATGGGGTCGGCCAGGAAGGCGGACTTCAGGACTTCGTCCGGGGTGAGGGCCTCGACTTCAGGCGTATAAAGGTTTCTTGCCGCCTGCATCCTGGACCGGACAACGATATCGGCCAGGGCCTCATCGGTGATGCCGGATTTTTCGCAGTAAGCCCTTGCCTGAAGCCCGGCGGCGGCCAGAAAGTCGAGTCCGACCGGGCGGGTATAAAACGGATCAAAGGCCAGGTGGGTGACCTGGTTCCGGCTGGCGCCCTGGGATTCCTTGCAGTGCCCCAGAACCAGCACGACATCCGTATGCCCGGACTGAATGGCTGCCAGGCCGTAATATATGGCCTGAGCGCCTTCCTGGGCCATTTTTTCCTCGCAGCCGAAATGCGCGCCCAGCACATCGGTCATGGCGTTGTCCGAAATGGTCCGGGCGTCAAAGATATCATCCGATACGCTGATGCTCATGCCGATGCCGCCGTTTTCCGAAAAATCCAGGCCCGTTTGATTCAGCAGCGATTCCAGCACATCCAGCGCCATGCCCTGAAAGCGCTGCTCCCAGTTGTCCCGTTTGTAGGGGGTTTGCGCAACAGCGCAAATTCCCACGCGTCTTGCCATAAAGTGCCTCCTGCCTGAAAGAGAAAATAAGAAGGTGAGAAGATCAGAAGGTCTGTGTACAAACCGAACCATCCAATCAGATAGATACTTGTGTCTGAACAAAAAACCTGTTTCGGTTGTAAATTCGAAATTCGAAGCACGCAATTCGAAACAATGATAAAAACTTAAGAATCATGGTGCTCAAAAGCAGCATTTTTACAAAAAGCAATTCCAGAAGTCTCCGTGACGAATCGCCCGGATGATTGCATCCTTGTCCCGAACGCAGTCCATCTCCACCCAGGCCCTGCCGCACCCCATCAGGGTATGGGAATCGTCGGTGGCGATTTTGACGTAAGGGATATCCGGGATGTCGTATTCCGGCGTCCTGAAACCCTTTGAAGTGATTTCAACGGCATCCAGAGGGAATTTCTGGCCAATCGCATGAATGCGTTCCAATACCTTGGAGATCGGCAAATCCAGCTCTGAAGGGTGATTAAACACGTAAAGCGTTTCCTGGTCGCCGGAAATCCGGTTAATATGGATGTATCCTTTTTCAAAGACCGTCATCTCAACTCCGGTAAAGATGATCAGTCGGGTTTGGATGTTGGAGATTGCCGCATAGCCATCTGGCCGAAGCAGATAATCGTGGTCGGTCAGGGCAACAAAGTCAAAACCCAGATTTTCGTAAACAGCCACCGCTTCCGGGATGGTCAGCCTGCCATCCGAGCATGTGGTATGAACGTGCAGCGCGCCCTTTAAATGCATAGCACCCGACTGATGCCGCCAATAATGAAATCAACGGCGTCTTTGCCGATGGTTTTCAGTTCACCGGATCTGTCCTGCCAGATCAGATAATGGTAGGCCAACCGCTCAAACATGCCCATGATGCTGACAGCCATGACTTCTGCGGAAAGCGCGCTGGGAAAGTCCGCCTTCATGTTTTGGCCAAGGCGGATCAAGGCATTCTGTACATCAGCAATGAGCCGGTCGAATATCAGCTTGCGATGGTCTTCCACCAGGCTGCTCTGGCCAACGGATTCCCTGAAGATGATGGCGATGCGTTCCGGGTGCTTGGGACAGAATTCCTCAAAAAAAATCTTCCCGGCTCGTCTGAATCCATCCAGGCTGACATTCGTCTTTCGAAACTCCGCACCGAGCATGTCCCTGAGTTCAAATCCGATTTCATCCAGAAGCTGTATCAGGAGATCTTCCTTGTTCTTGAAATAAAAATAGACAGTTCCAACCGAAACCTCGGAAAGGTCGGCGATCCGCTCCATGCTGGTCTTGTGATATCCCTCGCTGGCAAACAGGGTTTCTGAGGCACGCAATATGGTCTGGTAGCGCAGCTCCCGCTCCCGCTGTCTTCGCAGGGCGCTTCTTGAAATGGTTTCGGTTTGTTCGGGTTGCATCATAAAAGTGTTTGTTTCCTCTCTTTATAATAAACAGTCATAATCGTTTCGATCCCGACGGAGCTATTGTTCTTACAAAGATACAAACGTTGCCGGTATTTGTCTTTGGCCGTATTTTCACCTCCTGTTGCACCCCAGCCCTCTTTCATACCCGATATCCCAGAGCCGCATCGCCGATTTTTACACGGGAAATTTCTGTTGATGTTCCCGCTATCTGGCCATATTTGGCGCACCGGTAGGCGATTTCAGAGGGGTTTCCGGAAATAAAACCAGAGCCTGAAAGGATCTGAAGGCTATATCCGGATACTTTTTCCGCAGCTTCGGTGCAGAATACCTTTGCGCACCACATCAGGGATTCGGCTTCTTTCGGGCTAGTTTCCAGGGTCCAGGCCGTCCGGTATGCAAAGAGTTGGGAAGTCTGCAGCAGGGTCAGCATTTCCGAAAGCTTAAAGGCCACTTCCTGATAGGCAATAATCGGTTTTCCGCCGCTTCGGTGGGTTTTGGCATAATCCCTGGCGGATTCATATGCGGCCTTCATCAGGCCCAGGGATGCGCCCAGAATAATCTGATTCTCCCAGAGTCGAAGGGTATCCAGAACCCTGCGGTCTTCAAAGGGGCCAATGACCTGATCCATTGGTATCCGGCAGTTGTTCAGCGAAATACGCGAAATGGCAGCCCCTTCGTATCCCAGCGTGCTGAAGGGTTCACCGGCAGCAAGGCCGACGGCTCCTTGTTCAAGGATAAACAGGGCGATCCGGCCATTCATCAATCCGACCACTGCAAGCCGGTCTGCAACAGGACCATTGACCACGTAGGTTTTATCTCCGGTAATGTTCAGAAAATCTCCATCCTGAGTTCCGGTTGTTTTCAGCGGATCATTGTCCACATTCAGCGAATCTTCGGATAGTGCCACAGCGCCCAGCAACTGGCCCTTCATCAGGGGCGCCAGCCATCGCTCCTTCTGCTTGTTGCTGCCCCATGTGGCGACAAGGCCGCCGAAAAGGCGGGTGCTCATTTCAACGGACAGAAAAAGGGATGGGGACAGGGTGGCCAGGGTTTCCATGGCACCCATCAGTGAGATTCCTCCATATCCTTCGGGAGTATCCAGCCCGAGTTTCAGGTATGGGGTTTTCCCCAGAATTGCCAGAAGCTCTTTAACCCGGGAAAAGTCTTGTGTCTCAAGATTTTTCCCCTTCGCATATTCCTTCAACCTGTCCTGGATATCTTTAAACATGGCCTGCTCGGCCAAAGAAAAATCGAAATTCATATTTTGTTCCCTTTTCAGCTTGTTTCATATGCTTCAGGCAATATGTCCAAGAAAGAAATTCCATTTCGATGCCTGCTGCTGTTTTTTACATCAGTTTGGAAATGATCATTTTCTGTATTTCAGAGGTGCCGCCGCCAATGGGCGCCAGCCGGCTGTCTCTGAAAATCCGCTCGACATCGAATTCGTGCGTGTATCCATATCCGCCATGAAGCACCACCGCGTCATTGGTTGGCCCCAGACTCCAGTCTCCGACAAAGAGTTTGGCAACCGCCGCCTCCAGGTGATTGAGGGGTCTTCCCTGATCCTTGCACCAGGCAATCCGGTATACCAGGGCGCGGGCAGCCTCACCAAAGATGCGGATATCCGCCAGCTTATGCTTGATGGCCTGAAACTGGGCAATGGGCCTTCCAAACTGAACCCGGCCCTTGGCGTATTGGGAGCATTTTTTTAACAGGTATGTCGCGGAGCCGACAAACGGCGCCAGCAGGGCGCTTCGATCCCATTCCACGGTCTGCATGGCCATTAAAAATCCCTCGCCTTCTTTCCCCAGAAGGTTTTCAGCCGGTATTTCACAGTTATTGAATACCAGCTCGGACGTATGAGAGGTTCTCACCCCCATTTTGATCAAGGGAGGTCCGGCGGTAAATCCTGGCGTCCCCTTTTCCACAATGAATGCCGAGATGCCGGCATGTTGAAGCTCGGGTTGGGTTTTTGCGTAAACCACGGCCACATCGGCAATCGGGCCGTTGGTGATCCACATTTTAACGCCATTCAGCACATACTTGTCCCCGCGTTTTTCCGCGGTGGTCCTTAAGGAAGCCACATCGGACCCGGCATCCGGTTCGGAAACACCCATGCAGCCGATCCACTCACCGCTGGCCAGCCGAGGGATGTATTTTTTCCGCTGGATTTCGGTGGCATGACGGAAAATGGTGTCTGCGCACAGAAATGAATGCGCCCCATAAGCCAGGGTCAGACCCCCATCAACGCCTGCCTCTCCCAGTGCCTCGCCTGCAAGGACAGTGGTGACGACATCGGCACCGCCACCGCCAAGCGCTTCGGGAAAATGAAGACCCAGAATTCCAAAATCGCCCATTTTGCGGAAAGACTCAAAATCGAATTCACCCTTAAGATCATGTTCCCGGACCCTGGGAACGATTTCTTTTCTGGCAAAATTCACCACTTCTTTTTTGAACAGGAGTTGTTCTCTTGTAAATGCAAAATCCATTTATGCCCTCCGGCAAGGTGATATGAAAGTCGTATAATTCGCAAGATTAATTTGCATTGGCGCATTTCGAAATGACGATATTTTGGGGGGACAAGCGGCACCATACTTTTTGGGCCCATCCGTGCACGGAGAATAAGTGCAGCATGATAGATGAATAAAATTATAAATACGAATTTAATTCAATATTTGAATTGTAAAATACATGATTCTAAAAAAAATGTCAAGCATTATTGGAATAGTATTATAAATTTGAATTAAATTCAATACTCGAATGCCAAGGCATGCTTGCGGATTCACCAGCACCGAGGCTTTTCATCAATTGATAATTGCAGAACATCGATAAGTATCTATCTTGATATCAACAAGATAAAATGTTTTGTCGGGCCGTGATAAGGCGCATTTTTATGAAAAATCTTCAAAGCTATCCTTTCAATGCGATATCTCCACAATACTCCACTTTGTTATTTAGAGCATTTGATTATTAACAACAGCAAATTATTAGATATGTAAGATAGAATTTTTCTTGACACATTAATAAAAATGTAATTGTATGATTTTCGTGGAGTAAAGTGGAGGAAAACGGATGTTTCGGGGAAGCAGCTTTCATACCATTGACGGGAAGGGCAGAATTATTGTTCCGGCTAGATTTCGGGATATCATTCAGGCCAGCGGAAGTGATTCGCTGATGGTTTCCGGAATGGATCTCGGGCTGGTGGCCTATACCCTTCCGGAGTGGCATAAAATTGAAACCCGGATTTTGTCTCTGGTTGAAAAAAGCGAGAGCATGCGAAGATTCCGCAGGGTGTTTATCGGCGGCGCTTATGAATGTCTCTGCGACAAACAGGAGAGGGTTTTGATTCCCCCCAGTCTGCGCCAATACGCTGGACTGGATAAGGAAATCGTTGTGGTCGGCGTCCTTGACCACTTTGAAATCTGGTCGCGGGAAACCTGGGACAACGAGAATCTGAAGATGGAGGCGGATATGAAAAAGGAGGAAGTCAGAAACGAGATTGCCAGATTAGGACTTTAATCATGCCGTACCATCACATTCCAGCAATGCCTCGGGAAGTGGCGTATTATCTGAACTGTCAACCGGGAAAGATTTACGTGGACTGTACTCTGGGCGGATGCGGTCATGCCAGGGGGATGTGTGAAAAAATGATTCCCGGCGGCATGCTGATTGGCATCGATCAGGACGCGGATGCCATTGAAAATGCTGAAGTCGCTTTAAAAGATTATCTTCAGCACGTGCATTTGTTTCATGGCAATTTTGCTCAAACAGCGGATTTCCTGTCTCAGTTAAACATAGGTGCCGTGGATGGGATGCTTCTGGATCTGGGTTTGTCTTTTCATCAGATTGCGGAAAGCGGCAGGGGATTCAGTTTTAAAGCGGACGAACCTCTGGATATGCGAATGGATGTGCGATCCGATACGACCGCAGAAGATTTGCTTCATCGGCTTGATGAAGCAGAGCTTGCAGATCTTTTTTTCCGATATGGTGAAGAGCGTCATTCACGCGCTATTGCCCGGAAAATCGTTGAAATTCGAAAACGTCAGACCATTTCCACCAGCCGTCAGCTTGCGGAGATCGTTAGCGGGGCCGTGCCGCCGGCTGCACGCTATAAATCGAGGATTCATCCGGCAACACGGGTGTTTATGGCACTTCGTATCGCCGTAAATCATGAAATTGAAAGACTGGAGGAATTTTTGAAACAGGCTGCTGATCTGTTGAATCCAGGTGGAAGGCTCTGCGTGTTGTCATTTCATTCTCTTGAAGATCGAATGGTAAAGCAACACATGCGTCTCTCGCAATCCAGATGCACCTGCCCTCCGGACTTTCCCCGGTGCGTATGCAACAAGGTTCCCATAGCCCGCCTGCTGACATCAAAGGCGGTGCGGCCCACGGATAACGAAATTCAGCAAAACCCCATGGCCAGAAGTACAAGGCTTCGCGCCATGGAAAAACTGTGAGAAAAATTGCAGAGAACATGCGTTTTTCTCAAAAACCCCTTAGAGATGCTGAAATGACGACCCATGATTCCTCCAAAAAACAGAAATCGAATCTGCTCGGAATCTGGATTGTTCTTCTGGTTCTGTTTATAGGCGAACTTCTCTTTTATACCTGGTGCCGGGTGCAATGCACCCGTTTGGGATACGAAATGACAAAGGATGTTGAAGCCAATCGAAAACAGATGGTTCTTCAAAACAGTTTGGTGCTGGAGCTTGCGCGGCTGAAATCTCCTGAACGGATTTCCGCGATTGCCCGGCAGCAACTGAAACTGGAACCTCCGTCACACGAACAGATGGTGGTGCTGCCATGAAAACAGATGAAAGCAAAATGCTGAGGTTTCGAATCCGGATTTTGGGATCCATTATGTATGCCCTGTTCTTTCTAATGGCGGGAAAGGCCATATATTATCAGGTTTTTCTCAGCGAATGGCTGGCAGATAAAGCGATGGATCAGTATGAAAAAGTGGATGTTTTTTCCGGAAGACGCGGAAATATCTATGATGCCAGCAACCGAAAAATGGCGGTCAGCATCGATGTGGTTTCCGTGGGGGCGCATCCGAAAAAAATCAGGGATGTTCGCGCAACGATCAAGGCGCTTTCGGATGTTTTACATGTGGACCGGCGGGAGTTGATCAATAATCTTTACTCAACCAAACCTTTTGTATGGATAAAACGACAGATCACGCCCAAAGAATCCAAACTGCTTGCGGATTTAAATATTCCGGGCATTGTTTTAAAGCCGGAATACAGCCGGTTTTATCCGAATAAATTCCTTGGTGCCCAGGTGGTCGGTTTTTGTGGTCTGGACGGAAAAGGCATCGAAGGGGTTGAATACTATTACAACGCCCAACTTCAGGGAACCGAAGACCGGGTCAAGGTGCTTAAAGACGCTCTGGGGCGAAGATTTGAATCTGAAAAAACGACCGTCTCCGATGCCAATGGGAATAACCTGGTTCTGACAATTGACGGTGCTGTTCAGTACATTACCGAGAAGGCTCTGGAAGAAGCCGTGGTGGGGTTTTCCGGAAAGTCCGGCATGGCCATTGTCATGAATCCCAGAACCGGCGGCATATTGGCGCTTGCGCATTATCCATCTTACAATCCGAATGCGTTCAGAGAGTATTCCAAAGGGGAATTGAGAAGCCGGGCCCTGACCGATCCTTTTGAGCCTGGCTCCACAATGAAAATTTTCAGTGTTGCTGCTGCAATCGAGTCTGGAATCTGCAAGCCGACCACCGTATTTAACTGTGAAAACGGGGCGTTTCACATCGGAACCAATGTGGTTCATGATACGCATTCTTATGGCATGCTGACGGTGCAGGAAATCATCAAGTATTCCAGCAATATCGGTGCGATTAAAGTCGGACAGGCGGTGGGGGCGGAAATTCTGTACAAAAATCTTCGGAATTTCGGTTTTGGAGAAAAAACAGGAATTGACTGTGCCGGCGAAACCTCCGGAACGTTCTGGCGCCCTATACCAAATGGCGGAAAATCGACGCCGGAACCATTGCCTTTGGTCAAGGGATATCGGTTTCAGCGATTCAGTTGATCACAGCCACATCCGCCATAGCCAATGGCGGAATTCTGGTGAAACCCCATCTGGTGCAAGCCGTCACCGATGCCAATGGTCAGGTTATTAAAAGAATTGAACCCACTCCGGTGCGCCGCGCCATCTCCACGGAAACAGCGCGAACAATCCGTCAAATGATGAAGGAAGTGATCACTACCGGCGGAACCGGCGTCAATGCGGCTCTGGAAGGCTATGCGGTTTGCGGAAAGACCGGAACGGCCCAGAAAATCGAAAACGGGTCATATGCCAGGGGAAAATATGTTTCCTCCTTTATCGGCTTTGTTCCAGCGGATTATCCGGAAGCCGTCATTTTGGTTGTTGTGGATGAGCCGCAAAAAAGGTATTATGGCGGAACCGTGGCAGCTCCGGCGTTCAAGCGAATCGCGCTGGAAACGCTGGGATATCTGAATATTTCCCCACAAAACATCCCAAACCGCCTTACGGTTTCGCTGGAAAAAGAGGGCAAAGGGTGAAACTCTCCAAATTACTGGAATCCATTATCCCGCAACAGGTTCGCGGGATAACGCTAACTTCTGATCCTGCGCCCGTTTCCATTCCCATGTGCCTTGCCGATTCTGTTTGAATCCGGATCCTGAAATCAGTTCTCTTCATTTCAATTCCCGTGAGGTTCAGCCCGGGGGACTGTTTGTTGCGATTCCCGGACTCAAAATCGATGGTCATGAATATATTGACAGCGCTGTAATCCGGGGTGCGGCAGCGGTCATCAGCCAGAAACCCGTTGCCCTGAATGTCTGGAATATTGAAGTTGAAAACAGCCGAAAAGCCCTTGCGGCCCTGTCCAGCCAGTTTTATGGCAATCCTTCCGAAAAGCTGAAAATTATTGGCATTACCGGCACGAACGGCAAAACCACAACCGCATTTATCATTGAAAAAATCCTGTTGCAGGCAGGTATTTCGGCAGGGGTGATCGGCACATTGAATTGCCGGTATTGTGGGAAAGTCATTTGATCTTTCCATGACCACTCCGGAATCCCTGGATCTTCAACGAATCCTGTCGGATATGCTGGCGGACGGGGTTACCCATGTGGTGATGGAAGCCTCTTCTCATGCGATTTTTCTGAATCGCATTGATGCGTGCTGGATGGATGTCGCGGTTTTTACGAATTTGACTCAGGATCATCTGGATTTTCATGGCAACATGGAGGATTACTGGCAAAGCAAGAAGAAACTTTTCACCGAACATCTGGCCAAAGGCCCCAAAAAAGACAAGGCCATTGCCGTTATTAACTGTAATGATCCCCAAGGAAAACGCCTGTTCAAGGAACTGCCTTCGGCCCTGAGTGTCGGCTTTGACGACCACTGCCATTTGTGGCCCGAAATTATCCGCAAGGATCAGACCGGAATGGAAGGCGTGATTTCAACTCCCGAAGGCATGTTTAAATTTGAAACGCCGCTGATCGGTCAATATAATGTTGAAAATATGCTTTGTGCCGCCGGCGCCTGCCTGGCTCTGGGCCTGCCCCTGAACATCATTCGATCCGGCATCGAATCCGTTGAATTTGTTCCCGGAAGGCTTCAATCCATTCCAAATGGTGTGGATCGGTTTGTTTTTGTGGATTTTGCGCATACTCCGGATGCATTGGAGAATGTGCTTCAGACGCTGCGAACCCTGACAACGGATAGAATTATTTGTGTGTTTGGCTGCGGCGGGGACAGAGACAGGGAAAAAAGGCCGCTTATGGGTCAGATTGCTGCCGGTCTGGCAAATATCTGCATCATTACCTCGGATAATCCCCGGTTCGAGGATCCGATGGCCATCATAGAGGATATTCTGGCAGGTGTTCGAGAGCAGGGGCTGCAGCCCTATAATTCCGACGATGCCATCAAATCACCGTCGGCCAGGGGCTATGTCGTTGAACCGGACCGTTCCCGGGCCATTGATATGGCCATTCGAATATCCCGGCACTGGGACATGATTCTGATTGCCGGAAAAGGCCATGAAACCTATCAGATCATTGGAAATCAGACAGTTCCCTTTGACGATCGGCTCATTGCCCAGAATGCCTTGGAGTTGATAGAAAAACCGAGATTTCGGGAACATCATTGGAAAAAGAAGCTGACTGAGGTTCAAGCAGGTCAGGAATCATCGTCATTTATTTCGATCGCGGGTTAGGTGATCGAAAATTCGAGAAGTTGTGAACGGGTGTTTTTACACTCCCAATGCCATGACTGGCTCAGGATTTTTTATGCAGTGGACAACAGACGACATTCTTGTGGCAACTGCCGGGCAATGGATATGCGGAAACCGAAATGTCCGATTTTCAGGAATAGCCATTGATTCCAGAAGGATATCATTATCCGAATTTTTTGTTGCCATTCGCGGGGAATGTTCACGATGGTCATCGATTCTGTGCCGATGTGGTTCAAAGCGGTGTAAATGGCATTCTCATTGATATCCATGCGATCGGGTCCCTGCCGATTGCCGAATGGCGGCAAAAAGGGATCGCCTGTATCGGGGTTAAGGATACCACCCGCGCCCTCGGAGATCTGGCGGCCTATCACAGGCGCCGCTTTTCCGTATCGGTTGTGGCGATTACCGGGTCAAGCGGGAAAACGACCACCCGCAGCATGACTTCGGATATTCTGTGCCGCCGTTTCAAAGTCCTTTCAACAGCCGGGAATTTTAACAACCATATCGGTCTTCCCTTAACCCTTCTGAACCTGGAAAGGGAACATGAATGGGCTGTTCTGGAACTGGGAATGAATCACTCCGGAGAGATTGATCGCCTGTCCGAGATCTGCCGGCCGAATATCGGCGTCATTACCACAATCGGTACGGCCCATCTGGAAAATTTTGCCTCAACTGACGGAATCCTTCAGGCAAAGGCGGAGATTTTTGCGCATTTGCACCCTGAAGGTCAGGCGATTCTGAACATGGATGATCCCAAGCTGCTGGAACTTTCCCGGCGGCTTTCTGTTCCGGTGATATTTTTTGGATTAAATCCCGGCGCCAGGGTCAGGGCCAGACAGGTAGAAACCCGATCTTCCGGAACATCGTTTTATCCTGGATCTGCCTGAAGAAACGGTTGAAATCAGACTTCCCGCAGCCGGAGCATTCATGGCCACCAACGCGCTTGCGGCTGCAACAGTCGGTTTTGCTCTGGGATTGTCCGGTGATGAAATCAAGGCTGCTCTGGAAAAATTCAAGCCGATCAAGGGCCGGATGAACGTGATTGAAACCGCAAGACAAATTCATCTTGTGGATGATACTTACAACGCCAATCCGGTTTCAATGGCGGCTGCCATTGAAACGCTTCAGAAAATAAAGGATGGCCACCGGGGCATCCTGGTTATCGGGGACATGCTGGAACTTGGAAAGGAATCTGCCGAGTTGCACAGAAAAATCGGAGAAATTGCTGCAACCGCAGGTATGGCTGCCCTGTATGCAACGGGCAGATTCGCAAGTGCCGTTGCCCAGGGTGCTGCAGGCCAGGGAATGGACTCCGGGCAAATTTTTGTCGGCGACCGGCAAGCCATCTGCGAGCACCTCAAGGGCAGTCTCAGAAAAGGAGACTGGGTTCTGATCAAGGGATCCAGGGCAATGGGCATGGAAAGAATCGTTCACGATATCACAAGGTGGGCAGAATGCCTTGACAGCCCGGAATTATCCACTAAAAGTTCATCCTAATCCCGTAAAGACATAACCCTATGCTGTATCTGCTTCTTTATCCGCTTCATACGTCGTTTTCGGTTTTAAATGTATTTCGTTACATTACTTTCCGAACGATATATGCCAGCCTGACGGCTTTTCTGATCTGCTTTGTTCTGGGGCCCTGGGCCATCAAAAAACTGAGCTATCTTCAGATCGGCCAGTATATTCGTGAAGATGGCCCCAAAACCCATCTGAAAAAAGCCGGAACGCCCACGATGGGAGGCGCGTTGATGCTGGTGGCCATTCTGGCTTCTACACTCCTGTGGGCCAATCTGAGAAACGTCTATATCTGGGTGGTATTGGGGGTGACGGCTGGTTTCGGTCTTATCGGGTTCATGGATGACTATCTCATGCAGGTCAAGAAACAGAGCATGGGCTTGAGTGCGCGAAACAAATTTCTGTTTCAAACATTAATCGCCCTTGCAGCCGGAGCGTTTCTTTATCAGTATCCCGCATTTTCAACTCAGGTAACCTTCCCGTTTTTCAAGAATTTTTCACCGGATTTTGGATTGGGATATATCGTGTTTGCCGCCTTTGTCATTGTCGGCACTTCCAATGCGGTAAATCTTACAGACGGCCTGGATGGGCTTGCCATTGGTCCCACCATTATTGCTGCGGTAACCTATATGATTTTTTGCTATGTTGCCGGACATGTCAGGATCGCCGATTATCTTCAGATCACCTATGTTGCCGGAAGCGGTGAACTTACGGTTTTTTGCGGCGCCCTGGCAGGCGCGGGCCTGGGTTTTTTATGGTTTAATGCCTATCCTGCCCAGGTCTTTATGGGAGATGTCGGATCCTTATCGCTTGGCGGCGCGCTGGGAACCGTGGCCGTCATTACCAAGCAGGAAATTTTACTGGCCCTTGTCGGCGGCCTTTTTGTGATTGAGGCCCTGTCCGTCATTTTTCAGGTGGGGTATTTTAAGCTCACCCATGGCCGGCGGATATTTCGAATGGCCCCGCTTCATCACCATTTTGAACTGAAAGGCTGGCCGGAGCCCAAGGTGATCGTTCGATTCTGGATCATCTCCATTGCGCTGGCATTGGTGGCCATCAGCACGTTGAAACTGAGATAGGGTTTGAGGGCCATGGATCTGAATCGAAAAAACGTACTGGTCGTCGGGCTGGGAATGACCGGTCTTGCCACCGCACGGTTTTCTGCATCACCGCGGGGCAGCGGTTACCGTTACCGATATGGCGGCTGAAAAGGATCTGGCGGCATCCGTCCAGGAACTGCATCAACTGGGGATTCGCACCGAGCTTGGCGGGCATCGCCGGGAAAGTTTTGAATCATCGGATCTGATCATTTTCAGCCCCGGCGTTCCCCATACCCATGATTTTTTGACAGGCGCCCGGCAAAAAAGGCATTCCGGTCATCGGGGAGATTGAACTGGCATCCCGCTTTGTCCGGGAGCCGATCATCGCCATTACCGGGACTAACGGCAAAACCACAACCACATCGCTTCTAGGCGAGATGCTGGCGCAATGCGGCATGCGGGTTTTTGTCGGTGGAAATATCGGCAATCCCCTGATCGGTTATGTGGACCGTGAAGAAAAGGCCGACTGGGTCGTGCTCGAGATCAGCAGCTTTCAGCTTGACACCATTGACACCTTTCGGCCGGATATCGGCGTTTTGCTCAATATCACGGCGGATCATCTGGACAGATACGCGGACATGGCCGGTTATGCCGCCTCAAAGGGCAGGATTTTTCAGAACCAGACCCTTGAAGACATTGCCATCTTTAATGGCGCCGATCCATGGGTTCTTTCCGAAACCAGCCGGATTCAAGCCGCAAATGGGTGTTTAACGGGTCGAGCACCCTGGAGGAAGGTGCAAGGATCGAGGGGAACGCGTTGACGCTTTCATTTACATCCTGCCCTTACCGTAAAGTGCATTCTTCCTGTGCACTGCCGGCACCCGGATCCGTCAGGCTGGATCTTACGTGAATCCCGGCTGTATGGCAAGCACAATCAGGAAAATATCTCTGCTGCGGTGATGGCTGCCATTGCCGCCGGCGGCAATGGCCCGGATATCCAAATTGCCTTGAATCAGTTCAAGGGACTTTCCCATCGCATCGAATTCGTTCAGACTCTAAATGGGGTAACCTATGTGGATGATTCCAAGGCAACCAATGTCGATGCCGTATATCGGGCTCTGGAATCTTTTCAGGAGCCGGTTGTCCTGATTATGGGCGGCAGGGATAAAGGCGGCGATTACAGGATTCTGGAAAAGATGATTCAGGATCATGTGAAACACCTGATCCTCTTGGGAGAGGCCAGCGAACTTATTGCTGCGGCTCTGGGAAATCTTGTGCCCACAGTGCGGGTATCTTCAATGCAGGAGGCTGTTATAAAAGCACATCAGGCCGCAGTCCTCGGGAGATGTCGTGATGTCTGTCACCCGCCTGTTCCAGCTTCGATATGTTCAGAAGTTATGCGCACAGGGGAGATGTTTTTCAAAGTGAGGTAAAAAAACTTCGATGAAAGCGCAAGCCCCGGTCCGATGGCGAGCATATCGAAAGTTCAGCTATGACTTCAAGTTGTTTTTTCCGATGCTGGTTCTGGTAGGGATCGGCATTGTCATGGTATATAGCGCTAGTTCCGCCATTGCCATAAAAAAATACGGCAATGATCTTTATTTTCTGATCAAGCAATCCGTGATATGCTGTTTTGGGATTGATCGCCATGCTGATTTTTCGAAAAATTCCCTATGAATACTATCGAAAATATGCATATCTGTTTTTTGTTGTCGCCATTGGGCTTCTTGTGGCTGTCAAATTTACCGGCCTCGGCATTAAAGTCAATGGGGCGAAGCGTTGGATGCTGATTGGGGGGCTTAGATTTCAGCCGTCGGAATTTGCGCGGATTGCGATGGTAATCTTTCATGTCCTATTCCCTTACCAAAAAACATGATCACATCCGGTCTTTTTTTATTGGGTTTGTTCCCCATGTGTTCTTTCTGGGGATTTTTGCCGGACTAATTGCCCTGCAGCCCGATTTTGGTTCCGTGGTGATTCTGGCCGCCATTACCTGGGTGATGATGTTTGTTGCAGGGGTTCGGGTAACCTACCTGGTGGCATCCGTAGGCGCCTTGCTTCCATTCGCCTATATCTATATGATGAGCGCGGCATACCGAACGGAGCGCTGGCTGGCTTTTCTTCATCCCTGGGAACATGCATCGGACCAGGCTTATCAGATTGTTCACTCGCTGATGGCTTTCGGGACAGGCGGCGTTTGGGGCACGGGGGTCGGCAAAGGGCTTCAAAAACTCTTTTACCTGCCGGAGCCGCACACGGATTTCATTTTTTCAGTCATCGGAGAGGAACTGGGACTGGTAGGGGTTCTATGCGTCCTTTTTTTGTATGTCCTTATCCTGTGGAGCGGACTGAGTATTGCTAAAAACACATACGATCTTTTCGGGTCTTATCTGGCAATGGGAATTACGGCTGCAATAGGCCTTCAGGTCTGTATCAATCTCGGGGTTTCGCTGGGGCTGATTCCCACCAAAGGATTGCCGCTGCCGTTTCTCAGCTATGGCGGGACATCGCTTCTTGTCAGCATGATATCCATCGGGATTCTGATGAACATTGGATCGGGGAAAACATAGCTATCATGGCTGCCTTGGAAAGAACAAACATTCTCCCGAAAAAACTGCGGATTGTGATGGCCGGCGGTGGAACAGGCGGGCACCTGTTCCCGGCAATCGCCATTGCGGAGGCCTTTCTGGAAAAAAATCCCCTGAATACCGTCCTGTTTGTGAGTACGGGCAGGGCATTTGAAAGAACAGTGCTGGCCGGGCTTGGATTCAGGCTGGAATGCATTACCGCGGAAGGGATTAAGGGAAAGGGAATCCGGCATCAGCTGCGAGCCCTTTCCAGGCTTCCCAAAGGGGTGATGGAAGCATTGAAAATTCTCCGCAACTTTGTTCCGGATCTGGTTGTCGGGGTAGGCAGTTATGCTTCCGGACCTCTGATTCTTGCAGCCTGGATACTTCGAATCCCCATCGTACTTCATGAACAGAACATTCAGCCGGGAATCACGAACCGGATTCTTTTTCCACTGGCGGCATCGCGTTCATGTATCTTTTCCGAACACCCGATTCAGAGTCCATTCCCCCAAAATCCGTTTTTCCGGAAATCCGATTCGAAAAAAAATTCAGGAATGCGCCGTTCGATCCATTTCCCCTGAGCCTGGCGCCGTCACTTGCCGGCGTCCGTTTACGGTTGGGATCATTGGCGGCAGTCAGGGCGCGCATGCCATCAACCTGGCGGTTATTCAGGCCCTTTCCCGGTTAAAGGACCACGGCTGCCATTTTATTCATCAAACCGGTCAGTCGGATCTGCAAGTGGTTCAGGACGCCTATCGGCGTCATGGGATTTCCAGTACAGTCCAGCCATTCTTTCAGGATATGACAGACTGCTATCAACAGGCGGATCTGATGATCTGCAGGTCAGGCGCAACAACTGTTGCCGAAATCATGGCGATTGGAAAACCCGCGATATTGATTCCCTTTCCCCATGCATCTGATAATCACCAGGAATTGAATGCCGGCCGCCTGGTTCAGTCTCAAGCGGCTGAGATGATCCTGGAAAGCGATCTGACCAGCAGCGCTCTGGCGGAAAGGATTCTGTTCCTGGCGTCGAATCCGGAAATGCTTGCCCAAATGGCTTTTCGTGCCAGACAACTGGGCAACCCCTTTGCTGCCAGAACCATTGCGGACGACTGCTATGCGCTTATCGGATGAATATTCCGGGTTATGGAGTCTCTATTGCACCGGAATGAAGACAAGTCGGTGTTTTTTTACCGGCGAAACTAAGATGGCGCCATTGTATCGGGGAAGTCTGATAAATTTTTTCTGACTTGTTTTGGATAAACCTGTAACAAAGATGTGAGCGTATGTATCAAAAAACCTATCATATTCATTTTGTCGGTATCGGTGGCATTGGCATGAGCGGTATTGCCGAACTGCTGCTGAACATCGGTTATCAAGTTTCCGGCTCTGATGACGCGTCATCGGACATCACGGAAAATTTAAAAAAACTGGGCGGCGTGGTTTACAAAGGGCCATTCCGGCGAGCAGATCCAGGGCGCCGATGTGGTGGTCGTTTCATCGGCCATCAGTTCCGACAATCCCGAGGTGGTCGCTGCCCGAAAAGCGTCCATTCCCGTCATTCCCCGCGCGGAAATGCTGGCGGAATTGATGCGGCTTAAATTCAGCGTGGCGGTTGCCGGGGCGCACGGCAAAACCACGACAACATCCATCGTTTCTTCGGTTCTGGATCAGGGGGGGCTGGACCCCACGGTAGTGATCGGCGGCAGGCTGAAAAGCATCGGCTCCAATGCGGTTTTGGGAAAAGGCGATTTTATTGTAGCGGAAGCAGATGAAAGTGACGGGTCTTTTTTGAAGTATTCCCCGACCATTGCCGTGATCACCAATATTGATCGGGAACATCTGGATTTTTATAAGGATCTGGATCATATCAAGTCGGTGTTTCTGGCTTTTATTGATCGCATTCCATTTTACGGCCTGGCAATTCTTTGTCTGGACAATGAACCCATTCAGGATCTGATTCCCGAAATCAAGAAGCGGTTTACCACTTACGGAATGAGTTCGCAGGCGGACTATCAGGCCAGAAATGTGGTTTTCCAGGGCATGAAAAGCCGTTTCAGCATTGATTTCCGGGGCAGATTTCTGGGCGATATTCTGCTGAATCTTCCCGGGCTTCATAATGTTTACAATGCCACCGCCAGCGTGGCAGTCGGGCTGGAACTGGGCATCCCTTTCGATAAGATCCGAACCGCCCTTGAAACCCTTCAAGGCGTGCAGCGGCGGCTTGAAATCAAGGGCGAAGCCGGCGGCATCACCGTGGTGGATGATTATGGGCATCATCCCACTGAAATCCGAAACACCCTGGAAGCACTTAAAGAATGCTGGCCGGACCGAAGAAAGGTGATCGCCTTTCAGCCGCATCGCTATAGCCGGACCCAGGCGCTTTTTGATGATTTTACGCGGGCGTTTTATCAGAGCGATGTGCTGGTGGTCCTGCCGATTTACCCGGCAGGCGAAAAGAAAATCGAAGGGGTCAGTGCACTGGCCTTGTGCGAGCGCATTCGATCCCGGGGACACAAAAATGTGGTCTATCTTGAAAATGTGTTGACAGCGCCAACGCATTTGCAGTCAATTCTCCGGCCCGGGGATGTGCTCCTGACCCTGGGGGCGGGGGATGTCTGGAAAGTGGGAGAAGGGGTTCTGAAACAGATGACAGATGGTGGATGATGGATGCGAGGAAAGTTCATGTCCATTGACGCGGATGCCAGGAGATGGCTTGCTGATGTGACCTTCGGCCGGGTTCGGTTATGATGAGCCGATGTCTCGTCACACCTCGTTTCGCGTGGGTGGGCCGGCTGAAGCCTTTGTTGCGCCGAAGACTTCAGATGAACTGGCTGCTTTGGTTTCAGGACTGGCGGACAGGGAAATACCGTACCATGTCGTGGGCGGCGGAACAAACCTGATTGTAACAGATGCCGGTATTTCAGGGGTTGTCATCTGCATGAAGCCGGGCTTGTCGGAGATTTTAATCGAAAACATCAGCGCTTCTCAGGCAAGGGTAACGGTCATGGCTGGAACCAGCCTGCGGCTTTTTTGCAGCCATGTCATTCAAAAAGGCCTGAAAGGGATGAACTTTGCGCTGGGAATTCCCGGAACCGTGGGCGGCGCCATTCGAATGAATGCCGGAACTGCTCTGGGCTGGATCTCGGATGTTCTGGAGTCCGTGACCGTGTTGTATCCCGATGGGCTGCGGGAAACAATCGGCAGAAAGGCATTGTGCTTTTCCTATCGAAAGCTGATGCTTCCGCAAATATCCTGCGGAAAATCCTTATCTCACGAAACCATTATCACGTCCGGCAGGTTTTCTCTTGTCAGGGCCAGTTCCACGGATCTGAAGCAGGAAGCCAGAGAAATTCTGAAAAATCGGAAACGCCGGCAGCCGACAACGCTGCCGAGCGCCGGATGCGTTTTTAAAAATCCGTTGGCCGGAAAAACAGCCGGCGAACTGATTGATCTTTGCGGATTGAAGGGTCGGAAAATCGGTGGTGCGGAAATTTCTGTAAAACATGCCAATTTTATCGTCAACACCGGATCTGCGACGGCTGCGGATATTTTGACTTTGATGGACAGCGTGCGGCAAACCGTTTTTGAACGGTATCAGGTGAACCTTGAACCGGAAGTGATCGTGATCGGAAATTGATGTGTTGATGCGAAACCGTTACAGAAGAGATTCAGCGATCCGGCGGATGAAAAGAGCCCGTTTCCGGCGTTCGTGTTTAAATGTGCTGGCGGGGATTCTGGGAGTTGCATTAATGAGTTTGTTTTTCATCTTCTGCCATGATATTATTTTACAGAGTCCATATTTTAAGGTAACATCGCTGGAAGTAACCGGAAACAAGCAGGCTGAGCATACAGGAAATTCTGGATACAGCCCGTATCAGGTCCGATACCAATGTTCTTCTGGTCAACATTCCGCTTTCCAGGAAATACCTGTTGTCTCATCCCTGGATTGCTGCGGCAGAGATAACCCGGGAGCTTCCTGGAAAGTTAATCCTTACCATAAGGGAACATGACCCTCTGGCCATTCTGGATATGGGCAGAAAATTTCTGATTGATCAGGAAGGAAAGGTCTTTAAGGAAGTATCGGACTCGGATTCAGTGGAATTGCCCATTATCGAAGGCATCGATTTCTCGGATTTGGATCGAGGAGATCTGCGCAGGAGCGCCAATTATGATGCGGTATTGTCTTTGCTGGAAATGGGACAAAATCCAGCCTGCATTTTGTCCCGTCAGCGAATTCGGCTGATTCGTGTCGACAGGGAAGAAGGAATTACGCTTTTTTCTGCAGGACCCATTCAGGACTTCAGTGTCAATGCCGTTAAAGTTGGCTATCAGGATTATTCGGAGAAATTTGTGAGACTGGAAAAAATAATTGCTTACTTTAAAACCAATAAGCTCATTCAGGGTATTGACTGGGTTGATCTGCGTCAAATAAATCGTGTCGTGATCAGTCCACTGAATTCTGAGCCGCCTTCGGACGGCCACAAGGAGATTTGACATGCCGAAGCAGCAAGAGATTATTGTTGGTCTCGATATCGGAACAACCAAGATATGTGCAGTTGTCGGGGAGGTTTCCGGAAGCGAGATCAATATTATCGGGATCGGCGCTCATCCTTCCGTTGGCCTTCGAAAAGGGGTTGTTGTCAATATCGAGGCGACCGTGGAGTCCATCAAGAAAGCGGTTGAAGAGGCTGAACTCATGGCCGGCTGTGAAATCACCTCGGTATATGCCGGTATTGCCGGAGGCCATATCACCGGATTCAACAGCCGGGGGATTATCGCCATAAAAGGGCCGGAAGTCAGCCCGAATGACGTTGCCCGGGTGATCGATGCCGCAAGGGCGGTTGCGATTCCCATGGATCGGGAAGTCATTCATGTGCTTCCTCAGGAATTCATCGTGGATGACCAGACGGGGAATTCAAAATCCTGTAGGGATGGCGGGGGTCAGGCTTGAGGCCAAGATTCACATCGTCACCGGAGCCGTCACATCCGCCCATAATATTGTCAAATGCGCCAATCGCGCCGGGCTGGATGTATTTGATATCGTGCTGGAGTCTCTGGCATCCGGTGAAGCCGTGCTTTCCGAGGAAGAAAAAGAACTGGGCGCGGCCCTGCTGGATATTGGCGGCGGTACAACGGATCTGGCAATTTTTTCCGGAAAAAACATCCGCCACACCTTCGTGCTTTCCCTTGGCGGAAACAATCTGACCAATGATATTGCCGTCGGTCTGCGTGCTCCCCTTACCGAAGCCGAGGCCATCAAAAAGAAGTTTGGCACCTGTGTGACCGGCAATATCAATCCCGAAGAGATGGTCGAAGTTCCCGGTATGGGGGGAAGAAAATCCCGAAGTCTTCCCAGGCAGATTCTGGCCGAGATTCTTGAGCCCCGGATGGAAGAAATTTTTTCGCTCATCAAGCGGGAGATTTACCGGGCGGGGATGGAAAACTTCATCACCTCCGGCGTGGTCATCACCGGGGGATCTTCGATGCTGGAAGGCGCGATTGAAACCGCGGAATCGGTTTTCAGCCTGCCGACCCGAATCGGTAAACCAATGGGAATCAGCGGCCTGGTGGATGTCGTCAACAATCCCATGTATGCAACCGGCGTGGGTCTGGTGTTATATGGCGCCAGGCATCAGCATACCCGGAAATTTCGAATTCGCGATAAAAACGTATTTAACCGGATCATGAACCGGATGAAAAAATGGTTTAAAGATGTGATATGAAAATTGATAATGCGGAACATGCCAAACTGGTGATTGTTTACAGGGGTTCAAGGAGGATGGGGTATGTCTTTTAGCTATGTAGAGTCTGAACAACAGGCGATTATTAAAGTGATCGGCGTTGGCGGCGCCGGAGGAAATGCTGTCAACAATATGATTGATTCCAATCTTCAAGGGGTTACATTTATCGTAGCCAATACGGATTTGCAGGCCCTCAGCAGTTCCAAGGCGCAGATTAAACTTCAGCTTGGAGAAGAATTGACCAAGGGGCTGGGCGCCGGCGCAAATTCCCAGGTTGGAAGGGAAGCTGCGGTTGAAAATACGGAGGCCATTCGAAATGCGCTGGCAGGCAGCAATATGGTGTTTATTACCGCCGGATTCGGCGGTGGAACCGGAACAGGCGCGGCTCCTGTAATTGCGGATATCTGTAAGGAAATGGATATCCTTACGGTTGCAGTTGTAACCAAACCGTTTTCCTTTGAAGGGAAAAAACGTTCCCGGTGCGCGGATGAAGGCATCGAATCGCTTCGTCAGGTGGCGGACACGGTCATTACGATTCCCAACGACCGCCTGAGAGGACTGGCCTCAAAAAATGCAAAACTCATCGATATGTTTAAAAAAGCGGATGAGATTCTGCTGAACTCGGTCAAAGGCATCACCGATCTGATTTTTATGCCCGGGTATGTGAATCTGGACTTTGCGGATGTCCGAAACACCATGTCCAAATCCGGCATGGCTTTGATGGGGATCGGCATTGCCAGCGGTGAAAACCGGGCCATTGAGGCAGCCGAAAGGGCCATTCAACATCCGCTTCTCGAGGATATGTCCATATCCGGCGCCAAGGGCGTTCTCATGAATATCACCAGTACGCGGGAGATTACCCTGGATGAAATGACGGAAGCCTCGGATCGGATTCATAAGGAAGTGGGCGACGATGCGGAAATCATCTGGGGCCAGATATTCGATGACAATCTCGGGGATGAGATGCGGGTGACCGTTATTGCAACCGGCATCGGGTCCAGTGCCGAAATGATTCCGGGAAGGCGGAAACTGACCGCGCTTCGGGGAAGGCTAAGAGATATTACGCCCTCGGATATGGAGAATGTCATTGATTATGAGGAGCCGGCTTTTATCCGTAAGCAGGTCAAGTTGGAGGATGCGTCGGTTCCGGATGCGGATTGCGGATTCAAAATCAACACTCAGGATGAATATGATCTGGATGTTCCCACTTTTTTAAGAAGAAAGGCGGATTAGCGTTTGGGGCGTGGCAGGACAGAACGCCATCACCCGCATGCCAAATCCGAAACCGGGATCATTCGAAAAAACTGGAAGGGGAAAACCAGCATCGTGCTGGTTTTCCCCAATCATTATGCGGTGGGTCTGCCCAATCTCGGGTTTCAATCTGTCTACCGCCTGTTGAACAGCATGGAATCCGTGGTGTGTGAAAGGGCGTTCCTTCCGGAAATTCCAGGTCCCGCCGCTTCCGTGGAGTCCAACAGTAATCTTGAAGATTTTGATATCATAGCTTTTTCAATTTCTTTTGAAAATGATTACCTCAATCTGCTTACCCTTCTTAAGGATGCCGGAATTCCGCTGCTGTCTTCTCAAAGACATGAAGCGCATCCGCTTGTCATTGCCGGAGGCGTTGCCTGTTTCATCAATCCGGAGCCCATTGCCCATTTTATCGATTGCTTTCTGATCGGGGAAGCTGAATGCCTGCTTCCCCGGTTCATTGACTGCGTTGAGTCCTGTTCAAATCGCAGTGCCTTGCTGACTGAACTGGCCACAAGGTTCCCGGCGCCTATATTCCCGCTTTCTATGAGGATCGCTATTCGTCTGAAGGCATCCTTGAATCGCTGACCCCTGTTGGAAAGTCCCCGCCCACCGCGGAAAATCACCCGTGTCCATGTTCCCCATCTTGGGGATACGCCGACACAAAGCATTGTAATTACACCGCATTCATCATTTGGAAACACATGTATGATCGAGGTCAGCAGGGGCTGTCCTCATGGCTGCCGGTTTTGTTCCGCCGGATTTGTTTACCGTCCGCCGCGGTTCAGGCCTTTGCCCCTTTTGCAGGAGTGTATTCGAAAAGGGGCGGAAATGTCGCCAAGAATCGGTCTGGTCGGCGCGGCAGTATCGGATCTTCCGGACCTTGGCAGGCTTTGTGATCAGGCACGGGATATGGGGGTTCAGCTTTCATTCAGCTCGCTTCGCGCCGATGCATTGACCCCGGATCTGGTTTCATCTCTGGCCAAAAGCCGGGTAAAGACGGCCACCATAGCGCCGGATGCCGGATCAGAGCGAATGCGCCGGGTGATTAACAAGGGGATAACGGAATCTCAGATTCTAAACGCTGCTTCAGCGCTTGTGGATGCTGGAATTCCGAACCTGAAGCTCTATTTCATGGTTGGTCTTCCCACGGAAACCATCGAAGATGTTGAAGCCATTGTTACCCTCTGCCAGAAGGTCAAGGCCGCTTTTCTGGAAAGCAGCAGGGTCAAGGGTCGTATCGGTGAAATGACCATCAGTGTCAACGCCTTTATCCCCAAGCCTGCGACGCCGTTCCAGTGGGCGGCAATGGAAGCAATGCCCTTGTTGAAAAAAAAACTGGCGATGATCATCCGGGGCCTCAAACATGTTCCCAATGTTCGGGTCGAGGCAAACAGCTTCAAGGAAGCCGCTGTTCAGGCCTTTTTATCCAGAGGCGACCGCAGGGCTTCGGATCTGCTGATCAGGGCCATCCATAACAAGGGCAACTGGGGAAAAACCTTCAAGGAAACGCCGAAGTTTTCCCTCTCATTTTACATTCATCGGCAGCGGCCTCTGGATGAGGTGTTGCCATGGGACCATATCGATAACGGGGTTCAAAAAAATTTCCTGGAAATGGAATACCTCAAGGCGTTGGAAGGAAAGACCTCGCCGCCCTGCCCAATGTCGGGATGCCGATTATGCGGTGCTTGCGACACTGGACGGACGACTGAGGACAGACGACAGAAAAAATAATCTGTCGACTGTCCTCAGTCGTCCGTCGTCCGGTCTTTGTCATCCGTCGTCCGAAACAACGGGGACCTTGATAAATTCGATGCCTTCTTCTTTGAGCGTTTTTTCTTCTTCTTGCGTGCTGGTCCCTCTGATGTTCCTGGGTTCGGTCACGCCATAATGGATTTTCAATGCTTCGGTGGCAAACCGGGATCCCACATTATCGAAATTTTTTTCAATAAATGCGGTGAGTGTTTTTTCGAGCCTGGAAAGTTCCTTCAGCGCAAGGGCAGGTGATTTTTCAGGGTGAGAGGCTTTAATGGAAAAGGCAGTCGGTATCTTTGAGATGTCTGCGTCATTGCAAACCGGACAGGTTAACAATCCCCTGGCTTTCTGATCTTCGTAGGCTTTCCCATCGTCAAACCAGCCCTCAAACTTATGGCCGTGTAAGCATTTTAAATCAAAAACAATCATTCCCTGTCACCCAGGCAGTCCAAAGTATGGCATCAGAATGGATCATGAAAATCTATTTTTTATAACATGTAAAAATACCATACCCCTGTCAAATTGAAAAGAAATTATTGACAGAACAAGGGAATTCAAACCAAAATACAGCCCTTTGCAGAGCAAACCCTGATGCTGACCAGGGCAACCCCCAAATTCGGAGGATCGTTATCCATGAATCGTTTTGTCTTGATCGGGTGCTGGATTTTATTGCTGGCCGCGACTTCATGGGCCGAAAATGTTTACGTTTCAGAGAATATCAGGCTTACGGTTCGCAAGGAACCCGGAAACGATAAAAAAATAGTCAGCATACTGGCATCAGGAGACCAGGTGAATGTCTTGCAGTTTGGAGACGAATGGACAAAAATTCGGCTTTCGGATGACAAGGAAGGATGGGTCCTCAGCCGTTTTCTGTCAACGCAGATGCCGAGTTCCGTGGCGCTTAAGGTGCTTGAAAAAAAATATGCGGATCTTGTTGCCCAGTCCGGAATGCCCCAGGAAGATGTCCGCCGCCTGAAGGAAGAAAACGAGAAGCTTGCCGCCGACCAGCAGAACTGCAGCAAGCAATTTCAGTCGCTGAATGACAGTTACCAGACATTGAAAAATGATTCTCAGGAAGTTGTCAAGCTCAGAGCCGATTATGACGATGCCCTGGCCAGGGTTTCCGAGCAGGGTAAAAAAATCGAACTGCTGGAAGCAGAGGTTGGAAAAGCCACGTTTGACCAGAATTTCAAATGGTTTCTGGCGGGGGCGGCTGTGCTGCTGGCAGGTATTTTAATCGGGTTCATTACCAGAAGGAAACGGTCGTATTCGTTGATTCGCTGATGAAATATCAATAAAAGGCATTCTTGTGAACATTCAAACCGATTTTTTAGTGATAGGCAGTGGCGTGGCAGGCTTGACATTTGCGCTGAAGGCGGCTGATTTTGGCGAAGTGGTTTTGATAACCAAAAAAGGCATCATGGACAGCAACACCACTCAGGCTCAGGGGGGAATTGCTTCCGTTTTCGGCAAAGTGGATTCTTTTGACCTTCATATTCAGGATACCCTTGCATCCGGCGATGGTCTTTGTAACCTGGAAGTTGTTGAAAAAGTAGTCAAATCCGGGCCGGATCGGATTCGTGAGCTCATCGATCTGGGGGTCAGGTTTAATCTGAAGGAAGAGCAGCGATTTCAGGGGGCGCTGAATTTTGATCTGGGTCGTGAAGGCGGGCATTCCCGGAAACGGATTGTTCATGCCCAGGATATGACCGGACTGGAACTGGAAAAAATTCTGGTTGCGCATGTCCGGGAACACGAACGCATCCGCGTCATTGAAAATCATGTTGCCATCGATCTGATTACCTGTTCCACGCGAATGAAACGCGGACTGGTGACCACAACCCATGAGGCTTTTTGTTGCGGCGCCTATGTTCTGGACCGATTCACCCGCCAGGTCCATACCTTTGAAGCCAGGATTACCCTTTTGGCAACCGGTGGCGCTGGAAAAGTCTATCTCTACACCAGCAATCCCGATATCGCCACGGGAGACGGCATTGCCATGGGGTACCGTGCAGGCGCCACCGTTGCTAATCTGGAATTTGTTCAGTTTCATCCCACCTGCCTCTACCATCCGGATGCCAAGAATTTCCTGATTTCCGAAGCCGTCAGGGGGGAAGGCGGTATTCTGGTAGATGCCGCGGGCCATGCTTTCATGGAAAAATACGATCCTCAGAAAGACCTGGCCTGTAGAGATGTGGTGGCCCGGGCGATTGACACCGAATTGAAAAAAAGCGGAGACGATTCGGTTTACCTCGACATTTCCCATAAAAAGCCGGAATTTATCAAATCGCGGTTTCCCAATCTATATCAGAAATGCCTCAGTTTCGGTCTGGATATGACTGCCGGACCCATTCCGGTGGTGCCGGCCGCCCATTACATGTGCGGCGGCGTTTCCACGGACATGTGCGGCCGCACGGATATTCACCGGCTTTATGCCATTGGGGAGACAGCCTGTACCGGGCTTCACGGGGCCAACCGGCTTGCCAGCAATTCCCTGATCGAAGCCCTGGTGTACGCGGATTCGGCGGCGGAGCAGGCTGTAAAGGATCTTCAGTCCATGGATTTCAGTGCAACGCCCGATGCTCCCGACTGGGATGAGGTCGGAACGTCACACGGCGATGAACTGATCATGGTCACTCAAAACTGGGATGAGATTCGCCGTTTTATGTGGAACTACGTGGGAATTGTCCGCTCGGACAAGCGGCTGAACCGGGCAAGGCGCCGAATCGAAATCATCCAAAGTGAAATTCAGGAATATTATTGGGATTTCAAGGTGTCCGCCGATTTGATCGAACTGCGAAACATCGCGATGGTTGCCGAGTTGATCATCAAATGCGCCATGCACCGAAAAGAAAGCAGAGGACTTCATTACAATATCGAATATCCCTACCGGGATGATGAGCGCTGGAAAAAAGATACGGTGATCCGGCGTCCGTTTGTGGGTTGACAACATCAATTATTGCATTAGTGTTTAACGGATATTAGCGTGCGCTGGTATTCCTTTTTATTCATATAACAGTATGACACCATCAGGATTTTCCATGACGAGCAAGCGGGACTATTACGAAATTCTTGGCGTCGGACGGGATGCCACCGAAACCGAACTGAAATCAGCCTATCGCAAACAGGCCATCAAATATCACCCGGATAAAAACCCCGGCAACAAGGCTGCTGAAGAGAATTTTAAAGAAGCTGCCGAAGCTTACGAAGTGCTTCAGGATCCACAAAAGCGGCAGATTTATGACCAGTACGGTCACCAGGGGCTTGAGGGCGCGGGATTTTCAGGGTTCCGCGGATTTGAAGATATTTTTTCAAGCTTCGGGGGCATTTTTGAGGATCTTTTCGGGTTTTCCGGAGCCGGTCGGTCCCAGAGCCGTACCCAGAGAGGCTCCGATCTTCGCTATGACATGCGTCTCAGTCTTCATGGATGCCGCATTCGGGACCGAAACGGAAATTGATCTTGAAAAAACAGCAACCTGTCCGCAGTGCGAAGGCAGCGCCTGTAAGCCGGGGACGTATCCGGAAAACTGCCGGCACTGCCAGGGAACCGGCCAGGTCTCCCGGAGTCAGGGCTTTTTCACGGTCAGAACCACCTGTCCCTCCTGCCGGGGTCAGGGACAGATCATTGCTAATCCCTGCCCCGAATGCAGCGGCGCGGGCAAGGTCCTGATTCATAAGAAAGTGTCAGTAAAAATCCCCGGCGGCGTGGATACCGGCTCCCGCCTCAGGCTGACCGGCGAGGGTGAAGCCGGTTCCTTCAACGGTCCTCCCGGTGATCTTTATGTTTTCATCCATGTCGAACCCCATGCGTTTTTTCAGAGAAGCAATGTGGATGTCGTCTGTGCCGTTCCCATTTCATTTATTCAGGCGGCTCTGGGGGATGAAATCACCGTTCCGACCCTAAATGGGGAAAAAGTCCTGAAAATTCCAAAGGGCACGCAGCCCGGGGAACTGTTCCGCTTTCACGGAGAAGGCATTCCTTCATTGAGAAACGGCAAAAGAGGCGATCAGGTCATTCAGGTCGACATCAAAACACCGACCCATCTCAGTAAAAAACAGGAAGATCTGCTGCGGGAATTTAAAAAACTGGAATCCGGCAAGTTCTCAAATAAACTGAAAAATATTTTAAAAGGGGGATCTGCCGGAAGGTGATCCTGATCCATAGCGGGGAAAAAGATGTTTGAACTCAAAGTCGTCTCTCATTTTGCGGCTGCGCACCAACTGAAAATGGTGGACAAGAAATGCGAAAACCTGCATGGCCATAACTGGAAGGTCGAGGTCTGCATTCGGGGCAAAGAATTGAACGATGCCGGAGTGCTAATGGATTTTGGAGAAATCAAGCAGGAAGTCAAACGCATTGTCGAGAAGCTGGATCACCGTTTTTTAAACGAGCTGGAGGGTTTCGGGGATCATTTCCCGTCGTCTTCGGAAAACCTGGCGCGTTTTATCGCGCGCGGGCTGCAGGAAACGTTCCATTCTCCGGCTGCTTTTCTTTACAGCGTTACCACCTGGGAATCCCACAACGCCTGCGCGACATATTATCCTGACTGATCATCATTATTTTCAGCGGGGCAAAATGCCTGCTTCCAGAATTTTATGAATCCGGGATTTGTCGATTTCCATTTTTTTGAAATTCTCAAACGTGACATCTTCAAATGGCAGTTTTAACTCCGTTTGAAGCAATGCAAACAAAGACAGATAATTGGCGGTGATTCTTTTTTCCCAGTTTAAGCCGATGGCCTCCGCCGCCTTCCGGATATCGTCTTTTCCGCCTTCGATTTCCAGAAAATGTCCGAACGGCAGGGTGTCCAGGCATAGCTCCGTATGGCCGAAAAGATACGTTTCCCGCTGTTTTTCATAAACCTGCCGGGGGGTAAACCCCAGCTCCGCCAGAATGGCAATCATCGTCTGAGAATCGCTGACATCCACTTCCAGTTCCCTGAAGATTTTAAACTCGGTGTCCGCATCCTTTGGCGGTGATTTTACGGTCAGCCGGCAGCGGGTGTCCTGCCGGAGCCGCAGCAGTTTTTTCCCCTGAGTCAGGCGCATCTCTTCATCGTCAAACCGGATATTGGTTTCAAAGCCGCAGCCCTTTGGTTCCGCTCCCAGAGAGCGGATTCTGGCGCGGATGGCATCGATGTCCGGCACATAAAATTTGACCTCGATTTCAAGTGATTTCATGGGTTGCCCTCAACTGCCCGCAGGCGGCGGAAATATCCTGGCCTTTGCTGTTTCGAATCATGGCGGTATAGTGGTGCTGAACCAGGATGTCCTGAAATGTCAGGATGGTTTTTTCATCGGGTCTTCGGAACAGACTGCCGGGGTATTCATTGAAGGGAATCAGATTGATTTTGGCCTTGATGGGCCGCAGCAGTTTCGTCAGACGCAGGGCGTCTTCCGGAGAATCGTTAATGCCCCGGATTAAAATATATTCAAAGGTGATCCGCTTCCGGGGTGCCAGGGGATACAGCCGGCAGGCTTCCAGAAGATTTTCCAGGGGGTATTTATTGTTGATGGGCATCAGGCTGCTTCGGGTTTCATCGTCCGTTGCATTGAGCGATACCGCAAGGTTGACCGTGACATCCTTGCCAAGTTGCAGCAGTTCCGGAACCAGGCCGGCAGTGGAGAGGGTCACCCTGCGGGTTGAAAATTCGAGCCCGAAATCCCTGTCCGTCAGGATTCGAATCGCCTGAACCACATTCGCATAATTGGCAAGCGGCTCTCCCATCCCCATCAGGACGATATTGGATAGCGGCCGGGTCCCGATATGTTTTTTGATATCCCGGACCTGGGAGACGATTTCGCCGGCCGTAAGGTTTCGAACAAACCCGCCTCTTGCCGTCAGGCAGAACCGGCATCCCATGGCGCATCCCACCTGGCTGGAGATGCACAGGGTATCGTGGTTTTTTTCAGGGATCAGCACGGTCTCGATGTGGTTGCCATCAATCAGCCGGAAAAGAAATTTTTGGGAACCGTCCCGGGATGTCTCGATTCTCTCGGTCTGCAGACGGGAAATGACAAAATGGGCGGCAAGTTTTTCGCGCAGTTCTTGACCCAGGTCCGTCATGCTGTTAAACTGATCCATCTGATGAGAAAATACCCATTTGAAAATCTGACCGGCGCGGTAGGGTTTGATTCCGTTTTCCTCCAGCCAGGCCCCCAGTTGTTCCTTGCTCAGGTTTTTGATGTCCATCTGTGTGGATGTGCTCATGCCGGTTTTCATATTTTGGCCTTTCATGAAAAATAAACAATTATCTTGACATACCACTTCTCTCATATTAAATTCAAGGATTTAGTAACGCCATCAGGTGGATTTTATGTTTGACAATCTCAGCGACAAACTGAATGCAATTTTTAAACAGCTCAAGGGCCACGGAACGCTGTCTGAAAAAAATATTCAGGATGGACTCAAGGAAGTGAGACTGGCGCTTCTTGAGGCCGACGTCCATTATAAAGTGGTCAAAAAATTCGTCGCCGATATCAAGGACCGGGCACTGGGCCAGGAAGTCATGTCGAGTCTGACGCCCGGCCAGCAGGTCATCAAGATTGTCAATGAGGAGTTGACCCGGCTGATGGGCTCCCGGCAGGAAAATCTGAACCTGTCAGGCGAAAGGCCGGTTTCCATCATGCTCATTGGGCTTCAGGGCTCCGGGAAAACCACGACTGCTGGAAAACTTTCGATATTTTTAAGGAAAAACGGTAAAAAGCCTTATCTGGTTCCTGCCGATGTCTATCGTCCGGCAGCCATTGAGCAGCTCAAGAAACTGGGGGACCAGCTTTCGATTCCGGTGTTTCCTTCGACCCCGGACATGGATCCGGTGGATATCTGCGTGGAAGCCAGAACCCGGGCTCACCGGGAAGGCCTGGATACGCTGATCCTGGATACCGCGGGCCGCCTTCACATTGATGCGGATCTGATGCAGGAGCTCATCCGGATCCGGGACGGGGTGAAGCCTTCGGATATTTTGCTGGTGGCCGATGCCATGACCGGCCAGGACGCCGTGAACATTGCCACCGCCTTTAACGATGCGCTGAATATCGACGGCGTGATTCTGACCAAAATGGACGGAGACGCCCGGGGCGGGGCCGCGATTTCCATCAAGTCGGTCATCGATAAGCCCATAAAATTTATCGGCGTTGGTGAAAAGCTGAACGATTTTGAGGTGTTCCATCCCGATCGGATGGCATCCCGGATTCTGGGAATGGGCGATGTCCTGACCATGATTGAGAAGGCTCAATCCGTGGTGGACGAAAAACAGGCTCTCGATCTGGAGAGAAAGCTTCGAAAAAACCAGTTTACCCTTGAGGATTTTCGGGATCAGATGATTCAGATTCGAAAAATGGGATCTTTGACCGATCTCATCAACATGATTCCGGGGGTGGGTCAGAACAAGCAGCTCAAGGATCTTCAGGTGGATGAAAAAGAACTTGGCCGGGTTGTGGCCATTATCAATTCCATGACCCCGCTGGAGCGCCACAGGCACGGCATTATCAACGGCAGCCGGAGAAAGCGCATCGCCGGCGGCAGCGGTACAACGGTTCAGGATGTCAATCAGTTGCTGAAAAACTATGACCATGTCATGAAGATGATGAAGAAAATAAACAAGGGCGGCCTCAAGAAGTTTGGAAGAGGCTTTTCGCCATTTAAATAATCCGTGATGATTACCTTTTTACCGATACAAGGAGAAATACATGTCTGTTAAAATTCGACTGGCCAGGCACGGCGCAAAAAAACGACCTTTTTACCGTATCGTGGCCGCAGATGGACAATGCCCCAGAGATGGCAAATTCCTGGAAAACCTGGGGACCTATAATCCGCTGAACACCCCTGCGGATGTCACTCTGAAAATGGATCGCGTTCAGTTCTGGATCAGCCAGGGCGCAACGCCGACCGATACGGTCAAAAGCATATTGAAAAAACAGGGCATAGCGGATATGCCGGCCTGAAGTCCGAGATCATGACGTCATTTCCGGATTCTCGCCTGCCAGCCAAGGAGATGAAGCGATGAAAGATCTGATCGGTTACATTGCCCGTGCGCTTGTTGACCACCCCGAACAGGTGTCGGTTTCAGAGATCGAGGGGAACCAGACCGCGGTACTGTCGCTGAAGGTTGCCAAAGAGGATTTGGGAAAAGTCATCGGGAAACAGGGGCGAACGGCCAGAGCCATGCGTACCATTCTGAGCGCGGCCTCCGCCAAGATCAAGAAACGGACGGTCCTTGAAATCATTGAATAAGGCTGCTGAAGCGAAATGAATCCGGATTCCTGCGTGGCCATTGGCAGAATTGTCGGTGTCCATGGCATCAAGGGATATGTCAAGGTTCACTGCGAGGCGGACTCCTTTTCAGTTCTGGCAAATGGCCATTGCGTGATCGTCCGGGATCCGAAAGGCGCCAGCCGTGAGTTGAAGATTGTGGATGCCAGGCCCCAGGGACGCATGCTGCTTCTCCTGTTAGACGGGGTTTTCGATCGCACCGCGGCTGAAATGCTGCGGGGTTCGGATCTGCTGGTCGAAAAATCCAGCCTTCCCGAGCTTGAGCCGGACACCTATTACTGGGCGGATATAGCGGGATTGTCGGTGGTTTCGGCGGACGGGCGTCCTCTCGGAACTATCGCATCTCTTATCGAGACGGGCAGCAACGATGTATATGTGGTGAAAACCCCGGATGCCGGTGAAATCCTGATACCCGCCATTGCCTCGGTTGTTCTGGAAATCGATCTGAACCGCAGGATCATGCGGGTGGATCTTCCGGATGGCCTTTAGCAGCGAATCGCCCCTTATGGGACAAAGGCCGGAAACAGGCGATTGCCGGAAGCCGACGATGAATTTTCTTGCTTTGACAATTTTTCCGGAAATGTTCCAGCGCTTCTGGGGCCATGGCATTGTCAGGCGGGCCATTGAGCAGGGCGTTATTTCCGCCGCTGCCGTGAATATCCGGGAGTTTGCCGCCGGCAGGCATCAGGTGACCGATGACAGCCCTTATGGCGGCGGAAACGGTATGGTCATGAAGCCGGAGCCGCTGGCCGCGGCCATCCGCTGGGCCTTAAATGCAGTTCCCGGCGCCAGGACCGTTTATCTTTCTCCGCAGGGCCGGGCGTTTAATCAGAAAATTGCAGCGGAACTTTCCGCTTTGCCCGGACTGATTCTGATTTGCGGCCGGTACGAGGGCATCGACGAGCGCATCTGCCAGCAGTTCGTGGACGATGAAATTTCGATCGGCGATTACGTGCTGACCGGCGGAGAGCTTCCGGCAATGGTGCTCATGGAAGCCGTAACCCGGCTGATTCCCGGCGCCCTCGGGGGGGAGCAGTCCGCGCAAATGGATTCCTTCAGCGACAGCCTTCTGGAGCACGGCCATTACACGCGGCCTGCAATTTTTGAAGGGGAGGCGGTTCCGGATGTGCTGCTTTCGGGCAATCATGCCCAGATCGAGAAATGGCGGCTGGAGTCGTCGCTGATCCGTACGGTTTTAAAACGCAGGGATTTACTGATGCAGCGCCAGCTTACACTGGCTGAGGTTCGCATTCTTCAACAGTGGCGTCTGGACATTGACCAAATATTGCAGTCCCAATCTATATCTGGCGCTGGCCCATTACCCGGTCGTCAATAAACGCGGGGAGATCATCGCATCGGCGGTGACCAACCTGGATATTCATGACATGGCAAGGGCCGCCAGAACATATGGGGCCAGAGCGCTTTATATTATTACCCCGCTTGAGGATCAGCAGGCCCTGGTAAGAACGCTGGTTTCGCACTGGACAACCGGTTTTGGATCTGTTTATAACCCCAAGCGATGCCAGGCACTGGAAACGGTCTGCATTCAGGATACACTGGAAAAAGCCCGCGAAGACATCGCTTTGCGGGAAGAAGTCTATCCCCGGACGGTCGTAACCAGCGCAAGGGGGCATTTTGGGGGCTTTTCCATATCCCGTTTCCGGGAACTGCTGGAAACCGGTAACCCTTATCTGCTGGTGTTCGGCACGGCATGGGGGCTTTCACAGGATTGCATGGAAGAAGCGGATCATGTTTTGGATGCGATTCGCGGCAATACGGCGTATAACCACCTGTCGGTCCGTTCGGCGGCATCCATTATTCTGGATCGCCTGCTGGGACGGCCATCGGTGGAATAAATATTTTCTCGGGG
Source organism: uncultured delta proteobacterium (assembly GCA_963845015.1). GTDB lineage: Bacteria > Desulfobacterota > Desulfobacteria > Desulfobacterales > Desulfatirhabdiaceae > RAAP-1. Next base: position 146,156 of record CAWJRD010000046.1, read on the forward strand.
GTTTTTACCCTGATCATTAACATTAATCTGTCAAATCGTTGGATAACAATTTATCGGGGGAGTTATGGAAACTGTCAAACTTTTGGAAAAAGAAATGATGCGGCTGGATCTGCCGCAGTTTTCCGCCGGAGATACGGTAAAGGTTCATGTCAAAATCAAGGAAGGTGAGAAAGAACGGATTCAGGCTTTCGAAGGTGTGGTGCTCAGCAAGCGCAGAGGCACCACAAATGCAACCTTCATGGTCAGAAAAGTCTCTTACGGGATCGGGGTTGAGCGTATTTTCCCGCTGCATTCGCCGATTATCGACCGGATCGAAGTGGTTTCAAAAGGAGCTGTCCGCCGAGCCAAAATTTATTATATCCGCAAGCTCAAGGGCAAGGCCGCCAGAATTAAAGAAGATCGCTCCTGAAAAGGCAGCATGGGTATTGACCAGTGGAGATTCGAGAATCAGGCGCGCCAGAGCGGATTGACGCGGATCGCGGGCGTTGATGAGGCTGGCCGGGGCCCCTTGGCCGGCCCGGTTGTATCAGCGGCCGTGATGCTTCCTTTTTCCTTTCCGGTTGCGGGTGTAACGGATTCCAAAAAGCTGACTCCCAAAAATCGGCAGACTCTCTACCATCAGATCTATGAACATGCCGATGCCGTCGGCATCGGCATTGTGGATTCCTGCGAGATTGACAGAACGAATATTTTAAAGGCTTCCCTGTTGTCAATGGTCATGGCGGTCGAAAACCTTTCTCCCTTTCCGGAACACGTGCTGATTGACGGGATTTTCTGCCTGCCTTTATGCCTGTCGCAGGAAGCCATCCCCAAAGGGGACGCCGTGAGCATTTCCATCGGAGCTGCCTCCATTATCGCAAAAGTGACCCGGGACAGCCTGATGGAACGCTATCACGATGACTATCCCGTTTTTGGTTTTGCCATTCACAAGGGATATCCGACCCCATTTCACAAAGAAGCCATCCGGCGTTACGGCTGTACTCCCATTCACCGGAAGAGTTTTAAAGGGGTGAAAGAGTGGGCGAATCATGGTCAATTCCTTTCAGATATTTGGGAAAAACAATGAATCCCTGGCGGTGGTCTATCTGAAGCGGCAGGGATACCGCATTCTGGAGCAGAATTATCGCACCCGCATCGGGGAAATCGATATCATTGCCAGAGATAATGAGACCATCGCCTTTGTCGAGGTCAAATCCAGATCTTCCGCAGCCTTCGGCAACCCCAAATATGCAGTCACCCTTCAAAAACAGCGTAAAATTTCAAAAGTAGCCCTTCACTATCTCAAGTCCACCCGTCAAAGCCATGTCCGGGCCCGGTTTGATGTGGTGGCGATATTTTCGAATTCCGGACAGGAAAGCATCGAGCTTATCAAAAATGCCTTTGAACTTACCGGCCGTTGATGTGTCACAAGGTGTTGAAAAGGGATCGCTCTACGTGGTGGCAACCCCGATCGGCAATTTTGAGGATATCACCCTGCGCGCCCTCAGCGTGCTGTCCGGCGTGGACATGGTGGCTGCGGAAGACACCCGTCACACGGGCCGAATGCTTTCCCGGTATCAGATCTCATCTCCGCTTATTTCCTATCACGATCACAATGAAGCCGATCGTGCTCCGCAATTTATTCAAAAACTTCGGGATGGACTTTCCATTGCGCTGGTTTCCGATGCCGGCACCCCGTCGGTATCGGATCCTGGATACCGGCTGATCTGCGCGGCGATTCAGGCAGGCGTCAAGGTGATCCCCATCCCTGGTGTATCTGCGGCCATCTCAGCGCTCAGCGTTTCCGGGCTTCCCACGGATACCTTCGTGTTTTTGGGGTTTCCCCCCAAAAAACAGACCCGGAGAATGGCCTTGCTAAAGGAGATTGAAACCGAACCCAGAACCCTGATATTCTATGAATCACCCAAGCGGGTGCTCGCTTTTTTGGATGACGCGCTGGCGGTTCTGGGGGATCGCTCCGGCGTCGTATGCCGGGAGATGACCAAACGGTATGAAGAATTTATCCGCGGTCCCATTTCGGGGATGCTGGCGGATCTGTCCAACCGCAGGGAGATTAAAGGCGAATGTACCCTGGTGCTTTCCGGGAAAAACAAGCGCATCCCCCTTTCCGCCGAATCCCTGGAAAGCAGCGTTTCGGAGTATTTCGTGCACGCAACAGAAGGCCCTGGTGATCTTGCCAGAAAGATAGCGCTCAAATTCGGCATTTCCCGAAAAACCGCCTATCAGATGATCTTGTCTGAAAAAGCCAAAGCAGGGCAGTAGCGCGGTATTGTCGGACTTGATACAGTTTCCAATACGCCGATATGTTTTTGGGTTAAAACGTAACACTTTTATCTAACCCCAGAGAGAGTGGAGGATAACGATGGATAAAAAAATACTTCTTCCGGTAGATGATTCGATTCATTCCAGAAACGCTGTTCACTATGCAGTAAGGATTTCCTCCGCGGTCAAAAACCTGACCTATACCTTGTACCATGTGCAGCCGTCCATTTCGCAATTTTTGCTGGATGAAGCCAAAACCGATGGACTCAAACAACTGAATCTGAAAAGACTGCGCCAAAAACATGAACAGGCCGCACTGGCATTACTGGATAAATACAAGAAGAGTATGACGGCCCTGGGGGTGAATTCCGGCCATATCCAGGTGGTCACTCAGCCCCGGAATCTGGGATCGGCCAAGGACATCATCGAATATGCCCAGCAAGGCCACTATGATGCCATTGTCGTGGGCAGAAGGGGGATTTCCCGGATTCAGGAAACCTTTGCGGGCAGCATTACCACGAACCTCGTGGAACACTCCAGGATCATTCCGGTATGGGTCATTGACGGCCAGGTCACCTCAACCCGGATCATGATCGCCGTCGACGGATCCAAGAGCTCCCTGAAGGCCGTTGACCATCTCAGTTTCATGGCAGCCGGAAATGCCGATATTGAAATTACCCTTTTTCATGTTGTGCCCAAATTCAGCGATTCTTGCCCGATAAAAATCGAGGAGCCGACGGATGAAATCGAAAAGATCCTCATTCAGGGCGACAAACGCTGCATCGATCATTTTCATGCACTTGCGCTGCAGCGGTTTAAAGAAGCCGGTTTTCAGGACAGTCAGATTCATCTGAAAATGGTTGAGTGCATGTATAATATCGGCAGCGCCATCGTCGAGGAAGCCAAGGCAGGGGACTACGGCACGGTGGTTGTGGGAAGACGGGGGGGGGGCAATGCCTTTTTTATGGGCAGCGTCTCTCGCAGTGTGCTGGGAAAGTCCGCCAACTGCGCGCTTTGGGTGGTCTCCTGAATTGAGCTGCCGGAGATTTTCCCTTTTGCCATTTACGGATGCCGGTCCGGCGTCCCGTCTCAAGATCGTAGGCGAAATCTCCAGGGCTTCCGGCAGGCTGGCCATCCACTATACGCTTTTGGGCCACCTATCGGAAGTGGTCATTCCCATGCCGGCGGATTTGCCGGCCCGTAAGAACGCTCTGTGGGAAGAAACCTGTTTCGAACTCTTCATCGCAGCCAGGGATTCTTCCCGATATCGGGAAATCAACCTCTCTCCGGCCGGCCACTGGAATGTTTTTCGCTTTGCCGCATATCGCAACGGAATGCAGGAGGATGCGGGCTTCGGGTCGCTTCCGTTCAGCGTCAGGCGCAAGTCAGGCGCCTTGTCGCTTTCCCTGGAAATTGCGCTGGATGAAATCCTTCACAGAGATCAGGCGCTGGATATCGGCGTCAGCGCCGTCATCAACTACGGTGACGGTATGAGGCACTACTGGTCGCTATCCCATCCCGGTCTCCATGCCGATTTTCACCGCAGGGACGGGTTTCTCATCGAATTGCGTGATGAAGGATGCATTGATCCCGGCCGAAAATCCGCACCATGAAGCCGGCGGGTGGATTTTTCGTTCAAGTGATCCCAATATATGTTTGAAGCTGGCGGATCTCCCCGGCATCGCCTCGTGCGCTACTGCGTCTTTCCAGCCAGGGTCCAGGAGGCCAGATAGCGAATCTCCGCCTGATTTTCAGTGGTGAGATCGGCAATATTCAGACTCACCGACTGGAAATGAATGCCTGTCTCGAATTGAATTTGTTCCATGCGCTGAATGCGTTGCGCTAGGGTTTCATAATGAGCGCCGGCTTCATCTTCCAATGAAAACAGCCCTCCGGCGGCATGCCGCTCCATCATGTCCAGAACCAGTGGGCCGTATCGCTGCTGTTCCAGATCGCCTGACCAGGCATTGCTCTGAAACCACCTCAATCCATGATTTTCCCAGGCGTACTCCATCAACTGGTCATTCAGGGCCGGGTTGTCGTCGTAAAGATGATTGATCATCAAGATCAGCGGGATCGAAGCCAGTCGTTTGGAAAAAGCCGCAAAAACATCCACATGGGCCTTGTTGGCATCCGTCAGCATGTTATAGAATCGGTCATAATCATCCTGAAATGCTGTTTGCCAGTCAAACCCCAGCACCGCCATCTCGCCGTAAACCCCGCCGGCGGATATCTGCAGCGCTTGCGGCTGCCGTTGACTGCCTCCTGTCATCCAGAAGGCCAGCGCATCCATGAAAGACGTCATTTCATCAAAATAGATGCTATTCCAGGGGAGCGGCTGCATATAGTCTCCCTCCCGGCAATACGCCGCTTCCTTGTCTTCAAAAAGCCAGTCCGGGCTGGCCTGGATATGCCAGCCTCCATTGAAATAAATCCGCAGAACACATTTTAGGCCCGAGGTTGTGATGACTTGCATGTAGCGTTCCAGCATGTCAAAGGCATAAACGTTTTCCCGGGGTTCAAGGTCCTTCCAGTGAACGATCAAATTGACGAATTGCAGCCCCAGTGCGGCTGCCTTCTCTACCTGCGGGGTAAACCAGTAACGCAGATTGTCTTCTGAAAGAGGGGTAATGGGGAAAAACAGGCCAACGCCGCCGGAAAAGGTGGCTGCCGGAGACGGGGTAACAGGAGAAGCAGGTTTTTTCCTGCCACGCGAAGAAGCATGGGCGATGCTAAAGCCAACGCAGAGCAAATATACCAGACAGACAAGAAAGGATAATAACCGGATGGGCGCGGAATGGGAACGTGAAACAGAACAGGGGATTTGATGAGTCATCGGGCCACCTCCTTCATGCTTTCCGCGCAGAAAGGCATCAAAAAGGCGCCATTTCCCGCCCGGCAACCCTGCTGCCATGTTCTTTTTAAGGAATTTAGGCCAGAAGCTTTGCGTCCCACCCTTTCGAATGGTTTGCCATTATCAGACGATTCTTTCTACAAAAACTCCATCAATATTTTGAAATAGTCGATTGGATCTGTCAAGAAATTATTCTCGCCAGGTTTCTGCATCAAAAGACCGCTCGTCCCGGCCAGTCTCATCCACTGACTTGTTTCAGCGAGAAACCAAAGAACCAAACAGTGACTGCTTCAGCCAGACCATGCTGAATTTTAAAAGCGCTTCGTCATCTTCAAGAAGCTGCTGCCAGGATTCGGCATTCAGGCCAAGACCTTTATACGAAAAATTATCCGTCAGATATTTCCGGAATGCGTCCAGGTCATAGCAGGCCATGGAAAACAACTGCCTGGGCTTTAAGTCCAATGGGCCGGGAAGGAGCCTGTTTTTCAGGCTGATGATATCCATCATCAAGTCGTTCATGGCATCATAGGAAGCAATGTCCTGGGCAGCGATCCATTCGCGGACGGTCTGCGTGCAATTCTGGCCGTGTCCCTGGCAATGGGGTTCGACCAGCAGGGCGTAGTGAATCGTGACTTGACCGGTTTCCCGGGATCTGGAAAGCAATCTGGCCAGCGGATAGGTCCGGCAGGAAGACGGCCGGCTGTCATACACGCGGCAGCCTTCCGGAGATACAAAGGGGCAGATAAAGCCATCCGCGGGATCGGTTTTCAGGCAGACCACGGGAAGCCCGGTTTCAGGACCCAGATGCTGAGTCGTATACTTTTCCAGAAATTCTCCGGAAGACATGCCTAAATGGCGTTTGAGCCTCAGCACATCATAAGGGGTTAAAAACTGGTTCACATCCTTGCAGCATTCATTGAAACAAGGCACGCCTGCGTTGCAGGAGAATTTGAACGTTTCATCCAACGACAGGGGGATCAGGTCATCTTCCATAGTATGATATCGGTACTGGGTGATAGGTTATAGATAATAGACTTTGCCGGATAAAATTTCCGGTCTTCTTGCGCCATGCAAAAGTCATTCGGCTTTTCGGATTAAATCATGGACATCATACCGGCCGTTCAGCAATATCCGGACATGGGTTCCGGTCTGAGTAAAATACAAGGGGAGCGCCGCTCAAGTCGAAAAGGTCGCGAACCGTATCGGCCCTGGCAGGGCCTTTTCGGGTCAGAATCTCAACAGCATCTCCTTTTTGAATCTTGTTCCGGATATGGCAGATCACGCCGCCATCTTCGGAGGCTTCGATGATTTCCGCCAGAAAAACGTGATCATGAAATGACTTGTAATCATCAAAATTGGGAGCGGTCTGATCCGGGTCTCCGAAATAGAATCCCGTACAGTATCCCCGGTGGCTGATGCGCAGCAGCTCTTTCAACCATGCTGGATCGACCTTGAAATCTTCCGGATTCGCGTACCAGGAATCGATTGCCTCCCGGTAAACCTTTACCACGGTTGCCAGGTAATTGATGCCTTTCATCCGGCCTTCGATTTTCAGCGAACAAATTCCTGCCCGGATCATTTCCGGAACATGCGCGATCATGCACAGGTCCCTGGAATTAAAGATATAGGTTCCCCGGTCATCTTCCAGAACCGGCATGAATACTCCGGGCCGCAATTCTTCGACAACCGCGTACTGCCACCGGCAGGGATGACAGCACATCCCCCGGTTGCTGTCCCGTTTGGCCATGAAACTGCTCAGCAGGCAGCGTCCGGAATAGGAGATGCACATGGCGCCGTGAACAAAAGCACTCCACCTCAATCCCGGATTTTTCAGCGATTTCGGAAATCTCGTGAAAGGGTTATCTCCCTGTGCCGTATTGATTCTGGCCGCGCCCATGTCTTTCCAGAATTCCGCCCCGGCCAGCATGGGTGATATTGGCCTGGGTGCTGACATGGATGGGAACTTCGGGAATGATGCGGCGGGCCATCATGAATATTCCGGGATCGGCCACAATGACGGCATCCGGCCCCAATCTGCCCGATTTGATCCAGATAGCCGGACAATGGCGTCCAGTTCATGATTTCTGGGATAGATGTTGCAGGCAACATACACTTTTTTCCCGAGATCATGGGCAGAACCGGATCGCCATGTCAAGTTCGGCAAGGGTAAAATTGCCGGAAAAATTCCTTAAACTGAAATCCTTGCCGGCAAGATATACCGCATCGGCCCCGTAATGAATGGCGATTTTCAGCTTTTCAAAATTTCCCGCAGGCGCCAGAAGCTCGATTTTTTGTTGCCTTTTCAAGGAGCGGCCAGCATCTGGCAAAGCGTTTTTTCAAGGCTTTCCCGCCAGGGTTTGGGACAAATCCCGAACACGTTTTGAATCTTTTCGCAGTCCAGGGCGGAATATGCCGGCCGTTTTGCCGGGGTTGGATACTGATCCGTGGTGATCGGATCCACCCGGCTGGTTTTCAAAGGAATGTACGCCTTGGCGATATCCAGAATCGCCTGTGCAAATTCATGCCAGGAAATCACCCCGTTGCCGCAGTAGTGATAGGTTCCCCAGGCGATTTCCCCATGGTTCCGGATGGCTTCTGAAATGGTCAAAATGGCTTCCGCAAGATCCGCGGCGCAGGTCGGGCAGCCAAACTGGTCCGAAACCACCCGCACCGTATCCCTTTCGGCGCCCAGCCTCAGGATGGTCCGGACAAAATTCTGGCCCTGAAGGGCGTACAGCCAGGCAGTTCTTAAGATAATGTGACGGCTCAGGATTCTTTCCACCACAGCCTCTCCCACTGCCTTGCTTTTGCCATAAACGCTCACCGGCGAAATCGGATCTGTTTCCAGATAAGGCGTTCTCTTGCTCCCGTCAAACACAAAGTCTGTGGAAACATGAATCAGGGGAATGTTCGCTTCGGAGCAGACGTGGGCAAGAATGGCCGGCCCCAGACTGTTGACTTTATAAGCCATCATGTCCTGCGACTCGGCCATGTCCACCTGGGTATAAGCCGCGCAATTGATCACCAGGGATGCGCCGGCATCCCGGATAGCCGCCCGAACCGGATCAGGGCTGGTAATATCCACCTCCGGCAGATCCACGGGAAAGGCTGAAAACCCGCTTTCCGGACCCTGACGCATCAGTTCCGTCCCGAGCTGTCCATTGGCGCCGGTGATTAAAATGTTCATCGGGTTATCTCCTGGGCAGTTGATGCGGCAAAAGCGCCGAAAGACAGGGAAGACGGTTGTCCTTGTCTGAAATGACGGGGGCTGTTATGGGCCATTCGATGCCGATGTCCGGATCGGACCAGAGAATGCCGCCTTCATCCCCCTGGGCGTACAAATCCGAACATTTGTACAAGAACAGGGCGGTTTCGCTGAGCACGCAGAAGCCGTGGGCGAATCCTTCGGGAACGAACAACTGCCGTTTGGTTTCGCTGGAAAGATGCACGCCAGCCCACTTGCCGAACGTGGGGGACCCTTTTCGGATATCCACGGCCACATCAAAAATCTCGCCGGAAACAACCTGAACCAGCTTGGCCTGGGGCCGGTTGATCTGAAAGTGAAGCCCCCTTAACGTGCCTTTCACGGAAAAGGAAAGGTTGTCCTGGATGAACGCCTGAGAAATACCGGCCTTCCGGTACCGCTCCTGGTGATAGGTTTCCATGAAAAAGCCGCGTTTATCCGCATACACGTCGGGTTCAACAACAAGCACTTCGTTTAAGGATGTCGGGAAGACATTCATGAATGTTCCTTCTGCGATGAATCAATTGGACTCCTGACGGCTTCTTTATCACAATCGCGGTCCGGCGAACAAGTTGATTGTGGCCTAAAGGGTAATTCCGAAAGTTCTTTGGCGTGATAGGAGCTTCGGACAAACGGGCCGCTGGCGACCTGTGAAAACCCCATGGCAAGCGCTTCCATTTTCCAGGCGTCAAATTCATCCGGCGGGATAAACCGCTCAACGGGCAGGTGATCCGAAGACGGCTGCAGATACTGGCCAAGGGTAAATATCCGGCAGCCCGCATGATGCAGGTCTTTCAAGGCCTGCCGAACCTCATCGGGCGTCTCTCCCATTCCCAGCATCAGCCCAGACTTGGTTTGTATCCGCGGATCGGCACTGCCGACCAGGCGGATCAATGACAGGGAGCGCTCGTAAACGGCCTCCGGCCGGACCCGTGGATACAGTCGCGGAACCGTTTCCATGTTGTGGTTCAGGACATCGGGATTTGCATCCAGAACGATTTTCAGGGCCTCCGGGTTTCCCTGAAAATCCGGAATCAGCACCTCGATGCCGGCATCCGGCATCCGCTTTCGAACCGAACGAATAACATCGGCAAAGTGACGGGCCCCGCCATCGGAAAGATCATCGCGCGTGACGGAAGTGATGACCACATAGGTCAGGCCCAGTTGCCGGGCCGTCTCCGCAACCCGAAGCGGCTCATTGGGATCCAGCGGATGGACCGGTCCGTGATCCACGGCGCAGAACCGGCAGTGCCGGGTGCAGGAAGGCCCCATGATCAGAAAGGTTGCGGTCCTTGCGGAAAAGCATTCCCACTGGTTGGGGCATCTGGCTTCCTGGCATACCGTATGCAGCCGGTTGTCTTTCAGAAGGGTCCGGACGCTTTCATAGTCAGGACCCGAAGGAAGCCTTCGCCTGAGCCATGCCGGTTTTTGAAAATGTTTATAAACGGGTTGATTCGGATTCATCGTTTCATTTTAAAATCACTGAAGAAGGCGTATGCGTTATCAGGCATCCAGATTGAATACTTAAAAGAACCTATTTTTGCTTCAGAAACTCTCGCACAGTTAATCCAATGTCTCTGGCGATCCTTCGCAGAAGAATAGGCGAAATATCATGACCTTGATGGAACGGGACTGTGGTTCCCCTTCCGTCTGCATGCCTGAATTGTTTATGACCTCCCTTCTGACGAGCTTCAAAGAATCCAATCGTCTCAAGGATTGAAACAACTTCCGATGGCTTTAGAACTGGAATGTCGCCCATGTTTATGCCACCATCACATTTTGAGTTCCCACAAACTCGGCCTCCAAAGTCGGCTCACCTTCTTCAAGCAGCAATTCAATGACTTCTTTCAGGTTAGCATTGAGATCTTCCAAGCTCTTTGCTTGGGAGTGGGCGCCTGGAAAGCCCGGGATATAGCCGACATAAAATCCGGTATCGGGACATCGTTCAATGACAGCAGTAAACGTCCTCATACAATTCTCCTCTAAATTATTTTGAGCAGTTTTATCTTATATTTTGCTTCCTGATCCATTGATAGATGGACAATTACCCTGCCCATCAGGACAGCTTATCAGATCTTTCAATGCGGCTTCATCTATGATTGTCAGGTTAGCTCCAAACACGGCTTCCATGTGCTGGACCAAGGTCCGGCGGACATCGGACATGGATATATCCCTTCCAGCCACTTGAGCCATGGATGTCATGCAAACGCCTTCAAGCCCGCAGGGATTTATCCAGTCAAAGGGCGTCAGGGAAACCGAAACATTTAAAGCCAGTCCGTGAAAGGAAACGGTTCGTCTGACCCGGATGCCGATGCTGCCGAGCTTGGCGGCTCCAACCCACACGCCGCGGCCCGCCGGATTCCGGCAGGCTGAAATATGCCAGTCCGCTGCAGTCCGGATCATGACTTCCTCCAGTGCTTCGACATATCCGGCAACCGATAGCCCGGCCGGTTTCAGGTCAATCACCGGATAGACCACCAACTGCCCGGGGCCGTGAAAGGTAATGTTGCCCCCGCGTTCCGCCTGAATCACGGAAATACCGGATTGCTCCAGAAACGCCGGCGGTACCCGCAGGTTCTCCAATCCCCCGCGTTGCCCCAGGGTAAAGACCGGCGGATGCTCCAGCATCAGCACCACGCCGGAGAGGCCCCACGGCTGACGGTCTCCACCAGTTTGTGCTGAAGGCTCAGCGCATCCGGATACGGCACTGTTCCCAGATCCACCCCATGCCATAAAACGGAAGAAAAACCGTTGACCGTTGACGGTTGACCGTTGACCGGATTGCTCGTTTTTAACGGTGAACTGTGATCGGTCAACGGTGAATGACGCTTGTGCCCTTCATCCTTTCCGCGTTGCAGATCGTCTGTCATCCGGTCATCCCGCCAGGCACGGCTTTCTGGCCGCCGCGGTTTCATCCAGGCGCCGGACCTTGCAGCGGGTCGGGGCGGCGCGGAGCACGTCCGGCGTCTCTTTTGCTTCCGCGGCGATTTTTTTCAGGGCGTCGATGTACTGATCCAGATCTTCCTTGGACTCGGTCTCGGTCGGCTCCATCATCAGCGCGCCATGGACCACCAGAGGGAAATAAATGGTGGGCGGATGATATCCATAGTCCATGAGGCGCTTGGCGATATCGAGCGTCGTCACGTTGTATGCCTGCTGATAGCGGTCTGAAAACACGCACTCGTGCATGCACGGCCTGTCGTATGCCAGATGAAACGTATCCTTTAACTGCTCCTTGAGGTAATTGGCGTTCAATACCGCCAGTTGGCTGGCTTTTTTAAGTCCTTCCGCGCCCATGGACAGAATGTAGCTGCAGGCCCTGACCAGAACGCCGAAATGGCCGTGAAAAGTCAGGAGTTTTCCGACGGATTCGGGGAAATCCTCCGACAGGGCATACTGCCCGTTGTCCTTTTGAATGATTCGCGGAACCGGCAGAAACGGCTCCAGAAATTTTTTGACGCAGACGGGCCCGGCCCCGGGGCCGCCGCCGCCATGCGGGGTTGAAAACGTCTTGTGAAGGTTCAAATGCAGGACATCCACCCCGATCCGCCCCATATCGGCAATGCCCATGACCGCGTTCATGTTGGCGCCGTCGGCATATACCAGCCCGCCTTTGGCATGAATGATTTCGCAGACGGCCTTGAGATGATTCTCGAAAAGCCCCAGCGTATTGGGGTTGGTGACCATGATGCCGGCGGTATCTTCATCCATGAGCGCTGCAATGGCCTCCGGAGACAGAATGCCCTCCGCGCTCGGATCGTACCGGAACCGGTCTGTACCCGCAAAGCGCGGCGCTGGCCGGATTGGTGCCATGGGCCGTATCGGGGATGATGATTTTGGAGCGAACGTCCCCTTTCTGTTTGAACCAGGCATGAATCACCAGCATGCCGGCCAGTCTCTCCGTGAGCCCCTGCCGCCGGCTGGAGCGACACCGCATCCATGCCGGTAATTTCAGCCAGAAACCGCTCCAGATCCGCCATCAGCTTCAGCGCGCCCTGGCAAAGCGATTCCGGCAGCAGGGGATGGCCGCCGCTGAAGCCGGAAAGCCCGGCCTGCCGTTCATTGGTTTTGGGGTTGTATTTCATGGTGCAGGACCCCAAGGGGTAGAGGCCCGTATCCACGCCAAAATTCCAGGTCGACAGCCGGGTGTAATGCCGGACCACATCGACCTCGGAAAGATCGGGAAAGTCCGGGCCATCGCCGACAAGATCCGGCGGCAGGGGGCTGGACGGGACATCGCTTTCGGGCATGGAAAACCCGCTTCTGCCTTTCCGGCCTTTTTCCCAGAGCAGTTTTTCGTTCAGGATCAGGCCTGATGCGCCTAAAGGTTCATGCATGGGGTCACCTCCCGGATCAGGGCGTCCATATCTTCCCGGGACGCGGTTTCGGTCACGCAGAGCAGGTAATGATGGGACAGCTCCGGATAAAAGGCTGACAGCGGCAACCCGGCAACGATCTTTTTTTCCAGCAGCCGCTGATACAGCGTTTCGAGTTCTTCGGGAAATTCTACAACGAATTCATTGAAAAACGGCCCCTGAAAAGGCATCTTGAATCCGGCTCCCGAAAGTCCCCGGCAAAGATAGGCTGCCTTGTCATGATTCAGTTTGGCCAGATCGCAAAATCCGCTTTTCCCCAGAGAGGCCATGTACATGGCGGCGGTCAAGGCGCAGTGGCTGTTGTTGGAGCAGATGTTTGACGTGGCTTTTTCCCGGCGGATGTGCTGCTCGCGCGTGGCAAGGGTCAGCACGAAACCGTCTTTTCCGTCCATATCCCTGGCTTTGCCGACCAGCCGGCCGGGAAGATTTCGGGTATGTTCCGAAGTGCAGCCCAGCATTCCCAGCCCGGGCCCTCCGAAAGCGATCGGGATTCCCAGACTCTGGCCTTCGCCGAACACGATATCCGCGCCCTGGCTTCCCGGGCTTTTCAAGAGTCCGAAGGCCAGGGCTTCGGTAAATCCGGCAACAAACAATGCGCCGATTTCATGCGCCTTTTGACCGGCGGTCTTCAGGTCTTCGATACAGCCGAAAAAATTCGGGGATTGCAGGGCGACAGCGGCGATATCGGATGCGCCTTCCAGAAGAGAGAAGTCCGTCAGTCCGTTTTCCAGAAAAGGCAGCTCGAGAATTTCAAATCCGGCCGGCTCCAGATAGGTTCGGGCCACCCTGCGATAAAACGGGTGAATCAGCGATGAAAGCGCTACCCGTTTGCGCCGGGTTTTTCGAACGGCCATCAGCAGGGCTTCGCTGAGGGCGGTTGCGCCGTCATAATGGGAAGCCGTGACCACGTCCACGCCCATGAGCCTTGCGGCAAGGGTCTGGTATTCGTAAATGGCCTGAAGGGTTCCCTGGCTGATTTCCGGCTGATACGGCGTATAGGCGGTTAAAAATTCGGACCGGCTTTTCAGGGAGGATACGGTTGCCGGAATATGGTGATCATACCGGCCCGCGCCGATAAAAATCTTGTACTCCGGAGAAACCGCAAGTCCCGCGGAAAGCGCATCCATATGCCGATTCAGCGCCCATTCGCTGAGGGCTTCGGGCAGGTTCATCTCCCGAAGCCGCCGGCATTCTTCGGGAATGCCGGAAAAAAGCGATTCCAGGCTGTCCGCGCCGACAACCGCCAGCATTTGCTGAATCTGCTCCAGGGTGTGGGGTAAATACCGCATGGCGATTATCCTTTCAGCATGTCAAGGTATGCCTCCCGTGTCATGAGGGTTTCCATAGACGGCCGGATCCGATGGTTTGATGTGAATCATCCATCCCGCGCCGTAAGGATCGGCGTTCACCACATCCGGCGTATCGGAAAGCGCCGCATTGATGGCGACCACTTCCCCGGCAATGGGCATGAACAGTTCGGAAACGGCCTTGACCGACTCCACCGTACCGAAAACCTCTCCGTTTTCAAACCGGTCCCCGACCTGGCGGCAGCTCGACATAGACCACATCTCCGAGCTGGTCCTGGGCATAATCGCTGATCCCGGCAACCACGATATCGCCTTCCTGCCTGGCCCATTCATGGTCTTTGGTGTACCGGACATTTTCCGGAAAATTGAGTTCACTGATGTCTTTCACGATTCACCTCCTGTTTGTTGATGGTCATGGCCTTTAGCCGCTATGGCATTCTGAAACAATCATATCCGGTATAATGAAAGCGGATTGTCCGTAAGCTTCTGGTTGGCGGCTTTCAGCTTTTCCTCTCCGGAAATGACGGCCACCCCTTTTCGAATCCGAAGGGGGTCCAGATATTTCCGCGAAACGCGCATCACATCTTCACGGGTCAGGGCCAGAAGATCGTGTTTGAACCGGCGCCTGCAGTTCATCTGAAAGCGATACGATTTTCCGGTAAAACGCCTTTTTCGCGGCCGGACCCGGCGAATCCGGCTTGTCGATATCCGCGCAGACCTGAAGGATCCCTTCTTTGATATCTTCAGCGCTGTAATCGCCGGATGCCATAAATGCCATGGCCCCGGAAAAAGCCTTCAGTGTGGAGACAATGTGCGGGTCCCGGTAAGAAGCAAAGCTGAACACCCGTCTTCAGGCGTATAAATCGACATGCCGCCATACGCCCCGCCTTTCTCGCGGATTTCCCGGTGAAGATAGAGAGATCGGCTCATTTTGCTGATCAGCATCAGGGCCGGGCGCATCGGGATGGGACATGCGAACCGTTTCAAAAGACAGGGCCACAAAGGATACGGCGGAAGACGTGGACCAGCCTTCATGGGGAAGTCCGTCTTCCCCGTCCGCTTGCGGCGGGCCGTCAGCGGCCGGCTTTCCTTCAGGCAAGCGCATGGTAAAGCGCATCCGGCCAGTGGGAAGCAGCCGAAAGCGGCTGGGTTTCGCCGATCAGGGCCAGCTTCAGGTTGCTTCTGGAAAACAGCATGCTTGCCGATATCGGACAGTTTCACGGCCAGCGCGCCCAGGGCCGGGTCCGATAGATCCTGCGTTAGGTTTTGAATGGTTTTAAGCTGATGAATCCCATGCCAGGATTCGTTCAGCCTGCTGGCATCGGAGAATCGTCTGGATGAAAGCGAAATCGCCAGCCGGTGGCCGTTCTGCACGATCATGGATTCCATTCCCGCCTGATATTCCTGAAGCAGCATCTTTAACCGGGCCAGGTCTGAAAACCGGTGCTGGCTCAAGATCTCCCGAATGATTTCAAACAGGCGGTCCACGTTTCGCACCAGACATTTTCCGTTTACCGTTACCAGGGGAAGGGACGCGCCGGTTTCATCGAATTGCGTCCGTGCATGCGTTGAAAAGCCGATGCCGCCGGTATAGCGATCGATCTGACGGGTCAGTTCCGTATAATCCCGAAGCGCCGTGCCGATCCTGGGAAGCGCATAGCAAAAAAAAGGAACCAGCGGCTGTAAGTCCCCTGCGAGCCCGCGGGCTTCGCAGGCCGCGGAAACATATACAATCCCGGACGTCGGCTGATCATAATACAGCACGGGAGAATCCTTCTCGGCCGGCAGCGGCGTGATCACCCGGACATCCTTCGGGATATCGGCAATTGCCAGCGTCGGCAGGCAGGAAACATCTTCCGTGGTTTCCTGGCGGGCCTGAAGGGCCTGAGTGTATTGCGCCAGTCTTGCCATATCCGCATCCGAAAGGCTTGCGGCAACAGCCGCCAGCTCAGCGGCAACCCGCTGGTTTTCCTTTTCCTCCAGGGCTGAATCCGGCTCCAGCGTCAGCAGCACCCGATGCGGATTGTCCAGAAAATAGGTTTGAATGCATTTTTCCAGAAAAGGCTCTCTGGCGATGGCAGCTTTCAGCTTGTCCATGAGGGCATCCAGCTCCAGGATTTCTTCGGGATCACCGCCGTGAAGCCATGTTCCGGCAAAGCCCATCAGAAGTTTCAGGCCGTAAGGATAAGGGGTGTTGGTCACTTCCTTGCGATGAAATTCAATCTGGTGAATGGCGGACTCGATCAGTTCCTTGTCAATCCCGTCCTTGACCAGTTTTTTCAGGGTGTCAAAGATCAAGGTTTGAATCCGGTCTGCGTTCGCCGCCTGGATGTCTTTTAATCCGCAGGAAAAAAACGCATCCCGGCAATCCGCATCGAATCCGGACCCGTCGCTCAGGGAAGACCCCAGACCGGAATCCATCAGGGCTTTTCGAAGGGGGGATGCCGAATTTCCCAGAAGGATTTCCCCGAGCAGGGTCAGAACCAGGACTTCATAGGATCGGGTGATGTCGCAGGTCAGCCACGTCACGCAGGCCTGGCTTTTCTGGGAAGCATCCTGATTTTTATCAAGGGAATAATAATAGGTAGCCTCCCGGGGCGTCCGCCATCTGGGCTGGGATGGCACATCCGTATCCGGATCGATCCGCGTAAAACGGTTCAGGACCTTGTCCTGAATAAACTGCAGATGATCTTTCAGCGGCAGGTTGCCGTAGGTATAGAAATACGCATTGCTGGGATGATAATGCCGGCTGTGGAAGTGCTTGAGCTGATCCCAGGTCAGGCTCGGGATGACGGCGGGATCACCGCCGGAATTGAACCGGTAGGTCGTGTCCGTAAACAGGGCGTTTAAAAGGGACCTGGACATCACCTGGTCCGGAGACGACATGGCGCCTTTCATCTCGTTATACACCACGCCTTTATAAACCAGTTTTACGGGATCGCCTTCCTCGATTTCCAGGCGATGGCCTTCCTGCATGAAGCTGAGTTCATCCAGATTCGGGAAAAACGCCGCATCCAGATACACCCCCATCAGATTGTAATAATCTTTCGGCGTTTGGGTGGAAAAGGGATACATGGTCCAGTCGGAAGCGGTAAAGGCATTCATGAATGTGCTCAGGCTTCGTTTGAGCATGGAGAAGAAGGGATCCCTTACCGGATAATTGCCTGATCCGCAAAGCGCCGTATGCTCCAGGATATGGGCGACCCCGGTTGAATCCCGCGGAACGGTCTTAAACGCCACGCTGAACGTATTTTCCGCATCATCATTCTGGATATGGATGTGCCTGGCGCCGGTGCTTGCATGCTCCAGTTCATAAAACACGCAGCGCAATTCCTTAAGCGCAGCGACCCGACGAACATCGTATCCCAAAACCCTGTCGCCGGCCTGGAACAAATCATCAACAGGCTCTGTCATGCGTATCATATCTGTTTCCTTTTGTGTCACGTGGTCTGAATTCAAGCCAGACTTATCATGTTTTGCATTTTCAATTCATACTGCCCCTTTTGAATAAAGTTTTCAATTGAAATATTTGCTTGTTTTTCACAGAATGGCATTGCATGAAAAAGGATTAATGCGTTATAAATAACGAATAATGAATTCCAACTTCCTTTTTAAATCGCCCTCATGCTGAAAAAACTGATAATCAACGATATGGACCACGAGACGCGGGTGGCCCTGATTGAAAACGGCACCATTGCGGAGCTGTTTATCGAAAGACGGGATCACTCGGACATTGCCGGAAATATTTACAAGGGCAGGGTCCAGCGCGTTCTTCCCGGAATGCAGGCCGCTTTCGTGGATATCGGCCTCAGTCAGGCCGCGTTCATTTATGTGGACGATGTGATCGGGTATCAGGACACGGATATCGAACAGTTCATGATCCGGACCCAAGAAGAGAATGAGCAGTCCGGTGAAGTCAATGCGGTGTTCATCGACCCGCCCGTCGCCCACAAGGATCTTCATATCGAGGATCTGATCACGGAAGGCCAGGAAATCCTGGTTCATGTGGCCAAGTCTCCCATGGGCACCAAGGGCGCGCGCGTTACGACCTATATTTCACTTCCGGGCCGTTTTCTGGTGATGATGCCGTATTCGAATCATATCGGCGTGTCCAGAAGGATTCTGGACGAGGATGAACGGGCGCGGCTCAAGGAGATGGTGGCCTCTTTGCGGGATGACACTGTCGGCTACATCGTCCGGACAGCCAGTGAAGGCATTCAGCGGGAAAAGCTGGCGCCGGAAATGGTGTTTTTGAAGAATTTATGGCAGGCGATTCTGACCAAATACAAAACAGCGTCCGCCCCTTCGCTGCTGCACAAGGAACTGAATGTCAGCCTGAGGGCGGTACGGGACCTGTTGACCCACGAGGCGGACTCCCTGATCATCGATTCCCGTCCGGTGTATGAATCGGTTCTCTCCTTTCTGAATACCTTCATGCCAGGGCTGAAAGACTCCGTTGAACTCTATGAAGGCCAGGAACCCATATTTCGACGCCTATAATCTGGAAGGCGATATCTCCAGAGCCCTGAAGCGCAAGGTCTGGCTGAAATCCGGCGGGTACATTGTCATCGAGCAGACCGAAGCGCTGGTTGCCATTGACGTCAATACCGGCCGGTACGTGGGCAAACACAATCTTGAAGAGACCATCCTTAAAACCAACCTGGATGCCGTAAAGGAAATCGCCTATCAGATCCGGCTCCGGGATATCGGCGGCATCATCATCATCGATTTTATCGACATGGAAAAAAAGTCCAACCAGGAAAAGGTGTATAATGCCCTGATCGAAGCGTTAAAAAACGACCGGAGCAAAACCCATGTCCTTCCCATCTCGGAGATGGGGCTGATTCAAATGACCCGCAAGCGGATACGAAAGCCGTTGAACCGCCTGCTGTGCGAGCCCTGTTTTTACTGCGAGGGCGAAGGGTATCTCATGTCCCGCAAGACCATCTGCCATAACATTTTCAGGGAAATACTCAGCGAATACCGGATGCTGGATGGCATCAAGATCACGGTCAGGGTCAATCCGGAAATTGCGGAACTGCTTCACGGAGAAGAAAATCATCTGAT
This sequence comes from uncultured delta proteobacterium, assembly GCA_963845015.1. Classification (GTDB taxonomy): domain Bacteria; phylum Desulfobacterota; class Desulfobacteria; order Desulfobacterales; family Desulfatirhabdiaceae; genus RAAP-1. Next base: position 165,266 of record CAWJRD010000046.1, read on the forward strand.
CTTCCGCCTTGAAAAAATGATCGCCAAGCAAATCGTCGTATACCCCAATCCGCAGTTCCACCTGGAAGAATTCGATATTCTGGAAGTCTATAAGGAATAGCGCCGACCGCGTGCGCTTCTAGTGTCAAGCCTGAATGGATGGACAGCGAAAATCAAGGCTGGATCAAGTATGGCCGCATCACGTTTTCCAGATGACGCCGCCAGGCTTCCACATCCGTTTTTCCCTCTGCGCCATTCAGGTGAATCATCTCCCCGAAAGCGATCCGGATTCCGGCAAAGGGTTTGGGCAGCATGAACCGGTCCCAACTGTTGAAAAACCAGGCCCTGTCCGCGGAAAGAGAAACGGGAACGATCACGGCGCGGGCAGCCAGCGCCAGGGAGATTATCCCGGGCTTTACAATCCCTGCCGGCCCCCGGGGCCCATCCACGATGTGCCCGGCCACTCGGGAGCGCCTGAGCTCACGAATCATCTGCTTGAGCGCTTTCAAGCCCCCTTTTGAGGATGAGCCGCGAACGGGGGTCCAGCCGGCGCGCCGAACGATGCCGGCCCCGATATCGCCGTCGTTGCTCAGGCTGATCATCAGCGGCGGGGAAAGTTCACGAAATTTCCGAATATACGCCAACGTGGGAAAAACCTGCTGATGCCAGCAGCAGAACAATAAGGAGCCGCCTTTTTGCAGGTAATCCCGCCAGGGCGCATCGTTGATGACGCGTGATGCGAAAGGTCCGGCAATAGGCCCGGATGACCCCATAAAAAAAATCCAAAAAAATATCCGATTTAACAATCCTGCTGGTATTGATCGCCAACGGCTGCTCCTGTTCAAAAAGAAAAAAACGAAAATGGGAAACAAATTTCACGGAAAGCATTCGCGCTTCCGGCCGGCGCATCATGGCTGCGGTTCCTGGATGAGCTTTTTTTCATTTCCGGGGTTCAGGACGAGCCGGTCTCCGGGACGAATGGACTGATTCAGGCCGAGATGGTTCCAGATGAGCAGCGACTGAACCGGAATATTCAGGCGCTCGGCAATCCCGGAAAGTGAATCCCCTTTTTTCACCACATACACGGTTTCGGATCCTGCGGATTCCAGGGATGGCATCTGCCTGGCCAGCCTTTCCTGAAAACCGGCGGACGCCCCGCGGGGTATGGAAAGCGTCAGTACGCCTTTGGGAAGGTAATATCCCCTGATTTCCGGATTCAGGTCCCGGATGACCTTAAAGCTTGTCCGGGCCGCCCGGGCAATGGAAAGCACCGGCGTTCTCTGGGGCAACTCCAGTTGAACGCGATCGAATTCCTCGGGCGGATACAGATCCTCCGGCGTCAACTTGAAACCGAATTTTTCCGGATTGGACAGAATCAGCTTGGCAGCCAGAATTCGGAAAACATACCGCTGGGTTTCCTGGTAGAGGTAAAGGTCGTAAAAATTACTGGTATCCTGGAGAAGAATCTCGTTTTTAAGCCCCGCCTCACCCATGTTGTAAGCGGCGGCGGCAAGGGTCCAGGACCCGAAGTCGCCATGGAGTTTTTTCAGGTAGGCAAGCGCCGAACGGGTGGACGCCGCCATGTTCCGGCGCTCGTCCAGCTCTTCCGTGATGGTCAGCCCATAGCGCGCGCCCGTATCCTTGATAAACTGCCAGTAGCCCATGGCCCCCTTGGGAGATCCGGCCAGAGCCCGCAGCGCGCTTTCGATCACGGGAATGTATTTGAGATCATCCGGAAGGCCCTGATCCTTCAGCACGGATTGAATATGCGGCATATACCGGTTGGCCCGCTTGATCCACATGATGGTCTGATCCCGGTCCCAGAGCATCAGCAGGAGTTCCCGCTCCAGGCGCTCCCGGGCATCGAAGCTGTCCAGCGGCGCCGGTTCTCCGCAAAAATCCAGCGGCGGTTTCACGCGAAGACAGGATACCAGAGAAGGAATGCACTCCATTTCCGGGATATCGCCGGTTTGCGCATGACCGCAGGTTCCGGCGCATAAAACGGATAACATAATCAATAACTGTATCATAATCACTTGTCACATGTTAGAATTATAAAGAAAGGCAAGTTAAGCAACCCGCTTACCCCATGATTTCAAAAACACAATGAAAAAAACTCGAAAATGTAGACGCCGTTGAAATATCCCGATTTGAATCCCGGTCGCATGGCTGGTGGGATCCGCGGGGCGATTTCAAACCCCTTCATGACATCAATCCGGTTCGCGTCCGGTATATCAATGACCGCGCCGCCCTTTGCGGGAAATCGGTTCTGGACATCGGCTGCGGCGGCGGCATTCTATCGGAAGCCATGGCAGCGCTGGGAGCGACGGTGACCGGAATTGACCGGGGAGAAGCGCCCCTGAACGCCGCCCGGCATCACCTGCGGGAAAGCGGACTTCAGGTGAGCTATCTGCAAACGACCGCTGAAGACCTGGCGGAGGCCCGCGCGTCCTGCTTTGATGTCGTTACCTGCCTGGAAATGCTGGAGCACGTCCCCAATCCCCGTTCCGTCATCAACGCCTGTAGAACCCTGGTCAAACCCGGAGGCGATGTGTTTTTTGCAACCCTCAACCGGAATCCCAAATCCTTTCTGCTGGCAATTGTCTGCAGCGGAATACCTGATGCGGTTGATTCCCAGAGGGACTCACACCTACAGCCGGTTTATCAAGCCCGCCGAAATGACGCTCTGGATGCGGCAGGCAGGCCTGGTTCCGCAGAATATCATGGGAATGCACTACAATCCGATCTTTCGAACCTGTTCGCTGGGCGGAAATACGGATATCAATTATCTGGTTCACGCCAAACGCCCAGAGACCGGTTCATGAATGAAATAAAATCCCCCTCAGTCCCCCTTTTCAAAGGGGGAGGCAACGGGAATCGTTAGTCAAATCAGATGCAACAGCTCTTGGGGATGCTGGATCAGCGCCTTTGCGCCGTTTTCCAGAAGCTCTTCCCGGGTTCGAAATCCCCATAACGCGCCAACCGGAAACAACCCCGCGGACACAGCGGTCTGCATGTCAGTGGCCGTATCCCCCAGATAAAGCATGCGATCCGGGCCTGCCCCCAGCAGCCGGGATATTTCCAGGGCGCCGGCCGGATCGGGTTTTCGCGGCACATCCTCCCTTAAGCCGAAGACCGCCTTGAACCGCCATTTCGAAAGCAGATCCCGGACGCAATTCACCGTAAATCCATGGGATTTATTGGATAAAATGGCCATGTCGATCCCCAGGGCCGTCAGGCTGTCCAGCATTTCCGAAATCCCGTCATACAGCCGGGTTTTGACTTTCCAGCTCCGGTCGTAATCCGCCATAAACGCCGCCAGACAATCCCGGTAAACATCGGAACCCCTGGCGGATTCCGGGAGCGCCCGTTCCATAAGAACAGCCGATCCGTCGCCGACAAAATACCGGTAGGCATCCATCGGATGCGCCGGAAACCCGTGATCCGCCAGAACCCGGTTTACCGCATCCCCCAGGTCCTCCAGCGTGTCCAGAAGCGTGCCATCCAGATCAAAGACAACCGCAGAAAATTTATTCAAAAAACACCCGCCTTTTAATATGAAGTTCCGTTAAGATACAATATTTCCAACAAGCAGTTCCAGTTTCAGTCCCCCGTGATAAATGGCATGAAAGCGCCATTCGGGAGAAATGCCGCCAAGGTCCGAGCGCTCGGGAACTATCAGCGCGAATCGCCATCCCCGGTAATCGGCTTTCAGCTTCTTCATCACGTCCTGAATCAGCAGGCGGCTTTCCCGCCGCGTCCCCATCCGCTTCCCATAGGGCGGATTGATGACCACAAGACCCGGCGCAACCGTCAGATCTCGTCGGATTCAGATCGAAAAAATCCCCGCACAGCACCTGGATTTGATCCAGAGCGGCATGGGAACCCGCAAGCCGGGCCAGTGAATCGCATGCCGCTGGTGCGTTGTCAAATGCGATCACGGGGGGCAACGGCCCGGCGACAAACCGTTTTTCCGCTGCGGCTCGAATATGATGCCACTGAGCAGGGCCTGAATCCCGGCCATCCCATGAATGCAAAGGACCGGTTCCACCCCGGCGGAATGTTCCGGGCCATCAAGGCCCCCTCCACGGCGAACGTTCCGGAACCGCACATGGGATTCACCAGCGTTTCATTTCCCGGAATATCCCGCCAGCATTAAAATGGCCGCCGCCAGGGTTTCCCGGACAGGGGCTTCTCCGGCAAGCGTTTTGATGCCTCTTTTATAAAGCAAATCGCCGCTGCTGTCTATGGAAACGCTGAAGTGGTCATCCATGCCGCGAATGAACAGGCGCTGCTGAATGACGGGATTGTCTTGGCTCTGCGCATCACCGGCATATTGCAGCAGCCGGTTGCGAACGCTCTCCGCAAAAATAGCGGCAACCGCATCCTTATGATAAAGCCGGCAATGGTGGGTGGATACGCGGATCTGCGGCGCGGCATCAGGGCGCAGATAGAGCTCCCAGGGAATTTCCGCCGCCTTTTTTGAAAGCCGGGTAAAATGGGAGGCCGATACGGTTTCGATTCGCATCAGAATCCGCGTGGCGGTCCGCAGATGGAGATTGGCCAGATATCCGTCATACAATTTCCCGCTGAACTCAACGCCGCCGGAAACCGCGGCCGCTTCCCCGCCAAAGGAGGGAAGCCGCATCAGTTCCATCCGGCACAGGCTTTCCATTCCCGGAGGCGTGATGACAAAAAAATCGCGCTTTCGTCCCGAGACATTTCGTTTGATGCGTTTTTCAAGAGAAGATGTCAAAATCGCTTTTTGTCCCATTGCCGGTATTGATTTTAATAAAGACTTGCTTATTTTTAATAGTTAAAAAAAAGATGCAGCGCTCCCGTGAGCAGATCCCATTTGGCCCATATTGGAGCATAAATACGCTTAATCATCAAATGGATTCTATGTTGCAGGCGATCTCCCGTACTTTCTCTTGACAAGGCGGGTGATTTGATTAAAAATTGCCATGAAAATTATCTATAACATTTATAGTTAATTAGGCCGAAATTTCCGACATGTCCGTGTCGAATTCGGCCTTTTGTTCGTTTGCAACCTGTTTTCCGGTTTACAAGGAGAAAAGCATGATTCATGTTGAAAATCTCACCCGGTATTATGATGACTTCTGTGCGGTGGACGGAATTCATCTGGACATTCAAAAAGGTGAAATCCTGGGATTGCTGGGCCCGAACGGGGCCGGCAAAACCACGACGCTGCGCATGCTCACGGGGTATCTTGAGCCGACGTGCCGGCCAGATCCGGGTGAAGGATTTCACCACGGCCCGGACACGCTTGAAATCAAAAAACGGATCGGGATATCTTCCGGAATCCGCCCCCCTCTACCATGACATGATCGTGTATGATTATCTGAGTTATGTCGCGGACATCCGGGGGCTGAAAAATGAGCAAAAACTGTCCCGGATTCACGAACTGGCGCAGTTGTGCGGGCTTGAACACGGTCATGCACAAGACCATCGGCGAGCTGTCCAAGGGGTTCAAACAGCGGGTCGGCCTGGCCCATGCCCTGATGAACGACCCGGAGATCCTGGTGCTGGATGAGCCCACATCGGGCCTGGACCCCAACCAGATCGTGGAGATCCGGGAAATCATCCGAAAGATCGGCAGGGAAAAAACCATTATCCTTTCCACCCACATCCTCAGTGAGGCCGAGGCCACCTGCGACCGGATCGCCATCATCCATCAGGGAAAAATCGTTGCGGACGGCAGCACCCAGATCCATCAAGCAGTCGGCAGGCAGGGAGCGGACCATTTATATCACGCTGGACAATGCGGCCTTTGATGCGGTTCGGCGGCAACTGGAGACTGTCGCGGGGATCGTCCGGATAGAGAAGCAGCCCCTCCGGATGCCAGATTTTCTGAGTATCAAGATACCGTTAGCAATCCGATGCGGACATCCGAAAGGATATTTACCGGATCATCCGCCAGAGCGACTGGCTGCTTCTGGAATTCCGCCAGGAAACCCAGACCCTGGAACACATTTTCCGCGAACTTACCCTGGAGAACTAACATGAGCCCCGTCATCCATATCTTTAAAAGAGAATTCAGCGCCTACATGGTATCGCCGGTTGCCTACATCGTCATTTCGGTGTTTCTGATCATCACCGGCTGGTTTTTCTTCACCCCGTTTTTTCTGCAGAATCAGGCCAGCCTTCGGAATTTTTTCTCCCTGCTGCCCCTGGTTTTCGCCTTTGTCGTGCCGGCGATCACCATGCGCCTGCTTTCCGAGGAGTTCAGCGTCGGCTCGTATGAAACCCTGCTGACCCTTCCGGTAACATTCAGCGACGTCATTCTGGGCAAATTTCTGGCGGCAACCGGTTTTACGGCGGTCATGCTGGCGCCGACCCTTTTGTATCCGCTCACGGTTTCGGTTCTGGGCATCCCTGGACTGGGGACCCGTACTGGGCGGGTATATCGGCGCATTGCTGCTGGGCGCCGCATTTTCAGCCATCGGCTCTTCTGGCCTCATCCCTGACCCGGAACCAGATCGTTGCCTTTATCGTGGGAACGGCCATCTGCTTCGGCCTGTGCCTGATCGACAAGATGCTCTTTTTTCTGCCCCAGTCCCTGCTGGGTTTCTTTGAATACCTGGGAGCGGATTTTCACTTTCAAAACATCGCCAAGGGCATTCTGGATACGCGGGATATCCTGTATTTCATCAGTGTCGGATTTATCGGACTCTACGGCGCCAATCTGGCCATGCAGGAAAAATGTTAAGGAGCCCCACACTATGGAAAAGCAGACGAACCGGACACAGCGATCCGGGAAATACATCAAATTCATCGCTTATGCCGCGGCCGTGATCCTTTTGAACATGGCCGGCATGACCCTTTTTGCGCGCGTCGATCTTACCGCAAATCATATCTATTCGCTTTCAAAGGCCAGCCAGGATGCGGTCAAAACCCTTTCCGAGCCGTTGACCCTTCATGTCTTCTTTACGCGGAATCTGCCGGCGCCGCATAACAGCACCGAGCGGTATCTTCATGATCTTCTGGCCGAATACGCGGTTTCCGCCGGCAAGAACTTCAATTACCGGTTTTACGATGTCAGCCCGGATGACGGCGCGCCGCAGTCGGCCAAAATCGAGAATCAGAAGCTGGCGGAATCCTACGGCGTTCATCCGGTTCAGATTCAGGCGGTTGAAAATGACGAAGTCAAATTTCAAAAAGCCTATATGGGGCTGGTTCTGATTCACGGGGATCTCGTGGAGCGCATTCCGGCCATTACCAGCACCGACGGACTTGAATATCAGATCACGACAGCGATCCGGAAACTCACCAACAAGGTCAGCGTGCTGCTGGGGCTGAAAGACGCCATCCAGGTGAAGCTGTACAAGTCTTCCTCGCTGGATGCGATTGCCCCTTACATGGGACTTAAAACCCTGCCCCAGCTTGAACTCGGACATCGAGTCCCTGGTCAAAAAAGCTGAACAGCCAGCTCTACGGCAAACTGTCTTTTGCCGTTCCTGGATCCTTCCAGGGATCCGAAGCTGGAGTCGGACATCGCCAGCAATCAGATCATGAGCCTCAAATGGCCGGAGCTTTCAAACGGCAAAATTCCGGCCGGCCAGGGCAGCATCGGCATGGTGATGCAGTACGGCGCAAAATCCGTCAGCATTCCGCTGCTTCAGGTCATTCAGCTTCCCATCATCGGCACCCAGTACCAACTGGCGGATCCTGCCGCCATTGAAGAGGCCATGAACCAGCAGGTTGAAACCCTCATCGGCATCAATGAAACCCTCGGGTATCTGGCGGATCACGGCACGCCCAATCTTTACGGCTCGCCGATGGGCGCGGCCAGCAGGGCGCTCCCGAAGACGTGGACATGTTCCGCAGCCTGGTTTCCAAAACCTATTCGTTCAAGGATGTTCAGCTCAAGGACCAGACGAATCTGGACGGTTTCAACTGCCTGGTGATCGCCGGCCCCACAATGCCCTTCAGCGATTACGATCTCTTTCTGATAGACCAGTATCTGATGAAGGGGAAAAACCTGGCCATTTTTCTGGATGCCTTCAAAGAGGGCGGCGCGCAGCCGAACATGTTCAACGCCCAGGGGCCACAGCAGGTTCCCTTGAATACGGGACTGGAGAAGCTTCTGGAGCATTACGGCGTCGGCATCAAGCCGGTGATGGTGATGGACGAGAACAGTTTCAAGCAGCAGGTCCCGCAGCAGTACGGCGGCGGAGAGCGCAATATCTATTTTGCGCCCCTGATCAAAAACGAGCAGATCAACAAGGATTATCCTTTCATGAAACCGATCAAGGGGCTTGTCGCCTATAAGATGTCCCCGCTTCTGGTAAACAGCGACAAGCTTGCGCAAAGCGGGGTAAAGGCCAATCTGCTGTTCTCATCCTCCCCGAGATCCTGGGAAATGAAAGCGCCGCTGAACCTCAATCCCCTGTTCATTCAGCCGCCGTCCGCAAATGAAAAAATGGCCGCCGAACCCCTGGCATATATTCTGGAAGGGGAATTCCCCAGCTATTTTGCGGGAAAACCCGTTCCGGAAAAACCGCAGCCGGATAAATCCCAAGAAGACCCGGATGAAACTGCAAAGCAGTCGGAAAATCCGGAGAAAAAACCGGCCTCGGATGCCGCTCCTGCGTGCTTCCGCTGACGTTTCAAAATCCGCCGACCTTTCAAAAATCGAAGGGGGCGGGGGAGGTGATCTCCAAGGGAAAACCCGGGAAAATTTTCCTGATGGCATCTTCTGAAATGCTGAAAGACAACATCCTGGATGAAGCCGGCCGCAGTCCCAATGCCGTCTTTATCCTGAATGTCCTGGATTATCTCAACAACCATCAGGACATTGCGATGATGCGCGGCAAGGAACAGCGCTTTAATCCGCTGGCGGATCTTTCGCCCCTGGCAAAAACCGGCATCAAGTCCCTGAACATCGCCGGGCTTCCGGTCCTGGTTGTCCTTGCGGGTCTGATCGTATGGCTCCGCCGCAAATCCCGCAGACGGCAAATTCAACTGTTGTTTCAAAAGCAGGAAGGTTGATGATGAAACTAAAAAAAGAATATTTTTTTATTGCCATTGCCATTGTGTTACTGGTCGGGTACCTGTCGGTCCGGGAAACCGACCGGACCGAATACCGGCTTCCGGCCATTGCCAAGGTTGCCGCATCCGACATCACCCGGATCGCTATTGCACGCCAGGATGCAGCGGTTGTTCTGGAAAAAAAGGATTCCAAGTGGCAGATTCAGCCCCAGGGCTATCCGGCAGATTCCGGCAAGATGAACGCCATGCTGGACGATCTGGAAAAGCTGTCCCTCACCGCGCTGGTATCCGAATCCAAATCTTATTCCCGTTACGATCTGGAGCCAGACAAAGCCATTCATATCAAGGCCTGGGCCGGAGAGGAACTCAAGCGCGACATCCAGGTCGGAAAACCCGCGCCCACGTTCCAGCATACGTTTGTCCGGATTGGGGATGCACCGGAGGTGTATCATGCCCAGCAGAACCTGAAAACCGCCTTTGACCAGACCGCGGACAAACTGCGGGACAAAACGGTTCTGGCATTCAGCCTGGAAGAGGTCAATGAAGTCACCATTACAAAAGGAGACGTGCAGACGGTGCTCCGAAAAAGCGAGATAACCCCTGCGCCCGCAACTCCGGCACCAGCAGAGGGAGCAGCGCCGCCTGTTGATGCCGCGGCAGCCAAGCCGGCGGAAATCCAATGGCTTACGGATCAGGGAAAGCCCGCAGATCCGTCAAAAATGAACCGGCTGCTTTCAACGCTTTCTCATCTGTCCTGCGAATCATATCTGGAGGGGAAAAGCATATCCGATTTTTCCAATCCGATCAGCAGCATCGTCATCAAGGGAAAGAAAGACTACACCCTGACCCTTTACGCCAAAACCGAAAAAGACGCCACCGGGTATCCGGCATCATCTTCGGAAACCGCGTCCGTGTTTACCCTGTCGGACCGTCAGACCGAGCCGCTTACCGCCGATCCAGGAGCCCTGACCGGCAATGCGGAAACCCCGGAGAATAAAAACTGAGTAATGCAGGCCGTTTCTGCTGTCAAAATGTCGATGATCCAGGGTCAATCGACCCTGGGTCGCCAGATTTTGGGGCGAGAAGTTACGCGATTCGGATGGTCTTCATTGAAGCAGTGAACCCGATTTTTCTCAAATCGGTTAATGACAGAACTTCGGTTGTATGCTATGGACTAAGCCTTCAATATTGACTATACTCGCTGTCTGAAATAGTTTGTCGGCATGGTACGCCTCGCACGCTGAAAACATTCAAAGCCATTCTTTTTTCACGCTTTACGAGACCTTCATTCATGAAAATCGCATATTTTGACTGTTTTGCCGGCGCCAGCGGCGACATGATTCTGGGGGCGCTGGTGGATGCCGGACTCGATCCGGATCTGCTGAACCGCGAACTGGCGAAACTGCGTCTCGATCATTTCGCGCTCAGTTTCGTGCCTGTGGTCAAAAGAGGGATTGGGGGCACCCAGGCCGTTGTCAATATTGACACCCACATGCATCAACCGCACAGGGGCCTTGGGGATATCTGCAGCCTGATTGATGCCAGCGGGCTTTCCCGGGACATCCGGCAAAAGAGCCTGGCAATATTCACCCGGCTGGCCAGGGCGGAAGCCAGGGTCCACCGGACAGCGGTTGAAGCAATTCATTTTCATGAAGTCGGGGCGGTCGATGCCATCATCGATGTGGTGGGGGCGGTTTCAGGGTTGTCGCTTCTGGGAATCGAGGCTGTCCATTGCTCCGCCATCCACCTGGGTTCGGGAACCATAACCTGCGCGCACGGCATTCTGCCGGTACCGACGCCGGCCACGCTTGAGCTCATCCAGGGGATTCCCGCCTATGCCACGGGAGTTCCGGGAGAGCTGCTGACCCCGACCGGAGCCGCCATCCTGACCACGCTGGCCAAGGGATTCGGCCCCCTGCCGGCGATGACGGTCGAAAAATCCGGGTACGGCTCCGGCACGGCGGATCCTGAAATTCCCAATCTGCTGCGGGTTGTCATCGGCAATTCGGCTTCGGACATGCAAGGCTGCGAGATGGATCAGGTTGCGGTCCTTGAAACCGCCATCGATGATATGAACCCGCAGATATACGATCATGTGATGCAGCAAGCCCTGGGCCTGGGAGCCCTGGATATCTCGCTAACCCCCATCCAGATGAAAAAAAACCGGCCCGGCATTCTGTTGACCCTGATGTGCAGGCCCGATGATCTTCACCGGTTTTCCCGGTTTCTCCTGAAAGAAACCACTTCCATTGGATTGCGATGGCGTTTTGAAAACCGGATCAAGGCCGGAAGGCAAATCCGGGAAACCGCGACTTCCCTGGGAACCGTCCGGGTCAAGACGGCAAGGATTCAGGATGACATCATCCATCAATCGCCGGAATTCGAGGACTGCAAGGCAATTGCCTTAAAACGAAACATCCCTTTAAAAGCGGTCATCGCCAGGGTTTGCCGGGAGATTTCTCCAGACGATGAAATTGATTCCAGCAGTTCAGGCGAAATGCATGAAACAATTCTATTATAAGCCGGCCTTTCCGCCCAAGCCTGCTTTTACCATCGGCGACGGCCTGATTCTGCTGGGACTGGCGGCGATCCTGTACGGCGGCATCCGGCTGGCCTTTGACGCCCCTCCCATTGTTTCCGGGCCGGAGATTTCCCTGTCTCTGAGCGCGCTCCCCTGGTATGCCCTGCTTTCGGTCGGCCGGATGGCGGTCGCCTATTTTTTGTCGCTTCTCTTCAGCCTGTTTTACGGGTACGCGGCCGCGCGAAACCCTGGCGCGCGAAAAGTGCTGCTGCCGGTTCTGGATGTTTTGCAAAGCATTCCGATTCTCTCGTTCCTGCCTGTGGTCCTGCTCAGCATGAGCGCCATTTTACCGGAAAATTTCGCAACGGAGCTATCGGCGATTGTGCTGATATTTACCTCTCAGGCATGGAACATCACCTTCAGCTATTACCAGTCACTGACCACCATTCCCAGCGAACTGCAGGAGGCTTCCGCCATTTTTCGTTTCTCTTCCTGGCTTCGCTTCAAGGAACTGGAGCTTCCCTTTGCCGCCATGGGTCTGATATGGAACAGCATGATGAGCTGGTCAGGCGGCTGGTTTTTTTTAATGGCGGCTGAAATTTTTCATGTCGGCTCCCATGACTTTCGTTTGCCGGGCCTGGGTTCTTATTTGAAAACCGCCGCCGCGCAGGGAAATCTCATGGCGGTTCTGGCCGGCACGGGCGTTCTGGTTCTGGTCGTTGTTCTGCTGGATCAGTTTGTCTGGCGGCCGCTGCTGGCCTGGGCGGATAAATTCAAGATTGAAATGGTTGAGGGCAATGAAGGACCCTCATCCTGGTTTCTGGATATTCTTTACCGGTCCTGGCTGATGGATTTTTTCCAGCGCCGGATGGATCCGCTGAATGAGTGGATGGACTTATCCTTTCAGGGAAAAGACGAAACCCACATCACGCCCATTTCCTCCCAGGGAGGCAAACGACCGGCCTGGCAGTTTGCGCTGGCGGCCATCGGCCTGACCGCGATTATTTACGGCGGTTTCATGGCCATTGCCCTGATGACGACGCTTTCTCTCAATGACTGGACAGAGCTGGGCATTGGGCTTCTGGCCACGCTTTCCCGTGTTTTCTCTTCCCTCGTGATTGCAATGCTTTGGACCATTCCGGTCGGTGTCGCCATCGGCACCAATCGTCGACTGTCCTCGCTGCTTCAGCCCCTGGTTCAGGTGGTTGCTGCCATCCCGGCAACCGCACTTTTTCCTGTATTGCTGCTGGCGCTTCTGCGCGTCTATGGCGGCCTGAATATCGCCGCAATCGCCCTGATGCTGATGGGGACCCAGTGGTATCTCTTGTTCAATGTCATTGCAGGCGCCGCGGCCATTCCGCAGGATCTTCGATTTACAACCGATCTGTTGAGGCTGTCCGCGCTGGACCGCTGGCGGACTTTGATAATTCCGGGTATCTTTCCATACATTATCACCGGATCCATTACAGCCAGTTGCGGCGCATGGAATGCCAGCGTCGTTGCGGAGTATGTGGAATTCGGCGGCAAGACTTATGCCACGACCGGTATCGGGGCAACGATTGCACGCGCGACAGATACCGGCAATTATGCACTCATGCTGGCCGGAACACTGGTTATGGTCATCAGCGTTATTTTGATCAATCAACTGTTCTGGCAGCGGCTCTACCGCCTGGCGGAAGAACGGTATCGCATGGAATAGAAGTGAGGGAACGCGCATGTCAACTAAAACCGGAATAAAAACTGCCGAGACCCTGCTGAATCTGGAGCATGTTTGTAAGGGGTACGGTAGCGGGTCCAAGCAGCTTCTGGCAGTAAAAGATATTTGTCTCAGCCTGAAAGCGGGTGAATTTGTATCTCTTCTGGGGCCATCGGGCTGCGGGAAATCGACGCTGCTTCGCATCGTTACCGGTTTAAACACCGCCACATCCGGAACCGTCCAGTACCGGGGCCAGGCGCTGATAGGCATCAATCCTTATGCAACCATCGTATTTCAGACATTTGCCCTCTATCCCTGGTTGACGGTTGAAGAAAATGTTGAAATTGCGCTGAAAGCCCGGGGTGTTCCTGCATCGGTCCGACAGGACAGAGCCCGGAAACTGATCGACACCATCGGCCTGGACGGATTTGAATCCGCTTATCCCCGGGAACTTTCCAGCGGCATGCGTCAGAAAGTCGGCTTTGCCAGGGCACTGGCGGTGGAGCCTGAACTGCTGTGCCTGGACGAGCCGTTTTCGGCATTGGACATCCTGTCGGCGGAATCGCTACGCGGGGAGTTGATGGAACTGTGGCTGAACAAATCCATCCCCACCCAGGCGATTTTGATGGTCACCCATAATATCGAAGAGGCGGTGCTGATGGCCGATCGGGTCGTGGTCATGGGAAAAGACCCGGGCCGGATTGTTTCCGAGATCCAGGTAACGCTCCGCCATCCGCGGCACCGGAAAGATGTGTCGTTTCAGCGCCTGGTGGATAGCGTTTATGCCGCGGTTGCCGGCCAGACCCGTCCGGAAATCGAAACTCTGGGTACGGCGCCGGGCCAGCCGGGCGCAACCCGGCGACTGCCCCGCGCGCTGTTGAACCAGTTGGCGGGCCTTGTTGAAAAACTCTCCGATGAAGGCGGCAGGGCAGATCTCTACCGGGTCGGCGGCGAGCTATCCCTGGAACTGGATGATTTGTTGCCCATTGTCGAAGCCGGGGATCTACTGGGATTTCTTTCGGTTCAGGAAGGGGATTTGCTTCTGGCCCTGCTGGGACAGGCTTATGCCGAGGCCAGCATTCTTGCCAGAAAGGAAATGCTGGCGGGCCGGGTTCTGAGGATGCCGGTCATTGCCTGGATTTATGAATCCCTGCGAAGGGACGATAATCACCGGCTGGCCTGGGAGTATTTTCTGAACAAACTTCAGGCCGATTTCGGGAACCGGGCCGAAGATCAGCTAGACATTGCCATCAGTTGGGGACGTCATGCCGAGCTTTTTGCCTATGATGACGATACCGGAGAATTGTATCTGGAATAAGGGTTCGGATTCATCTTGTTCGGCGCGCTATAGACAGCTTAAAATTTCCGTTCAAAACTCCTTGAACTAGCTGGTCATCTTTGCTACAAGTGATGGTTGTATGAAAGAAGTTGGAAGGGGAAGCATATGATTCGCGTGGGTATTGTTGGGGCAACAGGGTATGCGGGCGCCGAGCTGGTCCGGCTTCTGGCCGGTCATCCGGCCGTCGAATTAACGCTGCTGACTTCCCGTCAGTATGCGGGCACGCGGTTTGACGCGGTTTTCCCGTCCATGGCCGGCGTTGTCGATCTGGTGTGCCGGGATTATTCCCTGGATGCGGCCTGCGAGCAGACCGATATCGTTTTCATGGCGCTGCCGCATCAGCTTCCCATGTCGTTCATTCCGCCGCTTCTGGAGAACGGCAAACGGGTGATCGACCTTTCGGCGGATTTCCGGTTTCGCAATGTCGCCGTTTATGAACAGTACTATCAGCCGCACCAGGCCAAGCATCTTGTTGACGAATCGGTTTACGGCCTGAGCGAGATTTACGGGGAGCGGATCAAAAACGCCCGTCTCATCGGAAACCCCGGCTGTTATCCCACCAGCGTGCTGCTGCCCCTGATCCCCCTGTTGAAAAACGGGCTGATCACGCCAGGCGGGATTATTGCCGATTCCAAATCCGGCGTCAGCGGTGCGGGCCGTTCCCTTTCCCTGACCGTCCACTACTGTGAAGTCCAGGAATCCTTTAAAGCTTACAAAGTCGGCCAGCATCGTCACAACCCGGAAATGGACGAGGTTTTAAGCATCGAAGCCCGGACACCGGTTTCGATCACCTTTGTTCCCCACCTGGTGCCCTTGAGCCGGGGAATGCTGACCACCCTGTATACCACGCCGGAAGCATCCGTCAGTTCCGATGATATCCACAGTTGCCTGGCATCTTTTTATGCCGGACGCCATTTTGTCCGGTTATGTCCGGACAACAAACTGCCGGACACCCGCAATGTCCGCGGCACCAATTTTTGTGATATCGGATTTAAGATGGACGTTCCCCGAAACCGCCTGATCCTGATTTCCGCTATCGACAATCTGGTGAAGGGCGCAGCCGGGCAGGCCGTTCAAAACATGAATCTCATGCTGGGGCTGGATGAAACAACAGGGCTCCGGCAAGTTCCTTACCCGGTTTAGATTATTATGAAAGCCGCTATGACCAGCACGCTCAAAACGGTACTCTCCAAATGGCAGACTCCCGGTGGTGAGTCAACCACTATGTTAGATACTGACAACACCTTGTCCATCAACAGTAAATACCCACATTTACCCAAAAAAGGAGATCCAACATGACAGCAAAGTTAATTCTGGGCACTGAAATCCGCGAGCAAATCCTGGAAGAAATTACCGCCGAAGTCAAGGCAATCAAGGAAAAATATGGCGTGGTACCGGGGCTGGTAACCATTCTGATCGGCGCCAATCCGGCTTCGATGTCTTATGTCACCTTGAAAATCCAAACCGCCCACCGGGTCGGGTTCAACGAGGTTCAAGATTCCCAGCCGGTGGATATTTCGGAAGCGGACCTTCTGGGGCTCATTGACAAATACAACAAGGACGATTCCATCAACGGGATCCTGGTTCAATTGCCACTTCCCAAGCACATCAATGAAAAGAAAGTGCTGAACGCCATCGATCCGGACAAGGATGTCGACGGATTCCATCCCGTGAATGTGGGACGCCTGATGATCGGCGGCTCTGAAGTCAAATTTCCGCCCTGTACACCTGCCGGCATCCAGGAGATGATTGTCCGGGCCGGCGTGGAAACCAAGGGCGCCGAAGTGGTGGTGGTCGGCCGTTCCAACATCGTCGGCAAACCCATTGCCAACATGATGCTTCAAAAAGGCCCCGGCGCCAATTCAACCGTGACGATTGTTCATACCGGCACCAAGAATATGGATGTTCACTGCAAACGGGCGGATATTCTGATCGTGGCGGCCGGCGTTCCTGGCCTGGTCAAGCCTGAATGGATCAAACCCGGCGCCTGCGTGATCGATGTGGGTGTCAACCGGGTCGGCGAGAAAGTCAGTGAAAAGACCGGCAAAAAAATCGCCATCCTAAAAGGTGACGTGGATTTTGATGCCGCCAAGGAAATCGCGGGCTCCATCACGCCCGTTCCCGGCGGCGTTGGCCCCATGACCATCACCATGCTGATGAAAAACACCCTTAAATCCCTGAAATTCAAATTGGGAATCGCATAGCCCCAATAAATCAGATTTTTCTTTGATCCCTGGATGGCCCGTTGAATCGAACCCTTCGGGCCATCTTCAGGATAGGTTCCGGCTTTCCGGGAATTTACGGCGCTTCATGGAATCCGGAGTTTCGATTCCCAGAATGGCCGGGCCAGCGTTGCCGTATCTTCCGGAAGCGTGAAGGTCGCCATATCGCCCAGCATGAGTTCAAAACCGGTATGGTCGTTGCGGACCCAGGCAGCGTAATTGGAACGGACAATCAGCGCTACCCGGAGTTCAGCAAGGCTTGAAGGCGTTTCAATCGTGAGGACTCCCAGATTATAGCCGTTCCTGCAAAGGCTTCGGTAAAATTTTTGTGCATTTATAACGCCGCAAGAAAGGTCACTCCAGACCCGGACTTCCGGAGTTCGCAGCGAAGTCACTCCGGGAAGGATTCCCCAGATCTCATAAAAACCTTCCGGCGCAAAGGCTGCCATCCATTCCCAGTCGCCGGTCCTTCCGATATAACGGCTCCCGTCATTTTTTTCATGATTCAGATAATCCGAAAAGAATAGCCTGCCGGTTTGCTTAAAATAGGCATCCGTTCTTTTCTTCAAAAACCGGTGATGGTTGGCCGGAATGCGATCCGCATTGATTTGAAGATGCGGATGAACTAGGGAGCCGCCGGCAGATGGCAGATGATTCTGCGTAATGGCCATATAAATGGCCTGCGGGTCATACGACAGCACCTGCCCGAGGTAATTGCGGCAATTGATAAAACAATCCGTATAGGATGGCGGCAAAGCAGTTCCCATCTCAACAAAATGCAAGTTGTCAAACAGGCTTACAGCGGAATAGCTTCCATAGGGAAACAAGTTCGGAAACAGGATCGAATCGCCCTGAGTCAGTCGCCCTGCCGGAGATACACCGGGAAAAATCCTCGGGGTCTTGGATTCAACATGGGGACGACAAAAAGGGCAATGCTCCGCATTCCGGGCGTCCGGCGGCGGCTCGGGAAACACGTCCGTTCCGGGTTCGCTCTGGCCCGTGCGGCTTAACGCAACCCGGCTGGTGCGCCCGGT
This sequence comes from uncultured delta proteobacterium, assembly GCA_963845015.1. Lineage (GTDB taxonomy): Bacteria > Desulfobacterota > Desulfobacteria > Desulfobacterales > Desulfatirhabdiaceae > RAAP-1. The sequence continues at coordinate 183,069 of CAWJRD010000046.1, forward strand.
GATGGGATGGGTGCGGATTTCGATGATTTTTTCGACATCTTCTCCGGAAGGCAGGATCAATCTTGCCGTGATGGATTCTTTTACAAAAGAAAGGGACATTGTGGGTATTCCTATTTTGGTGGCTGTAATGAATCGGCAAACCCGGATCAATCCGTACCTTCCAGTGGGTGGGTTTCAAAAAAAATAACCGCAAACGGAGCTATGGCTTTCCGTATTGCCTGGGTGAAACGGGTAAAGACTTCCGTCGGATATTTCCTTCCTTCCGGCGTTAGGTCTCGAAACATCAGCGTGCGCAGACCCCGGCTGATCTCAAGCTGCACTCCCATGCCGCGCCCGCACAGGTTGCAGATGTTGGCATTGTCGATCCCGCTGAAGCGCGATTCCGAGCATTCCGTTGTTTGAAAACCGGATTTCTGGAGCTCCTGCAGAATCTGGTGCTTTAATTCGGCATCCAATCCTCCCAAAAAAACCATCGGTTCCTTGCCCGTACAGCCATGAATGGCAATGATGATTTCGGAATTGCAAACGATTTCCATGGCGATTGGTTCGTCGAAACGGGTGCTGGTAATGTGCAGAGACTGGTTGCCCCGGTTTTTGATCCCTTCAAAAGAGTAGAACGAGTGCTCCTGGCCGGCGATAGCGTCTGCAATTCGCGTTGTTCCGGGCTCGATCTGACCGCCGTGGATGCCCAAAATAGCAATCCCGGAACATCCGATACGATAGTGGATGCGGTAGTCGGTGTTCCGCAGTTCGCTCCGTTTAAGATTCTCAAAGTCGGTATATTGGTCCAACGGACCCTCCCTTTGTCAAGATCTGCGAGCGATTTTAAGAATTCCATCCTGATTTGCAGCAGTGACTGCCATGTTTCGCGCTGTTGCCTACGCAATCCCTGATTGTGCTTTTGATGCCAAAAGGTATTTGTTGATTCCAAGTTTTCTTGGAATCATATTTTTCCCAAAAAAATGGAACGAAAGCTTTCTTGCCCGCATCCAGGAGACGTGCTATCTGATAACGTTCTAAAAAACAATTATATATCACCGGATAATAACGCAAGGAAAATCTCCAAGGAAATATTGTTTTTATGGGTAATCCGCAACTTCAAGAGCAAGTTACAAGCACGCAAGGAGATCCGGCCCGAGATAATCGGCATGCTCCGTCTCTGACAATGCTGTTTGTGTCCTTCTTGAGATTGGGCATCACGGCTTTTGGCGGCCCGGCCATGATCGCCTATATCCGCAAAATGGCCGTTACGCAAAAGCAATGGCTTGATGAAGCGTCTTTCCAGGATGGGGTGGCTCTCTGCCAGGTTATTCCCGGAGCAACCGCCATGCAGATGGCTGCCTACGTCGGGCTGAAGGTCAGGAGCGTGCGAGGGGCGGCGCTATGCTATATCGGCTTTGGCCTTCCGGCGTTCTTCCTGATGATGGCGCTTTCGGTTCTCTACGCGGTCACGCATGCGCTGCCTGCCGTGGTTTCTATTTTCAGCGGTCTACAGGCCGTCATTGTGGCCGTAGTGGCCAATGCCGTCGCATCTTTTGGAAAGACATCCCTCAAAAACTGGAAGAACGTGCTGGTCTCCGGCATCGCCGCGGGACTGTTCTGGCTTATGGTAAATCCGGTTCTTATCATTCTACTTGCCGCTTTTTTGGGAATGCTGCTGAGCAGCAGACAAAAGGCCGGCCTCCGGAAGGGACATGATATCAAGATATCACCCACAACGCGCCCCCTGCTGTTCTTGTTGCTCGTAGCCGTATCAGGCTTTGCCCTGCTCTATTTTCTGCAAAAAGATCTTTTTCAGCTTGCAATTCTCATGTCCAGGATCGATCTTATCGCCTTTGGCGGGGGATTTGCCTCGATTCCCATCATGTTCCATGAAATCGTCAAGGTCCGCGCCTGGATGGACGGGCCCACGTTTCTGAACGGCATCATTCTGGGACAATTCACGCCCGGCCCCATCGTGATCACGGCAACCTTTGTCGGCTTCCTGGTGCACGGTCTTGCCGGAGCGATCGTTTCCACCCTAGCCATCTTCCTGCCATCCTTCCTGGTTCTGGTCGGTGTAGCCCCCATTTTGAAAGGCTTCGCACATCCCCCTGGTTTGCCAGAGCCGTGGGCGGCATTCTCTGCTCTTTTGTGGGGCTTCTTCTTACGGTCACCATCCGCTTTGCATTGAACGTTCATTGGGATTTTCCCCACATTGCGCTTGCAGGCGCGGCTTTTGCCGCCCTGATTTTCAAGCTGGATATCCTGTGGGTGGTTCTTGCGGGAACGGCTGTTTCAGTTCTTGTTTTGTAGCCGCCGCCCGGAAGGTCTGCTGCTTCAGGTTTTCATCGATTGGGGCCTTGACCTTTTCCTGTCCATCGCACAGGAAACCATCGACAATGAAATTCATTCTTGAAGCTCCGACGGAGTACAAATCCTTACTTCCAGATCGCCGTAACGCCTGCTGTAAGCCGGCATTCCGGATGGGCTTATCTAGAAAGTTCCGCCCCTTGGGATACCAGGAACGGAAAAACTTCAGGGCCGATGGATCAAATGCACCGGGGTTCCATTTGCACTCGATGGCGTCTACCTCATCCCGACGCAGGGTGAGAACAAAATCCACCTCATGTCCTGCTTTGTCGCGCCAGTAGCGGGAGGTGTGTCGGGAAAACGGGCCTGCAGATGTTCAAGCACCAGGTGCTCCCAGAGAGGGCCGAAGTCATCCTGACGCAGAGGATCCCACCCGCGGGCGAAAGCGGATCGCGCACCATTTCTTCCACTACTGGCAGGTCGCAGTTGACATACTGTATCCGCTCCGGGCCAAGGCTTTCCGCCAGCGTGGTTTTGCCGCATCGTCACACCCCGCAAAGCCAGGCGATGGAAGCTTCCTCCCATACCTGTTCGATTCGCTTTTGCCAGAATGGTCTTGGTATCATGTAAATATACTTTGCATTTGGTAGGGCCATATGTAAAGCAAAATAACTCATGATATTTGAGAACGGCTTAGCATTTCGTGTCCAGAAAGCCTGTATGAAAATTCCGCTTCGTGCCAATTCTCTGCATATGGAATCTACAGCATGACAGCTTTGGATTGCGGGTAACAACTTTCGGTATCGGTTGTGGAGAAACCGGATGAGCTCAAAACCGGCATTTTGCATCATGGTTCCAATTCGGGAATCAAGGAAGCACCGGCGTCCGTCTTCGGGGGCAGCAACTGGTATCGGTTGCGGCTTTGATCAAAACGCTCGGCGGCGGATGGCAGGTGCCGGAGAGCGGCGCGAATGACTCCTGATTCCCGCAGGGGGCTGTGAAAACATTTGTCTGCTGCTTGATTTCATATTCACAATTAATTTTATAACTTTTCTCAAGATCTTACTTGAAAGGGAATATCAATATATCTATATTCAATAAAACGAATATAAAGACCATCATGGATCAATTTGTCAAAGTCATGAAAGCCCTTTCGGAGCCCAGCCGGCTGAAGATCATCAAGATACTTCAGCATAAGCCTATGTGCGTGTGTGAAATCCAAAAAACGCGGGATATTCCGCAGCCAACCGCATCCAGGCAGTTGAAAATCCTGGAAGACGCTGGCATTGCCGAAAGCCGAAAACGCGGACTGTGGGTCAATTACAATCTTGCGGACGGGCTCAGGTAGTCCCTATGCCGCCATGTTGCTGGGAGGCCTGAAACACTGGCTTGAACATGATCCGGAAATTGTCCGGATGGTCAAGAAACTCCCTGAATTCCACAGGGAAGATATCTGCAAAGAATAAGGAAACGATATGAAAGATCTCACTCCCCAATCCTGCTGTACGGTGATGCCGGACGTCCCGGGGTCGCCCGTTGGTTTCAAGGAAAAAAATCGGGCACTTCTGTATGTCCTGTATATGATCCCTTTATTGGGCTTATGGGTGCTCATTTATCAGGAGCTGGCTTATTTCTCCCGCCTGATGACCTATTCCGTGCTGCGGCTCCAGGAAGGAAATCACCTGAGCAGCGCCGTTGAATTTTTTATTTTTGAAACCCCAAAAGTCCTGATGCTGCTGACCCTGGTGGTGTTCGGCGTCGGCATTGTCCGCTCTTTTTTTACCCCGGAAAAAACCCGCAAAATTCTGGCCGGCAAACGTGAATCCTTCGGCAATGTCCTGGCCGCGCTTCTGGGGATCGTAACCCCTTTTTGTTCCTGCTCCGCGGTGCCGCTGTTTATCGGATTCGTCACCACCGGCGTTCCCCTTGGCGTCACCTTTTCTTTTTTGATATCTGCGCCCATGGTGAACGAAATCGCCCTGGTGCTGCTCTACGGCCTCTTTGGCTGGAAAGTGGCCGCCATTTATCTTGGCACCGGCCTGCTGATCGCCATGGTCTCCGGATGGGTAATCGGCAGGCTTCACATGGAACGGCATCTCGAGGACTGGGTGCTTCAGATTCAGGCCGGCGGCAATGGCGTGGTCGAAGAAGACCTGACCTGGGCAGACCGGATTCAGTATGGTCTGGATGCGATCAAGGATATCGTTGGAAAGGTCTGGATCTATGTGGTGATCGGAATTGCCGTTGGCGCAGGCATTCACGGGTACGTGCCCGAAGGTATCATGGCTTCCGTCATGGGAAAGGAAGCCTGGTGGTCGGTTCCCATCGCTGTCCTGGTCGGCATTCCCATGTATTCCAACGCCGCGGGCATCATTCCCGTGGTTCACGCCCTGATCGAAAAAGGCGCGGCCCTGGGAACGGTTCTGGCTTTCATGATGTCCGTGATTGCGCTCTCGCTGCCGGAAATGGTGATCCTGAGGAAAGTCTTGAAACCCACGCTGATTGCTACCTTTGTCGGCGTTGTGGGCGTTGGCATTCTGATCGTCGGATATCTGTTCAACCTGCTGATATAATCATGATGGCTTCGTAAACTTTCATTATTATTTCACCAAGAAGAAACGATTACCTGAAAGGAGTTTGTGATGGAAATTAAAGTGCTGGGTCCTGGCTGCGCCAAATGTCAGCAGACTGAAAAAGTTGTTAAGGAAGCTGTCACCGAAGCCGGCATTTCCGCCGAGGTTGAAAAAGTGACGGATATGATGAAAATTGCAGGCTTTGGCGTTTTCGGCACCCCTGCCGTGGTCATCAACGGCGAGGTCAAGAGCGTTGGCAGGATCCCCAAAAAAGAAGACATCAGGAAATGGCTGGCTGCCGCAAAATAAAACAGCAATACTCGGTTGCATTCACCGCTACTGTTTTGGCAATAAACTGCATTGCAAATTGCCCATCAACCATGATACTGCTTTACGAAGCTTCTATAGCGCATCATGGAGCCTTATCCACATAACAACTGTCCGTGATCGTACAGGCGGCTGTGTCAAAACGCATTGATTTCGAATCATTTCCGCATCCCGAAATCGAAAAGCGATGGATGTCGCCGGGCATCCGCCACGCTTCACAATGGATACTGATCATGATTCATGTCATCGAACAGATTGTTCATGCTGATGAAGTCGCACGGGAACAGGTAGCCGCCGCAAGGGCAGAGTCAGACCTTATCCGGCTCCAGGCGGAGCAGACAGCTCGGGAAACGGTTGCATCCAGGCTCCAGGAGCTGACCGATGCAGTCCGGGCGGAGCAGGAAGGCATCCAGGCCGATGCCCGGTCACGGGCTTCCCGAATTGCCGCGGAAACAGATGCTTATATCGAAGCATTGCAGCAGAAAAAGCTTGCAATTCAGAATGACCTGATCGAAGCTCTGGTGAAAAAGGTGGTTGGGGTATGATGGATAGACTCTTCCACTACGCATATGCCCAGGCCAAAACGCGCGCCATGAAAAGCAGGCTGCTCAATCCCGATGACTGGCACTATCTGCTGCGGATGCAAAGCCTGAATGATTTTTTCAGCTATCTGAGCGCCACGGACTATGGCCCTTTTCTGTCCAATGCCGCCGCCTCCGGGGCCGATGCCAGGTCCTTTTCCCTGTCGCTTCACGACTGCCTTTTCAAAGATTATATCAAGCTGATCAAATCGCTGCCCAAAAGCCGTTCATTGGTGCTTTATGGCCTCCTGGCCCGATATGAGGCCGAAAACATCAAGACCCTGCTGCGGGGCATCTGGCAGGCATTGCCCGATGCAGCGATCCGGCCCATGCTCTACCGGCTGGGAGTCCTTTCCCGGCTGCCGGTGGAAGCCATTCTGGAAGCTCGGCAGGTTCCGGCTGCGGTGGATCTGCTTAAAAAAACCGTTTTCCATGCCCCCCTGGTTCATGCCCTTGCCCTGTTCCGGACTCAGGACAGGCTTTTTCCGCTTGAGATCGCGGTGGATATGGCGGCTTTCCGGCTTCTGGCCGATCGCATCGGCAATCTTCGGGGCATTGACCGGAAAACAGCGGCCCGGCTGGCCGGCGTTTTTGCGGACGGCGTCAATCTGAGCTGGCTGGTGCGGTTTCGCTGGATGTACGGCCTGTCGCCAGAAGAGATCATCAATTATTCCCTGCCCCTGGGCCGCCATATCACCCTTCAAGATATCGGAGATCTTGCGCGGGCTGCGTGATCTGCCGGCTTTTCTGGAGGCATTGCCGCATCCCTATCGCGGCGCGCTGGAGATGGTGCGGCAATGGAGCCAGGTTCTGCCTTTTTTTCAGACATGGCTTGTGGCCGAACTCTACCGGGTGTTTCGAAAGGATCCGTTTCACATCGGCCTGCCGCATTTCCTATGTTCTGCTGAAAGAGATGGAGGTAAAGGCCCTGGAGGGTCTGGTGTCGGCGGTTGGCGCAGGCGAATCCTTTGATGGGGTTCTTCAACTGTGGCAGGGATGCTGGATGCGGGACGCAGGGGATGAAAAGCGGGAAGCAGCGTGAAAGGGGCCATTCATGTTTAAAAGTGAAAAACTGGTTCGAATCACCATTCAGGTTCCAGAGCCTTTTATCTCCGCTGCAACCGGTGTTCTGGCCCGTTTCAAACTGCTTCACCTGATCCGAATCGATCAGACGCACCTTGGCCGTCTGGGATACATTGCGGAAAGCGACGACAGACTGACCCAGGACTATGAACAGATCCTTTCGGAAATTCATTCCCTGCTGGATTCACTGGGTATTGGCAGCGACGATTCGGCGTTTATCGAACAAGTCATTCCCGAAAAAGCGATTTTCAGGATAAAAGAACGCCTCGGCGAAATTCAGGACAGCATCGGCTCGATCCTGAAGGATTTTGCCGTCGTTGAACAGGAACTTGGCCAGGCCATGGCCATGCTTGAAAAGGTGGAACTGCTGCCGCAGGATCTGGATCTGTCCCGTTTGAGCCAATGCGTTTTTGTCAACTGGGCGATCGGCCTGATATCGTCCCAGGGTCTGGACAAGCTGGAGGAAAGCCTTTCGCGGGTGCATCATGCCGTTGTGGAACTGGGCCGTATTCCGGATTGGACGGTCATCCTGGTATTTGGATTAAAGCCGGACTGGCCAACTTTCGAGCGGGCCTTGAAAGGGGCGCTTTTTGAGCCTGTCCGGTTTATGCCGGATGCATCGGGCACCGCGGCGGAAATGATTTCCGGCCTGCGGTCGCAAGTAGCTGCCCTGACCGATCGACGAGAAAAGCTTTTTGATCAGCGGTCGAAACTTCAGCGCCGGTTTGAACAGGATCTGACGAGCCTTTGCGGAAAAACCGTTTCGTCGCGGCAGATCCTGTCCGCCCGCCGCCTGTTTGGAAAAGTGGACCACAGCTTTCTGATATCGGGCTGGATACCGGATCGGCTTTTTGCCGCCCTTTGCGATGAACTGGCTCAGGCAACCGAAGGAAAGGCCCTTATCGAAAAAGTCAATCCTGAAGATCTGCGAGAGGTTCGGGAAGGAATTGTGAATATTCCGATTCTCTTCAACAACCCCCTGTTGATCAGCCCGTTTGAAAAGCTGACCAGTCTCTATGGAACCCCCCGTTATCGGGAGGTGGAGCCGACCGTCTTCTTTGCCTTGAGCTTTTTGCTGCTGTTCGGCATGATGTTCGGCGATGTCGGCCAAGGCGCCGTCCTGTTTTTTTCCGGATATCTTATTTTCAGGCGGATGTACCGGTACCTGGATTACGGCATCATTTTGATGGAATGCGGCTTTTTCTCGGCGGTTTTCGGTCTTCTCTACGGCAGCGTCTTTGGCATGGAAACACTCATTCCGGCCCTGTGGTTCAGGCCCATGGAGAATATCACCTATTTCGTCAAGGTGACGCTCATTCTGGGCGCAGGTTTGTTGAGCCTTGGCATGGTTCTGAATTTTATCAATGCGCTTCGGCTGAAAGAATATGAAAAACTGCTCAGCGCCGGCGGCCTTGCCGGCGCGCTGCTGTACTGGATGGCTGCCGGACTGGGCATGAAATATCTGCTGACGGGCCGGATTGCGCCCGGCGAGCTGACGATTCTGGGATGGACTGCGGGCGTGCTCATGGGAGTCATGGTTCTCCACCGCCCGATCTACAGGTTCATCGTCAAGGGCGATTCGCCCGGCCGTATCATCCGGCAGGCGGGATTCCTGACCGAGATCATGGAATCCGTCATCGAGCTTTTTGATGATCTGATCCGTTTTGTCGCAAACACCGTGTCTTTTATCCGGATAGCGGCGTTCGCCCTTTCTCATGCCGCCCTGTTCATCGCGGTTTTTTCCATTGCCGATATCCTGTCCCACGAAAAACGCACTGCATTTTCCTATTGGATCGTTGTCGGGATCGGAAACATCGTCATCATTCTGCTTGAAGGCCTGGTCGTCTCCATTCAGACGGTCAGGCTGGAGTATTATGAGTTTTACGGCAAGTTTTTTCGAGGCGGCGGGGAAAGGTTCAAGCCATTTGGAGAAGCCACAAAAGGTTCTGAAACAAAGAAAAGTTGATTCCGCGGCAGGGTGCCGTTGAAAGGAGCGTGAATGGACCATCTGAAAACTTTGTTTGTATGCATGATTTCCTGGCTGATGCCGGCCGCGGCCCTGGCGGAAGAGTCCGGTGCCGCAGGCAGTGCCGGGGCTTCCGGCCTGGGCTATCTGTCGGCAGCCATTGCCGTGGGCGCTTCCACGCTGGGAGCGGGGATTGCGGTTGCCGTGGTGGGTGCGGCAGCCATGGGAGCCATCGGCGAAAAACCCGAATTGGCCGGGCGCGCCCTGATATTTATTGGTCTGGCCGAGGGTATTGCCATCTATGGGCTGATTGTGGCATTGATGATTCTGGCAAAACTATGAAGATTTTTGTACTTGCCGATGCGGAAACCCTTCTGGTCTATGCCTTGGCAGGTCTGAAGGGTCAGGCCGTGAAATCTGACGCCGATGTGCCTGCCATTCTGGATGGCCTGACCCGCGAATCGGCCGGCCTTATCCTGATCACCGAGGCACTGGCCCAAAACAATCGGGAAGCGATCGAGCGGATGATGATGGATTCGGGCAAACCCCTCATTGTGGAAATCCCCGATATCCATGGACCGCTGCCCCAAAAAGCCCGAAGCACCGAACGTCTGGTTTCGCTGATGCGGAGGTGACGCCATGCCCATATGGGGACAAGTTGAGCTTTTATGCCGATCCATTACCGAAGAAGGCCGAAAACAGTCGGAAAAACTTCTGGAACAGGCCCGCCTGGAGGCTGATAACACAATTCGGGAAGCCGCGCAACAGGCGGATCGGCAATACCAGGAAACCCTGCTGTCCAGCAAAAGCCGGGCAGTCGCCGAAGCCGGACGTCTGGTGGATACGGCCGAACTTGCCGCCAGACGGCGCGTCATGACGTTTCACAGCCAGATGCTTCAGGAAATCATGGATGCCCTGACGGAACACCTGAAACAGTTCAGAAAACAGCCTGCATATGAACGCTTTCTGATATCGGCGGCCCAGGAAGCCATCGAACATCTTTCCAGCCGGGAGGTTATCATCGAGGCAGCCAGGCCCGATGCCGAAGTGATTCAAAGCCGGCTTGAAGAATTGGCACATGCATGTTCGGCCGCCATCAAGATACGTCACGCGAATGCGTTTGACGGGGGTGTCCGGGTCTTTACCGCCGATCAGAAAGTGATGTTTGACAACAGTCTGGACGCCAGGCTCAACCGGGTGAAAGATGAAATCCGGCAGGAAATATGGAGGACGATCGTTGGAACCCAAATCAGACAGGACTGAGCGGAACAACCCAACCATCACTTCCATTAACGGGCCGGTCGTAAAGATTACCGGTGCAGCCGACCTGTCGATGAATGAACTGGTGGTCATCGGTTCGGAAAAGCTTCTGGGCGAGGTGGTCGAGTTATACAGGGATGGGGCCACGGTGCAGGTTTTTGAGGATACGACCGGTCTCAAACCCAAAACGCCGGTTCTGGGCCTTGGCCTGCCCCTTTTTGTGGAACTGGGTCCGGGTATGATCGGCCGCATTTTTGACGGCACGCAGCGCCCGCTTGCCGCGGCAGCCCAGGAGTCGGGCGCCTTTTTCACCCGCGGCAGGACCCTGGAAGCCCTGGACCGCAATCGGCCATGGCATTTTATCCCCAGAGCGGCGATTGGTGAAGCCGTCTCTGCGGGCCAGGTCATCGGCCATGTTCAGGAGACCCAGCATCTACTTCACCACGTGATGATCCCCCCGGACCGGAGCGGCAGAATTCTTGAAATCGTATCCGAAGGCCTCCGCACCCTGGATGAGCCCATTGCCCGCATGCTGGACGACCGGGGGATGATCCATGATATTCTGATGTATCACCGATGGCCGGTCAGAACCCTGCGGCCCTACCGTGAAAGGCTTGTACCCGATGAACTCCTTTTTACCGGCCAGCGGGTGGTGGATTTTTTCTTTCCCCTTGCCAAAGGCGGAACCGCCGCGGTGCCGGGCGGTTTCGGCACGGGAAAGACCATCACCCAGCACCAGCTTTCCAAATGGGCCGATGCCGACATCATTGTTTACATCGGATGCGGCGAGCGGGGAAACGAGATGGCGGGGGTGCTTCAGGACTTTCCCAGGCTTCTGGACCCCCGGAGCGGCAGGCCGCTTCTGGAACGCACCGTGCTGATCGCCAACACCTCGGACATGCCGGTGGCCGCCAGAGAGGCAAGCATCTACACCGGCATCACCATTGCAGAATATTATCGGGATATGGGGTATCATGTGGCATTGATGGCGGATTCCACCAGCCGCTGGGCCGAAGCGCTGCGGGAAATATCGGGCAGGCTGGAGGAAATGCCCGCCGAAGAGGGGTTCCCGGCCTATCTGGCATCCCGTCTGGCTGAATTTTATGAACGGGCGGGTGCCGTGGTCAGCCTGGGCGGCAGCCGCGGATCCGTGGCGGTCATCGGTGCGGTATCGCCTCCGGGCGGCGATTTTTCCGAGCCGGTGACCCAGCATACCAAGCGGTTCATCAGCACGTTCTGGGCCCTGGACAAGGAACTGGCAAGCGCCCGCTATTTTCCGGCCATCAACTACCTGAACAGTTACAGCGCCTATGTGGAAACCGTTGCGCTGTGGTGGCGGCAAAAAGGCCAGACGGACTGGATGGACCTTCGAAACCGGGCGCTTTCCATTCTGAAGGAAGCGGCAAGGTTGCAGAACATCGTCAAACTGATCGGTGAAGACGCCCTGCCCGACGATCAGAAGGCCATTTTTTACGGTGCCAGCCTGATCAAGGAAGACTTTTTGCAGCAAAGCGCTTTTGATGTCATCGACACCTATTCCATTGCCGAAAAGCAGGTGATGATGCTGCAGCTTATTCTGCAGTTCATCGATGGCCTGCGGGAAGCCGTCAAACATCGCATACCGGTATACCGGGTCATGGAGCTGCCGGTTGTCGAAGAGATTCACCGCATGAAAAACACCTATCGGGGAGATGATCCCGCACCTTTTGAGGCCATTCGGGAGCAGATCGCGCAGGAGATCACCGGGCTTCTGAAAAAAGAGGCATAAGGGTTTCACGCATCACGATTCACGAAAAAGGAGCCATTGCGTTGCCATCCAAATCCGGCATTGAATACATCGGACTGTCCCGCGTGCAGGGGCCGCTGGTTTTTGTCAGCGGCATTCGGGATGTGGGGTTCCGCGAAATGGCCGAAGTGGTGGAACCGTCCGGGAGAACGCGGTTGGGACGCGTGCTGGCCGTCTCCGAAGATCTGGCGGTTGTGGAGGTATTTGAAGGCACTGTCGGACTTTCCGCCACCCGCGCCATTGTCCGTTTCCTGGGCCGCAGTTTTGAATATGCCGTTTCCGGAGATGAGGTGCTGGGAAGGGTTTTTGACGGATTGGGCCGCCCCCTGGACGGGGGCCCGCCCCCCATGTCCGGAAAGCCCAGGGACATCAACGGGCTACCGATCAATCCGGTGGCCCGGATCTATCCGCAGGATTTCATCCAGACCGGCATCTCGGCCATTGACGGCATGAACGCGCTGGTGCGGGGTCAAAAACTCCCCATCTTCTCGGGCAGCGGCCTGCCGCATGCGCAGCTCGCGGCCCAGATCGTCCGGCAGGCCAGGCTTCTGGACGGGGATGAAAAATTCGCCGTTGTCTTTGCCGCAATCGGCATCAAACACGAGGAAGCGCAGTTTTTCCAGAAAGAATTCGAAAAAAGCGGCAGCCTGAAAAACGTGGCGATGTTCCTCAACCTGGCGGATGACCCCTCCATCGTACGCCTGATCACCCCCCGCATCGCACTGACCGTGGCCGAGCATCTGGCCTTTGAAGAGAATATGCATGTGCTGGTGGTCATGACCGATATGACCAATTATTGCGAGGCGCTTCGGGAAGCGGCCACATCCAAGGGGGAGGTTCCCAGCCGCAAGGGCTATCCCGGCTATCTGTACAGCGATCTTGCCGCCATTTTCGAGCGTGCCGGCCGGATTGCCGGCGCCAGGGGGTCCATCACCCAGATTCCCATTCTGATCATGCCCGATGACGACATCACCCATCCGATACCGGATCTGACCGGTTATATCACGGAAGGGCAGATCGTGCTGGACCGCAATCTGTTTCAAAAAGGCATCTATCCGCCGATAAACGTTCTGCCGTCACTTTCACGGCTGATGAGCGACGGCATCGGCGAGGGGCGCACCCGCGAGGACCATCAGAACCTGTCCAGCCAGTTGTATGCGCTTTATGCGCAATCCAAGCGGATCGAGATCCTGGCTTCGATCATCGGGGAAGAGGATCTTTCGGTCCATGACAAACGGTTTCTCAAATTTTCGCTCGAACTGGAGCAGCAGTTCATCCGGCAGGATCCCCACGAAAACCGGACAATTTTTGAAACCCTCGACCTGGGCTGGAAACTGGCCGGCATCTTTCCCGAAAAAGACCTGAGCCGCGTCAAGCCGGAGCAGATCCGCAAATACGGCATCCGGAAAGGAACACCGACATATGGACAGACTTCCTCTTTCCGCCAACAAGAGTAATCTTCTCCGGCTTCGGGAGGAACTGAGCTTTGCAAGTGACGGCATGAACCTTCTGGATGAAAAGAAGGAGGCGCTGTTGTCTCATATCAGCGCCCTTTCCACCAAGTCCGAGCGGGTGCGCGACAGCGTCAACCAGGCATTGCAGGAGACCTACCAGCATCACCGTGAGGCGCTTCTGATGGCTGGCCGCCTGGCATGCGAAAGAGCGGCGCTGGCCGCCAGAGCGGATGAAACTGTCGAAGTGATCGAAAAAAGTTTCATGGGAGTTGCGCTTCCGATATTGCGGATCAGCATTCCGAAGCGTACCGGCCCTCATACGGTTTTTTGGAAACCGGCTTTTCCATGGATGCGGCGGCTTCATCTGTGCATCGAAGCCTTGAAATCATTGTTGAACTGGCTGAAATCGAGGTGGGACTCTTCCGGCTGGTCATGGAAATCAAAAAGACGCTCAAACGCATCAATGCCCTGGAAAACATTTACATTCCGCTTTACCATGCCACCATCAAGCATATCGAGGAAAGCCTGGAAGAAAAGGAAAGAGAGTTCCTATTTCAGTTGAAACGGCAAAAACGTCGCAGGGAGGAAGCAGAACATGGGTCTTTTTAATCGCATACTGGTTCCCGTCGATGGTTCCCGATACTCACTCAACGCCGTATGCATGGCCGCCCGGCTCAGTCGAATTCACGGCGCTGACATGCGGATTTTTCATGTCATCGATGATACCCTTCTTGATCAATTGACGCGGTTTTCCAAACAAGGCAGGGAATCCGTTCGGGAAGAACTCAGACGCAATGCACAGGCGTTTCTCAGCAACATGCGATGTGAGATGATACATGACGAAATCATCACTCCTTCGGAGCCGATCATCCGGGAGGGGATTCCGCATGAGGTGATCCTGGAAGAGGCTCTGTCCTGGAATGCCGACCTGATCATCATGGGAAAGCTTGGCCGTCGGGGAATATCGCATATCCTGCTGGGCAGTGTGGCGGAACGGGTGATTGAGTTTTCGGACATCCCGGTGCTGGTGGTCAAATAGCGAAGGACTGCTTTTTTGGAGGTACACGATTTTTCTCCATATGTCAGGTGCCGGTTGCATCATATTCCGAAAAAATCCAGTCCGTATTTTATTCCGGTAAAAATCATGACAATCACAAGCATCCATTTGATGGCCCGGGCCGGGATAAATTTCTGGCAGCGGGCGCCTATATACATCCCGGCCATTCCGCCCAGGCCGAACAGAAGACCCAGAAGCCAGTCCGGTGCCACGGACAGGTTGGGATAAAATGGGGCGATGGCCTGGTAAAAAGCGACTCCGGCCACGGAGGTGATGAATGTTCCCATCAGCGCGGCGCCGGCAATGGTATATACCGGCAGTCCAAAAAATGTGACAAAAAACGGGGCGATGATGGAGCCCCCGCCAATGCCGTAAATGCCGCCCACAATCCCCACAATAAAACTGAGGGTGAATATTCCCCAGAAAGACACATCAAAGGACTCGCCATAAAAGGTGTAGCCAAGGCGTTTCAGATTGAAATGGATGCCGGTGATGGCCGGAAGGGTTTTCGGATTTCCGGGATTTGCCGGATCCCGTTGTTTGCGATAATTGCGCACGAGTTCCTGAAACCGCTTTTCACTGGCGGCTCTTTCCGCATTGCCCGCGTTTTTCAGCATCAGATCCCGAATCATCCGGATGCCGATATAAAGGAGCACGCAGGCGGCAAACAGCTTGAAATTTCTGGCATCGGGAAGATAGGCGACGCGAATGATGGCGCCGATGAGAACACCCGGCAGGGTACCGATCACGACGACCCAGGTCAGGGGCCATACCATGCGGCCTTCCTTAAAGTAACGATATACGCCGCTCGGGATCGCCACGATGTTGAACAGTTGATTGGTGGCGCTGACAGAGGGGTTGACATACCCGAGAAAAGACATCTGGAAGGGAAGCAGCAGGAAGGCGCCGGAGATGCCGCCCATGGATGTAAAAAAGGAAATCAAAAAAGCGATCAGAGGGGGTATCCAGATGGAGACTTCAATTCCGGCAGTTTGAAAAAACATGTCAGGAGTTCCTTTGAGAAAGCGGCAAGCACCCCGGGCGTCAGATAGAAGAGCCAATCTGGCTTTTCTTCAACTGTTTTTCCGTGGCGCTGAATCGAGATTGACATGGGATAATACAGGGCGAGGATATTTATCCCAATTCATAGAGCTCGGGTCTTCTGTCATCCAGAACCGTCATGTTCGCACGGATTTCCCTGACCCGATCCATATCGATCGTGGCTGTCAGCAGCATTTCATCGGTTTCTCCGGCTTCGATCACGGTTCTGCCCCAGGGGTCGATGATCACGGAATCGCCAAAATAGGTGACAATGCCATCGGACCCGAAGTCCTCGCTGCCGACCTGATTGATTCCCACCATGAACATCTGGTTCTCGATCGCGCGGGCGCGCACCAGAATCTTCCAGTGATCGAGGCGCGGATAGGGAAACGCCATGGGACAAAATACGATTTCCACGCCCTTCAGCGCATAGGTTCGAAACAGCTCCGGGAAACGGATGTCATAGCAGATCGCCAGCCCCGCCCGCCCCCAGGGGGTTTCCACAACCGTCAACATGCGTCTCCGGGCGCCATGTGCGCATCCTCGTGAAGCAGACTGAACAAATGGGTTTTGCGATAGACGCCTGCCTGCTCGCCCTTTGAATTGAAGAAAAATGAGGTATTGGAGACTTTTCCCGCTTCGTTCAGCGCCAGCATGGATCCGTTGATCCAGATACCATAGGTTTTGGCCATGCCCGCAACCCGATCAACGACTTTGTCATGCAAAGCGGCCAGCCGTTCATTGTTCAGCCAGTTGAAACCCGTGGTCCACATCTCCGGAAAACAGATGATATCGCTGCCCCTTCGCGATGCCTCGGCAATCCAGAGCTCGGCTTTCCGAAGATTCTCTTCGGGCTGAGAGACGGCGACGCGCATCTGGGCCAGGGATACGGTAAGGTTCATTTCAATTCCCCCTGGACCGAAAACTCCTTTTGATTTACCGGGCTCCCCAGGATCTTCTGAACATCTTCCAGATACTGCCCGGATGCATTCAGATAAAAGGCCAGCCCGGCGGAAAAATTTTTGCCGATAATGCCGTCGATAAAAAGCATGCTGATTTCGCGCTGCCTTTTCAGGATGTGCAAGGAGCCCAGAAGAATCTGGCGCTCCTCATCGGAAAGGGTTCTGGCCAGCATGATCAGGGCAGTGCGGCCCCGAGGCTGGTAATTCCAGAAAAAGAGCAGATCCAGGGCATGGATGATCATGATCAGCTCCAGGTCCTTGGCGTCACCCGACAGGCTTTTGTCCATGGCGCTGAGCGTTTCCATGACTTTCTTGTCCGGAAAGAGCAGTTCAAGGCTGGTATAGGCTTCCAGAAGCCGGGTCAACTTGTCCCGATAATCGCGAAGTCGAAGATGGATGTTCCGGTACCGGTCGGCGGCGCCTTCAATGACGCCGGCGACAAAGTCCGAAGCCGCCTTGGAGATGACCGCCGCCCATTTCTGCAAAACCGCATCAATTCCGGAAACCCCGGCCGCCGACAGAAGACCGGCAATAACGCCATTAAAAACAATGGCTATGGGAATGGAAAGCATGCTGCGAAAAAAATTACCGGCGATAACCGGCTTGGGAAACCCCCGGAATGCGTTGTGGCAGCAGAGGTAAAGTCCGTTTGAGACCGCCATGATCGCATACAGGGCCGAAGGGCTGGTGGCTGTCGTGATTCCCAGGGATTTCTCCAGAATCAGGGTTTTAACCACCCAGTCAAGCAGCGGAACGGAAAAACCCGTGTAGAGAAGTGAATCGCCGATCCGCTCCCAGCTTATGTAATCTTTCCAGCCCAGCAGCGGCGAACTGCGCAGTCCGCCGCCGCCGAGAATGGACTGAAGAATGTTGCGCACGCCGGTAATGCCGAACCAGATGAATGCACCGCCGAATTTGAGCACCCACCAGTCATAGCGAAGGGCGAAGACCAGAAATGCGGGGATAAACCCGATCATCATCTTGATGATGATTTTCGCCAGGGTGTTCAAATATGTCCAGGACAGTCGCAGTTCTTCCTTTTTCACCTGCGGCGGACAAAGATAAAGCTCGTTTCCGGCATCCTCATGAATTCCGCCCAGTGTAACGATATTGCCCGGAGATTCCATGCGGGTGGTGTGCTCCAGCCCCAGCCAGTCCTGTTGGTGTTCGTGAGCCAGCCAGCTCAGGCCCGGAATCGATCCGGCCCAGCTGAAGAAACGATTGAGCAGCGGACTGACGCCTTTTCGCGGGATATAGGTTACCTGGCGGTAAGTGGTCATCCGGAAAGGAATGATCATGCGCTCCGTATCCGGCTGAAAAATTTCCCGGATCGCCCGGCCTGGTAGGGTGTCCATGACCGCCAGCCCCATGCCATGCATGCGCGGTGACATGCCGGTCGAATCGCTGCCGATCCGGGATTTCAAAGGCGTTTCCTGGTACATCAGGCGCAGTGTGTTGATATCGTGAAGGATCGCATCCAATTTCTCCATGCGGTCGGCTTTGTCCGGATAGGAGGAAGCCGCTGTCCGGTCCATGATATTCAGGATGATGCGTTTCAGCGTAATGACATTGCCTTCGTTGATCGCAACCTGCAGACGGCTGATCTCGGGAA
Organism: uncultured delta proteobacterium; assembly: GCA_963845015.1. Classification (GTDB taxonomy): domain Bacteria; phylum Desulfobacterota; class Desulfobacteria; order Desulfobacterales; family Desulfatirhabdiaceae; genus RAAP-1. The sequence continues at coordinate 201,063 of CAWJRD010000046.1, forward strand.
CAAGGGTGGTTTTGCCGCCCGTATAGTCCTTGAGGTTGAATGTCTCCAGCCGCGTGATCAGCCCTTCACAATCGTAGATCAGCTCCAGCACATCCTCGGGACCCAGGTCGGTCAGGTTCAGGGTGACGCGATACCCGGTGCGCAATTGAACCAGTCGATGAAGGAGTTCGCGGGGAGACAGCCTGAGCAGGGGAGGAACATCCGGCCCGTCCTGAACGGCTTGAGGATGGGCAAGATCCGGATTCTGCGCCGGGCTCAGAAAACGCTCCAGAATGGTCTCAAAGTCCAGGCGATTCATCTCCTCAACCAGCGTATCGTTTGAGATTTGCTTCTTGCGGACTTGCCGAACCACACTGAAAGCGCAGCTCGACCACTTTTTTCTCCAGTTCCGGAAGGAGCTGCGTGTGAATGAATTTCGCCAGATGCAGCAAGGAAGTCTGGCCGGGTTTGACAAATGTCAAAAAAGCGGATGGATCAATGGGTTTCAGCGAAATGCCGTATGTTTCATTGATCGACCGGAAGATGCCGCCGGTTGAAGGACGATCCAGAACCTGCAAGACCTGCTGCTGGCGGTATTCGGAAATCTGGCGGCCTTCTTCCATCAGCGCCCGGACCGGCGCTTCCGTCAAAAAACAGAGAAAGGCCTGGGTATCGATAAACCCTCTGGGAACCCAGATCAATTGCACATAGCGGCCGCGGAACCGGGCGGCGTATTCGATGCCGATGCGCATCGTGATTCCCATGATTTCGGCGGCTTCCAGAAGTTCAGCGGCAAACGGGGCCTGAATGTAATTGTAGTAAATCACGCGCAACCGGCGGATCCCCTTGATCCAGGCATCCATGATCAGGTGCGTGGCGGACTTTCGGCCCTTGGTGTTCACATCGTGAACATGGTCGTCAAAGGCCAGTTGATTCCATTCTTCGGGCATTTCCAGCAGATGGTAGCGCTGCAAGCTGCTTTCGCACGATGCGGGGCTTGCCGGTGGCCGTAATTCTGAAATCATGGGCCAGTTGGAGCTGGCGGTTGTAATCTCCCTGAGATCGAACCAGTTCCTTCATGATCTGCAGCAGCGCCCGTGCCGTATTCTTGGGCATGGCGCCGTCCGAGGCGTTGAGAACCTCGTCCCGCAATGCGCGCAGTGCGCCGATGCGTTCGTCCTGTTTGCCGGCCTCAAGAGACTCCAGCAGATGGATGACGGCATAGGCGATGCGCAGCCCCCTGGATTCAGCCAGTTTCTTGATGCCGTGAGGATGGAAATGGGGGTAAAACTTGCGTTTATTATATTCCTGACTTTTATCCCGGTTCAGCACGTCATTGACGATGGTCAACAAACCGTGATCCCGTCTGTCAAACATGATGCCGGACAATTTGCGCATGATCAATATCAACCTCTGAGAACAGCTCTGGTGACTTTAAACATCGCCTGTCATAACCATTCAGGCAAACCCTGACCACAATCCGTCAACCGCTTGTGATCAGCGGTTCCAGACACCTGAGCGGCGCTTCTTATTCGTCAATGCACCTCAGGCAGTCCTGGGGGAAGCGGAATGTGCCTTTCCCCACCAGACTGACCTCAACCAGGGCATCGGAATCGTTAATGGCGGTATCCGGATCGGTAATAATGCCATGGGTTCCGACATAGGCATCCATGAAGCTTTCCCATCCATCATCCGTTGACTTTTTAAAAATCTCAACTTTTTGTCCTTTACGAAAACCCATAATATCCCCTTCCCTGTAAACCGCCATGATTTCTTGTACATGAGCACATCGATTCCTCCTTTTAAAAAAAAGGAGGCTGCTCCTGCTTTATCTATTTTGATATTATTCATACTGACGCAGCCGGGACGCCAGGTACGCCGCCATCGTTTTCCGGGCACAGATGTAGCACAACGTCCGCGGATCGGCAACCGGTATGACGGGCTGATGTTTTTTCCGGATAAACTCGAGATAACCGGCAGTTCCCATGACTCAGCGCCGCAGCTCTCGCAATGGATCAGTTTCTGGCGGTTCAGTATCGTTCCGCACAAAGACAGCACCCTGTCTCCATCGGCATCTTCCATTCTCATGGCGCCGGTGGGGCAGTTGGCGGCGCAGGCCCCGCATAAAACACATCGCGTTTCGGTAATGGAAAAATCGGTTGGCCCGGGACGATCAAAATCCAGATAACCCATCTTCAGGGCTTCGACTTTTATCTTGTCCCGGCAGATTTCCACGCAGCGCCCGCAACGGGTGCAAATATCACAGCGAAGACATCGGGCAGCCTCTTGCCGAACCGCTTTTTTCCGGATAACCGGTTTCGACCTGCTGAAAGGTTTTTCGCCTTCGTCAATGGGCAGCAGGGACATGACGGGCCGCTTCAATTCCATTTTGACTTTGGCCGGTATCTCTATCCAGTCGATTCTTCCCCTTCGAACCGGAACCGGCGGGATTCTGGGCTGCGGAATTTCCGACAGATACCGGTCAATGGCATCTGCCGCGCGTTTGCCGCCGCCGATGGCTTCAATCACGGTCGCCGGTCCCGAAACCGCATCTCCGGCCGCAAAGACTCCGGGAACCGATGTTTTCATGTTGACCCTGCTGGCAAACAGGGTATTTCTGCGGGTCCATTTGAGCCTGGGAATCGATGACAGGCAGTCCTGATCCACCTGCTGCCCGATAGCGGAAATCACCGCATCGGTTTCAATCAGATATTCGCTGCCTTCAATCGGAACCGGAACTTTCCGGCTGCTGCCTTCCTGTAGGATCATTTCCGCGCGGATACAGCGAAGCGCCGTCACCCGGCCATTCCGGCCGGGATCGGTACCCATTATGGCAACCGGAATGGTCAAAAATGAAATCCTGACCCCTTCTTCCTCGGCCTGTTCGACTTCCTCGACATCCGCGGGCATTTCCGTGCGTTCCCTGCGGTATGCCAGAATCACTTCCTTGCATCCAAGCCTGATGCAGGTTCTGGCGGCATCGATGGCCACATTTCCGCCGCCGATGATCACCACGCGCCCGCCCGGAATTTGCCAGTCTCCCATGGCCACGCGCCGCAGCAGATCGATGGCCTGAGTGACCTGAGGATAATCCGTTTCACCGGGGATATTGAGCTTGAACGATTTATGGGCGCCGATCGCAAAAAAGAAGGCTTCAAATCCTTCGGCAGTTAAGGAATCCAGGGTAACGTCTTTTCCAAAACTCGTATTGAAGCGAAAATCCACGCCCAGTTCTTCAAGCATGGCCACTTCCAGGTCAATGACGCGGCACGGAAGCCGGTAACGGGGAATGCCAAGCAGCATCATTCCCCCGGCCGTTGACAGCGCTTCGATAACCCGGACCCCGTATCCCATGAGACTCAGGTAATACGCCGCGCTCATGCCGGCAGGCCCTGCGCCGATGATACAGACTTTCTGGCCTTTATCCGGTTCTTTGGCCGGATTGAGATACCGCCTTTCCACCATCGACTTCTCCGCGGAAAAGGCCTTTAAATATTTAATGGAAACCGGCTGATCGATTCTGCCCCGGACACACATCAGTTCACAGGGCCGGGTACAGACCAGCCCGCAGACCCAGGGGAACGGATTGTCTTTTCGAATCACTTCGATGGCTTCCGCATCCCGTCCCATGCCGATCAGGGTGACATAGGTCGGGATGTCCATACCGGCAGGGCAGGCCATCTGACAGGGAGCCGGCGCCATTTTGACGCATTCACCCGTTGCGCAATTGTTGGACTGAACATGACTGACAAACACCTCATGGTATTCGGTCAACGTCTGTTCCACAAACTCCCCGGTTTTCCGGCTGATATCATCCGGGCCTTCTGTTGATGATTTTCCGCGCAAAGGATTCTATGGACTGCAGATGGTCAGCGCCAGCCCTTCCCCAGGCCACATCCTGAATCAGCGCCAGGATTTTTTCAGTTCTTCGCCGGCTTTTGGGATCGATCAGGTTTCCGGTATCCAGGATGCGCTCCAATTCGGTCCATTACGGCATTCACCGGACAGCGCTTTTGCGGAAGGGGTTCAGCCTTCAAGATCTTCCCGTGCAGGCAGGACGGGCGCCAGCGGTTTTTTCCGCAATCCCGGCATTTTTTCTTCGATCATGCCAAATTCCAGGCAGTGCGAGGGGCACACCGTCACACAGGCCGGCTTCAGTCCCTGATCGATCCGATCCATGCAGAAATCGCATTTTATTGCCTGGTGTTTTTCCGGATCCCATTGAACCGAGCCCCAGGGACAGGCGGAAATACAGTTTTTACATCCGATACACAGCAACGGGTCCACATAAACGATACCGTCCCCGGGGCGTTTTTTCATGGCGCCCGCCGGGCAGGCCGCCACACACCAGGGCGTTTCGCAATGGAAGCAGGACATCAATACATGGGATACCCTGGGCAGCCCGTCGATGGCATGGGGGCCGTCTGGAACGATCTGACAGAGTCTTGAGCCGGACGGAAGGGATTTGTTGCTTTCACACTGGACTTCGCAGCTATGGCATCCAATACATTTCTTTCTATCCTGAAACAAGTAGTAGTTGCTCATAATCTCTTCTCCCCATCAGACGGGTTATAGAAATCGAGGAACTCGCGCAAGAGGCTTTACCCTGACCGATCTTCGAGATTATGTTCAAGCACGCTATCCCGCTCGGATATCCATGTTATCAAAATAATCCATGAAAAACAGCTTATCGTAGGATTTATATTTTATCAAGCACGATGACACTGGGGACTTCCCGCTGCACCGCGAAATTGACATTTATACGAAAAAGATTATTTATTGATAATAATTTCGAACCAAAAAATTCTGGAGGTAATATTATGAGAACTGAGCTTGGAGATGTTCTAAATAAAATCGGCGAAAAATATAAACAGAGAAATCGCAACTGCATCGAAATTCTATCTTGAGGTTGACATTGGAAAACAGGCCGAAAATTACGGCTATTCGGCCATGAAGGAGAAGTATCATGACGTCAGCGCTGTCGTGCCATTAAAACAGGCTGTCGCCGGGATGAAAGTAATGATTGACGGCAGGACATTCATTAATTATGCCCAGTTTGAATCCGGTATTGCAGTACCTGAATATGTCGCCAGAGAAGCAGGGTTGCGTTATCAGGCATACCAGCCCAATGACAGCATGATCCTGAATTTTGCCTGATGCCTGTTTTGATGTCGTCAAAAAACTTCGGCTTTGCGTCTCAGGCTCCTTCGGTTTCATTTATTACCATTCGGGATTTTCCCGCTGCATCTCGATGTGCTCGCAGATTTCCTTGAGCACGAAAAACCGGGTCAGCGCCCTTGCGATCTCCGCCTCGGTGGGCGCCTGGCCGGTTATCTCCGTAACATATTTTCGAATGGCGTCAATGGCGGCCGCGATCTGATCTCCGCATCCCTCATGTGTCATAAAGACTCCTTTTGCCGGTTTTTAAAGCCTATCTGATACAGTTTCATGATCATTCCCCCGAATAGCGCAATTCCCCCGCTGGTCATGAACAGCGCATGAGATCCGATGGTTTCGTAAAGATATCCGCTTAGAAAAAATCCCGCCATCAGTCCCAAACCATAGCTGACCGCATTGTTGACCGCCTGCCCAAGCGTTTTGGATGCCTCGGAGGACAGGGCATCCACATACAGGATGCTGGCCATGTGAAAGGCGCCGTATGTAAATGCGTGAAGCACCTGGGTGATCAGGATCACGGGCCCGCTGTCGACAAAGGCCAGCAGGAACCAGCGCATCGCCGCAATGGTAAAAGAAAAGACCATGACGGTTTCCAGGGAAAACCGCTTAAACAGCCGCCCTGAATGGATCATCACGATGATTTCGGCAGTCGATGCCACGGCCCAGGAGATGCCGATAAATGTTTTATCAAAGCCCAGTTTCTCCAGATGAATGGAAAAAAAGCCGTAATAGGCCCCATGGCTGAGCAGCATCAGAAAAGCGCAGGTCAAAAAGACGATGCTCTTTCTGGCTCATCAACTGCCCGGTGTCCCTGGAAAGTCCCTGGAGTCTGGCGGTGCGGACAGACGGCACTCCCAGGGAAACCACAGATTGAATCAGTCCTCCCGCCAGAATCAGCGGCAGAATGATGCCGACCGGATAGGCGTCGATCACGCCGCCGACCAGAACAACAACGACAATGAAGGCAATGGAACCCCAGGCCCGGGTCTGGCCGTATCGCTGTTTCTCCTTGCCCAGCACATCCATGGTGAAGGCTTCCAGAAAGGAGATGATGGGGGAGAAAAAAATCCCGTACCCCAGGGTGATCATCACCAGCCACTCAAAGCGGGTCGTACACAGATAAAGGGACCAGAAGACTCGCGCTGGCGATATTGCAGGAAACATAAATGGCTTTTCTGGCCTGAAGCCGGTCGGCCAGCATGCCCCAGAGCACGGGAAACAGCACCAGCAGCACGGAGCGAAGGGCCGAAAGCACGCCGATCTGAAAACCGCTGAGCTTGATGTGGTAAAGATAGAGGTTAAAATATGGCAGATAAATGCCCATGACTCCGAAATACAGAAAATACTGGGCCCGAATCAACAGCTTCAATCTGCCGGCAGGTTCACCTGGCATTATTCCCCCATGACGGTTGGCGACATCGCCATATCAAATCTGATTCTTCAGCCAGACAATCTCCCATGAATAAGCGTCTTATCACAACCCGCGGCAGGTTTTCCAGTTGTTTTGTTTCCGGATATTTCATGCCATTTTAATAATCCGAATTGATGATTAAATATTTATCATGAATTGCCTGGTGCGCAGCCTTCATGATGGCCTGTCCGGTGACAAGGACCATCGGCGCGATGCCGTGGGTGCGATGGGCAGGGCAAGCTGGTATGGTGCGGTGTCAGGCCAATTCAGCACCACATTGGATAATCAAGAATTAAAGCGGGGACTGGTTTTAACCAATCCCCGGGGAAGCATATCTGCGCAATGCCGTGCCGTTATCGCCGATAGTCATTAACGATAGCCCGGGAAATCCGGGTTATTTCATTTGGCAAAAAGGAGAGCGCATGCGTAAGACAGGTATGAATTTGATGAGCGCATTTGCCGGCGAGTCCCAGGCCACCAGGAAATACCTTGCATTTGCAGCGCAGGCTGACAAGGAAGGCTATCCGCAAGATGATTCTTCTTGAAATAAAAGGTATTGGATGCGGGAATAATTTGAAATTTGAAAGCCTGTTGCGAACCTGAAACTGAATCTCCCGCGGATGGCAAGCGTTCTTCTTGTCATCTGGGGCGTTGTCATGTACACTATGCAGGCAATTAACCGCAAAAAGCCAGAAAGGAGTAATCCATGAAAGATCGCATCGATTATGAATGTTCGGAATGTGGAAAAAAACGGAGCCTTCCGGCGGATGAGCCGGCTCCCGAATGCTGCGCAAAGACCATGACCCCGGCTGAACCGCTTCCGGTCTGTGAGCTTGCCCCAAGTGCGGAGCATTCCCGCATGGATGACGATTCCGGTCCCTGTGATGATGGCAGGGCAGGGGGAAGCGGCTGAAAATCCGGAATTGCATTTAACCAATTCAGCTACATTGCCGTGAAAATAAGGGGAGCGCGGTCAGGACGCCCGTGCTCCCGGAGCGAGTTTCATATGCGGGCGTCCAATGCTATGGCCATTCTGTTTACAGTACATAAATCAGGGGTTTTAAGAAAGGAAGGAAGATGAAGACGGAAGATGTGATTCTTTTCAGCGGCGGCGCAAACGGGGCTGAAGCGGAATTTGGAGCGAATGCCGAGCATTTCGGCATTGAAGAAGTGAATTTCACTTTTGAAGGACACAACAGAATCCGTCAGCGCGGCCTGCGCGTCCTGAATCGCGAGGAATTGAAAAATGGAGACGTGAGCCTGGAATATGTTTCGCGGTTGATGAATCGCCGCTACACGGACAATCCCACATTCCGCAAAATTCTGCAAAGCATCTGGTATCAGATCAACAGCGGGCAGGAAGTTTACGTGATCGGAGAGATCCTGGAGGATAAAACCGTAAAAGGCGGCACGGGATGGGGCGCCGAGTTCAGCAAACTCTGCAACAAACCCTTGTATGTGTTCGATCAGAAGCGCAATGCATGGTTCAGTTGGAATCATACCGATTGGGTGGAGCGGAAAAAAGGGGATGAACCGGTCATCAGTCATGTTCATTTTGCCGGCACGGGAACGCGCTTTCTGGAAGAAAACGGAAAAAAAGCCATTCGGGAACTGTTCGAGAGAACATTTATCCTTTGATAAAAATATTCTCCATCGCCTTCCGTCAATGCTGCAAATCTCCGGCGCCGTAGCCCTCCCTGACACCGAGATCGAGATCGTTGCGATTCGGGCCCAGGGAGCAGGCGGCCAGAATGTCAACAAGGTCTCTACCGCCATACACCTGCGCTTTGACATCGGAGCTTCGTCGCTGCCCGATTTTTACAAGGAACGGCTTTTAAGGCTGAAGGATCATCGCATCAGCCTGGACGGCGTCATCGTTATCAAGGCCCAGCAGCATCGAAGCCAGGAAAAAAACCGGGAGGAAGCCCTTCGCCGGCTCCAGGAACTCATCCAAAGCGTGGCCATATCGCCCAGGCAGCGCAGGCCCACCCGACGCACGCGCAGTTCCCAGGAAAAACGCCTGGACAGCAAGATTAAAAGAGGCAAGACCAAGCTCCTGAGGAGAAAATATCAGCAGTCAAGGAATGACCCGAAACTTGATTTCTGAATGTTTAGCTGCCTGACGGAAGATTCCCAGACACAGTCCGGCGTTTGGTGGTTTGCGAGAAAGCATCGATCCTTGATGCGTTGAAAGCCATGGTGGTTTGTAGGAAAGGAAAGTTTTTGCATGATGCAGTCAGAAAGTGAAGGGCGAACCGCATGGCGCTGATCAGTTTGAAAGATGTGAGTATGGGGTTTGGCGGGCATCCGCTGCTGGACAAGGTGAATTTTCAGATCGAGCGCGGAGAACGCGTCTGCCTTCTGGGCAGAAACGGCGCCGGCAAGTCGACCTTGATGCGGCTGATTCATGGCGATCTTTTTCCGGATGACGGCGAGATTGTCCGTCAGCAGGGCGTGCGGATTGCCATGCTCTCCCAGGAAGTGCCGCATGGACTGGCCGGTGAAACGGCTGATGTTGTCGCCGGCAGACTGGAAAAATCCGGACCCGGCGCTGCCCGTTTCGCAGGATGCCGCCGGGCGCCTGCAGGTGGAAAAAACCCTTTCACGCATGAACCTGGACCCTGATGCCCGGTTTGAAACGCTTTCCGCCGGTCTCAAGCGCCGCGTGATGCTTGCAAGAGGCCTGGCATGCGATCCGGATATTCTGCTCCTGGACGAGCCCACCAACCATCTGGATATCGACGCCATCGGCTGGATCGAGGATTTTCTGCTGCGCTACGGCGGAACCCTGCTGTTTGTCACCCATGACCGGATGTTTCTCCAAAAGCTGGCCACCCGCATCCTTGAGCTGGATCGGGGCAGTCTTACGAACTGGTCCTGCGACTATCAAACGTTTCAGGAGCGAAAGCAGGCAGCCCTGGATGCGGAAGCCGGACACAGGGCCGAATTCGACAAGAAGCTGGCCCGGGAAGAGGCCTGGATCCGGCAGGGCGTCAAGGCCAGGCGCACCCGCAATGAGGGCCGCGTGCGCATGCTGGAAAAGATGCGGGAGGATCGGCGCAGCCGGCGCGAGCGCGTGGGATCGGTCCGGCTGCGGGCCCAGGAGGCCGGGCGTTCCGGAAAGCTTGTGGTTGAGGTCGAAGATGTCTGCTGCGGTTACGATCCCGAGGCGCCGATCATTCGCGATTTCTCGACGGTCATCCAGCGCGGCGACAAGGTGGGGATCATGGGGCCGAACGGCTCCGGAAAGACCACGCTCCTTCGTCTGCTGTTGGGGGAGCTTTCGCCGCAGAAAGGCGCGGTGCGGCATGGCGTCCGTCTTGAAACCGCCTATTTTGACCAGCTCCGGGCCCAGCTCGATGAAAACAAATCCGTGGCCGATAATGTCGGCGAAGGCAATGACACGGTCCAGTTCAACGGCAGGTCCCGCCATATCATCGGCTATCTGCAGGATTTTCTCTTTTCCCCGGAACGCAGCCGGTCCCCGGTACGGATTCTCTCCGGCGGGGAACGCAACCGCCTGCTGCTGGCCAAACTCTTCACCAAACCGTCCAATGTCCTGATCATGGATGAGCCGACCAACGATCTGGATACCGAAACCCTGGAACTTCTGGAGGAGCTGCTCTTCGACTATCCGGGAACGCTGCTGCTGGTCAGCCACGACCGGGCTTTCCTGAACAATGTCGTGACCAGCACCCTCGTTTTTGAAGGCCAGGGCCGTGTCGGTGAGTACGTGGGGGGCTACGATGACTGGCTGCGCCAGCGAAGGCTTCCCGAGCCGCCGATCAAGGCGGAAAAGGTCAAGGTCGGGAGAATAAAGCCTGCGCGCGAACGCCGCCAGGCGCTGAGCTTCAAGCAGCAGCGGGAACTGGAAGCCCTGCCGCAGCGAATCGAGGTGCTTGAAGCCGAGCAGAAGAACCTGTATCAGGCCCTGTCCGATCCGATGTTTTACCAGCAGGCCGGCGATGAAATCGTCAGAGCCAGGGCCAGGCTGGAGGCCCTTGAGCAGGAGATTGAAACCGCCAGTCTGTCGGTGGGAGGAGCTGGAGGTTTTGAATGGAAATTAGCGGCCGCGTTGCGCTGGTGCTGGGCGCCATAAAAGGCATTGGAAAGGGTATCGGGATGGCGCTTTTGCGCCAGGGCGCAAGGGTTGCCTTTAATTATTTTGACTGGCAAGAAAGCCTGGCTGCGTTGAAAGACGATGTGGCGCCGTTTGGCTCCAATGCGATGATCGTTCGAACGGAACTGCTGGATACCCAGTGCATTCAAGCGCTGATTCAGCAGGTGATGGACCGGTTCGGCCGGCTCGATATCCTGATCAACAATATCGAACGGGGCGGCTGGCCGGTGGTTCACGGAGCGTATACCCCGGAGCAGTGGGATCTCGAGATGGCCACGACCCTTCGCGCCAAAATGTGGGTGTTTAACGCAGCCCTGCCGCATTTAATATCAAGCGGGGACGGCGTTGTGATCAATTTGTCGTCGATCGCCGGGATCGTGGGCAGATCCGGTCCCGCCGCCTATGTGTTCAACGAAGGATATGCGGCCGCAAGCCGTGGCGTATCGCTTCTGACGGAGACCTGGGCGCGGATCGGGGCCCCGCAGGTCCGGGTGAACGAAATCATGCTGGGGATGGTCGAAACCCGGCATGGCGATAAAACCCGGGGGTGGGGGCTGCTGACGGATCAACAGAAACAGGCGATTGTCGCGCATACGCTGGTCGGGCGCATGGGCGAGATTGAAGATGTCGTCAAGGCGGTTCTGTTTGTGGTGCGGGATGCGCCCTTTATGACCGGGAGCATCCTGCGGCTGGACGGCGGATATGTTCTGGGCGGCGAGGCCGTGATTCCCATGCCCGAAGGGGTATTGTAGGCTCAGTTTTTTTTGGGGCGCAGCAGGGGGGAGGGTTTTCCCCAGACAAAGAGCTCGATCCAGGCCATGCCGATTTTCAGGAGCGCCACATCATCTGTCCTTGCTTTATCCAGAAGCGCGGATGCAATCCGGTAGCGCATCAAGAAACTGCTTTTAAAAACAAATTCCCGAAACGCATCCATGTTGTAGGCAGCCATGAATGCCATTTTCCCCCGCTTTCCATCCGGTCCCTCGCCTGCCCAGGGGTCGCTCCGAAACAGTCTCATCAGCTCGGACCACCTCTGGGTCATTTTGTTATAGTCTTCAGCGCCCTGATCCTTGATCCAAGCCGATGGCGTCCATTGTTTCCCGCCTTTTGATCCCTGGCAGAACCCGGGCGGCTTGAAATAATGGATTTTTCGATTTTTTCGGGTTTTGGCATCATAGACGAGTCCCTGTTCGATCGGGAACATGCGGCAGGCTTCCGGACGATGCGAATATACGGAACAGCCAGAAGGCGATAGAAACGGGCAGGGCTTTTCCGCAAGTTCCGACATGGACAGCAGCACTTCCGGAAAAAAGCAGCCGTCGCGCAGCACCACATCCACGTGCCTTTCCAGAAACGCGTCCGAGGATAATTTCAGGTGCTGCTTCAACCGGATGACATCATAAGGATACAGAAACAGGTTGAGGTTGTGACAGCAAAGGTTAAAGCAGGATACCCCGGGATTGCAGTCGAATGAAAACAGCGTGTCCTCATCAATGGCCCCCTCGGGCAGGCCTTGGGAATCATCCAGTTCGATGTATTTCATGTTCCGGTCAGTCTCCCGGGAACCGGATGAGCTTGCCGCCCAGATACCCGGCAAGGGCTGCAGCACCCAGAATGACCAGGTGGAGAAACAGATACATCATTCGGGACGGGGAAGACGCCAGGGCGACCATCGGGTCCATCCATCGCCAGACAACCAGAAAAAGCCCCAGCAAGAAAACCGTGGCGCCGCAGATCATTTTGGTTAAAATCAAATTGGTCAAATTGCCGCCGAGCCGGTTTTTCCAGTCAACATAGCCTGAAAACAGGACCTTGGGCATGACCAGAACCACGATGATCATGTTGTAAAACGAAGCGGCTTCAAGTCCTGCTGCCTGAAACAGCATGGAAAGCACCAGAAAGAGAATGGCTACCGGCAGAACGCCGTTGGGGACATGGACGCTTATGGGATGGGCGTGATATTTGACCATTAACCCGGTGACGACCGCATAATATTTCTGAAAGGCGGTCTGCGCCGCTTCGGGGGCATCTTTTTCCGGCTGGTCAAAACTATCAGCAGCGGCTGGTTCAGAAACCGGCTGCTGTGCCGTTGGCTCAGGAGGTGTTTTCCGATCAGGTTCATCCTGCTGAGGGGATTCTTCAACCAGTTCAACGAATTTGCTGCGATCCGCCCCGCAAACCGGGCATTTTTCCGGAGGCTCATCTCCCGTGTGAACATAGCCGCAAACCAAACATTTCCATTTTTTCATGATAGACTCCTCTGTTGTCGAATAACCATCCGCGCATTGCAGCATATCAGTCCGCCTTCTTCAAAAGCCCAAAAAAAGCGATACTGTCATATTACTCGTCTATCAATAATGATTGCTTCATGAAAAGTCAAATTATGCTTTCATGAAACTCCGGTAGAAAGGCGCCGAATATATCGGATGATTATTCTGGCTTGAATGCCGTCAAGAGCTGGGATATAAGGATAAAGCATCATGAACATTTCACATTCCGAATCAAACGATGGCTTAAAGAAGGCCATCCGCCAGGGACTCTGGGCGGCATGGCCCATATGTGTCGGTTATGTCCCGATAGGGCTGGCCCTGGGACTTCTGGCTCAGAAAGCCGGATTGAGTCCGCTTGAAATCGGCCTCATGTCTGTTTTTGTTTTTGCCGGAAGCGCTCAATTTATCGCTGTTGCCATGATTTCCGCAGGCTCGGCGCCGCTGGCCATCATCATGACCACGTTTGTGGTGAATTTAAGGCATCTATTGATGAGCTCTTCTCTTTCCCTTTATTGCCGGAATGCCGGAAAGGCCACGCTGGCTTTTTTTGCCTACGGCATTACCGATGAAAGCTTTGCGGTCAACCAGCCCCGGTTCAAGGAAGGAAAATGGACAATTTCGCAGGCCCTGACCGTCAATCATGCTTCCAATCTGGTGTGGATTCTGAGCACGATTGCCGGCGGATACGGGGGCCGGTTTATTCCACCGCATGCATTCGGAGTCGATTATGCCCTGATCGCCATGTTTATCTGCCTGCTGATATTTCAGATCAAAGGCCTGATCTATGTGATAACCGCCGCCATCGCCGGATGCGCTGCCGTTTTGCTTTCGCTGATCATTCCCGGCAATCTGTATGTGGTGATCGCTTCGGTTCTGGCAGCCACAATCGGGCTCTGGGTTCGGATCCGGGCAAGCAAAAAGCAGAAAAGTCAAAGAAAAATGCGCATTGTGAGCGTTGATGGGCGTATTGGCGGATCATGAAAATAAAATGCAGGAAGAAAAATGACTTCAGGAGAATTCGGTCTTATCATTCTGGGCATGGGGCTGGTGACGTACATTCCCCGCTGGTTTCCGCTGTTTTTTCTCAGCAGGCGCAGCCTGCCCCAATGGCTTGTTCAATGGCTGGATCTGATTCCTGCGGCGATTCTGGGAGCGCTGCTCCTGCCGGAGCTGATCACTACCGGCCAGCCCCGGCATATTGACTGGATGCGGCCGGAATGCATCGCCGCCATTCCAACCTTTGTCATTGCCATCATAACCCGCTCCCTGGGCTGGACGGTGATTGCGGGGATGGTGACATACGGGCTGGTGGAAAAATGGCTGGTGTGACAGATCACAGATAACGGATGACAGCGGGACGGGCTTTCCGACGCTATGGATTCGCTCGTTTTTTATGGAAAGAATTTTGATTCATATCACCAGGAGCGGTGAGGCTGCCGCAATATAAAAAGACAATAAGGAGGCGTTATGTCCCATCATCACGAACACAATCATGATCATTGTCACGATCACGACCACGACCACGATCACGGCCACCATCACCATCATGAGGTTCAAACCGAGATGTCTTTTGAAGAAAAGATGGTCAAGCTTCTGGATCACTGGATCCGGCACAATGACGATCATGCCGGAACTTACCGGGGATGGGCGGAAAAAGCCAGGGAGAACCATATGGAAGCAACCGCGGAGTTGCTGAATGAGGCGGCGCAAATGACGATTGCCATCAATTCCCGGTTTGAAGCGGCCCTGGCGGCATTGACCCCGCCAAAACCATCGTAACCGGTCAGCCGACCATCTCCCAGGTGAAAATCGATTCCTGGGAAAACAGGCGGCACGTGCGGGCCACCCGAACCGATTCGGCGTGAAGGACATTCATCAGAATCATGCTCAGTCCGGAAGCGGCCAGCATCGGCAAATAGGTTTGTTCCGCCAGGTGTTTTTTGACGGGATCCCTTGCGCCGGCCGTAAGATTGGACAGGCCGGCGATGGTTCGGACGGGATAGCCCAGAAGCTCCGGAAGGGTTTTGATGACGGTCAGCACTTCTCTGGCCTGAAACAACCCATCCTGCCAGGAAAGCGGGACCACAACCGGATCGATAATCACGCGGTCCGGTTCGACCCCCGCCTCCAGGCATTTCTGATAAAGCAAAACCGCGACATTCAGGCGTTCCGTGCTGTCCGGCGGGACATGGCCATTCGGATACAAGCAGATAACAGACAAGATCGGTCTGATGCGCTGCCGCAAGCGGCAGGATATGTTCAAGTCTGGAAGGCTCCAGAGAAAGTCCGTTGAGGGTTGCGGGGGTTTTGCAGGCAAGAAGACCGGCTTTCAAGGCTTTTGGATTTGAGGTGTCAAGGATCAGCGGAAGTTGGCTGACTTCCTGAACCGCCGCAACCATGAAGGCCATCCGGGATTCCGGATCCCGGTAAAGGGGGCCGGAGTTGATGTCGATCCCGTCGGCTCCGGCCATCTCGCACCGTTTCGCCATTGCCTGCAGCGGTAAAGGATCATTTTCGGCCACGGCGATTTCAATGGCTTTTTGGGTAATCCTCAAATTGTCTGCGATGATGCGCATAATTCCGGATTACTTTTCAATGCCGATTCTGGCCTGAATCCCCTGATCATAATAGTGCTTGATGCATTTCATCTCGGTAACCAGATCCGCCTTTTCGATAATTCGGGGATCGGCTCCCCGGCCGGTAATGATCAGTTCCACAGACTCCGGTTTGATGGCGATCAGCCCGAGGATATCGTCGGCTGAAAAAAGTCCGCACATTACGGCGACATTGGCCTCTTCCATGATCACCACATCATGCTGGGCGTCCATCAGAACGGCATGGACTTTTTCAAGTCCTTTTCTGGCGGCTTCGATATCTTCAAAAGAGGGTTTTCCCTTGATGAACCGGCCAAGGCCGAACTGCTCAACGCGAATCAAATCCGAAAAGCGTTGCAGGGCTTTGATTTCACTGTAATCGCCCATTTTGATAAACTGGGCGATAAACACCTTCAGGCCGGCGCCCGCAGCCCGAAGGGAAAGGCCAAGCGCTGCCGTGGTCTTTCCTTTCCCGTCTCCCGTATAAACCTGAACATAGCCTTTCATGATAATATCCTGTTTAACAAAAAGTGACAGTGGATCGATCGGCTTTCGGTGCTTGCTGAGTATTGAAAGCGCGACCAGAAAATCTTACCGGCAGGTCTCTCCGATGAACAGCATGGCGTATTCTGATATCAGGCTGGCGTAAAAACCACAAGCCTTTATCCGTGCATGCCAGTGATCAAAGTGTCAACGAAGTCCTATCAAGCCTTCAGCCGGATGGATTTTTGATCCTTGCATTTACAGCGCTCATCATGTATTAGCATTAATCGAATTGTTTTCATCAACCAGCCGTATTTGATGCCCATCAGCCTGGGTGGCGGAACAGGTAGACGCAAGGGACTTAAAATCCCTCGGGGTTTATCCCTGTACGAGTTCGATTCTCGTCCCAGGCACCAATAAAAACAGGAAGTTAAAGGCGATTATTCTCATCATGGATAAGCGCCTTTTTCGTTAAAAACCGAAAGTGTCACAACTCTGTCACAACTTTTGAACCAACGAGTAAAAATTACCCACACCTAAAAACAGGATAATAAGAAAACTTTCAAGCAGTTTCCTGCCCGTTTCCCGGCCCCGGTGCGGATCACCTGGCCAATGAACAAAACAAAAAACAAATCCCCTTTGTCCTGCTGCTGTGCGCTCGTTCGCCTTCCGGCCCATGTCATCGTAAGGTTTGCGCACTAAAAAACGCGCCTTGTGCCTCTGACTTCACCCGGCCTCAACCCGGTGCATCCGATCTCAGGAATAACTCGGCCCTGATGCTTTGAAACATGTTCATGATCAGGTTTCAGGATCAGCGCGGTATTCCGGTTCTGCCGGCCGGCGTCTCCCGAATCAGAACCCAGCGCATCTTCTTCCGTATTTGCGGCTGGACCCGCTGGAAGCCCTCTGCCCGTTTCCTGAATACGCAAACTTGTTCTGTTCTCTAGCCCGGCTTCCTGAGATGC
This sequence comes from uncultured delta proteobacterium, assembly GCA_963845015.1. Classification (GTDB taxonomy): domain Bacteria; phylum Desulfobacterota; class Desulfobacteria; order Desulfobacterales; family Desulfatirhabdiaceae; genus RAAP-1. The sequence continues at coordinate 218,063 of CAWJRD010000046.1, forward strand.
CCGTGGAGAAGCGTTCGGGTCTCGGTCCTTGTCCAAGTATACCCCGGAAGTCAAAGGACCCCCCAATCGTTGGGGTTGCCAGGACGGTTTTACATGAAATAGCAATTTCAGCCTGGGCCAAAGAAAGGCCAAAGTTTACGGCTGCAAACAAGTTGAAATCAAATGGTGCGGCTTTCTGAGAATGATCCGGGGTAGAGGCTACTGGTGACATGGCCTCCCTTCCAGAGGCTTTAATTTCCCACACCATCGGGATTTGTTCAATGTAATCCAAATTATGGCGAATGTTCCCCAATTCGGATTTCGTCATTTTGTTTGACAGAAACGAGTGCTTTATTTTAGGGTATTTTTGGATTAATATCAGGATTGTGGCACTCATATTGCGATTTATTAAGGCTGCCGGAGGGATCCGGAGAATCAATGATACCTTTAGTATCGTTAATAATGGCCGGACTCATGCATATATGCAAGAATGCATGAGTTTTCAAATATGGTCCCTCGCTATTTCTGGTAGGTCATCCTTAAAAAACGGCGAGAAGACATTTTCATGGATTTCTTGAGGCGTGTTCAGGGCCATTCAGTTTTAGCGCAAGAAAAGCGTAAGTCTTGTTATGGATTCCGATTCCAGTTTCCAGAAACATCACCTACTGCGCCCCATTTTCCGGAAGCGGTGATAGCGCCGTCGACGATGCGGCCGATCAGGACCGCTCTGGCCGGAAGGCCATTTAGTGTCCAGGCCGCCAGGTTCAACTGGATCGAGCCGTCTTCGCCGACGGTTCCGTAGGCCTTGCACGTCTTCATCGCCCTGTTGATCCAGTTGCCTTCGGCGATTCCATTGCGCACCACAAGGGCGAGCGGCCAACAGGCCGGCCTTTTGTCTCCGGGAAATGTGAACTGGTTGCAGACCCGTCCGCTGTAAGTGCCGTCATGCGAAGCGCTGAGACTCGAAATTTCTTTTGTCGTGGCTGCGGGCGTCTCATGCCGACTAGTCGTTGCCTGGTTCATATCCGACGTGGCGGACTGCTTTTTTGCCTCGAGCCGCTTGCGTTCCTGATCGCGTTGATTCTGCTCCTCCTGTGCGCTGCGCTGCGCTTCATCCGCGGCCTGCTTTTTAGCGGCCTCCACGGCTGCTTTTTCCGCCTTGAGTTGCTTTCGATCCTGTTCGAGCTGTGCACGTTCTTCCTGAGCACGGCGCAGTGCTTCATCCGCGGCCTGCTTTTTTGCAGCGTCCGCGGCCCGCCTTTCCGCCTCGAGGGCTTTTCGATCCTGTTCGACCCGATCTCGTTCCGACTGTGCCCGGCGCAGTTCCTCTTCGGCGGCCTGTTTCTGCGCCTGCAGCTGCAAATCGCGCTTTGCCTGTTCGGCGGCCTGCTGCACCTGCTCGGCGGCCAGTTTCTGTGCTGACAACCTTGCTTCAACCTGGAGTTGTTCGCTGCGGTGCGCGTCGTACTGCCGGTAGCCCCAGTAGCCTGCGCCTGCAACCGCCAGAACCGCTGCGATGACCGCTACCGGCACTCGCCACCCCGTCCTGCTCGGGGGCGTAACTGCTGCGGCGCCTTCATTGATGGTGTAAGTGCGGACCGGCTTGGGGATATTCTTGTAAGTCTGCTCGCCCAACAGCTTGAAGTCGAGAGACAGCTTGTTCTGGATCTGGTCGTGCACGCTGCCCGATATGCAGATGCCGCCGGGAGTGGTCGCAGCCTGGATGCGCGCCGCAACATTCACGCCGTCACCGAGCAGATCGCCGCCCTGGATGATGACATCTCCCAGGTTGATTCCTATGCGGAACTGCATCTTTTCTTCAGGCGCAAGATGTTCGTTGCGCGTCCGCAGTGCGGCCTGGATGTCGGTTGCACAGCGAACGGCCTCAACCGGGCTGTTGAATTCAACAAGCAGCGCGTCGCCGGCCGTATTGAAGACCCTTCCGCGGTGCTGGTTGACCATCGATTCGAAGATTTCCCGGTGGCCGCGAAACACGTTTACCGTGCGTTCTTCGTTGGCGGCCATCATTTTGCTGTAGCTGGCGACATCGGCGCACAGGATCGTTGCAAGGCGCCGTTCGATAGGCTGTGAACTTTGAGAAGTGGGTTCGTCGGGCATTGTATGTTCTCGGATAAGGGTCAATGAAATTGTTATGTTTTACGAGGTATTTTCAAAACTCACCCAAACCGTCACACCAGCGGAAGCCGGAGTCCAGAACCAATTGGAATGACAAGATTCCGGCTTTCACCGGAATGACGACGATAGTCTTTTGCAATTGGACCTTATGATATTTTTT